>CAVTFR010000007.1:0-91679 GCA_963734025.1 uncultured Thermoleophilaceae bacterium
CGCGTCGTAGCCCGCGACTGGGGTGCTGCTTCGGACTAGGTGAGCTGCTTGCGGACGTAGTGGACGGTTGAGGGCAACGACGTCGCCGCTTGCCGCCTCACGCGGGCATCGGCCATGAGCGACCGCGATCACGAGGCCCAGCCCCACCGACCGGCGTCGCTCCACTTCGCGCGAGCATGGCCAGCGCCAGAACCGGACCGACGGCTCTGGCGCTGGCGTCGCTCAGCTCAGGAAGCGGCCGCCGGGCGGGCGAGCCGGTCCAGGTCGGCGTGGGGAAGCGTGCGCTTCTTGCCGTCTACTTTGAGCACGGTCTTGCCCTTGACAATGCGAGCGTGGGCCTTCAGCCAGCCCGTCCCGGCGACCCTCGCCGAGCGCACGCTGTCGGCGGCGACAGTCTGGATGACGACATTGTCGTCGGCTCCGCCGTCGAGCGTGTCGGTGCCCGGCCCGCCGATCAGCACATCGTCGCCGTCGCCGCCGATCAGGACGTCGTCGCCGTCGCCGCCGATCAGGACGTCGTCGCCGTTGCCCCCGTTCAGGGTGAGCAGCGCCGCGGTGGCGGCCAGCCCGGAGGCGTCGACCACGTCGTCGCCGCCCAGCGCGTTGACGGCCAGCCGGTCGCTACCGGCGATCGCGCCGGACACCGAGACCAGGGCCGGGAGACCGTTGACCTGCGCGTTCGGTCCGGCGCCGGTGACGGTCACGGCGTCGTCATCGTTGGTGGCGTTGACGGTGACGTTGTCGGCCGCGGCGTCGTTGCCGCCGCCGGTCGCGGCGAGGTCGCCCGCCACGTTGTTGACATCGGTGCCGGACAGGTCGTTGACAACGAGGTTGTCGGCGCCGCCGGATGTCTTGGCCACGATCGACTCGACGTCGTCGAGGTCCATCACGATGTTTCCGAGGTTGCGGGTGAAGCGTACGCGGTTGCCGTTGGCGCTCGCTTCCATGTTCTCGTCCCCGTTGCTGCCATTGAAGAGCATCTCGTCGCGGCCATCCTGGCCCTCGACGATGTCGCTGCCATCGCCCGGATCCCACTGGAAGTCGTCGTTCCCGGACCCGAGGAAGGCGACGTCGTCGCCCTGCTGCCCGTCGACGAAGTCGTTGCCGGCGCCACCGAGCAGCAGATCGATCCCGTTGCTGCCAAGCAGCGTGTCGTTGCCCGCCCCGCCGTCGACCGTGATGCCAATGAGCGCGGCGAGATCCCCACTCGCGGAGTAGCTGTCGTTGCCGCCGTTGGCGTTGACGACGAGCTTCTCGGAAGTGCCGATGTCGATCGCAAACGGCGCCGGGTTGAGGCGGTCGAACCGCACGCGGCTGCCGTTGGCCGTGGCGCTAAACATCTCCCCGCCGCCGCCGCCGTTGACCTCGACCGTGTCGCTGCCGGCGCCGCCCTCGTTGAGGTCGGTGTCGTCGCCGGGGTTCCAGATCATGCGGTCGCTGCCGCCCTGGCCGAACACCTGATCGTCGGCGTCGCCGCCGGTCAGCGTGTCGTTGTTGGTGCCGCCGAACAGCAGGTCGAAACCGCCGCCGCCCAGCAGCGTGTCGTTCCCGCTTTGACCGGCGAGCTCGTCGTCGCCGGCGCCGCCGGTGAGGATGTCGTTCCCGGCGCCGCCGGACAGCACGGCCGCCGGCAGCGCGCCGTTGGCCTGGTTGAGCGCGATCGTGTCCCGACCGCCGAGACCGTTGACCCGGACCTGCACTGTGTTGGCGACCGTCGGCGTGCCACCCGAGACCGGGACCGCGCCGCCGTTCACCAGGATCCTGCCCGCGGCATCGCGGCTGATCACGATTGAGTTGTCGGCGCCGTCACCGGACACGGTCAGCACGCCGGAGCTGAACGTGCCGGTGGTTGCCGCGCTCGCCGGCATCGCCGTACCGGCAACTACCCCGGCAGCGAGCACGGTGCCCGCAAGCAGCCGGCGGGCCGCTCGTCGCCAGTCGGTGTCCCGTCTTGCAGTTGCCATCGTCAACGCCCCTTTGTTTCCGAGATTCCGCCTTCCCCCCTTCAGATGAACCCAGCGGCGCGACCATTCCCAACCCGATCCGTGAGATACGTCACAACGACAACGCGAGCCACGACCCCGCCCCGCCACGAGGCGACCGGGAGCGCAGTGCCCTCCACCCCGCCGGCTCGGCGACCAGACCACGAGCGCAAGCCGCGGCGACGGCGACGACCGCCCCGACGACGCACAGCAGCGGCGTGGCGGACGTCGCTGACTCCTGCTCGGCTGGAAGGCAGGCGTCAGGGCGTGATTCGACCGCACGCCCGCGCCTCGTCCGAGGCAGGAGCGGGTGGGACAAGTGCCGACACGCCCGGATTCGTGGGGGAACGGCACTCTTGTACGTGGACTCCTGTGGCGTGTTGTTGTCAGCCTCAGGAGGCCGCGGGTAGAGCATCTTCGGGGCTTCGCGTCCACGCGCCGGGCGCTACTGCCTCGGCCGAAGGGCAGGCGTCTCGCGTGACGGCGCCGCCGCTTCCGCAAGTCGCACAGAGTGAGAGCGCCAGAACCCTGGGAAGGTCGCGACCGCTCTCGTTCGCGTTGCCGCCGCGTTGGTCAGGTGGTGTGTTTTGCGTGGCCCTTGGAAACGAGGCCGGTATAGGCGCAGACCAGGCATCCCCGCTCGCATGGGCACGCGACGAAGTACTGGGGGAACCGGCGCTGGTTGACGAGTCGGCGCAAGCGGTCGTCCTTGAGGTCGGTTGTGGTTGTCACGTGGCCTCCGGCTCCTTGACCATGCTGAGCTGCTCGCCTACGCGGGTTAGCGTGAAGACGCGGCTTGCTGTGCCGCGCGGTCGTACGACCACGACCTCGAAGGCCTGCGCCCGCCCGCGCGCGTCGGCCCGGAGGATCGTCCGCAGGCCTGCCAGGTCGAGGAAGCAGACAGCGCTTAGGTCGAAGACGACGCGCCTTGGGACGGGTGGCCGCGAGAGGCGGTCGAGGGCCTTCTCAACCAGCGGGACGGCCGCAAGGTCGAACTCCCCTGCAAGACGAACGTGCAAGGTGGCGTCCGACTCCTCGACGGCCACCAGTAACGGGCTGGGGTGGGGCACGCCGGGCTCGACTCTCGCGCGCGCTCGCTCTCTCTTACTCCGCTTCGGCAGGTTCGAGGACGAACACCTCAACCGCGAGGTCGGGGGCAATGTGGTTCTGGCTCATGAAGGCGATCACACGGCGACCTAGCTGCCGTTCGACAATTGCGACGAGGTCGTCCCGCATCGTTAGCTGGTAGTCGTGGCGTAGTTGGAGGACGCGGTCAGCGAGACCGTTGTCGACCAGTTTCTGCTCGCCCTGCGTGAGCGTGTCCGCCAGCAAGATCGTCACCAGGTCCTCGTTGATCAAGGTCTTGGCCTTCGTGGGCCCTCGACCGGTGTACTCACGGAGGAGCTGAACGGTTGCGGTCGAGATCATCGGGCTCGACCCGACGCCTTCGTGCTGCATGTCCATGGGGCACCTTCGATCCGCGCGTCCTCGGCGGGTGTATGCACCACAAGCGGGAGAGGAAACGCAGGAGTCCCAGTAGCAGCGTGTACGTCGAGCCTACTCCTCCTCGGTCGGGCTGAACGCGAAAGGCCCGCATTTTCCGGGCAGGTTCGTGCCCCCAACTTGTCTGAAACCGCTCGAAGTTCTTGTGTGGGAGTCCCGGGCTGGGTGATAATCCGTGGTTCACGAGCGGACTGGCGCTGACGTGTCACGGCAGCGTCGGGACCACAAGAAGGGGGCCGCCTATGCGCGGGACCCAACCACGGTCGGTCTTGGCCGGCTACCGGGATGTCGTTACGGAGCAGCTCAGGGCGGGTGCACCGTTCGGCGACATCGAGGACTCCATCGACGTGGTCGAAGACCTGACGATGGACGAGAAGGCTGCGCTGTGGCTGTTCGCCTTCTCGCTACGCGATCCCTCCGAGCAGCAACTGGAGGCGCGGACCCACCTGGCAGCGCTCCAGTAATCGCGCGGCAGATACCGATGTCCGAAGAGACGCGGCGGCGCGAGTTGCTCGACGAAGTAGAGGCCGCGCTCAGCGAGCAGGCCGGGGCCGAGGCATATCAGCGTTCACAGCGCCAGGCGCGACGCGCATGGCGCGCCGTGCCGGATCGCCCGCGCCCGCTCGAATTTGACGCCAACGGCTTTCCGCTCTCGCAGCGCAGGCCTAGCTTCGCTACACGGGTAGCCCGGCTACTGAACCCATAGACGCTCCCAGCGCTCCGGGCAAAGGCGCAGCGCGGACCTGCATGGCCCGCAGGTCCCGCACGCCAGCTGTGGTCCTTCCGTGTGCCCTCGGCACCCGACGACTCGGAGCTCGTGGGCCCTGAACGTTCGCGTGTCGCGCAAGCCGGGAGCGGCGTTCTTTCTGCGCGGGGCCTCACCGCGGGGCGCCGGGGTCATGCTGGCCCAGGACTAGAGTCCTCCCTTATGCGCAATGACGACGAGATCCGAGCCCTTCTGAGCCGCCTGTCGCGGCGCCACCCGTCTGGCGGCACGGTGATCGAGCGCGCTGCGATCGTCGCCGAGGGGGCCGACTCGGCCGCGGTGGTGGCCTGGATCCTCGATCATGCAGGCGAGCCGGAGGCGGCGGTCGGCATGTCGTCCGGGCGGGGTCTGCATAGCCCGCGCGTCAGCGGTCCCATCGGAGCAGCGCCGCGGGCGCCGGCTCGGTACGTGTTGCCCGCCGGCGCGCTCGACTGACATCGCGAGCATGTTCGTGCCGGAGAACAAGAACCTCGGCGGCGGGGCGGACGCGGCGGTCGGGGCCGGCTAGGGAAGCGTTGGCGAAGGCCGACCCGCCCTACCGGCGCTTGCTCTGGCGACTCATAAGCGCCGGGCTCGAGATCGGCCGGCAAAGCTGAGGCGCCCGCGGCTTCGCACTGTCTAACCGGGGGCGGCTGCCGCTCTCGCTTCGCGCGAATTCCGCAGGGGGGGCGTCGCTAGCACGCGAAAACGCCTGTCCCTCCTTCGGCCGGGAGAGATCGCCGCCACGCGCCGGCCGGCCCGCATCACCTGGCCCAGCGGCAGTCTCGCCGTGGCGACCGGGACGTCGGTGCCCGCTTACGCCCTCTTAGGCTGGAAGAGTTCGACGGGGTTGCCGGCTGGATCCTCGATGAGGATCTGGCGGCCGCCAGGCCCCTCGACGATCTCGCCACGGAAGCTCGCCCCCTGAGTGGCGAGACGCGCAACGGTCGCGTCCAGATCGGCAACGACGATCTGGAACCGATTCCAGCCTCCAGGCTCCGGAACGCCACCGGCCTTGCCCGCCCCGCCTACGCCCGGCTCGTGGAGGAGCAATCGCAAGTCATCCTTCGCCAAACCGGCGAATCCCGGGGCAAGGGGAAGGTCGACATCAAACCCGAGGCGATTGCAGTAGAAGTCGACCGCCTCGTCGACGTCTGTGACGAAGTAACGCACAGCCGTCTGCGTCATGTGAGATTTCTCCGTTCTTTTAGACGAACAGCGAAGTCTCGCCGAACTCCAAGCCGAGTGCTGCTCCGCGATTTGCAGCAGCGAGGGAACGTCATGTTGGACAGCTTGGTCGCCGATCTCGGCAAGCCGTTTGGGCAGCCGGGCCAGCGGCGAGCCCTGCGCGCTCGCCATCTCGCGCAGGCTGCCGAGCACGGCTCAGGAGGGCTGCGGGGCGGGCGCTCCGGGCGACCCGGGTGCATCGTCCGGGGTGTCCTCGTCGAGCGTGCGGCGGCGGAGGAACTCGAGCCATGCGAAGGCCGCGATCGCGAGGATCAGGATGGGCAGCGGCTTGCCGGTCCACGGGACGGGGTTCCACCAGATGAGGACTATCAGCAGGGCGCCCAGGCCGAGCCGGACGAGCCAGGGCTGGTTGCGCAGCGCGGGCGTGAGCCGCCGGCGCACGGGCACGGCCACTCGTCCCGGCCCGAGCAGCCAGGCGCCCAGGATCAGCAGGATCGCGACGAGCGCGGCGCCCGAGACGACGTCGACTAGCACGCTCGTCCCGATCGACCAGCTCGCGGCGACCGCGGGCTCCGAGTCGGGCGTCTGCGCGAGCGTGTCGACGAGCGCGTTGCCGCCGATGCGGCGGACCGCCAGCACCGCCACAGCGGCGAACAGCAGGGCGGCGCCGACGTAGACGGTCGTCCGGCGGCGGTCCGGCGAGATCAGGACCGCGATCAGGTAGAACGCGGCAGCGAGCAGCACCAGCACGATCGCGACCGGGCGCAGCAGGTCGACAGCGGTCTGCGCTGCCTCGAGCTGGTCGGATTGCAGGATCTGTAGCTGCCCCGCGTCGGGCGGCAGCTCGCTGGCCGCCTGCCCGGTACCCCGCCCACGCAGGAGCGCTCCGCGCGACCGGAGGATCCGGCGCGCACGGAAGCACGGTCAACGTGCCGCTGCCGCCCGCGACCACGGACGCCG
The DNA here is from genome assembly GCA_963734025.1 of uncultured Thermoleophilaceae bacterium. Lineage (GTDB taxonomy): Bacteria > Actinomycetota > Thermoleophilia > Solirubrobacterales > Thermoleophilaceae > JACVRW01. Next base: position 6,379 of record CAVTFR010000007.1, read on the forward strand.
GCTACCGGCTCGCGTTCGACGAGACCGTCGCGCCGATCGTGCGCGGCTTCAGGCCCGAGCTGATCATGGTCGCGGCCGGCCAGGACGCATCGGTCTTCGACCCGACCGGCCGGATGCTGGTCTCCGCGGCGGGCTTCCGGACGCTCGCCGAGCGCGCCGCGCAGCTCGCTGACGAGCTCACCGGGGGACGACTCGTGGTCAGCACAGAAGGGGGCTACAGCCCCATCTACAACCCGTTCTGCCTGCTCGGCGTCCTCGAGGGGCTCGCTGGTGAGAGCGCAGGGATCGCCGACCCATGGCATGGCGACGCCACCGTGCTCGCCGCTCGAGCAGCGGCCGACGACCGCGTTCGGGCCGCCATCGCCGCCGTGCGCGGCGCCCAGCCGCGCTGGTTCACCTGATGCCCGACACCTGGCATGGCGACGCGAACGCGTGGGTCGCATCCGCTCGACGGCATAAGAGAAGCGGCAACGCAGGCCGGCCTCCTGCTTCGCGCGCAAACCAACACTCGGTGCTGGCACGCCCACGCGCATGGTGCGGCGCGGCGGCGCCTTACCCCGGTCCCACGTCGGCCTTGATCTCGCAGCGGTCGATCGAGGCGCGCGTCCCTGGCGTGTCCGCCGGGTCCATCGCGTCGAGTGCGCCCTCCGCTGCCGACATGTCGTCGGCCGTCTCGAAGAGCTGTATTACGACCGCGGTGCGCTGGTCCGGGTCGTGGAGAATCTGGATGCCCTTGGCCGGGATGTCCACGGGCGGTCCCTCGCTCGCCTCAACCTCGTCCAAGCGCCCGGCCAGGTGATCCGGATCCACGTCCGTGAACCTGACCACGCGTGCGTATATGGATACTCCTTTCGGTCGCCAGTGAGCAGAACCTACAGGGCGGCTTTGGTATTGGCGCAAGGCAGCAGCGGTGCCCAACTGCTGCGTTGGACGACCAACAGAAGCGCAGGCTAGGAGTGCTGCGCCCCGACTGGAGCGAGGGCAGCGTGGGAGCGGAATCGCGCGGCCACGGACAGCTCCGTCTCGTCCGCAGCGGGCGTCTGCGGACGGGGAGCGAAGACGCTCGCTCGGTGCGCGTTTCGGAAGCGTGGCCCCCCGTGTGAGAATGCTCCCGTGGCCAAGGCATCGAAGGAGCGCGCTCCCCTTCGGCTCGATATCGGCTGGCGCGAGCTGCAAGAGGGGCGGTGGGAGGAGGCCCGGGCGCTGTTCGAGCAGGCGGTTGGCGCCGCCGAGACGCCCGAGGGGTTCGAGGGGCTGAGCTGGGCGGCGTGGTGGCTCGACGACGCCGAGGCGGTTTTCGATGCTCGCGAGAGCGCCTACCGCCTCTACCGGGAGGCGGGAGATGTCGCCGGCGCTGCCCGCATGGCGACATGGCTCGCGTGCGACCAGCTCGACTTCCACGGCGCTGTCTCGGTGGCCAGCGGTTGGCTGGCTCGCGCGCATCGGCTGCTCGACCCGCTGGAGCCCGGGCCCGAACACGGCTGGCTTGCCTTCCTCGAGGGCTATATGGCGCTCGCGGGCGGCGAGACCGCGCAGGCGGCAGAACTCGGGCGCCGCTCGGCTGAGCTTGGGCGGCGCTTCGCCGTCCCCGACCTGGAGATGCTTGGCCTCGCTGTCGAGGGAGCGGCGTTAGTGGTCTGCGCGCGGGTGGAGGAGGGAATGCGCTGCCTCGACGAGGCCACTGCCGCTGCGCTCCAGGGTGAGGCCGAGGTCCCGATCTCGGGAGCGTGGGCGTGCTGCTTCTTGGTCACTGCCTGCGCCGCCGTGCGCGACTACCAGCGGGCGTTCGAGTGGTGCGACCGGATCGCGGAGTTCGCGGAGCGCTACGGGAGCCGCTACATGCTCGCCTTCTGCCGGGCCGAGTACGGCGCGGTGCACCTGTGGCGGGGCAACTGGGACGCGGCCGGGGCAATGCTGGAGGCCTCGATCGAGGATTTCTCCCGCTCGCGGCCGGCGATGGTCGGGGGGCCGCTGGTTGGGCTGGCGGAGCTGAGACGCCGGCAGGGCCGATCGGACGAGGCAACCCAGCTGCTCGACCGCGCGGGTCCGTCTCCGGCGGCGCAGCTCTGCCGCGCCTGGCTCGCGCTCGATCGCGGGGACGCCGCCCGAGCGACCGAGCTCGCCGAGCGCGTCCTGCGGCAGGTGCCCGCAGACCGCGAGCTCGACTGCGTCCCGGGGCTCGAGCTTCTTGTTCGAGCGCGCACGGCGCGTGGCGAGCTGGATGAGGCCAGCTCGGCACTCGGGGCCCTGCGCGAGATCGAGACCGCCGTTGGGACGGAGCCTCTGAGGGGCTTTGTCGACCTGGCCGAGGGGCTGCTCGCCGCTGCAGGCGGCGACCACCGCCGGGCACGGCCGCTCCTTGAGGACGCCATCGATTGCTTCGAGCGGGGCGGCGGGCCCTTGGACACCGCCCAGGCTCGGATCGAGCTCGCCACCACGCTGGTCGCGCTGGGTCGCACCGATGTGGCCGAGCACGAGGCGACTACCGCCCTGAATCAACTCCTCCAGCTCGGGGCCGTGGCGGAAGCGGAGCGCGCGCGACGGCTGCTGGCAGGAGCGATCCGCTCCGGCGACGCCGGCGCTCCCCTTCCGGAGCTGACGCCGCGCGAGCGGGAAGTGCTGCGCCTCGTCACCGAGGGTCTCACCAACCGCCAGATCGCCGAGCGCTTGGTGGTCAGCGAGCACACCGTCCACCGCCACGTCACCAACATCCTCCGCAAGCTCGACCTGCCCTCGCGCACCGCAGCGGCCGCCCTCGCCGCCCGACTCAGCCTGCTCGCAGAGCCCCGGGCGTAGCCAGATCTGGCCATCCGTGCGAGCGGCCAAAGATGCTCGCTTCTGGCGAAGTCATGGGCTGCGGCGGAGGCTACGGTGGCGGACATGCAGCGACCGACCCACTCGGCCCGATCCATGGCGGAGGTGGCGGCGCGCGCCAGGATCGAGGAGATGGCAAAGCACAGGAGGACGAGCATGGCGGATCAGGTAACACAAGCGGCCGTGGAGGCGGACGGGGACTCGCAGAGCAAGGCCGCGGCGCGGGGCGCATGGGCACTCGGCGACTACCACCGCTTCGCGAAGGCGACGGTCTGGGAACTCGGGCCGGTGTTGGTCGAGGCGTGCGGAATCTCCACGGGGCAACGCGTGCTCGATGTCGCCGCCGGCACCGGTAACACGGCGATCCGGGCGGCCCAGGCCGGCGCCGACGTGGTGGCCTCCGACCTCACGCCCGAGAACTTCGAGGCCGGCCGCCGCGAGGCCCAGGCTCAGGCTGTCGAGCTGGAGTGGGTCGAAGCGGACGCCGAAGCGCTCCCCTTCGCCGACGGTGAATTCGACGTCGTCACCTCCTCGGTCGGGGCGATCTTCGCTCCCAACCATCCGGTGGTCGCCGACGAGCTGCTGCGGGTGTGCCGGCCCGGTGGCACGATCGGGATGATCAACTTCACCCCCGAGGGCCTGATCTCAGACTTCTTCGGCGCCCTGGCGCCGTACGCGCCCCCGCCGCCCCCCGGGGCGCTGCCACCGCCGCTCTGGGGCAGCGAGGAGCACGTCCGTGAGCTGTTCGGCGACCGGCTCGACTCGCTGGAGATGACCCGCCACGAGTACGTCGAGCGGGCAGACGGCCCGCGCGACTACTGCGAACTCTTCAAGCAGACATTCGGGCCGGTGGTAGGGATCTCCGCGAGCCTGGCCGACCAGCCCGAGCGCCTAGCGGCACTCGACCGCGACTTCCTGGACTTCGCCACGCGCTCAAATCGAGGCGCCCCAGACGGTCCCGCCGAGTACCACTACGAGTACCTGCTCGTCGCCGCGCGGAAGGGCGACGACTAGCGGAACTCCGGTGATGCCTCCCAAGCGCCGGTCCGACGCGACTGGGCGGCGCCACCCCGCGCGCTTCCGCTCTCGCACGGACGCGAGCGTCTCGACGGCCGGATTACACACGCTCGCTCGGGACGAGGAGCGCGCATCTACTGAGCTGCACGCGCGAGTTTCGCCTTCGCGTGCCTGCGACGCTCTCACGCGCCACCTCGTGATCGTGAGTGCGCTCTCGGGGCGTTACGCGAAATGTGGCCAATGGCAACCCCTAGTGCTACGAGCATCACCTCGTAATGACCGTGGCTGGCCACCGCGACGTAAGACACGCACCCGCTTTCCTCGCTATAGCAACAGCGAGCGAGGGTCGAACCGAGACGCCTCCGCTTCGTCCGGGCGTCTGATGCTCCACTAGCTAGACGCTCGCACGCAGGCGCGGTCGGTCTTATCGCGGTGGCGTTGGTGGGCCTCGCCACCGGCGCGCTCGGCCCAGACGCGGCCTAGAGTCCGACTTTGGCTGCGCAGCTACCACACAGCCCGGTGAGCTGAAGCTCGCCGTGCTCGGGGCGGAACCCGAGCTCTCGCGCGCACGCTTCGGCCGCCGCCATGCGCACCGAGGCTTCAAAGTCCTCGACGCGACCGCAGTTGCGGCAGATGAGGTGGTGGTGGTCGTTGACGCGCGGGTCGTAGATGGTCCCGCCGCGCGGGGTGCTCACGCGCCGCACGACGCCGAGCTCGTCGAGCAGCTCGAGCGTCGCGTAGATCGTGGCGGGCGACAGGCTCGGCAGCTGTCTGGCGAGCCCGGAGTGGACCGCCTCAGGCGTCAGGTGGTTCGTCGCGCGCCGGATGTGACGGTGCACGACCAGGCGGGGGATGGTCACGCGATGCCCGCGGGCACGCAGAGCGGTCGTCAGCTCGCGGTCGAGCTCCTGGTCGGTGAGGTTGGCCACATCACAAGCGTAGCGCTAGTTCTTAGGGCGACCTAATTAGGATCGCCTTCTTGATCATAGGATACCCTTATTTGAAGTTCCACTAGATAATGATTTACCGTTCATGCCATGGAAGCCCGCACCTCGATAGTTACCACCGACCCCCATGGCCGTGACAACAACGAATTCGTCCTGCGGACCGTGCAGCCGGCGCTGCTGGGCCTTGCGGACGGGTCGATCTCGACCCTCGCGCCACTCTTCGCCGCCGCCGTTGCCACGCAGGACAGCGACGTCGCCTTGCTCGTGGGGCTCTCGGCGGCGGTCGGCGCCGCAATCAGCATGGGCGTGTCAGAGGCCCTGTCGGACGACGGCAGCCTCACCGGCCGCGGCCACCCGCTGCGGCGAGGCATCGTGACCGGACTGGGCACACTCGTGGGGGCAACCGGGCACGCACTGCCGTTCCTCATCCCCGACTACAACACCGCCATGGCCGTCGCGATCGTCGTCGTCGCAGTCGAGCTGCTCGCCATCGCCTGGATCCGATGGCGGTGGTTCCCCGCCACCACCGTCAGGTCATCAATCGCCCAGGTCACCCTCGCGGGCATCGTCGTGTTCGCCGTCGGCTTGGTGTTCGGCGGCGCCTAGCACCGTCCCCACCAGCGACCCCTCGCGCAGCGCCGCACCGATAGCGCGCTCTTTCTGGTGGGACGCACCAGCGACTCGCAACCAGCGACCAGAGTTTCCCTTTCCCATGAAAACGGGCGCGTCGCCCGACGCCGCATCCGCCCTCGCTCGGGACGAGGAGGAGAAGTCACCGCAGTCCGTTCGCCGAGTATCCCGTTTGAGCGCGAAGCTATAACGCGGTGGCGGTCCCGCGCGCCTCACGTGCGGGCTGGCTGTAGCGTGCCAGCCGGGCGGCGACGGACCATGGCGACCGAGAATGAGAAGCGGCTTGAGCAGCAGGTGGTGGGGGTGGCGGAGTCGGCCCTCGCCGAGCGCGAGTTCGTCACGCCGATTGAGGTGCTCGTCGGGCTGGGGTGGCTTCAGCCGCGCCGGGTGCAGGAGTGGCGTCAGGGGCGCGTGGCGTACCTGGAGGCCGTGGTGGAGGCGGGCCTGGGCAAGATCTCCACCGCACTGCTGCTGTTTCGCCGCTGGGCCAGGAGCCGCGGCCTGAAGCCGAGCGAGACCGGCTATGTCGAGCGCTCGCGCGGCCGCCGGCCGCTGCGCTTCTCAAAGAGCGGCGACGCGGAGATCGAGCGCGCCTACCGCACGCACTGGGTTTCGCCCGGGCTCTCTGAGCGCAAACGCGAGCGCCTGGCCGAGCGCCATAGCCGCCCGCCTGAGCTGGTGGTCGTCTCGCCGATCAAGGACTGGACCTGCACGGGATGCGGCGGCAGCGGCGAGCTGTTGATCATGGAGGGAGGGGGCCCGCTGTGCATGGGCTGCGCCGACATGGACTACCTCGTCTTCCTGGAGGCCGGCGACGCGGCGCTGACGCGGCGGGCCAAGCGGGCGAGCCGCCTGTCCGCGGTCGTGGTGCGCTTCAGCCGCTCGCGCGGGCGCTACGAGCGCCAAGGGATCCTGGTTGAGGAGGACGCGCTCGAGCGCGCCGAGGCGGAGTGTCTGGCTGACGGGGAGGCGCGGGCGCGCCGCCGCGAGCGCGACGCAGCACGCCGCGCCAAGGAGGATCTCGAGCTCCAGGCCCGGATGGCAGAGGAGATCGCCCAGCTCTTCCCGGGCTGCCCCGCGCAGCGCGCGCAGGCGATCGCCCGCCACGCCGCCGCCCGTGGAAGCGGGCGGGTTGGCCGCACCGCCGCCGGGCGTGCGCTGGACTCGGGGCCGACCGAGCTCGCCGTCGCCGCATCCGTTCGCCACCGGGACACCAGCTACGACGAGCTGCTGATGTCCGGGCTGGAGCGGGCCGACGCCCGAGACCGCGTTCGTGGCGAGGTGACACGGGTGCTCGAGGGCTGGCGCCGCGCGTGACTGCGCCGGGGCCGGCTCAGTCTTCGTCCGAGCCCGGGTACTGCGGGGGCGCGTTTCCTTCGCGCTGGAGCACGCGGGGGTAGGTGCCGCCGTCGGGCTGGGTCTGCTCGCGGAGCGTGAGCCGCACGCGCCAGTCGTCGCCGAAGTCGAAGACGTAGGCGATCTTGGCCCCGACGACGAGGTCGAGCTCGGCGAGTGGAACATCGGCGATCCGCCTGCCCTCATCCGGGGTCTCCGGGCTGGTGAACTCGACCTCCTTATCGCCCCAGAAGTCCCCGCCCAGCCAGAAGGAGTAGAGGTGGTCGTCGTACCAGCCGAAGGCCTCCTGGATCGCGTCGTGCAGCGCGGTTAGTTGCTGGTCGGCTGCGACGGCGAGGCGCGCGCGGACACCGTGCGCGTTGAGTAGTCGGCATCGAATCGCCGCCCACATCGAAAGGAGCTCGAGCAAGCCTTCGAGATCGCCGGACGACCTCGGACTGGTGCGGCTTGACCCGCGCAGCCGGCGCCAGGCTCTCGCCGTGGCCTAGGGTCGCGGAGCTCTTACGTGCGCGTCGCGGCTTCGACGCGGAGCCGCTCCGGGTCCGGCGGCTGCTCGGGCCGAACGTGTTCGACCACAGGTGCCGGCGGCTCGGAGCGCTCGCGCTCGTCGAGCAGATAGCGGAGCTCCTCGTCGAAGCGCTCCTCGCGCCGCCGCTCTCGGCGGGTCCACCGCTCGTGACACATCTTGACCACCTCGGCTGGGTCGGGTCTCAAGCTGATGATTTCACCCCGCCGCGCGCACCGCAAACCGACGTGCGTGGACGCTTCCGCCTTCGCGTGGAAGGAGGCGTCCCGATTGAGGCTCGCCGGACGCTCGGAATGGACGAGCAGCGACAGGTGTCCAGACTCGGAACATGGCTCTCGCATCCATGGGGATACAGGACTCCGGGTGGCACGGTCCCCAGGGGGGCGCTGCTGGTGGGGTGCACCGGTCTGGCCGTCTGGCGGTGCGCCGGCGCTAGGTTTCGCAGGGTGGGCGCGAAGGCCCGCCATGGGTGTCTGATCGCTGTTTTCTGCTGCTGCGCGGTGCTGGGTGCGTGCGGGCCGTCGAGCGACAAGTCAACCGACGAGCCCGCCGGGCGGATCCCAGCGCCCGCGCCTCGCGTGGTCCTGACTGGCGATGATCGGGAGGAGTGGGCGCCCGCGCCGCCCAAGCGCGCGGTGGTCCCGGTACTCCTCTACCACGGCGTGGCGCCGGTCAGCGGCTTCTCGAAGCGCGCGGACGCCGACTTGGGGATCGACCCGGAGGATTTCGCGAGGCAGATGGCGCTACTGGACCATGCCGGTTACGACACGATCACGCTCGACGAGTTCGTCCGCTTCATCGAGCGAGAGCAGGTCAGCCTTCCGCCACGGCCGCTGCTGTTGAGCTTCGACGGCGCGCGCCTTGACTCCTGGACCGGCAGCGACGGGACCTTGCGCAAACGGGGCTTTAACGCTGTGCTCTTCGTCGATGTCGGACGCGTGGAAGAGGACGACCCTGAGTATCTGACTTGGAGGGAGCTAAACGCCCTGCAGCGCAGCGGCCGCTGGGAAGTCCAGCTTCAGTCCGGTACCGGGCATCATCAAATCCAGTACGGCCCCGCGCCCGACGACGTGGGCCCGTTCTATGCCTATCGGGGGTCAGAGGAGATACTCGGCGGCTGGCGCGAGCGGGTGTTCTCGGACATCACGTGGGGTGAAGAACAGCTGGCGTTCCGTGTTCGGGGCTATCGACCGCTGGCCTTCGCGCCCCCGTACGGCAACTACGGCCAGGCCGGCACCAACGATCAGCGCATCCCGCGCGAGCTCCTGGCGCGGCTGCTGCAAAGCTTCGAGGTCGTCTTCACTCAGGACCGCAGCGGCTTGGCGTCCCCTGGGGCGGCCAACCCGCTCGGTCGAATCGAGATCACCCGAGACGTGACCGAGCGAGAGCTTCGCGCGCTCGTGGTGCCCGCCCAGCCGCACTAAGCGAGACTCCCCACCCCGTGAAAGGGACAGTCTCGGCGGAGGTGCCCACGACGCCCGCTGAGGACGATCAGCGGGCGTCCCACGAGGGCGTGCGCGCCGCTCTCGCATCCGTCGAGGAAGAGCAGCGCATGGTCCGTCGGACATTGCCCGTCGTCGGGTCATGAAGGGGCAGCCGCTTGGTTGCTGCAACCAAGTGCGATGCCTGGGGTGTGCCCATCGTCGAGCATCACCTCGATTCGGGGTCCGCCCGTTCCGCCGAGCTTTCGTCGCCATGCTTTCGGACCGCGACGATCGACCGCGCGAGGTGCAGAGGGTCCGACGCGACGAGCCACGATCCCGATCGTGAGCTCTGGGTACCTGCGAGCTGGAGCGCTCCGCGCGGGGGCCGGCGGGCTTGTTGCGCGGTTCATCTACGTGCGAGGATCGGGGTGGCGAGAAGGGGGACCGCATGAAGGAGCTGATCTACCACCGGCAACTGCTGCCGACCGCCGACCGGTTGACCGACAAGCCGGCGTTTCTCGACAAGCCGTACGAGGCGACGTATGGCGAGCACGTCGATCGGGTGCTGCGGCTCGCGGACGGGCTCAGCCGCGAGCTCGGCATCGACCGTGACGATCGCTTCGCGGTGATGGCCCTCAACGGCCACGAGTTTCTGGAGCTGTACCACGCCGCGTTCCTCGGCGTCGGGGTGATCAACCCGCTCAACCTTCGGCTCGCACCCAAGGAGCTCGCCTTCATTCTCGGCGACTCGGACACGGGGGTTTGCTTCACGGACGCCCCGTTCGCGCCGCTCATAGACGCCGTGCGCGCGGAGGCGGGGACCGAGCAGGTGGTGCTGATCGGCGAGGGCGACGTGCCCCACGACGTCCGCTACGAGGACCTGCTCGCCGCAGGGGACCCGGTCGTGCCCGAAGAGCCCGAGGAGGACGACCCGGTCGTGCTCATGTACACCGGCGGCACCACCGGGCTGCCGAAGGGCGTGCTGCTCGACCAGCGAGCCGAGTTGCTGAACATGTACCACGTCGGGATGCGGTGGGGCCTCGAGGAGTCGCATGTGTACCTGCATCAGACGCCGATGTTCCATGCCGCGTCGATGGGCGGGATCCTGGGGATACCCGCCGCGGGCGGCGTGTCGACGTTCGTGCCGATGTTCGAGCCGGGGGCCGTGCTCGACGCGATCGAGTCGCACGGGGTGACCTTCACGGTGATGGTGCCGACGATGATCGGGATGCTTCTCGACCATCCCGCCTTCGCGCCCGACCGCGTGGCCTCGTTGGAGGTGCTCACTTACGGCGCGTCGCCGATGCCCGGTGCGCTGCTCCAGCGGTTACTCGAGCTCTTCCCGGATGTCGACGTTTACCAGGGTTACGGCATGACCGAGTGCTCGGCCGTGCTGACCTCGCTCGGGCCCGAGGAGCACCGACTGGGCGGCGAGCTGCTGGGCTCAGCGGGACGGCCCGTGCCGGGCGTCATGCTCAGTATCCAGGATCCCGGGGGCAGATCGCTGCCGCGGCGCGAGACCGGCGAGGTATGCGCCCGGGCCGGCAACTTCATGCGTGAGTACTGGAAGCGACCCGAGGAGACGGCCGAGGCGTTCCGGGGCGGCTGGTACCACACCGGCGACGCCGGATATCTCGACGAGAACGGCTACCTGCACCTGGTGGACCGGGTCAAGGACATGGTCGTGACCGGCGGCGAGAACGTGTACTCGGTCGAGGTCGAGAACGCGCTCGCCTCGCACCCGGCTGTAGCGCAGGTGGCCGTGATCGGCATCCCCGACGATCGCTGGGGAGAGGCCGTGCACGCCATCGTGGTGCTCCAACCGAACGTTGCCACGACCGAAGACGATCTCAAGGCCCACGCCCGCGAGCGCATCGCCGGCTACAAACTGCCGAAGTCGATCGAGTTCCGCGACGAGCCGCTTCCCCTGTCGGGGGCGCTTAAGGTGCTCAAGCGCGAGCTGCGGGCACCGTACTGGGAGGGCAGGGAGCGGGCGGTCCACTGACAGCGGGCGAGCGCGCCGTGCTCACAATCGGCGCCGGCCCGGGGATCGGGCTAGCGACGCAGCTCGATGATCGCCGCCGGGGGTTCGGCCCGCGCCCGCCCCCGCCCCCTCACGATGGCTCTGGTCATTCCCGGCGGGAAGCGTGCCGAGCACCGGCCTTAACAGCTCCTCGTGTGGAAAGGCAGGCGTATCGCTCCATGCCGAGGAGACGGTCGCTGCGGACGAGTCGGAGGAGCCCGAGCTGCAGCTCTTCCCACTCCTGCTTCGGTAGCCGTTGCGAGCGTCAACGGCACCGAGGCCGACACGCGAGCCTCGAAGGCGTGCACCAGTGGGAGCGCTTAGTTAGATGATCTGGATCGACTGGGTCTCGCCGCTGGGAAGGCCGCTCCTGCCTTAAAGCGCGTGTGCGTCGAACCGTGCGGCAGCGAAGAGCCGCTTTACAGCGTGGAAAAACATGGAGGGTTGGGCTGGGCCAATAGTCGCAGTGGCGGTCTCTCCGATTACCTTCCGGACGAGGCCGGCCTTCGTCTTGCGGTCATCCCACACCGCACGGGGTACGTGGACAACGAGCTGTTCGTCGTCGTCATCGTTGGTGCTGAGGACCGTCACTACCTGCTCACGCTCCTCCTTGGCCGTGAAGTGCACGGTGACACGGGAGGCAGACAGCAGCGATGTCGTCGTCGTCTTTGACGTCGCCGAGATGGTGGCCGATCATCGAGGGCCGGAGCCCGCAGCGTTCGCAGATCGGGTGTGCTCGGAGTTGATGTGCTCTCCGTCGTCCCCACTCCCAGCCGTTGCGAGCTGAAGTCCCCGGCCGCGCTGCTTCCTGCTCGCTCGCGTGACGTGCGCAGCGACCACGCCGGACAGCGTCATCGGGACAACCGTCCACAGTGCAGACGGTGGTCACGGGTCGGGTTCGCCAGGCCGCTGGGTGCGTGCCACGGCTAGCCGTGCGTCGATGACCGCTGCTCTGGCTATCGCGGCGTCGTCGTTGCGGATGCGGGCAATCTCCTCGGCCTGCAGGATCATGGCTGATGTAGCTCGGCCCAACACGGCGCGATGCGACGATCGGGCCGGGACCCATTATCTGGCTCGGGCGTAACGGTGGGCTATGTGCCCGTCGTTAGCTCAAGAGCGATCACCGTGGAGGCTGCCGGAGGGTCGGCGTCCTCCGGGAGCTCCACAAGGCGCCGCCGTCCTTCCTGGCGTCCCTTGCGAGGGTCAGCCTGAAGGGTCATCGAGACGCCAGCATCCGTCGAAGGCAGGACTGTCCACCCGCGCTACTGGTTGTCGTCCGTTCCGACAGTGTTCTGAGCGTCTTTGGAGACCGCACCAAGTGCGACCATGACGAGCCTTTTTCGCAAGCGTTGCATCACAAATACCATTCGTGCTCCCGCGGCGAGATCGCGTTGTTGAACTTGGCCAGCTCCGCCGCTTTGGCGTCGGCGTAGAGCGCGAGGTAGTCGGCGCAGAGATAGTCCGGCAGGATCTTCGCCTTGCGCAGCCCGGCGATCGCCTCCTGCCAATGGAACGGCATGCGGGGATCGACCTTGGCGCTGACGTCTGTCTTCGCCGGCGCGCCGGGGTCGAGCCTGCGCTCGATGCCGTGCAGCATGCCCGCCAGGATCGCGGCGACCGCGAGGTACGGGTTGGCGTCGGCGCCGGCGATGCGGTGCTCGATGCGGCGCGCCTTGGGCGATCCCGCGGGCACGCGGAACGCGACCGAGCGGTTGTTGTAGCCCCAGGTCGCGCCCATCGGCACCAGCGAGCCGGACCGATAGCGGCGATAGGAGTTGAGGTTCGGCGCCAGCAACGCCATCGCCTCCGCCGTCGTCGCGGCAAGCCCGCCGATGGCGTGGCGCAGCAGCGCCGTCCCCTTCTCGCCGCCGTCGTCGAAGGCGTTGCGGCCCTGCGCGTCCACCAGGCTGCAATGCACATGCATGCCGCTGCCGGCGCGGTCGAGATAGGGCTCGGCCATGAAGCTGGCGGAGAATCTATGCTTCGGCGCCACCGACTTGATGATGCGGCAAAGCAGGACGGCGTGGTCGCACGCCCGCACCGCATCGGAATCGTGATGGAGGTTGATCTCGAACTGCCCCGGCGAGTTTTCCGCGATTGCGGTCGAGGCCGGCACGTGCTGCTGCGTGGCCGCGGCGGCGACGTCGCGCACGAAATCGGCATAGGTGTCGAGCCCGCCGATGCTGTAGAGATGGCGCCCTGCATCGGGCTCGCCGGTGGCCGGCGAGATCGGCGGCAGCGGCTCCCCCAGCGGCCCGCGCTTGCGGTCCATGAGATAGAACTCGAGCTCGACTGCGACCACCGGCTTCAGTCCGCGCTTGGCAAAGCGTGCCAGCAGCCGCGCCAGAACCTGGCGCGGATCGACCAGGCAGGGCTGGCTCTTCTGCTCCGGCATGGTGAGCAGCACCTGCGCGGCCGGCTCGCTCGCCCACGGCACGCGCGCCAGCGTCTCGGCGACCGGCCAGGCGTCGCCGTCCGGATCGCCGCGCGCCTCCGACCGACCGCCGGGATCGAGGTCCTCGCCGGTCACGTCGAGGAAATAGAGACAGAACGGCAATTGCACGCCGCTGTCCCAGATCTTCTTCGCCTCGTGCACCGGAAAGCGCTTGCCGCGCGGAACGCCGTTCATGTCGGCGAGGAACGCGTCGACCTGCGTGATGTCCGGATTGGCTTTCAGGAAGCGCGCGAGCTCGCCGCCTGCCCTTGCCCCGTCGCGCGCCATGCCGTTCCCCTCATGCCTCGGTCTGCGGCACGCTACTGAAGCGGCCGCGGTGAGACAAGCAGCCCGGATCGGCTAAACAGGCTGGCGCTGGCTGGCGAGGCGCCGGGGCGGAGTTCCAGGGCGCGCGCACCGGCCTTGCGGGCACCTGCCAGCCGTCTTGTCCATCAGCTTGCGGCGGCCGGCCGTGTGTACGAGACTGCTCACGGCGGTTCGAGGACACACGGCGCGCGAGAGGAGCGGACATGGCCACGCAGCCCGACGAAAGCAAACCGACGATCGTCCTTGTCCACGGTGCATGGGCCGATGCGACGGGCTTCGACGCCGAGATCCGCGCTCTCCAGCGCGAAGGATTCCGCGCCATCGGGTTCGCCAACCCGCTTCGCGACCTCGCCGGCGACTCGACCTACCTCGCCGAGTTCCTGCGGACGCTGACCGGCCCGATCGTGCTCGTCGGCCACTCTTACGGCGGCAACGTCATCTCGACCGCCGCGACCGGCAACGACCAGGTCAAGGCACTCGTCTATCTCAACGGATGGATGTGCGACGAGGGCGAGAGCCAGCAGGAGCTCCTCGAGAGGTTCGAAGGCAGCCTCGTGGGGCCCTCGATCAGGCCCGTGCCCTTCACCAGGGCGGACGGGAGCGAGGGCGCGGACCTCTTCCTCGACCCCGAGGCGTTCCGGGAGACCTTCGCCGCCGACGTCGACCAGGCCTCGGCGGACGTGATGGCCGCTGCGCAGCGGCCTTACGCCGCCGCTGCGTTCGCCGGCGCGCCGTCGGCCCCGCCGGCGTGGAAGACGCTGCCGTGCTGGTACCTGCTCGGCACGGAGGACAAGGCGATTCCGCCGGCGCTCCAGCGTTTCATGGCCGAGCGCGCGAACGCGACGATCGTGGAGGTGCCGGCCTCTCACGTCTCGTTCGTGTCGCAGCCCGACGCCGCGACCCAGCTCATCCTTCAGGCCGTCGAGGCGACCATGCCCGCGGCGAGTAGCACCTGAGCTGCCCGCCGCTGACGCATCGAGGCAGATGCGATAGCGGCGGTCCAACGGACCCAGCTATCGAGTTGGACGAATCTGAGAAGTCAAGCTTCGTGGTCGGAGCACGCCCGCTTTCGCCGGGCATTGCGGAAGCCACGTCTTGCTCGCCCGAGACGAGCGCGCATCGTCCCGAGCGAGCGCGGATGCGGGGTCGGGCGACGCGCCCGTTTTTATGAGAATCCAGCACTCTGCGTCTCTCGGCTGTGCCTCAGCTGCGAGTGTCGCAATCACGCGAAGGGAAGCAGCTCGTCCGCGCGCGACGTGCGGGTTTGGGTCGGTCGCAGAGCCTCAGGCGGTGTCCCGCGAATGGTCAGCATCGCTCGCACGAACGCGAGGGACCCGCGCTAAGCCACAGCCACCGCCAGCGGCATCAGCAGGTACTCCGCGAAGAAGAGCGCCCAGACGCGCAGGTAGAAGCGGGTGAAGGCGACGCGGTCGGTCAGGTCGACGCGCAGTGCGAGCCACAGCAGCACGGCGAGGCACGCAAGGTGACCTGCGACGAGGACGGCGGCCGACGCATCGTCCGAGAGCAGCGGCGCCGCGACGATCATCGCGAGGTAGGCGCCCGCCAGCGCGGTCATTCCCATGAGGAACGCGGCGCGGGCTCCGAGGCGGACCGTGAAGGTCGCGATGCGGTAGCGGCGATCCCCCTCGGCGTCCGGAATGTCCTTCAGCACCGCGATGGCGAAGGAGAAGGGCAGCACGAACAGGGTTAGGGCGACGATTGGCCCGGGCAGCTCGCTCAGGCCCGGACGGCCTCCGAGCGTGGAGGCGAAGTGGAGGTACACGCCGACGTTGACGACGGCCGCGCGGACGAGCGAAATGCTTGCCGCGGCGAGCGCGGGAAAGCGCTTGAGCCGGAAGGGCGGCGATGAGTAAACCGTCCCGATCGCCAGCGCGGCTCCCACCGCGGCCGTCTCGACCCAGCCCTGGGTCAGCGCCATGGCCAGTGCGAGGAGCCCGGACACGATGACGAGCCACCATGCGGCCCGGACGCTCAGCAGCCCGGCGGGGATCGGCAGGCCGGGCTTGTTGACCCGGTCGATCTCGACGTCCTCGCACTGGTTGATGCCGACGATGTAGAGGTTCACGAGCGCGCCGGCGAGCAGCGTCAGCGCGAGGTCCCCGAGACCGTCGCCGACGGCGGCACCCGGGAGCGTCTCCGCGGCGATGACGTAGATGCCGAAAATGCTCGTCGTTGTGACGATCAGCGTGTGCGGTCGCGAAAAGCGCCACAGAGTGTGCGCGGCCGCGAGCAGCGAGCCCCGCCCCGTGACGGCGACCGCAAGCCCGGCGCCCTTCACGGGGACCGCCCCGGCACCCGCCGCGCGCGCAGCTTCATGAAGATCGCGATGGGGATGAATAGAGCGCCTGCGAGCGAGCCGGCTGCGAAGCGGACAATCCGCCGCACCGTCCAGGGCTCGTCGGCGCGTTCGGGGACCGTTTCGCCCGAGCTGGGCGCAGGGCCGCCGTCCCGAGTGGCCCGGCCGGCGACCGCTACCGCGTACGCGCCGTCACCCGGTGAGGCGGCCCAAGGCGGGTCCATCGTCAGGACGCGGACGTCGGCGAAGCCCGCAGCCTCGAACCAGCGGACGTAGTCGGCGCGGCTGGGAAACAGCATCCAGGCGTCCGCAAGCCAGCGAGCCGCACGTCCTGACGGCGGCAGCGGGCCCGCCACCATCGCCAGGCCGCCCGGGCGCAGCACGCGGTGCGCCTCGCGGATCGCCCGCTCGGGGTCGGGCCAATACTCAATGCTGCCGCAGGAGACGTAGCGGTCGAAGGCGTCGTCTGGGAATGGAAGGTCCTCGGCGTCGCCGAGCAGCTTGCGGCACGCCGCGAGCGCCGGCTTCGCTTGCGCGCGCCGCAGCTGGGCGGCGCTCTGGTCGAGCATCGTCACGCGCACGGCGTCCACATGCTCGATGACACCCTCGGTGGCGAAGCCGGTGCCGGCGCCGACGTCGACCGTGTCGAGACCGGGCTGGTCGAGCTGCGCCGCGGCGAGGGCGCGGGCCCGCATCGAGGGCGTCCAGAAAAGCGGATTCACCCAGCGGTCATACAGCGGCGACACGAACCGGTAGAACCAGAGCGCTTCCTTCTTGTGCTGTATCAGGCGGATATGTCGGCCTTTGTCTGCGGGTATGCGTAACGGATATATATGACCCTCGAGCTACTCGACCGCTGGTTACCAGAGCCAGCGGTCCGTACCCACCACCGGCGCGCCAGCCTCGTCGACCCCCCGCAGCTATGGAGTGCGGCGCTCACGCTGAGGCTGTCGGATACACGGTTGCTCGGCAGGCTGATCCGCTGGCGCATACCTGGTACGAGCGCAGACAAGTCCTTCGAAGAGCTCTTTCGCACATACCCGTTCACCGTCCTCGAAGAGGATGAGGGGTTGCTGATCTCGGGACTGTGCGGGCGCATCTGGACGCTGGCTCGCGACTATCCTGACCTCGCCGGTCCGGAGGCCTTCCGGGACTGGGACAGGAGCGGCACGGTACGAGTGCTGTTCGCGCACTGGATCGAGCGAGGCGAGTGCAACAAGGTCGAGCTAGTGTCCGAGGCGCGCGTGCAGCCGGTCGACTCGGCCGCCGAACGACGGTTGCGCGTCCTGTGGGCGGTCATAGCGCCATTCGAGGGCCTCGTGGGCACGGACGCGCTCAATGCCGCGGTGCAGCGGGCGGAGAACGACGCGCCCCACTCGCAGGATGGCCCTGTTCGAGACCGGCCAGCGGAGAGACCGAGTCGATGAGCGTTCGCCCTCCACGGCTCAGCCGAATCCCCAGCCGTCCCGCCAGCACCTGTTCGCTTCGCATCTCGACGTGGGGCTCGCCGGGTTCGGGCACTGGCAGGACGTGGCCGGAGCTCGTCGCCTGGCCATGGATCTCGAGGCGGTATCGGAGCGAACTGGTTCGCACCCGCCAGCGGCCTTCGCCCAGCGCCACCCGTGAGCGGGCGAGCGGCGGGGCGAAGCGGTGAACCTGCCCGCCGCGCCACAGCACGACGGCGGAGGGGGTCGCGCCGAAACGTGGGAGCGCGCCGCCGGCGAAAGCTACGCCGAGGCCGTCCTCGTGGAAGGCGCTCGCCTGGCCCCACCACCAGCGGCCGGCGAAGCCGGGCCCCCAATTCTTCTCCGCGTAGACCGTCGCCTCGTCGAGCCGAAGCGGCCGGCCGGCCACGCAGCCCTCGCCAGACGCCGCACCGTCGAGCAGGACGGGATGCCAATACTGAGCGAGCCCCGGAACGGCGCTGGCGACGCCGAGAGCACCGAAGGCGCCGCGCGGCCAGGTCAAACGGGCGCTCAGCCGGAGGTCGAGCCAGTCCTCATCGCCGAGCCGCAGCCGGAGTCGTTCGAAGGACCCGTCGAGGACCTCTCCGGCCCGCACCCCGAATCCCGTGGGCGACCCCGCCGCGGGCGCGGCCGTCGTATAGCGCACATGCGTGCCCGGGTGGGAGGCCAGGGCGACGAGTCCCCAGCGCCCGTCGGCTCCCCGCCCCACGCCGCAGAGCACCACGAGCACCGTCTCCCCGGCCACGATTCGCCAGTAGTAGCCCTCAATGGGGGCACCGTGGTCGCGGCCCGGATCGCCGAACGGGAGATCGGCGCCCCGCTCCCGGTAGGCCGCGTGGAGGCGGGTCACGCGCCCCTCCCCGAAGCCGCGTGGTCATCTTTCGCGCCTGCCAGCTCGCCGCGGCGCTGGGACTCATGAGTCGGCTCGGGAGAGGACGCCGCCGGCGCCCGCCGCTCACGTCGTCGAGCCCGCAAGCCGAGCGGTCTATTAGCGCGGTCAGACCGGCCCGAGATGAAGAGGGGCGCCTCGCCGGATGCCTCGCGCCGCTCACCGGCGATCCGGACCTCGCCGAGATCTTCGTCGTCGACGACGAGTACTCCGACCCCACCGCCGCGGTAGGCGAGGATCACGGCGCGGCCGTGCTGGCCGGCCGGGCGCTGCCGCCGAATTCGGCCGTCAAATGGTGGGCGCTCGACCAGGGGCTGCGCGCCGCTCGGGGCGATCTCGTGTTGTACATCGACGCCGACAATCTTCCACGGCGGGCAGTCACGCGGCCCGCTCCCTCGACCGCACCTGCCGCGCACCGGGAGAATCCATGAGCGGCCGTGCCACGGAGACCGACCTGGTCACGGGAGCGTTCAGCCACTCGGGTTCACGTATCGCCGAACTCCTGATCGAGTCCGGACGAGCGGTACGAACCCTCACGCATCATCCGGATCGCGAGCACCCGCTCCGAGCACGAGTCCAAGCCTCGCCCTATCGGTTCGATGACCCAGCCGCGCTGGCGCGCAGTCTCGAGGGGATCACCACCCTCTATAACACGTACTGGGTCCGCTTCGAGCGAGGGCGGACGACATTCGCCAACGCCGTCGCCAACTCGCGAGCACTGTTCGAGGCAGCTCGACGTGCCGGCGTCGCCCGCATCGTTCACGTGAGCATCGCGAATCCTTCGATCGATTCGCCGCTTCCCTACTACCGCGGCAAAGCACTCGTCGAGCAGGCTCTGGCTACTGCCGGCGTTCCGCGCGCGATCGTCAGGCCAACGTTCTTCTTCGGCGGTGGGCGGGACATCTTGGCCAACAACATCGCCTGGATCCTGCGACGCATGCCGGTATTCGTCGTGCCGGGCGACGGTCGCTACCTGGTGCAGCCGATCCACGTCGACGACCTCGCGCGCATCTGTCTCCGAGCCGCGCACGGTCGCGGCGGCGTGATCATGGACGCGGCCGGGCCGGACACGATGTCGTTTGAAGAACTCGTGCGAGCCATTCGGGACGCTGTCGGTCGACGTACGCCGATCCTGCACGCACCGCCTGCCGCGATGCCCGCGCTCGCGCGCGCACTCGGCCTTGTCGTACGCGACGTCGTCCTCACCGCCGACGAGATTCGTGGCCTGACCTCTGGGCTGCTGGTCTCGCATCAGCCCCCGCTCGGAGACATCTCCTTCCTTGAGTGGCTGAACGAGCACAGGCCAACACTCGGCGGTGCATACGCGAACGAGCTGAACCGTCACTTCCGGATGCGCCGAGGCATCTGAGGAGTGGCTCAGGCTTGTGGCGCTACGCCGCGGTCCTTCATGAGCCACACTAGCCAGCGCCCGCTCGCCCTTTACGGCGGCCCACCTGCCGCAGACAAAACCGATCCCCTGCGGGATCGGCGCCGCCCCTTGCCGAACGAAAGCAAGCATCCCGGTTGGTGCCAGTCAGGCTGTCGCAAGGGACGGCCTCCGAGAGCGCCGATCGATCTCGCGCAGACACCTGCTTCGCCGTGGGGAGCAGGCGTCAGAGGAGGCCGGTCCAGCCCTCAGGTGCTGGATGCGGCTGAGCCGCACGACTGTCGCCCCCGCGTCCCCTCAGCTTCAGTTGGGAGTCTGGCCAGGGCTGAGCGCGAAGTCGATCGCCTGTTCTAGGGTCATGTCAGTGCCTGCGCTGACCGCTTCGTTCCAGCGCTGCGCGCCGTGCTTTGCTCGCGCGGGCCCGAAGAAATGCTCCTCGAGCTGGTCAGTCACGTCGGCTTCGCCAATGGGGCCAAGCGCCGACGCTGCTCCGAGCAGGCGTGCGGCGCGATTGGGATCGCCGCCGCGGGTCGCGGCGGCTGCCAATCCAGCCAGGCCTTCGGCGGCATGCTCGGGCCAAGCGTGCTCCCGGCACAGGCGAAGCTGGTCGTCGAACGCGACTCGGGCGCGGTCGAGATCACCCGTGAAGAGCGCTGCGAGGCCTGCGTTCCCGAATACAGAGGCAAGCATCAAGGGGTCGCCGAACTCGCGGGCGAGCGGGACCGCACGACCGAGTAGGGCAGGCGCGAGTTCAGCCTTGCGCGCCCTGATCGCGTTGTAGACAGAGTTCGAGTACAGCACTGTGAGGAGGCGAGAGCTCCCGATCTCGCGAGCGGCAGCATCGGCGCGATCGATTTCAGCCGCTGCCTGCTCGATCGGCAGAGCCATTGCCTGCTCGAACATGGCGAAGGCTTCGAGCCTGGCGTCGCCAGCCTCACGCGCGTGCACCAGCGCCTCATCTGCAAGCGCGCTTCGGTGTCGCTGAGGAAACGTCTCGGCGGCTTCGACGTCAGCGAGGACGACGAGAGTTTCGGCTATGCCGGCGGGGCTCGCGGCTCTGCGCGCCATGCGAGCGCTTCGGCGGCGAGCGTCTCCACCCTCTCGCGAGAGCCGGGCCAGTCGTAGCCGCACCCCTGAGAGTCCAGGAGCCGCACCTGTGCTGTGCGCGCCCGCGCGCGATCGCGAATTGGCGCATCGTCTCTGGTCGCGTCCAAAGCCGCTTCAAGCCACTCCAGCCCTTCGGCATATCGGCCGCGGATCTCCCAGAACAGCTCCAGTACGCCAGCCAGGCGTAGCGCGGTGCTGGAGTCGTGACGGAGACCCCAGTCGAACGCGGCGCGCAGGTTTTCGACCTCAGCGTCGAGGCGTGGCAGCCACTCCCCCTCGCCTCGGGTGAACAGCTCGGGCTCGGCGCGCTCGGCGAGGGCGAGGTAGTGCCGGCAGTGGCGCTCCCGTACTTGGGCCGCGTCCGGGTTCGCGTCAAGTCGCTCGCGGGCGTAGTCGTGCACAGTCTCGAGCATCAGCAGGCGGGCGTCTGGGCCGGTTCCATGGCGGCGCAGTAGCAGCTGCTTGTCGACCAGTCCCTGCAGCGCGTCGAGGTCGCCGCCCGTGACCGCTTCGGCGGCCTCGGTCGTGGCCCCGCCGGCAAACACGGCGAAGCGCCCGAAGACCTCGGCTTCCCGGGCGTTTAGTAGGCGGTGGCTCCAGTCGATCGTGGCGCGTAGGGTGCGTTGGCGGTTGGGCGCGTCGCGCGGACCGCTTCCCAGGGAGTCCAGCATCGGTGCCAAGCGGGCGTTCAGCTCGTGGACGTCGAGCAGCGTCGTGCGGGCGGCGGCGAGCTCGATGGCGAGCGGCAGCCCGTCGAGGTGGCGGCAGATCTCCGCGACGGCGCCGGCGTTGTCGTCGGTCAGTTCGAAGCCTCGGTCGTGGCGGCGGGCGCGCTCGACGAACAGTGCGCCGGCCGCGGCTTGCGCGACGGCACCCGGGTCGGCCTCTGCTGGGAGTGCTAGTGGGGCGACGGCGTAGCGCTGCTCGGCTTGCAGTCTCAGCGCCTCGCGGCTGGTCGCGATCACGGCCAGCCCCGGAGCGGCGGCCAACAGGTCGCTGATCAGCGGTGCCGCAGCTAGCAGGTGCTCGAAGTTATCCAGCACCAGCAGCAGGTGCTTCGGGGCGAGGAAACGCTCGACCGCACGCTCGAGGGTCTCCCCCTCGAGTGGTGTGACGCCCAACTCTTGTGCGATCGCGCTCGCAACATGCTCGGCACTCGCGGTCGCGGCGAGCGAAACGAACCAGGCGCCATCCCGATACTCGCCCTCAAGCAACCGCGCCACCTCGAGCGCCAGCCGCGTCTTCCCCACCCCGCCCGCCCCAGTAAGCGTGACCAGACGGGTCTCGTCGCGACGCAACAGCATCGCGATGGCGGAGCGGTCCGCCTCGCGACCGATGGTGCGTGACAGCGGCGCGGGCAGGCCAGCGAACATGGTGCGCGGCGCGTCGAGCGCCGACTCGCCAGCCAGACCGGGCTGGGGGCTCGCGCGCAGCTCGAACACGTTCTCCGGGCGCGATAGGCCGCGCAGCTCCTGGCGGCCGAGCTCGACCAGCGCGGTCTCCGGGGGCAGGCGGTCGTGGACGATCTCCGCGGTCGCCTGGGACATCACGGTGGCGCCGCCGCGCGCCACGCTCCTCAACCTGGCGGCGCGGTTCAGCGCCGGGCCGAAGTAGTCGCCGTCGCGCTCATACGCCTCGCCGGTGTGCAGCGCCACCCGCACGCGCAGGTCGAGCCCGCCGGGCCACGCGGCGCCCTGGAGCGTCCGCTGGAGCACCACCGCGCAGCGCACGGCGTCGGAGGCGCGCCGGAACACCGTCAGCGTCGCGTCGCCCTCACCCTTCGCCTTCAGCAGCCACCCGCCGTGATCGTTCGCGCTCTTCGCGATCAGCTCGTCGTGCAGCTCGAGCGCAGCCGCCATCGCCTCGGCATCCGCCTCCCAGAGGCCCGACGAGCCCTCGATGTCGGTCAGCAGGAAGGTGACCACCCCCGTTGGCAGATCGCCGCCATCGCGGACGCCGTCGCCGACCCCGGGTGGAGCCGACGGCGCCGCGAGCCCCGGGTCCTGCGCGAGCACGGCCCGCTCCAGTTCCCGCAGACGCTCGCCGGGCTCGATCCCCAGCTCCTCGACCAGGGTCCGGCGCGCGTCCTGGTAGGCCTGGAGCGCATCGGCCTGGCGCTCACAGCGGTACAGCGCCAGCATCAACTGGGCACGCAGGCGCTCGCGATAGGGATGCTCGCCGATCAGCGCCTCGAGCCGCCCGACCAGCTCGCCGTGGCGCCCGAGCGCCAGCTTGGCCTCGCCCAGGTCCTCCAGCGCGGCCAGCCGCAGATCGTCCAAGCGGGCCGCCTCGCGCTGGACGAACGGCTCGTTTGCGAGGTTCGCAAGGGGCGCGCCACGCCACAGCGCGAGGGCCGCCTCGAACGCCGCGGCGGCGCGATTCGGGTCGCCTGCCGCGAGCTCACTCCTGCCCTCGGCGACCAAGCGCTCGAAGCGGAGCGCGTCGAGCCGCTCGGGATCGAGCGTCAGCTCGTAGCCGTGCTCGCGGGTGACGATCACGCCGTCCGCGCCGTTGCCGACGCCGAGCGCCTTTCGCAGACGAGAGACGTGTACCTGCACCGTCTTGGCCGCCGTCGCAGGCGGAGACTCTCCCCACAGCTCGTCGATCAGCCGCTCGATCGAGACCGTCTCGTTGGCGTGCACAAGCAGCAGCGCCAGCAGCGCCCGTCGCTTGCTCCCCGCCAGCGCCACGTCGCGACCCTCATCGAGGGCCTCCAACGGACCGAGGATGCGGAAGTCCATCAAAGCGAGCGACCGGGGCCGGTTGAAGCCAACGTACCGGACACCCGCGCGGGCGCCAAGCCAAGTCGCATCCCTGTCACAGCCGCGTCGCCGCGCCGCAACAACGGCCCGGCACGATCACCCCCACGCCGAACCCCCCACCCGACAGGCGAGCCGCGGCCGTCGCCGCCGGCGAGACTTCGCGGCACACCGAACGGGCTGAGTGCGTAGAAGAGTCCGCCGGCCAGCAGAGTGTCGCTCGCCCATTGAAAGCGAGCGTCTCGGCGGAGGTGCGAACGACGCTCGCTGCGGACGAGCACCAAGCGCCCTGGACCGGCCTCCTCTGACGCCTGCTCCGCCACGGCGAAGCAGGTGTCTGCGCGAGGTCGATCGGCGCTCTCGGAGGTCGTCCAAAGCGATGACGAGCCGACCTCGTCCAGTGCTCCCGCGGCTGAGAGGCTGGTCGCCCCGCGCGCGCCACTGCGCCTTCCGTGACCTGTCGTCGTCGCCGGCGCCGTCGTTATTCGCGGTTCGGCGCTGGAATGCGTGACGATTGCCCCAAACTTTTGCGCGTCTCTCCTTTGGGGTAGACGAGCGGTAGGCACGAGCCTTCACTAGCAACGTGCGCGCTCTGCCTCTCGACCTACGCCGGTCCCCTCGCTACCTGCGGGGTCCCCGCCGGCGACTACCCCCAAGGAGTTTCTGATGGCAGCAACAGACGTTACCCGCGGCAGCGTGCGCGCGGATGGAAATGGATCGTCGGTCGGGAGAGCCGCTCGCCGGCTCGCGACTGAGACCAAGCAGGCGTTCAGGACGACCGAGTTCTGGGCGATGGTCGGCCTCGTCGTGGCCATCCTCGTCAGCGCCGCCGTCATCAATGGCGGCGATAACGGCACGGACGAGTTCATCGCCCGCCAGGCATGGCTGTATGTCTCGATCCTCGGCGCGGGCTACTTGATCTCGCGCGGACTCGCCAAGTCCGGCAGCAGCGAGCCGTATTCGGACGAGCCGGACAACCGTGGTGGTCGCGCCGACGGCGTCTGACCGCGAACGATGTTCCTCTTCACCAAGCAGCCGGGCAGGCGGACGCAGGTCCGCTTCATGCCCGGCTGCCTGGTCACGTCGGTGATCCTCTCGATCACGCTGACCATCCTGGTCAACCTGATCATCCGGATCCTCTAGACCAATCCTCCGCCGCACAATCGATTCGGAGTTAGGTGTTTTCGTGAGTAAGCAGCAGAAGCAGAAGATCGTGCAGTACCTGAATGAGGCCCACGGCTCGGAGCTGGCGTTGGTGCGCCAGCTGCAAGCGCAGATCGCGATGACCCCGAAGGGCAGCTATCGCGACGGGCTCGAGACCCATCTCAACGAGACCCGCCGGCACGGCGAACGCCTCGAGGCGCGGCTGGGCGAGCTGGGCGAAGGCAACAACCCGCTGCAGGCGGGGCTCGGCGCCATCGAGAGCCTCCTTGGGCAGGCTTTGGCGCTGACCAAGACCCCGCTCGATCTGGTGCGGGGAAGCGGTGGCGAGGAGAAGGTGCTCAAGAACGCCAAGGACTCGTGCGCCGCCGAGGCGCTGGAGATCGCCACCTACACCGCGATCGCCCGGCTCGCACGCATCGCCGGCGACACCAAGACCGAGCGCCTTGCCAACTCGCTGATGGCTGACGAACAGCGGATGCTGGACCGGCTGTCCAAGGAGATACCGCGCCTGACCGACGCGATGGCGCGGGCGGAGTTCGACGGTGAGGGCTCCTACGAAATGACCGAGACCGGGGCCGCGGACGCCGTGCGCAAGGTGGGCGGCGCGGCCAAGCGCAGCGTGCGCCGGGGCGCCGGACGGGCCAAGCGGACAAGCCGCCAGGCCCGCAAGGTGCCGGGAGTTGCGCGCGCCGAAGGGACCGTGAAGGGAGCCGTGGCCTCGGAGTCGGACCTGGCCATCGCGAACTACGATTCGCTCAGCGCGGACGAGGTTCAGGAGAAGCTCTCCGAGCTCTCGCAGATCGACCTTGCCAAGGTCAAGGCGTACGAGCGCAAGAACCAGAGCCGCTCCACGGTCACCGCCAGGATCGACTCCCTGCAGGGCGACGAGCCGTGGGCCGGCTATGACGAGCTGAACGTCAACGAAGTGCAGGCCGTGCTTTCCGAGGGCGACGATCAGCGGCGCAAGGATGTGCGCGCCTACGAGCGCAGGCACAAGGCCCGCGCCGGAGTGATCCAGGCTACGGAGACCGAGCTCAGCAACGCGTAGCGGCCGCGACGTGAGAGGGCCCGTTCGCGGGCCCTCTCAGTCCGCCGCCGACCGGCGGCGTGCGCGTCAAGGCTGTGAGCGCCCCCCCGGCCAGCCGACGCGTCAGTCGGTGGCGCGAAAGTGTCGAGCGTGAGCGTTCGTCGGCGGTTTCGAGCGCATCGCCGATCAGCCAGAGCATTGGTGGCCAGAGGCCGACGAACAGGGCGCGGCGCTCGGCGTTGCCGCGCTCCTCTTGGTCCACCGTCTTCGCGCGAACCCAGAGGGCGATGCAGAGGTAGATCGCCGCCATCGAACCGAGGTGAAAGTGCCACCCGCGGAGGCCGCGGGAGGACAGGGCTTTTGTGAGCATGGTCGCCGGGTACCCGTCGAGCGGCTGGACTCACCCCGCCTCACTCAACCTCGCCTTGTCTCACCCTCGATGCCGCGAAAGCAGTCCTACTTCCGCCGTTTGACCACCGCCGCGCGCTGGCCCGTGGGCTTGACGCTGACGTCGTGGCGGTACATGTGGCGCACCACCCCGCTCTATCGCAGCGAGGAACCGGGCAACTGGGAAGACGACCAGCCGCCCTCTCTGCCCGGCATAGTCAGCCACGACGAGATCCAGCGGGTGAAGGACGGAGCCGGGCCCCTGTTTCACCGCCGGTACCGTGCCGAGATCCGCAACTCCCGGGTCTCTCCCGAGCAGCTCATAGACCGATTGACGGCTGACCCGGACAGCGCCGCGCCAAGCGAGTTCGCCACCTTCAAGAAGCTCATCGGTCCGGAGGGAGAGATGCACCCGGGCGACGAGTACGTCGTGCGCATGCCCGGTCCATGGGATGGGCCCGTGCGTGTGGTCGCGCGCGACTCGACCTCGTTCCGGTTCGCCACCCTGGCCGGCCACCTGGAGGCCGGCCAGATCGAGTTCAGCGCCACCGATGGCGCCGGTCGACTGGTGTTCTCGATCGAGTCGTGGGCGCGCAGCGGCGATCGACTCTCCGACCTGCTCTATGACCGCCTGCGCATGTCGAAGGAAATCCAGTTCCACATGTGGACGTCTTTTCTCGAGCGCGTCATCGATCTCTCCGGCGGGTGCGGCTGCGCGTCGATACCCGGGTACGCTTGGCGACCGCAGACGGGCGTCACGTGCCGGGTGCGCATGCTGTGGAAACGGGGCAACTCCAGTCGACCAAGCTGCCGGTCGGCGTCCCGAGCGATAGCGTCCGGGCTGGTGCCGGCGCGGGCCGCGGGTGGGGCTTCAGTGCCAGGCGAGAGGCGTACTCCCGTTAGCCGTCATCGCCGTCGTCGGCCTTCGATCTCGCCCGCTGGTAAAGAGCGGAGGTCGGCAACGCTGGCGGTTGACACGGGCGCTGGCTCGCTCTGAAGGGTGCGCGTATTCAGTGCTGTTCCTCTCGGGGGGCTTGGTCCTGCGCCGGCCGAGGCGGAGTCGGGGCGGCGGGTCGTCTCGAGCTCCGGCGCGCCGCCACGACGATCAGCACGATTCCGCCGGCCATGAGCAGGAGGCCCGCCGCGAGCAGGCCGATCCCGACGCCCAAGAACCAGCCGACGTTCGCGGCCACGTCGGCATCGAGCACCACGCGCCGCGCGCCGTCGGCGTTCATGGCTACGACCGACCAGCGTCCACCCTCGACCTCCCAGCTGACCACCTGGCGTCCCGGCCCCTCCGACGAGGCGACCCAGAACTGTTCCTCGGAGGGTGGTCGCCGCGGCGCGCCGCCCCGGCTCGTTAGGTAGCTGGGTGGGTCATCGGACAGGTCTTCGACCTCCGCATGGCCCACACCGCGCAGGTACGCGTCGACCTCCCGCTCGGGACCGATCCCGAGAAAGACTGCGGCGCCGCCCGGGCGCTCGGCCCTGATGCGGACGCGCCCGAGCACGTCCTTGGGGACGAAGTCGACCGGATCGCTTCCGAGGTCGATGTCCTCCACCGTCAACGCGTGGGTGGGGGTGGTCAGACGCTCTGTGTCCGAGGTGTAGTAGCCGTCGTCGTCGCGGGCAAACGCCTGAGTGAGCACAAGCCCCAGGCCAGCGAGCAGCAGGGCCAAGCCGATGAGCGCGGCGAGGCTGCCGAACACCACGGCCACCACGCGGCCCGCGCTCCAGCCGGGCTTCTCGCCGGCGGGAGGAGGATCCGCGCTGGTGGGAGGAGTTGCCGGCGTGTTCATCGCTGTTCCTTCCCGTCGCGCGCGGGCCTAGGCGGGAGTAGGCGTCGGGGTGGCCATCGCTAGGCCGATGTGGGTGTGGGCTGCGGCTCCTCGGTGGCCCCTGGCTCGACGGGCGGGGCGTCGTCGCGCCCGGCCCCGACGTGCGGCAGCCACTCGAGCCAGCTCGGCAGGTACCAGTTCCAGTCGCCGAGTAGCTTCATCGCCGCCGGCAGCAGCACGCCGCGGACGATCGTCGCGTCGATCAGGACCGCCACGGCCAGCCCGAGGCCGAGCTCCTTGAAGTCGAGGAAGGCCAGGGTGACGAAGACCAGGAAGACCCCGACCATGACGAGCGCGGCGCTGGTGACCGTCCCGGCCGTCGTCGAGATCCCTTGCTGAACGGCCTGATCGGTCGACATGCCGCGGTCACGGAGCTCCTTGACCCGGGACAGGATGAACACGTGGTAGTCCATCGAGAGCCCGAACAGGACCACGAACAGGAACAGCGGCAGCCAGTTCGTGACGCCGCCGTTCGAGGTGAAGCCGAGCAGCGACTCCAGGTTGCCCTTCTGGAAGACGAGCACGAGGATGCCGTAGGCGGCTCCGACCGAGAGCAGGTTGAGGATGATCGTCACGATCGGGATCACGATCGACCGGAAGGTGACCAGCATCAGCAGGAACGCCAGTGCGAACACGAAGGCGAAGATCAGCGGCAGCCTGCTGTTCAGCTTGTTGGCGAAGTCCTCCGAGCTGGCCGCGTCGCCGGTGACGTTGACGGTCGTCCCCGCGACCGCCCCGACGGTCGCCGGGATGATCTCGTCGCGCAGCTCGTTCAGTGCGTTGACGGACGGGTCGTCGTTTCCGTTGCCCGGGGTCGGGACGTTGATCTGCGCGACCGTGCCGTCCTCGCTGTAGATGACCTCGGTTCCGGGCCGGAACGAATCCGAGCCGTTGACCTCGCTGCGCAGCTCGGCGATGCCGGCCGCGACGGGACCGGAGCGCACGTCGTCCGCCTCCACAACCACGGTGGCGGTCACGCCCTCGGCCGGGAACACCGCCTTGACCTTGTTGTAGGTCTGGATCACCGGCTCGTCCTGCGGGAACTCGTCAACCCCACTGGTGACGATGTTCATCTGAAGCGCCGGAATGGCGAGCGCCACCAAGAGGCCGCCCGCGACGATGATCGACAGGCCGGGACGCCGCATCACGCGGCCGGTGAGCGCCGTCCAGAAGCGCGACTCGCCCGCCGGCCGGCGGCGACCGAGCAGGGGAACCCGACCCTTCTCGACCCGGTCACCGAGCCACGACAACATCGCCGGCAGGATCGTCAGCGACGCGAAGACGGCGATCGCGACCACCAGGATCGTGCCTTCGGCGAAGGAGATGAACGCCTTGTCGCCGCTGATGAACATGCCCGCCATCGCGACGATCACCGTCACGCCCGAGATCAGCACGGCACGCCCCGAGGTAGCGGCGGCCGCCTCCAGCGCGCCGCGCTCGCTGCGCCCGGCGGCGCGCTCCTCGCGCTCACGCCGGAGGTAGAAGAGCGAGTAGTCCACACCCACCGCCAGCCCGATCAGCAAGACGACCGCCGGGAGATTGCTGTCGGCCGGGAACAGATGGCTCGTGATCGCGACCAAGCCCAGCGCCGCCATCACGGACGTCAGCCCGATCAACAGCGGCAGACCCGCCGCCACGAGCGAGCCGAAGGTGATGACGAGGATGATCAGCGTGACTGGCAGCGACAGCATCCCCGCCTTCCCGAGATCGTCGTTGATGACCTCCTCGATCGCCTTGTTGGCGCTGGCGCCGCCGAATTGCTCGATCGCGAGATCGGGGTGATCGGCCTGAACGGCGGCGACGGCGGCGATGGTGGGATCGACGCGATCCTCTGCCTCCGTCGAGTCGCCCGCGATCACGAAGTTGACCAGAGCCGCGTGGCCGTCGGCCGAGACCTCGCCGCCGCCGGTCAGCGGCGACTCGACGTTCTCGACGTACCGCACCTGTGAGAGCCGCCCGGTCACGTCCTCAATAGCGGCCTGGAACTCGGGATCCTCGACCGTGAGCTCGTCGCTCTGAACGAAGACCACCTCTTCGACCGGCCTCAGACCGGCGTCCTCGAGCGCCTGCTCGGCCTCATGGGATTCACCCGAGAACTGATCGATATCGGAGATGTCCTTCTGGCCGACCACGTTCATGCCGACGACGAACGTGACGAGCACAAACGCGAACCAGCCGAAGATCGCCTTCTTGCGATGCTGACCGCTCCAGCGAGCCATCCGCGCCGCCAGATTGTGCGCCGGCGGAGGCGGTGGGGCGGCGCCGCTTCCCGACGCATGAGGGCGGTCCGACTCTGGGTCGCGCTGGATGATGCGACTCTTCATCGCTACGCCTCTCGGCTGCGGGGACCCGTCCAACCTCCCAGGGATGAAAGGAGGCGTCAGCGCCAGCCTACCCCTTCGGCCACCTTGGATCCACATTCAAGACAGCTCCGCCCGCCGACGCACCAGCCGCACGAAAGTGACGCGTTCCCACGTGAGGCTCGACTGGGCGACCTCTCATAACGCTGCGATACGGTCGGAGCATGCCGCGCTCGCAAAGCAGGCGGTTGCGGGCGTGCGTGCCTTGCCAGCGGCCGCTCCCGGAGCTCGTCCGGCGCAGGAGCGAGCGCCCACTCACCCGAGACGCCCGCGTCCCCAGCGGTCGAGGCCGCGGCGGCTCGGGCTCTCGGGGGCGGTGCCGACAGCGCCACGCGATCGACGACAGGCGGCCAGCCTGAGCAGGCCGAGGCGATCGCTGCGGTCGGCGCGCCTGGCAGCAGTCAAAGTGGCCGCTCGGTACGTGCAAGGCCGGTTATGTTGGTTGGGCGTATGCGACGGGCGCTGAGGCCTGGCGGCTGTTGATGACGCGCCGCGCGCTCGTCACGGGCGCGACCGGCTTCGTCGGCGGCCGACTTGCTTCGGCGTTGGGCGAGGCGGGCTGGGAGGTGCGTGGCATGGTGCGTGACCGCGCCGGCTCCCGCGCGCGCCGGCTGGAACGGACCGGCGTCGCGCTGCACGAGGGGAACGTCTTACGATCCGAGAGCCTGCGGGGGGCCGGACAAGGTGTCGACGTTGCGTATTACCT
Organism: uncultured Thermoleophilaceae bacterium; assembly: GCA_963734025.1. GTDB lineage: Bacteria > Actinomycetota > Thermoleophilia > Solirubrobacterales > Thermoleophilaceae > JACVRW01. The sequence continues at coordinate 37,284 of CAVTFR010000007.1, forward strand.
GATTCATTCGATGGGGCGAGGCGGGGACGGTGACTTCGTTGCGAACGAGCGCGCGGCCGCGGCGTCGTTCGCGCAGATGGCTCGAGCGGAGGGAATCGAGCGAGTCATCTACTTGGGCGGGCTGGGCGACCGCCCCCAGTCCAAGCACCTCCGAAGCCGCCACGAGACGGCGCTCGCGCTGGCCGAGCACGGCCCGCCGCTGACCTACTTCCGCGCCGGAATGGTGGTTGGTGCGCAGAGCGAGTCCTACCGGACGCTGCGTTACCTGGTGCAGCGACTCCCTGCGATGATCGCTCCGGCGTGGCTAAAGAACGCGACGCAGCCGATCGCGATCGACGACACGCTGCGCTACCTGGTGCAGGCGCCGTCGATCATGGCCTCGAGCGGCAGGGAAATTCAGATCGGCGGTCCGGACGTTCTGAGCTACGGCGAGATGCTCGATCGCATGGCGGCGGTGCTCGATCTCCGGCGCCGCCCACGGGTGCCGGTCCCGCTGCTCACGCCTTGGCTATCGTCGTTGTGGATCGGCTTGGTCACGCCGGTCGACGCGGGGGTCGCCAGGCCGCTGGTGGAAGGGCTCGCCGTGCCGACGGTCGTCACCGATCCGTCCGGCGCAGAACTGTTCGACGACGTGCAGCCGATCGGCTTCGACGAGGCACTACGCCGCGCCGTCGCCGAGGATTCCGAGCTCCGGCCGCGCCGGCAAGGCCGCCTGTAGGGCACACCCGCTTGCGGCGTTTTCACGTCTTCCGATGGGCGCGGCACTCTCGTTGGCGGCGCTGCGACGGTCGCTGTCGCGCGAAGGGGTAAGCAACCCCCATGCCGCAAGGCGGCGGGACGGTTCGGAGAAGCGGACTCGTGAGCCGTAGCTCGTAGGTTCGAGCTCTTCCCGGCTCATGCGAAGGCCCCCGGGCACGGTGACGCGTCCGGGGGCCTTGGGGTGCGGTGAGGTCTGCGACTACTGCGGCGGGATGAGCACGCGGTTGATGGCGTGGATCACGCCGTTCGAGGTGCGCACGTCGGCCTGGACGACCTTGGCGCCAGCCACGCGGACGGTGTCCCCGCGGGTGCTCACCTTGACGCGCTGGCCGACCAGCGTCTCGATTGACTTCTGCTTGACGACCCGCTTCGCGGGGTAGCGGCCTGCGGCCGCGTGGTAGAGGAGCACGTTCCGCAGCGCGGCACGGTCCTTCTGCAGCGCCTCGAGCGTGCTCGCGGGCACCTTCTTGAAGGCCGCGTCTGTCGGCGCGAAGACCGTGAACGGTCCCTTGCCCGACAGCGTCTTGGCCAGCCCGGCCCGCTTGACGAGAGAGACGAGGGTGTCGAAGTCGCCCGCCGCTACGGCGGTCTGGACGATGTTCTTCGTCGGCTTGGCGGCCGGCTGGGCCGTCGAGCCGGAGTCGTTGCCGCCGAGGGCGACGGCCGCCGTGGCGAGCGCGACGACGAGGACGACGGCGGGGAGTATCAGCTTTCGCATTGTGGTTCCTTTCATGCCTGGGTGGAGGCGGAGCGAGCTCCGCCGGTGCTGATGCTGGTTTCGCGGCTCGCGAGCTGGGCGATGCCGTAGACGGCGGCGAGGCCGACGAGCCCGTAGACGATGCGGCTGGCGGCGTTCGTCTGGCCGAAGTCCTCTCCGACGAGCCAAGCGACCAGGTCGAACTCGGCGAGCGCGACGAGGCCCCAGTTGAGCCCGCCGACGATGACGAGCGCAGCTGCGAGCGCGTTGAGCGCCTTCATGTGGTCCTCCTTAATGAGCGTGTACCGAACATGAACAGATACTGTACAGATATCGTGTAGCTCTTGTCAAGGATCCCGTCTAGCTTTAGTCAAGGAGTCCAGCGCAAGAGGAATCGGGAGCTCCCAGCGCGGCGCGGGACCGGTACAAGCCAGGACGGGCACCCGTCGGCGCAGGGCCGGAGCAGGCGATGGCGGCGAACGGAGCGGGGGTTTCTAGACAGCGCCGGCGGCGGCCACCGGGTCACCCCGGAGCAGCGAGGAGCCGAGCGACTGCGCGAGCCTCTCGCCCGCACCGGCGCCGGCGATGACCAAGCGGTGCTCACGCGCGAGCGCCGCGAGCGCGTCGGCCTCCCGCCGGAAGCCGCGCGGGGTCATGGAGCTAACCACCACGAGTGCCGGGCGCAGGCGTTCGGCGGTCTCGGCGATGCTGGCCGCGGGCGTGTCCGTCCCGAGGAACACGATCCGCCAGCCGCGGCCACGCAGCGCCAGTCCGAAGGCGATCAGCGGGAGGTCGTGCTGCTCTCCAGGCGCGCACGCCAACAGCGCGGTGGGGCCCTCCCCGCGCTCCCAGCCACGGGCCAGTGCGAGCAGGCGCGCGCGGAGCAGGTTGCTGGCGAAGTGCTCCTGGGCGACGGAGGCCTCGCCGCGCTGCCAGCGCTCGCCGAGTTCGCGCAGGTACGGCAGTAAGACGCCTGAGAGGACGGCCTCAAGCGTGAAGGAGGCGAGCAGGCCGTCGAGGACGGCGTGCGCCGCGTCGGCGTCCATGGCATCAAGGGCCTCGCGCAGCTCCCCGACCCCCCGCTCGATGGCATCGCCGTACTCGGCGGCGCCCGCGGCGCTGTCGTCGGCGGAAGCCAGCCGAGCCGCCTCGGCAGCCGACAGCCCACCGTCGAGATGCGCCTGCATGGCCCTCACGCGCCGCACGTCCTCGGCGGAGTAGAGGCGCAGACCGCCCTTGGTTCGGGCCGGATGAAGCAAGCCGTAGCGGCGCTCCCACGCGCGCAGGAGCTCTGGGCTGACGCCGACGCGTCGGCTGAGCTCGCCGATACGCAAGTTGTGCTCTACGTCTTGCGCCATTTGAGAGACTGTACAGGACCTCGCCGCTATGTAAACAGAGTCTCGACGCTGCGCCGAGGAGTCGCCCCCCGTAACAAGGCTAATTCGGGATTCGCGTGATCCCGGCCGACCGCGACCAGCCGCCGAGCCGCCAAGTGCGGCTCGCACAGGAAGGAGGACCGCGGCAAGAGTGCCGCTCCCGCACGGAGGGAGACGTCTCCAGCGAGCCGGCGCTCGCTCCTGCTTGGGACGATCTTCACTCGTCCGAGCTGCGGGTGCGGAGACTACTGCTTCGCCGGGACGAAGCGAGCGTCTGGGCCCGCGCTGCGTGCTACTCCCGCTCGTCCGCAGCGAGCGTCCTCGAACCACCCGAAGAAGTGCTCGCTTAGCTTGAAATGCAGCGATCAGCTCTCGACCGGGCGCAGCGGTTCCGAGCCATCCCAACCCTCGGCGGCGCCGCTCACCATCGAGAAGAAGTCGTGGAGTCCCTGGTTGTCGACATGGATCTCGATGTCGTGGCCCAGGGTCGCGGAGGCGTCGTGAAGAGTCGTTTCGACTTCGCCGAGCTGAGAGCTCAGGTACTGCGTCAGACCTCGCTCGTCAAGCGAGCTTCGCAAGTCGGCCACCTCCGTCGCCGGCACGACGTAGCCGACATGCTGGATTCGCGGGCGGGCGCCGGAGAAGCCCCTCTCGACGCGCTCCGGCGCCAGGCTGACGACTTCGATCAGCTCGATCGCGCTGCCGTCGCAGGAGCCGAAGGCGGAGTTGTGGACGAACTCGGCCGGCTCACCGCGCGAGAGGACGTTTTTCAGAGGCACGTTCTCGATTAGGAAGAACGGCCCGGCGCCGAGTTGGTCGACCAGGCGATTCACGGTCGCCTCGACGTCGTCGACGACGTAGGCGTAATGATGCGGCTCGCCGAGCTGCGCTCTAAACAGGTCTCCCCCTTTCGTAGCTGTTCACGCCGCGGGTTGACCGGGGACACATGAGCCGGTCATCCTCCATGCATTCGTTCCTCGCAGGAGGCTAGCCACGGCAAGGGGAGCGCTCCCGAGCGACCGCTCTAGGGATTCCGCTTCCCGGCGAGGCGCGTGAGAGCAGGAGCGCGGCTCCCCACGCGCGGGTGGCCGAGGGAAGGCAAACTTTCGTGCCCCGAGCGCAGCGAAGGGGTGCGAAAGGAAACTTCCCCGGACAGGACCCGCGCCCTGGGCGGACCAAAACGCGGAAGGCGGCCCCGAAAGAGCGGCCTTCCGTGAAGCAATAGCGAAGCGTCCGAGCTACGCGGCGGCCGTCGCCGGCTCCTCCACGCGCCGCGGCATCAGCACCTCGCGCGCGATCACCAGCCGCTGGATCTGGGACGTGCCCTCGTAGAGCTGCATGATCTTCGCGTCGCGCATCAGCTTCTCGACCGGGTACTCCTTGATGAAGCCGTAACCGCCGTAGACCTGCACGGCGTCCACGGTGACCTCCATCGCGGTGTCGGCGGCGAAGCGCTTGGCGTGCGACGAGATGAGCGTGTTGCGCTTGCCCTGGTCGAGCTCGACGCCCGACTTCCAGGTGAGCAGCCGCGCCGCCTCGATCTTCGTCGCCATGTCGGCGATCATGAACTGGATCGCCTGGTGCATCGCGATCGGCACGCCGAACTGGACGCGCTCCTTGGCGTAGTCGCGCGCGAACTCGAAGGCCGCGTTCGCGATCCCGACGCCCATCGCCGCCACGCCGGGGCGCGTGCGGTCGAGCGTCATCATCGCGAGCTTGAAGCCCTTGTTCTCCTCACCCACGAGGTGGTCGGCGGGGATCTCGACGTCGTTGAACGAGATCATCGCCGTGTCGGACGCGCGCTGGCCGAGCTTGTCCTCCTTCTTGTCCACGGTCACGCCGTCGGCGTCACGCGGGACGATGAAGGCGGAGATGCCGCGGTGGCCGGCCTCCTTGTCGGTCTTCGCGTAGACCGTGTACCAGGAGGCGTGGCTCCCGTTCGTGATGAAGCACTTGGTCCCGTTGATGACGTACTTGTCGCCCTGGCGGACGGCGGTCGTGCGCATGCTCGAGACGTCCGAGCCCGCGTCCGGCTCCGTTAGGCAGAAGGAGGCGAGCTTGGACTCCTCGGTCAGCATGCCGAGGTACCGCTTCTTGAGCTCGTCGGGCGCGCCGATGACCACGGGCGCGGTCGCGAGGCCGTTGCACATGAGCGACGTGCCGATGCCGGAGCAGCCCCAGCCGAGCTCCTCCTCGATCAGGCATCCCGAGAGGTAGTCGAGCCCGGGGCCGCCGTACTCCTCCGGGATGTGGGAGTTCATCAGGCCCACCTCCCATGCCTTCTCGATGATCTCGTGGGGGAAGGTGGAATCCTTGTCGAGCTCCCAGGCGACCGGCCGGATCTCCTTCTCGGCGAAGTCGTGGGCGAGCTGGCGGATGTCCTTCTGCTCGTCGGTGAGAGTGAAGTCGACCACTGCTGCTGGCTCCTTGCCGGGTGCGCTCGCGGGAGGCGGGCGGGCACCCGATTGATTCGTCAGTCAACCCTGTCCGCCTTCAGGGTACAGCAGCTCAGGCGTGAAGGGCGCGCATTCCCTTCACACTGTGCGCGTGGACGCGTTCGGGACGATCGTGATCGTGCTGGCGCTCGTCGCCGTGGTCGTGGCGGTGGCAAGCTACTGGGGCAGCGGCCGGCTCTACGGCGGGATCGGCAAGGGCGGCCTGGGCATGGATCGCGACGAGCGCAGGCCTCCCTCCCCGGCCTCGCCCCGCGGCGCCGAGGCGCAGGAGGAGATCAGGCAGATGCTGGAGGCGAAGGCGGCCCGCCGCGAGGCGCGCGGCGAGGCCCCGCTCGACGTCGACGCCGAGCTGGCGGCGCTGACGGAAGCCGCCCCGGCGGCCGATCCGGCGCTGCGCGAGGAGGTGCGCCAGCTCGTCGTGGCGCGCAACGAACGGCGCGCCCGGCAGGGCAGGGAACCGCTCGACGTGGAGGCCGAGGTGGAGCGGGAGCTGCGCGAGCTGAGGGAGTGACTTCGCCCTGGAAACGGGTATAGGCTGGGCGCGACGATGGCCGACGACCGCCGCTTCGACCTGGACGACCTGCTGCTCCGCCCCGGCTGCTACCTCAACCCTCAAACCGAGGTGATGGTGGTCGTCGACGACTCCCCCGCGATCGACGGTGAGATCTTCAACCTCGAGGAGTTCGAGGGCGCCGACTGGGTGCTGATCGCGGACGAGGTTCCGGTCGACGAGGCGCGCCGCGACGAGCTGCTCGAGAACTTCCAGGCCACCTACCACGGCGGCGACGGTCGGATGCGGCTGACCAACGAGGAACTCGACGAGGCCGACGACGCCGACGAGGACGAGGAAGAGGACGAGGTCGAGGAGTAGCGCCGACGCTGCGCTGCTGGCCTGGCTGGCGGCGCGTGCGGTGCCCGGGATCGAGGAGGTCGATGACGGCGTCTACCGGCGCACCGCCGTGCGCGATGGCCGGCCCGCAGTCGTCACGGTCGACCCGCGCGATCCCGCGCCGGATGGGCGCTCGCGGCTCGTGCTCGGGCTCGACCAGGACACCGAGCGGATCGACCTGGCGCTGAGCGCCGACCCGCTGCTGGCCCCGTTCGTCGAGGCGCGCCCGGGGCTGCGCGTACCGGGGGCGTGGGACGGCTTCGAGCTCGCCGTGCGTGCGGTGCTCGGCCAGCAGGTCTCCGTGGCCGCCGGGCGCGGCCTCGCCGAGCGCCTCGCGCTCCGCCACGGTGAGCCGCTGCCGGAGCCGGTTGGCGGTCTCGCGCGGCTGTTCCCGGCCCCCGAGCGGCTGGCCGGCGTCGAGATCGGCGGGATGCCGGCCGCACGCGCCCGCGCGCTTGGCGCGTTGGCCGCTGCTGCCGCCGGCGGGCTCGTAATCGACGAGCGCCAGGAGCTCGCAGCGATCCGCGCGGCGCTGCTCGAGCTGCCGGGGATCGGCCCCTGGACGGTCGAGTACGTAGCGATGCGAGCGCTCCGGGACCCGGATGCGTTCCCGTCGGGCGACCTCGTGCTGCGCAACGCGCTCGGCGGCATCGGCGCTCGCGAGACGCTCGCACGGGCCGAGGCCTGGCGGCCCTGGCGGGCGTACGCAGCCATGCACTTGTGGACGTCCGTCGCCGGCGCGAACACGTAGGCTTCGCGCGCCATGCGGCCCGTCTATTACCTGGGCATCTTCATCCCGGCGGCGATCGCCCTCGAGCTCGCGCACGCCGACCCGGTGCTCGTGTTCGGAGCCGCGGCGCTCGGCGTGATCCCCTGCGCGGCCGTGATGGGTGAGGCGACCGAGGCGATCGCGGCGCGCACGGGGCCCGGAATCGGCGGCCTCCTGAACGTGACCTTCGGGAACGCGCCCGAGCTGATAATCGCGTTCTTCGCTCTCAACGAGGGCCTCCAGGAGGTCGTCAAGGCGTCGATCGTGGGCTCGATCATCGGCAACATCCTGCTGGTGATGGGGGCCGCGATGGTGGTCGGCGGCCTTCCCCGCGAGAAGCAGACGTTCAGCCGCACGGCCGCCAACGCCCAGTCCGCGATGCTCATGCTGGCCCTCGCCGCCCTGGTCTTCCCGGCGATCTTCCAGCTGATCCATGGCGGCGGCCTGCCCGGGGTCGGCGAGGAGCGCGTCGACTTCGGCTCGGACCTGGAGACGCTCTCCCTCTGCGTGGCGATCGTGCTGCTGATCAGCTACGTGCTCGGCCTCGTCTTCTCGCTCAAGACTCACCGCGCCGTCTTCAATCCGTACGACGCGAGCGCCGAGGAGGAGGAGGTCCACCACTGGCCGGTGCGGCGCGCCGCGATCTATTTGGCGCTCTCGGCGGTGGCCGTGGGCGTGATGTCGGAGATCCTGGTGGGCTCGATCTCGGAGGCGTCGGAAGACATCGGACTGTCCGAGTTCTTCGTCGGCGTGTTCATCGTGGCGATCGTCGGCAACGCCGCCGAGCACTGGGTTGCCGTGCTCGTCGCCGCCAAGGACAAGATGGACCTCGCGGTGAACATCGCGATCGGCTCGAGCGCCCAGATCGCGCTGTTCGTCGCGCCCGTGCTCGTGCTGCTGTCGTTCGTGGTCGGGCCGGCCCCGATGGCACTCGTCTTCAACGGCTACGAGATAGGCGCGCTCCTGTTCGCAGTCCTGATCGCGAACCTCGTGACGCAGGAGGGCGAGTCGAACTGGTTCGAGGGCGTGCAGCTCCTGGCGCTGTACGCCGTGCTGGGGCTCGTCTTCTACTTCGCCTGAGCCGACAGGCGCCGCAGCGCCTTCTCGGCCGTGGCCGCCATCTCGGCAAGCACCGGGCGGTTCACGTTGCGAAAACGGTCGCAGCTGCGGTGGTAGCAGGGATCGCGCGCCTCACCGCCGCGAGCGGGCTCCGAGGCACCCGTGTAGAGGCCGTTCACGGGGATGCCGGCGGAGCGGAACGGCGCGTGGTCGGATGCCCCGCCGGTGCTCTCCCCCGGCAGCCGCCGCCCGGCCGCGCGGCGCAGCAGCTGCGCGAGCTCCGGGTCGCCGTCCGAGTAGACGGCGGGCCGCGCGTTCGGCGAACCCACCATGTCGAAGTTCAGGTAGGCGGCGATCCGCCGGCGCTCGTGCCGGGAGAGGCCGCGCACGTAGCGCCGCGACCCGATCAGGCCGAGCTCCTCGGCGCCCCAGAAGGCGAGCCGGACGCGCGCGCCCGGCGGCCGCGGGCCGAGCTCCTCGGCGATCTCGAGCAGCGCGGCGACACCGCTGCCGTTGTCGTTCAGGCCGGGGCCGTTCGCGACCGAGTCGAGGTGGCCGCCGGCCATCACGACGCTGTCGCCCGAGGCGCCGGGCGTCTCCGCGATCACGTTCTGAGTGCGCCGCCGCTCCGAGGTGGCGTCGACCGCGAGCTCAACCCTCGCACCTTGCTCGACTTCGGCGGCGCCACCCACTATCAGCGCCGGGATGCGGGCGCCGACTCCTCCGAGCGTGGCGGCGGGCACCTCGCCGGTGGCGTCCTCGTCGACGACGAGGATCGCCGACGCGCCGGCTCGCTCGGCGTTCTCGGCCTTGACCCGGAAGAAGCACTCGCCACGCGCCGCGAGCGCGATCTCACCCTCAGCGAGACCGGCGAAGTCCGGCCTCTGGCAGGCGTCGCCCACGCCCCGGGCCGGCCCCGCAGCGCTGCCGGAGCCGGAGTAGGCGATCACGCGGAACTCGTCGCCACGCTCGAGCTCGCGCGCGCCCACGCTCAGGCTCGCCGAACGTTGGCGGTAGAAGGGGAAGCGGACGTCCTGCGTGCGGACCTGCCAGCCCGTGGCGCGCAGCCGTTCGCTCACGTAGGCGGCCGAGGCGCGGTCGCCCTCGGTGCCGGCTGCCCGGTTGCCGCCGGACTCGTCGGCGATCCGCTGGAGCGCCCGCAAGTGGTCGGCGAGCGTCGCGGGGGGCGCCGGCGCGACCTCCGCGGCGCGCGCCGTGGCGGCCACGGATGAACCGGCCCCGCCGTCGTCGTCGGCGGCTGAGTCGCAGCCCGCCCCCGCCGCCAGGAGCAGCGTCGCCAACCCGGCGGCCAGGGGGCGTAGCACTCACCGAAAGCTAGCTGCCGTTGCCCGCCGCGGCGGCCGCGAAGCCCGACGGCGCCCGGCGGAGCTCGCTGGCCGAGACGATGCGGTCGACGAGCCCGTACTCGACCGCCTCGTCGGCGCCGAAGAAGCGGTCGCGCTCCATGTCCTCGTGGACCTCCTCCGGGGTCTTGTTGGTGTGGCGCGCGTAGATCTCCTCGATCAGCCGGCGCAGCTCGAGCACCTCGCGCGCGTGTATCTCGATGTCCGACGACTGGCCCTGGAAGCCCGACGAGGGCTGGTGGATGAGGATGCGGGCGTTGGGAAGCGTCAGCCGCTTGCCCTCGGTGCCGCCCGCCAGGATCAGCGAGCCGGCCGACATCGCCATCCCGTAGCAGATGGTCTGAACGTCGGGGCGGATGTACTGCATCGTGTCGTAGATCGCGAGCCCGGCGTGCAGCGAGCCGCCCGGCGAGTTGACGTAGACGGACACGTCCTTGTCGGGATCCTCGGACTCGAGGTGGACGAGCTGGGCGACCACCAGGTTCGCGATCTCGTCATCGATCGGGCGGCCGATGAAGACGATGCGCTCGTTGAGCAGGCGCGAGTAGATGTCGAACGAGCGCTCGCCGCGGGGCGTCTGCTCCACGACCATCGGGATGAGCGAGCTGGTCACACGGCGTACCTGCATCGGGGTCTCCTTTCTGCGCATTCAGGGGCGCTACAGTGCAACTATCCAGTTGCACAATAGCGCAACCTTTGGGTTGCACATGGAGGCCCCCTATGGATAAGGCCGTGGAACGCGAACTGATCGTGCCGGAGACACCCGAAGAGGTGTGGCGCTCGCTGGCCGAGCCCGGCTGGCTCGGCGACGACGCGTCGATCGAGCTGGAGCCGGCCGGCGAGGTGCGCGCCGGCGAGCGCAGCGGCTTCGTCGAGGAGGCCGACGAGCCGCACCGGCTCGTCTTCTGGTGGAGCGCGCCCGACGAGGAGGCCTCGCGCGTCGAGCTCGACGTCGACGCGGTCGACGCGGGCACGCGCGTGCGCGTGACGGAGTCTCGGCCGCTCGAGATCCTGACGCTGCGCGGGCGCGACCTGGCGGTCGAGCTCGACCTCGCCGGGGGCACCGGACCGGTGGCATACGCCGGCGGCGCGGCGCTCGTGATGGGCTGATGCCCGCAGCCGACCCGGCGGACGCCGTCTTCAGCGCGCTCGCGGACGGCACCCGCCGCGACCTGTTCGCGCTGCTCGGACGGCGCGGTGAGGCGAGCGCGACCGAGCTCGCGCGCGAGCTGCCGGTCAGCCGCCAGGCCGTGCAGAAGCACCTCGGCCTGCTCGCCGACGCCGGGCTGGTCGCGGCGCGGCGCGCGGGCCGCGAGGTGCTCTACCACCCCACCCCGGCGCCGATGTCCGAGGCGCTCGAGTGGATGGCCGAGGTCGGCCACCAGTGGGACGACCGGCTGGCAGCGCTCGACAGGCAGCTCGCCCGCGGGCGGGCGGGCGCGTAGCCTGGAGCGCATGAGCGCGCTGCTGGTCGGCTTCGGACTCGGCTTCTTCGTGGGCGCCCAGCCCGGGCCCGTGTCGCTGCTGTGCATCCGCAGCGTGCTGCGCGGCGCGCTCAGGGCGGGCATCGCGATCGGCGCCGGGGCGGCGCTGGTCGACCTTCTCTACGCCTCGCTCGGCCTTGCCGGCGCCGCGAGCCTGCTCGAGATCGAGGAGCTGCGCATCGCCTTCGGCCTGCTCGGCGCAGGTGTCCTCGCCTACATCGGCTACCGCACGCTCTGGTCGGCCTTCCGGGTGCGGCTTGGCGGCGAGTCCGAGGCGGAGGTCGCGACGCCGCGGCGGGCGTTCGCGACTGCGGTGGCGGCCACCGCCTCGAACCCGCTGACGATCGCCACCTGGGCCGCGATCTTCACTGCCGCGGGCGCCGCGGCGGTCGGCGACGCCGCCGCGTCCGCGTCGGGCGCGGCGATGCTGCTCGGAGGCGTGGCGCTCGGCACGCTGACGGCATTCAGCCTCCTGTCGCTGCTGGTGGCCGCGGTGCGCGGCCGCTTCGGGCCGCGCCTGATGGCCACCGTCGACGCGGTCGCGGGCGCCGGCTTACTCGGCTTCGCGGGCCTGCTCGGCTGGCGAACCCTGGACGACGCCTGAGACCTCGCGGTCCCCGTCGCCGTCGCGGTCCCCGTGGCCGTCGCGGTGCTCGGCGTCGTGGGCGTGCTCGCCGCCGCCCTGCTTCATCTGTTCGACCCGTTCCTCGCGCTTCTCGTCCGCCTGCGGGTCGTGCCGGTCGGCCCTGATCGAGAGCAGGATGCCGATCGTGAACGCCACCGCGATGATCGCGAGGCTCACCACCGGCCCGACGTACACGAGGTCCTCGATCAGCAGCTTGACGCCGACAAGCCCGAGGACGATCGCGATCGTCTCGTCCAGATAACGGAAGCGTGCAACCAGGCTCTCCACGAGCACGAACAGCGCGCGCATGCCGAGCAGCGCGAACACGTTGCCCATCCAGATGATCAGCGGGTCGCGCGTGATCGCGAATGCCGCCGGAATCGAGTCGACCGCGAACGCGATGTCCGCGAACACGATCGCGGCGAGGCAAAGGAAGAGCGGCGTGACGTAGCGCTGGCCGTTCTGCTTGACGAACCAGTGGCCCCCGTGGAACTCGCTCGTCACCGGGAACACCTTGCGCACCAGGCGCACCATCAGGTTCTTGTCCGGGTCGACGTTCTCGGAGACGCCGCGCCAGATCCTGTACGCGAGCACGATCAGCGCCGCGCCGAGGAGGTAGATGACGACGTGGAACTGCTCGATCAGCTCGCTGCCGGCGAGGATGAACACGCCTCGCATCGCGAGCGCGGCGACGATTCCCCAGAAGAGGAGCCGCGGGCGGCGCTCGTAGGGCACGCCGAAGTAGGCGAACAGGAGCAGGAAGACGAACAGGTTGTCGAGCGAGAGCGAGCGCTCGATCAGGTAGACGGTCGTGTACAGGACCGCGTCCTCGCTGCCCTCGAGGAACATGACCGGCACGGCCGCGAACAGCGACAGCGCGAGCCAGCCGATCGACCACCAGACGGCTTCCTTGAAGCTCGGCTCGCGCCCGCGCGCGAAGAAGTGCAGGTCGAGCCACAGGAAGAAGAAAAGGGCTACGAGCAGCCCTATGAGAAGCGTCAGGTCGGCGCCGGTCATTCCCTTGAGCCTAGAGTGGAGACATGAGAGGTCACGTGGCAGTCGGCACCTGGAGCGGGGGGCGCTTCATGCACTTCGGCGAGCCGGTCTCCGAGCAGCGACTCGAGGCGCTGATCCGCCCCGGCGGAGGCATCGACACCGTGATGACCGCCGACGCATACGGCGCCGGTGCCGCGGACGAGCTCGTCGGACGAGCGCTCGCCGGCCTGCCGCGCTCCTCCTACGCGCTGGCCGGCGCGGTCGGCCACGACTTCTACGAGGGCGAGCGCGAAGGGGCCAAGGGCTACCCGCGCTTCACCGACCCCGGCCTGCGCGGGCCTGGCGGCTACGCGGACTACCTGCGCATGGCCGTCGAGCGCAGCCTCGAGCGCTGCGGGACGAGCCACTTCGACCTGCTCCTGCTCCACAACCCCGACCGGCGCGGCTTCGAGTCGCCCGAGGTCTGGGAGGCCCTGCGCGAGCTCCGCGACGAGGGCCTCACGCAGATGCTCGGCGTCGCGCCCGGCCCGGCCAACGGCTTCACGCTCGACCTGATCGGCTGCTTCGAGCGCTACGGCGAGCTGATCGACTGGGCGATGCTGATCCTGAACCCGTTCGAGCCCTGGCCGGGCGAGCTCGCGCTCGCGGCCGCGCCCGCTCACGGGGTCAAGGTGATCACACGCGTGGTCGACTACGGCGGCCTCTTCCACGACGACGTACTACCCGGGCACGAGTTCCCCGACCACGATCACCGCGGTTTCCGGCCCGACGGCTGGGTCGAGGCGGGCCGCGAGAAGCTCGAGCAGCTCCGCCCGATCGCGGACCGGCACGGGCTGACGCCACTGCAGCTCGCCTGCGTGTGGAACCTTGCTCACGAGGGGGTCGAGTGCGTCGCCCCCACGCTGATCCAGGAGGCGGGCGAGGGTGCCAAGCCCATCGAGGAGAAGCGCGCCGAGCTCGCCGCCGTGCCGGCTGGCTCCCCGCTGAGCGCCGCCGAGGTCGAGGAGATCGGCCGCATCGGCGACAACACCGGCTCGATGCTGCTGAAGGGCGCGACGCCGGACCACGAGGGCGACGAGCGCCCCGACCGCTGGCCCGTGGCGGCGCATCAGGCCGAGCTGGCGCGGCGCTGGGGCATCGACCCCGAGCGCGATCTGCGCCGCAGCGCAGCCCCGGTCCGCGGCTAGGTGACGCGGCGGGACCGGCCCCGCCTCCTGAGGAGCTAAGGGCTCGGCCTCACCCGCGCTCGCGACGCGACAGCCACCCCACGGCCGCGCCGAGCACGAGCCCCACCTCGGGAGCGAGCGGCACATCGGTGCTCAGAGCGACGACGATGCCGAGCGCCAGACCGGCCACCGCCCCGACCGCGATCACGACTCCGAGGGGCATGGGCGCGAGTCTATTGTCGCCGGGTGGCGTTCATCGCCGAGCCGGCGTCGGGAACCGCCGGGAGGCCGTGGGTGTAGAGGGTGCATGAGGCGCAGTTTGGGTCTCCTCCTGATCGCCGGCCTCGTGCTCTCCCCGGCGGCGAGCGCGAAGGGTCCACACGCGGTGCTGTCCTCGGGACACGAACGCATCGAACCGAGAACGCTGTGGCAGCCGATGGTGGAGCTGATCGAGTTCGGCCGGCCGCCCCTGCACCCGCTCTTGATCGCCCGTAAGGGAGACCTGCGAATCGCGGCGCGCGGGTCGCGGGGCGGTGCGAAGTACGGGTTCAGATTGGTGTTTCCGGCAGCAGGCCGCTGGCGGTTGACACTGGTCGACGGGCGGCGCCGGTTCGTGTTTCCTGCCTTCTCGGTCGGTACGGGCGAAGCGCCGCGCGATTACCTTGCCTTCCCGAAAGGCAGCGTCGCCGAGCGGCAGGGAGCCGGCGGTCTCTATGACCAGTCCGCCGACCCGGCAGCGAGCGGCCGCGGCACCCAGCTCCCGCCGCAGACCATCTCGCCTGCACGGGCGGAGGAGCGCGGCGCCGGCTTCCCATTCTGGGTGCTGCCCGTGGCGGGGGTCGCCCTGGCCGGTGCCGGAATCGTCACCGTGCGCGCACGTAGATAGCGACGGCGGGAATGGTTCGGCGCCCTGGGATGATCTCCCGATGCCGCTCAACCACGTTGCCCTGACGGTCAGCGATCGTGCGCTGTCGGCGGCCTTCTACGGGCAGCACTTCGGGCTCACGCAAAGGGTGCACGACGACGAGCACCTGTTGATCCTGGGATCGGGCGATGGTTCGCTCCTCGCGTTGAGCGACGGCCCCGTGCCGGACGGGCTACCACCGACGAACCACTTCGGCTTTCAACTCGAGGACGCCGACGAGGTCCGCAAGGCGCGCGGGCGCCTGCGCCAGGGCGGCGTGAGGGAGACCGAATGGCAGGACGGTCACGGCTTCGTCCGCGTCCAGGTGGCCGACCCCGACGGCTATCGGGTCGAGCTCTTCGCACTTGCAAGCGAGCAGGCTCCCGCCCGGCCTCCCCGCTCGCGCTGGACGTCGTTCATGGCCGACCCGGACGAAGCGAAGCCGCGCGTCCTCCACGAGCAGGGCAACCCCGGTCACCGGCTGCGCGTCGAGCACAACCGCAACACGTTGCTCGTCCACCTCAGCGACGAGGACGCCAAGGGGTGGCTCGTGCTCGCCGTCGACCGGGCAACCCGGGGCTGGGCGGTCGCCCAGGGCCTCCGCCAGATCGACGCCGCCGAGGCGGCATTCACGCGGCTCTACTCGGGTGCGTGAGCCGGTTACAGGACGCGCACGGCGATACCCGGGTAGTCGAGGATGAACCCGTACTCGTCGTAGACGAGGACGGCCTCGAAGCCGAACATGGATGACGCGTAGTCGTAGCGGCTGCGGGGGCCCTCGTCCTCGATGCGTCGATAGCTCTGATCGAGCCGCTCGATGCGCAGGTCGGGGGCGCGCACGTAGAGGGCCGGCGCCTCGGCCGACTCGCCCGGGCCGAGCCCGAGCCGGCGCACCGGGAAGGCGTTCGTGAACGACGAGGCCTCGAGGTCGATGTCGTCGCAGCCCTCGACGTGCGGAGCGGGGGCGCCGTTCACGAGCCAGCTGCCCGCGCTGTCCCGCCCGAGCTCGAGCTCGCGCGTCCCCATTGCCGAGCGGCTCACGATCCGAGCGGCGCGGCCACGCCACGCGCCGTCGAGCGCGATCGAGTAGCTGACCGCCCAGGCCTGCCCCTCCTCGACCGCCGTCACGTGGCCGTCGAAGCGCGGCTCGTCTCCGTCAGGGCCCGGGAACACGACCTCGAAGCCGTCGCTGGCATCGAGGTGGCGCCAGCCGGCGCTGACGGGAAGGTCGAGCACGCTAGGGCCGCTGCAGCAGCTCGGAGCAGCGCTGCAGGGCCTCGGTGTCCTCCGGCCGTGCGTCGTCGAGGCACTCCGCGTACTCCTTGAAGTCCTCGGCCTCCGGCGTGGTGGTGCTCTCGGGAGGCAGCTGGCCGCCGCCGCCGTCGCCGTCGCCGTTGTTGGGCGGGACGATCTCGGGGGTCGACTCGCCGAGCGAGTCGTCCGAGCCGCCGCCGGCGCCGATGCCGCTGCCGAGGCTCTCGAGCACGCTGGCGCCGCCGAGCGAGCGCGTCAGCGCCGAGAGCGGCCGCGCCTTGGCCGGCGCCTCGATCTCCTGGTCGCCGTTCACGTCCGCGAGCTCGAGCGAGAACTCGAGGGCTCCCGACTCGATGCTCCCGAGCCGCTCACGCGTATTCGCCGGCACCTCGAACTCGATGCGGCCGGAGACACGCCGGATCAGGCCGTCCGCCTTGCCGACGTACACATCGAAGCTCGGGTTCTTGACCGACTCGGATATGCCCGCGATCTGCGCGCCCGTCAGCGGCTCGGGTGGGGCGCCGCCCGTGGCTCCCTCCACGGCGGCGCCGGAGCGCCGCGCGAAGCGGTTGAAGTCGCGCAGGACGCTCTCGACGTCGAGGACGCCCGAGATGTGGTTGGTCTCGACGCCCGCGACATCTGCGTCGCCCTCGTCCTGCGCGTCCGCGAGCCAGCCGCGCGGGTCCAAGCCGAGCTCCGAGAGCGAGCTGTCTCGGCTGCGATTGCGGCGCAGGGCCTGGTTGGCGCGCCGCACCTGAGCGGGCGGCTGCTCGTAGTAGACGTCCTGGAACTTGACGAAGGCTCGGTCGCCGGTGGTGAGCAGGCCGGTGGTGATCGTCTGGCCGCCGCCGTCGGTGCCGATCTTCAGCTCGATGTCCGCCGAGGGCAGCATGTCGTCGTTCGACCTGAACGGGCCGCTCGCTTGCAGGCGCAGGGGACGCTCGAGCGACGGGCTACCCTCCAGACGGAGCTCGGCGTCGAGCTTGAGGTCGGCGCTCTCGATCCCGCCGGAGAAGGCCGTGTCGAGCAGGCCCTCGACATCGTCACGGTCCTCGTCTCCGCCGCAGGATGCAAGCGCCACCGTG
Source organism: uncultured Thermoleophilaceae bacterium (assembly GCA_963734025.1). Taxonomy (GTDB): domain Bacteria; phylum Actinomycetota; class Thermoleophilia; order Solirubrobacterales; family Thermoleophilaceae; genus JACVRW01. The sequence goes on from CAVTFR010000007.1 coordinate 54,167, forward strand.
GCGAAGAGCAGGACGAACAACAGGCGGCGCACGCGGGGCAGGGTATCCAACCGCAACTCGCCGCCCTGGTCGTGTTGGGTAACCGGATGGGGTACGTCAAGCGAACAGCCCTGGTCGTGCTGGCGGCGCTCACGCTGAGCGCGGCGCCCGCCTACGCGGACGAGGTCATCGTGGTCGACGGCGGCAAGGCGAAGCGGGTGCAGGATCCGGCGGTGCCGAGCCGCGCCGAGATCGAGCTGGGCATGCCCGTGGGCGGCCGTGAGCCGCTCGGCCTGAGCGCGTCGGCGGCGAGCACGGTCGGGGCGCGGGCAAGCGGCGCGACCGCCCGCTCGGCGCGCGCCTGGCGCACGGCGCGCTCGTCGAGCGCGCGCGGGCGCAGGGCCGTCTACGCCGCGCTCAGCCGCGAGCTGCGGCGCAAGAAGATCAAGGCCGCCGATCACCGCCGCTGGCGGCGCTCGTTCGTGCTGGCGCAGCGGGCGCTCCGCAAGCTGAGCGGCGCGCGCGACACCCAGCTGCGCTACGTCGCGAACTCGGTCGAGGCGCTGGCGCTCAGCCGCCGGCTCACGCCCACGCGCATGCCGGTCGCCTTCCTCCAGCTCGAGCGCAACCGCCAGTACTGGCTCCGGCTGCCCTATCCCGCGACGGGCGCGCAGGTCGCCTTCCGCGGCAGCCAGATCCTCTTCCAGTACTTCCCCGGCGAGGGCCTCCAGCTGCATCCGCTCTCGACCTTCAAGAAGGCGAACGCGCTGCACGGGTTCTGCGAGCGGGGCGAGCCCGAGTGCGACGAGGCGGCGCTGCGGACGATTCTGGACGAGATGACCGCACTCGCCGTCAAGCGCGGGCGGGGCTTCATCGCCTGGGAGTACCTCTTCTACTTCGGCGGCGGCTACCCGCCCTGGATGAGCGGGATGGCGCAGGCCACCGGGATCCAGGCGTACGCGCGCGCGTCGCAGCTGCTTCAGGAGCCCGCCTACGTGGGGACCGCGAAGCGCGCGCTCGGCGCCTTCGAGACGCTCCCGCCCACGGGCGTCCGCACGACCGGGCCGGCGGGCGGCGTCCACTACCTGCAGTACTCGTTCGCGCCACGGCTGTGGATCTTCAACGCCTTCCTGCAGTCGCTGATCGGCCTCCACGACTTCGCGCGGATCACGGGCGACACGCGCGCCCAGCAGCTCTACGACGAGGCCGAGCCCGAGGCGCGCAAGGAGGTCCCGTTGAGCGACGTCGGCGACTGGTCGCGCTACTCCTACGCAGGCAACGAGTCGACGGCTGAGTACCACGAGCTCCTGCGCGAGTTCCTCCAGAGCATGTGCACGCGCCGGCTCGGCTCCGAGTACTGCGACTACGCGCGCCGCTACCGCGGCTATCAGGTCGACCCGCCGGTCCTGACCTACCGCGGCCCCGACCTCGCCGCCGCCGACACCCCGGTGGCGATCTCGTTCAACGTTTCGAAGCTGTCGGCCGTCGAGCTGACGGTCACGCGCCCGGACGGTCGTGTCGTGTTCAGCCGGCTCGCCACCTTCCGGCGCGGGAACGGCTCGTTCAGCTGGACCCCGAGGGGGCCCGGCGTCTTCACCGTCAGCCTCGGCGCGAAGGAGCTGCGCACGGGCTACGGGAAGAAGGATCGGGTCAGCGCGGAGGTCGAGGTCACGAACTAGAGTCCGGCGCTTCATGGCGCCCCGGACCATCCTCTACACGGGCAAGGGCGGCGTCGGCAAGACGAGCGTCGCCGCCGCGAGCGCGCGTCGCTGCGCCGCCGCCGGGCTGCGCACGGTCGTGCTCTCGACCGACCCGGCGCACAGCCTCTCCGACTCGCTCGAGGCGGAGCTCGGCGCCGAGCCGGCGCCGGTCGCCGACAACCTGTTCGGCCAGGAGGTCCAGGCCCAGGAGGAGATGGAGGCCAACTGGGAGGGCGTCCAGGCCTGGCTCGGCGACCTCCTGGCCGAGCGCGGCATCGACCGCATCTCGGCCGAGGAGCTGACGGTCCCGCCGGGCATGGACGAGCTCTTCTCGCTGCTCTGGATCAAGCGCCATCACGAGGAGGGCGAGTTCGACGTCGTGATCGTCGACTGCGCGCCCACCGGCGAGACCCTGCGGCTGCTGTCCTTCCCGGACGTCGTGACCTGGTGGCTCGAGCGCATGCTGCCCTCGCAGCGCCGGCTCGCCCCGCTCGCGCGCTCGCTGTTCGACATGCCGCTGCCGGGCGAGGCGGTGTTCGACGACGTCGAGCGGCTGGCGCGCAACCTGGTGGCGATGAACGGCATCCTGCGCGACCGCGCGCGGACCACGATCCGGCTCGTGATGAGCCCGGACCGGATGGTGGTCAAGGAGGCGATGCGGACCTTCACCTACCTGAACCTGTACGGCTACCTGACCGACGCCGTGGTGGTGAACCGGATCCTGCCCGCCGAGGGCTACTTCGCCGCCTGGCGCGAGGCGCAGGACGAGCAGCTCGGGCTCGTCAGCTCGGCCTTCGACCCGGTACCGGTGCTGACCGCTCCCTACTTCGAACGCGAGGTGATCGGCGGCGAGATGCTCGACCGGCTCGCCCTGACGCTGTTCGGCGAGCGGGACCCGAGCGCGATCCTGCACGACCGGCTCACGCACGAGCTCGCCACCGACAACGGGCGTGCGACGTTGCGGGTCGAGCTGCCGTTCGCCGAGCGTGGCGACCTGAGCCTGAAGAAGATCGGGCTCGAGGTGATCGTCCGGGTCGGCGCCCAGAAGCGAACCATCATGCTGCCGCCGGCGCTGGCCGCCTACGCCACCCAAGGCGCCCGCTTCGAGGACGGGGCGCTCGAGATCGTGTTCGAGCAGGGCGAAGATGGAAGCTGACGGGCCCGACCGCGGCGACGAGCGCCCGGGGATGCCCGATCCGGCCGCGCTGTTCGTCCTCCTCGACGGCATGCGCCGCGCCGCTCCGCGCGAGCTCGAGGAGCAGGTCACGAAGCTGATCCGGGAGTTCCTGCTGACGCTGCGCGCCCTGATCGACTGGTACCTCGAGCGCCTCGACCGGCCGCGCCGCGAGCCGGAGATCGAGGACATCCCGATCGATTGATGCAGGACCTGACCCCGGAGCAGGAGGAGATCCGGCGGGTCTGCCGGGAGTTCGCCGCCAATGAGATCCGGCCCGTGTCGCTCGCGGTCGACGAGGCGGACGTCGAGGTCCCCTACGAGGTGTGGAACAAGGCCGCCGCCATCGGCCTGACCTCGTTCATGCTGCCCGAGGAGCTCGGCGGAGGCGGTCTGACCGACTGTCTGACCGGCTGCCTCGTGCAGGAGGAGCTCTCGCACGGCTGCGCGGGCATCGGCAACCTGATCACGTCGAACGGCTTCTTCGCCGAGCCCGTGCTCGCGCTCGGCGACGAGGCCCAGCAGCGTCGCTGGGTCGAGCCGCTCACCGGCGAGCGGCCGCCGCTCACGGCGCTCGCCACGACCGAGCCGGAGGCGGGCTCGGACGCGGCCTCGATCCGCACGGCGGCGCGCCACGACGGCGACGGCTATGTGATCAGCGGCCAGAAGAGCTGGATCTCGAACGGCGGCGTCTGCGACTTCGTGGTCGTGTTCGCGACCGTCGAGCCCGGCAGCGGCTACCGCGGGATTACCGCGTTCGTGCTCGAGAGCGGCGACGAGGGGCTCTCCTGGGGCCCGCCGATGCGGAAGATGGGCCAGCGCGCGATCGTCAACACGGAGCTCTTCCTCGACGAGGTCGGCGTGCCCGCCGAGCGCAGGCTCGGCGACGAGGGCCAGGGGTTCCGCGGCCTGATGGAGACCTTCGACCGCTCGCGCGTGACCCTGGGTGCCTCGGCGACCGGCCTGGCGCGGGCCGCGCTCGAGTACGCGACCGCCTATGCGCGCGAGCGCGTCCAGTTCGGCAAGCCGATCGCCGAGCACCAGGCGGTGAGCTTCCGGCTCGCCGAGATGGCGCTGCGCGTGGACGCCTCGCGACTGCTCGTCTGGCGCGCGGCGCGCATGCTCGACGCCGGCGAGCGCGCCACCAAGGAAGCGGCGATGGCGAAGCTGCACGCCTCCGAGACCGCCATGTGGTGCACCTGGGCCGCGCTGCAGACGCTCGGCGGCTGGGGCTACTCGCGCGAGTACCCGGTCGAGAAGTGGATGCGCGACGCGAAGCTCGAGGAGATCGAGGAGGGCACATCGGACATCCAGCGCATGGTGATCGCGCGCGGGCTGCTCCGCTGAGCGCTCAGCCGCCCGCGGCGCGCAGGTAGCGCTCCGCAAGCGCCCTCAGCTCGGCGGCGAGCGCGGGGTGGTCACCGGCTTCGAAGTCCTCGTCGACCATCGCCAGCCAGAAGGCGAGCATGCGTGGCGTGTCGGAGCCGACGCTTGCGAAGCAGCTCTCCTCGTCGATCGCCTCGACCACGACCGCGGGCGGCACCCGCGCGTTCGAGATCCACATCCCCGAGGCCGAGCTCGACGAACTGCGCGACCGGCTCGCCCGCACGCGCTGGCCGCAGGGGCCGGCCGACAGCGGCTGGGAGCGCGGCGTGCCGCTCGCCTACCTCAAAAGGCTGGCGGAGTACTGGGCGCGCGGCTTCGACTGGCGCGAGCAGGAGCGGCGCCTGAACGAGTTGCCGCAGTTCATCACGGAGATCGACGGGCAACCGATCCACTTCGTACACGTGCGCTCACCGGAGCCGGACGCCCGGCCGCTGATCCTCACCCACGGTTGGCCGAGCTCGCCGTTCGAGTTCCTGGAGCTGATCGAGCCGCTCACGGACCCGCGCACCCACGGCGGCGACCCGGCCGACGCCTTCCACGTGGTGCTGCCGTCGCTGCCCGGCTACGGCTTCTCGACGCCGGTGAGCGAGCCGGGCTGGGGCAACCTGTTCCGGGTGGCGCAGGCGTGGGCCGAGCTGATGAGCCGGCTCGGCTACGAGCGCTACGCGGTGCACGGAAGCGACGTCGGCTCGGGCCTCGCCGGGCCGCCGCTCGAGCTCGACGGCCTCGACGCTGCCGACCGCGCGCGCGCCGAGCGCTTCAACGACTTCCGTGAGAACGGTGTCGGCTACCTGCACATGCAGGCGACGCGGCCGCAGACGCTCGGCTACTCGCTGAGCGACTCTCCCGTGGGCCAGCTCGCATGGATCGTCGAGAAGTTCCACGAGTGGACCGACCCGGCGAATGAGCTGCCCGAGGAGGCCGTCGACCGCGACCAGCTCCTCACGAACGTGAGCATCTCCTGGTTCACGGGCGCCGGTGCGTCCTCGGCGCACGCAACCTACGAGGGAATGCAGGCGTGGCGGCAGATGGCGGCCGGCGGCGGCGAGCACGGCGACGGCGGGCCGGCGATGCCCCCGATGGGAGTCGCGGTGTTCGCGGCCGACACGACCATCCGCAGCGTGATGGATCCGGAGGGCGCGATCGAGCACTGGGCCGAGTACGACCGCGGCGGCCACTTCCCCGCGATGGAGGTGCCCGAGCTTCTCAGCGAGGACCTGCGCGCGTTCTTCCGCGAGCGGCGCTAGCGGGCGGCGCTGCCGGCGAGCTCGGCGCGCACGGCCGGGAGCGCCTCGGCCACCTGCTCCATCAGCGGCCGCGGCCCGACGGTGATGCGCGCCCAGCCCGCCATGCCCATCTCGGCGCCGGGGCGGATGAGGACGCCCCGGCGCAGCAGCCCGTCGATCAGCAGGAGATCGTCGACGCCGTGCTCGACGAGCAGGAAGTTCGCCTCGGACGGGACCGACCGGACCCCCTCGGCCGCGAGCGCGGCGGCGAGCCACTCGCGCGCCTCGACCGTCGCGCGGCGGCGCTCGGCGACCTCGGCCGGGCGGCCCAGGCTGGCCGTGCCCGCCACGAGGGCGGGCCGGTTGACGTTGAAGGGCTCCTGAACCGTCTGCAGATACGGAACGAGCCCGGGCGCGGCGATCGCGTACCCGAGCCGCAGGCCCGCGAGCCCGAAGATCTTGGAGAACGTGCGCAGCACCACGAGCGGGCGCCCGGCAGCCACGTCCCGCTCGCGACGGATCCGCGTCGCAGGATCGACGTAGTCGATATACGCCTCGTCGGCCACCGCCACGCAGCCCGGCGGCAATGCATCGAGGAACGCGGACCAGTCGGAGGGGTCGATCAGCGAGCCGGTGGGGTTGTTCGGATCGCAGATCCACGCGAGCCGGGCGGCGCTGCGCCGCGCGGCGTCCGCGATCCGCTCGAGGTCGAGCCGCAGCTCGGGTGAGGGGACGCGCTCCACGATCGCCCCGGCGGCCCGCGAGGCCTGCGCGTAGAGCCCGTAGGTCGGCACGGGTACCACGACGCCGTCCCCCGGCGACAGGAAGGCCGAGCACAGCGCGAGGATGAGCGTCTGGATGCCGTGCGCGGGCAGGATCTGCTCGGGCCGGGCGCCGGTCTCCGCCGCGATGCCCTCGCGCAGCTCGAGATACGCGTGCTCTGGATAGGACCAGCTCTCGTCGAGCTCGCTCACGACCGCGTCGAGGACGCCGGGCAACGGCCCGAAGAGGCCCTCGTTCCAGTTCAGCTTGGCCACCTCGTCGAGCCCGTACTCGCGCTTCAGCTCGTCGACGCTCGGCCCCGGCACGTACGGGCCGAGGTCGATCAGCTGCGGCCGCAGGAGCGCTGCCCAGTCAGTCATGGCGTCGGCTGGTGGGCCGCGACCGAGGCACGCAGGACGACCACGGCCGGGCCCTCGAGCTCCAACGCCCACTCGAGCGAGTCGCGCAGCTCGGGCGGCTCGACGGTGCGCACCGGCACGCCGAAGCCGCGGCATACGACGTCGAAGTCGGGCTGAACGAGGTCGACCGAGTGAGTCGCCCCGAAGGCGCCGCGCTGGTACTCGCGCAGGATCCCGTATCCGCGGTCGTCGACGATCAGAAGCTTGGCCGCAAGCTCGTGCTGGCGGGCGCTGGCGAGCTCCTGGAGCGCGTAGAGGACGCCGCCGTCGCCCATCACGGCCAGCGCCGGCGTGCCCGGCAGGGCCGCGCGCGCCCCGAGCGCGGCCGGCCACGCGTAGCCGAGCGTGCCGGAGCCGAGCGGGTACATGAACGTGCGCGGGCGCTCGACCGGCTGATAGGCGGCCGCCCAGTAGCCCATGATCGTCATGTCCCAGGCGATCACCGCGTCCGGCCCGGCGGCCGCGGCGATGTCGGCGAGGATGCCGCGCTCGAGCTCGCGCCCCTGTGCGTCGAGGCCCTCAGCGATGCGCTCGCGCAGCTGCTCGGCGCGGCGCTCGGCCTCGCCGTCCGGCTCACGCTCGGGCACGAGCGGGACAAGCGCCGCGAGGGCGGCGGCCGCGTCGCCCACGACGGCGAGCGCCGGATAGGTCGCGCCGACGCGCTCGGGTGCAGCGTCGATCTGGATCAGGCGGCCCGAGAAGCGCAGCTCGTACTGCCGCGTCGTCTCCGCGCCGAGCTCGGTGCCGACGCAGAGCACGACGTCCGCGTTCTCGAGCAGCTCGGCGAAGGCCGCGTCGTCGCAGTGCGATCCGACGCACAGCGGGTCGCTCGCCGGGAACGCGCCCTTGCCCATGTACGTGGTGGCGACGGGCGCGCGCACGCGCTCCGCGAGCGCGCGCAGCTCGGCCCATGCGCCCGAGCGCTCGACGCCGCCGCCCGCCCACAGCACCGGCCGCTCGGCGGCCGCGAGCAGCTCGGCGGCTTTCGCGATCGCCTCCGGCGCGGGGACGGGCGCCGCCGGGGGATCCGCGTCGAGCGTCGCCGCCGCCGCGGGGCCGGCCGCCCCGTCGAGGACGTCGACCGGCACCTCCAGGTACACGGGCCCCGTCGGCGGGGTGAGCGCGACCCGCCAGGCATCCGCGACCAGCTCGGCGAGCCCCGCGGCACTCTCCGCGCGGCGCGCTTGCTTGACGACCGGCGCAAAGCTCGCGAGCTGATCCGGCAGGTCGTGCAGGAAGCCGCGATTGCGGCCGATCAGGTCGCGCGGGATCTGGCTCGAAATGGCCACCAGCGGCACGTGCGCGCTGGCGCTCTCCATCAGCGCTGCGAGCGAGTTGAGCGCGCCGGGGCCGGTCGACAGCAGGAGCGGCGCCGGCCGCCCGCTCGCGCGCGCGTAGCCGTCGGCGGCGAAGCCGGAGCTGAGCTCCGTGCGCATCGCGAGCGTGGCGATCGGGCTGGCGCGCAGGCCCTCCCAGATGGCGAGCGCGTGCGTCCCGGGCACGCCGAACACCGCGCTCGCGCCGAGCGCCTCGAGCGCCCCGACCAGCACGTCGGCCCCGCGCCGCTCGGTGGCGGCCGGGGCGCTCACTGGCCCAGCTCCGCGAGCGCGGCGGCCGCCGCGCGGGCATCCTTCGCGAGCGCGCGCCGGCTGACGCCGAGCTGCTCGCACACGAACGCGTCGACGCGCTCACGCATCCGCTCCGGGGAGGTCCACGAGTAGCCGAGCAGGAGCTCGAAGCCGAGCCCGTCGACGAGCGCGATCAGGCGCTCGGCTACCTCGTCGGTATCGGACACGGGCACGAACTCGCCCGACTGCGAGCCGCGCCGCACCGGGTCGTAGAAGTAGCCGCGCCAGCGCTTCGAGAGCTCCTCGCAGGCGGGCAGCAGGTGCGGCTCCTGTAGCGCCCGCACCCATAGCTCGATCCAGAGGACGTACTCGCCGCGCCGCGGGCCGGGCAAGGGCACGGCGACCTCGAGCACCTGCGCGAGCCGCTCGCGCTCGCTGCTCGCTGCTGCCGAGAGCTCGTCGAGCCGCTCGAAGAGCCGTTCGCTCGCCCACTTGAGCGCCGCGATCAGCACCTCGTCCTTGACGTCGAAGTAGTAGTGAATCGAGCCCGTCGACATGCCGGCCTCGTCCGCGATGTCGGCGATGCGGGTGTTAGCGAAGCCGCGCTGCTGGATCGCGCGGGCGGCGGCGGCCAGGATCTGCTCGGGCCGGTTCGGTCCCGGAGGCCGGAACGCCCGGGGCCGCGGACGTTGTTTGACACTCATCGGCGAAACGGTTTATATCTGACGCGCCAATCAGATGATCTGATTTCGGAGTCAATCAGCGGGAGGGATTCGTTTGCGCCGGCAATGGGGTGGAGCGGCTCGGTTCAGGTGGGCGCTGTGGATGGCCGCGGTGCTCCTCGCCGCACTCGCGCTTGCCGCCTGCGGCGACGATGACGACGACGACGGAGGTGGCGGCTCCGGCGGAGGGGCCGACACCGGCTCGCAGCAGGCCGAGCTCGACCTCCACACCGATGGACAGCTGACGGTCGGCGCCGAGTTCCCCGTCAAGGGCTTCCTCGAGCTGCCGATCGACGACCCAAAGGGCTTCGAGGTCGACTTCGCGGCCGCGCTTGCGGAGCAGATGGGGGTACCGAAGGTGCAGTGGGTGTCGACCCCGTTCGCGGGCCTCTTCTCGCCCGCGCCCAAGGACTTCGACATGGCGATCAACGAGATCACGATCACACCCGAGCGCTCCAAGGTCGTCGACTTCAGCGTCCCCTACTTCGACGCCAACCAGGGCTTCCTGATCACGAAGGGCGGGCCGGCCGAGGGCGTGACCTCGATCGCCGATATGAAGGACCTGCAGTTCGGCTTCCAGGCCGCCACCACCGGCGGCGACTACATCAACGACACGATCCAGCCGGACAAGCAGCCGCGCGAGTTCAGCACGCTCGGCGCGGCGGTGCAGGCGCTCGCCAACGGGCAGATCGACGCGTTCCTCATGGACGTCGCGATCGGCTCTGAGATCGTCAAGGCACGCGGCGACGAGGTCGCGATGCCGGGCCAGTTCGTGACGAACGAGCAGTACGGCGTGCTGTTCGAGAAGGACAACCCGCTCCGGGAGCAGGTGAACACGGCGATCGAGGCGATCACGGCCGACGGCACGCTCAAGGAGCTCCAGGCCAAGTGGTTCCCCGGGACCGAGGATCTGCCCCAGCTGAAGTAGCTTTGGGCGCCTGATGTCCGGCATCGGCTTCGGGACCCCGGTAGAACCGCCCGGGAGCGTTGGGGCGAGCACGCTCGACACCGCCCGCCGGGGCTCGCGGCGGCGCAATGCGATCATCTCGACGGTCAGCACCGTCGTCTTCTTCGCGATCATCATCGGGGCGATCGCGGCGTCGCCGGGTGCCGACAAAATCATCGACTCGTTCTTCTCGAAGACCGGCTTCGAGGACAGCTTCGAGCCGATCGTCAAGGGCTTCTGGCTGAACGTGAAGCTGATGCTGGTAGGCGAGGCGTTCGTGCTCGTGCTCGGTCTGCTGGTAGCGGTCGTCCGCAGCCTGCCGGGGCCGGTGCTGGCGCCGCTGCGGATCGTGGCACTGATCTACACAGATGTGTTCCGGGCGATCCCGCTGATCCTCGTGATCTTCATGGTCGGATTCGGCCTGCCGGCGCTGCAGCTCGACTTCATCTCGGACCGGTCGGTATTCACCTACGGCGTGATCGCGCTCGTGCTCGTGTACTCGGCATACGTTGCCGAGGTCTACCGAGCCGGGATCGACTCGGTGCACCCGAGCCAATCGGCCGGCGCGCGCTCGCTCGGCCTGACCCAGTTCCAGTCGATGCGCTTCGTGGTCCTTCCGCAGGCGATCCGGCGCGTGATCCCGCCGCTCCTGAACGATTTCATCGGCCTTCAGAAAGACACCGCGCTGGTCGGCCTCCTGGGGCTCGTGGAGGTGGCGCGCGCGGCCGAGAACTACTCCTCCGAGACGTTCAACTTCACCGGCTACACGATGGCCGCACTGCTGTTCATCGCAATCACGATCCCGCTGGCGCGCACCACCGACTTCCTCATCAACCGCGATCGCCGCCGTATGGCGGGAGCCACAGCGGCATGAACGCGATCCCGCTGGTCCGCTTCGAGGCCGTCCACCAGCGCTACGGCGACATCGAGGTGCTGCGCGGGGTCGACCTCGACGTGGCCGAGGGCGACGTCGTCTGCCTGATCGGTGCCTCCGGTAGCGGCAAGTCGACACTGCTCAAATGCTCGAACCTGATCGAGCCGATCAGTGCAGGGCGCATCCTGCTCGAGGGCGAGGAGATCACCTCCGAGCAGACCGACCCCGACCGCGTGCGGCAGCACATCGGGATCGTGTTCCAGGCCTTCAACCTGTTCCCGCACATGAACGTGCTCTCGAACGTCACGTTGGCGCCTCGCCGGGTGCTCGGCATGCCCCAGCGCCAGGCCGAGGAGCGGGCACACGAGCTGCTCGACCGCTTCGGCCTCGCCGACAAGGCCGAGGAATACCCGGACCGCTTGTCGGGCGGCCAACAGCAGCGCGCGGCGATCGCGCGGGCGCTCGCCATGCAGCCGCGTCTGCTCCTGCTCGACGAGGTCACGAGCGCGCTCGACCCCGAGCTCGTCGGCGAGGTGCTCACAGTGATCCGCGAGCTCGCCGAGAGCGGCATGACCATGGTGATCGCGACTCACGAGATGGGCTTCGCTCGTCAGATCGCGGACCGCATCTGCTTCCTCTACCAGGGCGTCATCCTCGAGCAGGGGTCGCCCGAGCAGATCTTCGGCAGCCCGCGCGAGGAACGCACGCAGGCCTTCCTCAAGCGCATCATCGAGGCAGGCCGCGCCGCGGACTTGACGGCGACCGGGCCCAGCTAGCACACACGAAAGACCAGGAGGACTCGCAGTGGATCTCGCACTCAGCGCCGAACAGGAGGAGCTGCGCACGCGGGCGCGCGCGCTGGCTGACGCGATCAAGGAGCACGAGCTCGACTGCGAGGAGCAGAACGGCCTCGGGCCCGAGGCGCACGCGCAGATCGCGGCGCGCGTGCGCGAACTGCGCCTTAACGCGATCAACATGCCGTCCGAGTGGGGTGGCCAGGGCCTCGGCGTGCTCGATCAGGTGCTCGTCCAGGAGGAGCTCGGCGTGCTCACGAACGCGCTCTGGGACACGGTCTGGCGCCCGGCCAACGCGCTGCGCGCGTGCGGCCCGGAGCAGCGCGCGGCGTACCTGGAGCCGGCCATCCGCGGCGAGCGGCGCGACTGCTTCGCGGTCACGGAGGCCGGCGCGGGCTCCGACCCGTCGCTGATCCAGACGACCGCCGAGCCGGCCGAGGGCGGCTACCGGCTGAACGGCGAGAAGTGGTTCGTGACGGTCGGCGACGTCGCCGACTTCCTGATCGTGCTGGCGCTCGTGCTGCCCGAGCGCTCGCCGACGCTCTTCCTCGTCGACAAGGACATTCCCGGCGTCAGCGTCCTGCGGACGCCGCGCTACATGCACACGTTCGTGTACGAGCACCCGGAGTTCGGCTTCGAGGACGTCCTGCTGCCGGAGGGCGCCGTGCTCGGCGGGATCGGCGAGGGCTACGAGCTCACCCGCGACTGGTTCGTCGAGGAGCGGCTCATGATCGCCGCGCGCACGGTCGGCGCAGCGGAGCGCGCACTGCGCGCCGCCGTCGACTGGGCCGGCGAGCGCGAGCAGTTCGGCGAGCGGCTGATCGGCTATCAGCTGATCCAGGGCATGATCGCCGACAGCGTCGTCGACATCTCGACCAACCGGGCGCTCGTGCGGCAGGTGGCGTGGGAGGCGGACCAGGGTCTCGACCGGCGCCTGCTGCACGGGAAGGCGGCCGTCGTGAAGCTGTCGGCCTCGGAGGCCGCGGGCCGCGTGGTCGACCGGGCGCTGCAGATCCACGGCGGGCGCGGCTACATGCGCGAGAACCCCTGCGAGCGGCTCTACCGCGACCTGCGCGTCGACCGCATCTGGGAGGGGACGAGCGAGATCCAGCGCGTGATCGTGGCCAACGAGGTGGCGAAGCGGGGGCTCGACGGCCTGCTCTCGTACGGCAGCTCGCCGGGGCTGGCCGCCGAGCCGGCGGCCGTCTAGCTGCGGCGGGCGGCGGGCTCGTCTGCGCAGCTTCCTCGTCCGCGAGGGCCTCGGTCAGGTACCGACGTAGGCCGCGAGGTGCTCGCCTGTGAGTGTGGAGCGGGCGGCGACGAGGTCGGCGGGTGTGCCCTCGAAGACGATCCGGCCGCCGTCGTGTCCGGCGCCGGGGCCGAGGTCGATGATCCAGTCGGCGTGCGCCATGACCCCCTGGTGGTGCTCGATGACGATGACCGACTTGCCGGAGTCGACGAGCCGGTCGAGCAGGCGGAGCAGCTGCTCGACGTCGGCGAGGTGCAGGCCGGTGGTCGGCTCGTCGAGGACGAGAACGTGCGGTGCTCCGCCCTTCTCCCCCATATGCGTGGCCAGCTTGAGCCGCTGCCGCTCGCCGCCGGACAGCGTGGTGAGCGGCTGTCCGAGGCTGAGATAGCCGAGCCCGACGTCGGCGAGCCGGTCGAGCACCTTGTGCGCGGCCGGCGTGCTCGCCTCGCCGTCGGCGAAGAACTCCTCGGCCTCGCTCACCGGCATCGCGAGCACCTCGCTGATGTCCTTGCCGCCGAACTCGTACTCGAGCACCTCGGCCTGGAAGCGCTTCCCCTCGCACTCCTCGCAGGTGCTGGCCACGCCGGCCATGATCCCCAGGTCGGTATAGATCACGCCGGCGCCGTTGCAGTTGGGACAGGCGCCGTCGGAGTTGGCGCTGAACAGCCCCGGCTTGACGCCGTTTGCCTTTGCGAACGCCTTGCGGATCGGGTCGAGCAGCTTGGTGTACGTCGCCGGGTTGCTGCGTCGCGAGCCGCGGATGGCACCCTGGTCGACCGTCACCACCCCGTCCCGGCCCGCCACCGAGCCGGCGATCAGCGAGCTCTTTCCAGACCCCGCCACTCCGGTCAGCACCACCAGCACGCCGAGTGGGATGTTCACGTCGACGTCCCGCAGGTTGTGGGTGTCGGCGCCGCGCACCTCGAGCATCCCCGAGGGTTCCCGCACCGACGGCTTCAAGGAGGCCCGGTCGTCCAGGTGCCGCCCGGTGACCGTGTCGCTGTCCCGCAGCCCGTCGACGGTCCCCTCGAAGACAACCTCGCCACCACCGGTGCCGGCGCCGGGGCCGAGGTCGACGACGTGGTCGGCGATCGCGATCGTGTCGGGCTCATGCTCGACGACCAGCACGGTGTTGCCCTTGTCGCGCAGCTGCAGCAGCAGGCCGTTCATCCGCTCCACGTCATGGGGATGCAGGCCGATCGTGGGTTCGTCGAAGACGTAGGTGACGTCGGTCAGCGAGGAGCCGAGGTGGCGGATCATCTTCGTGCGCTGGGCCTCGCCGCCCGAAAGCGTGCCCGACGGCCGGTTGAGTGAGAGGTAGCCCAGCCCGATCTCGACGAACGAGTCGAGGGTGTGCCGCAGGGTCTGCAGCAGCGGTGCGACGGACGGCTCGTCCAGGCCGGCCGCCCACTCCGCGAGGTCGGTGATCTGCATCGCGGAGACGTCGGCTATGCCGACGCCGTCGATCTTCGACGACCGAGCCGCATCGCTGAGCCGGGTGCCCTCGCAGTCGGGGCAGGTGGTGAACACCACCGCTCGCTCTACGAAGGCGCGCACATGCGGCTGCAGCGCATCGACGTCCTTGGACAGGAACGACCTCTGGATCTGCGGGATCAGCCCCGCGTAGGTCAGGTTGATGCCCTCGACCTTGATCTTGGTCGGCTCCTTGTAGAGCAGGTCGTGGCGCTCGCGCTTGTTGAACTTCTTGATCGGCTTGTCGGGGTCGAAGTAGCCGCAGCCGCGGTAGATCCGGCCGTACCAGCCGTCCATGCTGTAGCCGGGGATCGTCAGCGCTCCCTCATTCAGGGACTTGCTCTCGTCGTAGAGAGCTGACAGGTCGAAGTCGCTGACCGAGCCGCGGCCCTCGCAGCGCGGGCACATGCCGCCGGTGCGGCTGAAGCTCGCGCTCTTGGTGATGGTCTTGTCGCCGCGCTCGACCGTGAGCCCGCCGCTCCCGTGGACGGACGCGACGTTGAAGGAGAACGCGCCGGGCCCACCGATGTGCGGCTTTCCGAGCCGGCTGAACAGGATGCGCAGCATCGCGTCGGCGTCGGTCGCCGTGCCGACGGTCGAGCGGGGGTTGGAACCCATCCGCTCCTGATCCACGCTGATCGCGGTCGTCAGGCCGTCGAGGACGTCGACCTCGGGCCGCGCCAAGGTCGGCATGAAGCCCTGCACGAAGGCGCTGTAGGTCTCGTTGATCAGCCGCTGCGACTCCGCGGCGATCGTCCCGAACACCAGCGAGCTCTTGCCCGAGCCGGAGACGCCGGTGAACACCGTCAGCCGGCGCTTCGGGAGCTCGACGCTGACGTCCTTGAGGTTGTTCACGCGCGCGCCGTGGACGCGGATCAGTTCGTGGCTGTCGGCAGTGTGCAGCGCAGGCGACCGCATCTTCGTCTGGGTGGCCATGACGGCTTAGCGCAGCTGTTGGATGCGGAGCAGGTTGCCCGAGGGATCGCGGAAGGCGCAGTCGCGAATCCCGTAGGGCTGGTCGATCGGCTCTTGGACGACCTCGCCGCCGCCGGCCTGGAGCCGCTCGAAGGTCCCGTCGATGTCCTTCGTGCCCAGGTTGATGCCGGCGTAGGTGCCCTTGGCCATCATCTCGGCGATCGTGCGACGCTCGTCGTCGGTGATGCCCGGGTCCGCGCCCGGCGGGTGCAGGACGATCGACGTGTCGGGCTGCTGGGCGGGGCCGAGGGTGATCCAGTGCATCCCGTTGTACTCGACGTGGTTGCGGACCTCGAAGCCGAGGTTGTCGCGATAGAAGGCCAAGGATGCGTCCGGATCGTCGTACGGGAGGAAGGTCTGGTGAATGGTTAGGTCCATGGCAGGGAACCCTAGGCGCGGCTCGGGGCCCGCGCTTCTCGATTCCTGATCGGTTTGGTCACCCGTTTTGCCACGCACGGCGCCATCCCCGTCGTCGCGCGCGCCGCGTGGCGCCGGTAGGCGCTGGGGGGCATACCGACCAGCTCGGTGAAGCGAGTGCTGAAGGTGCCCAGCGACGAGCAGCCGACCTCGAAACAGATCTCGGTGACGCTGAGGTCGCCACGACGCAGCAGCGCCATCGCGCGCTCGATGCGCCGCGTCATCAGGTAGCCGTACGGCGACTCGCCGTAGGCGAGCCGGAACTGGCGACTGAAGTGCCCCGGCGACATGTGCGCGTCGCGGGCGAGCGCCTCGACGTCCAGCGGCTGGGCGTACTCCCGGTCGATTCGGTCGCGGACGCGGCGCAGCCGCGCGAGGTCGCCCAGGTGCTGCGCCGCGGCGGGTCTGCTGGTCACCGCGAGATCATGCCACGTCGCGCCGGTGTTGCCGGCCTCGCAGCACTAGCTCCCGGGGAGCGGCGGCGGCTCGGCCAGCCCCCATGCATCCGCGCCGCCGTCGACGACGATCGTCGTGCCGGTGATGTAGGCGCCGGCGTCCGAGGCGAGGAAGGCGATCAGGCTCGCGACCTCTTCGGGCCGGCCGAGCCGCCCGAGCGGCACCGAGCGCTCCCAGGCGCTGACGGCCTCCTCCCCGTAGCCCTCGAGCGCCTCGGTGGCGATCGTCCCGGGCGCCACGCAGACGCTGCGGATCCGGTGCCGGCTCCACTCGAGCGCGAGCCCGGCCGCGAGATTGGCCACGGCGGCCCGGCCGGCCGCGGCGTGCGCGAAGCCGGGGATGCCGCGCAGGGGACTGAAGCCGACGAACACGATCAGCCCGCCGCCACCCGGGATGAGCGCCCGCGTTGCCACCGCGTGCGTCACGCTCCAGACGGCGTCGAGGGTCACGCGCTGCACGGCGCGCCAGCCCTTCAGGCCGATCTCCTCGGCGGGCGCCGAGAATTGACCGCCGGCGTTGTTGACGAGCACGTCCAGCTTGCCGAAGCGCTCGAGCGCCGCGGCGACGAGGCGCTCGACCTCGGCCTCCTCACGCAGGTCTGCGGCTACCGCGAGGCACTCGCCGCCGGCGGCGTCGATGGCGGCGGCGGTCTCCGCGAGCGGCTCCGCACGCCGCCCACATACGGCGACCCGAGCCCCCGTCGCCGCGAGCTCGAGAGCGGTCGCCCGCCCGAGGCCGGTCCCTCCGCCCGTCACGAGCGCGACCCGCCCGGCGTTGGCGTCGGCGCGCAGCGGGGAGCCCGGGCCCGCCACCGGGATCAGCCCTCGCCGCCGCCCTTGGGGAACTTGGGCAGGCCCTTGGGGCCCGCATCCTTCAGGATCATGTTCCAGAGCCGGCGCACCTGCCGAGGGTTGCTCGCGGCGACGTTGCGGGTCTCCCCGGGGTCCGCCTTGCGGTCGTAGAGGCGCAGGTCCTGGCGCTTGTTGCCGGCGATCAGCAGCCAGCGGTCGTCGCCGGCGCTCACATAGGTGTTGTAGGAGGCGGTGCGGTAGCCGCGCTTCTTGTCCGGCCGCTTCCCGTCGAACACGGTCGAGAGGTTCACACCGTCCATGTCGTCCGGCACGTCGATGCCGGCGGCGCTCAGCACGGTCGGGCCGATGTCGTGGGTCGAGGCGTAGTAGGTGCTCACCGCGTTCTTCGCCTTGCGGGCCGGGTGGCGCATCATCAGCGGTACGTGGGTGAGTGCCTGGTGCATCTCCGAAAAGCGCTTGCCGACCCAGCCGTACTCACCGAGCAGGACGCCGTGATCCGAGACGAGCACCACGAGCGTGTTCTCGTCGAGACCCAGCCCGGCGAGCCTGTCGAGGAAGTGGCCGAGCCAGACGTCGACCAGCGTGACCTCGGCGGCGTAGAGCTGGCGCATTCGCCGCAAGACGCCCTGCGACAGGCCGAGCTCGCGCCACTGGCCGGCGGGCGTCGCGAACGGCTGTATCGGCTCAATCCCGTCGGGGCGCGGCGGGCCGTACATGTCGACAAGCCGGCGCGGTGCATCCCACGGCTCGTGGGCGTCGAACGAGTCGACCACGAGCGCAAACGGCTGGCGCGCGCGGGCCCACTCGAGCCAGGCCATCCCCTGCGTGAAGACCTTCGCCGCGTTGAAGTCGTCCTCGTCGCGATCACGCGGGTTGATCGCGAGGTAGGTGGCCATCCGCGGCTCTGACTTGCCGTCGTCGATCGAGGCCGGCATGAAGTGGTCGACCTGCTTCTCCGGAACCTTGCGCTTCGGCTTCCTGCGCACCGGCACCTGGCCGTCGACGAGCTCGACGCGATCGAAGCGCGCCCGGAAGCGCTTGTGCACGGGAAGCAGCATGTGCGGGTTGTCCGTGACGTAGCCGGTGGTCCAGCCGTTGCGGCCGAGCACCTCGGTCCACATCTCGCCGTCGCTGCCGACGGGCTCCCAGCCCGGCTGCGCCGGCAGGTCGTCCCATTTCGGCTTCCAGCCGCGGAACGGGAACGTCCGGCGGCCGGCCATGATCGCCCGCCGCGCCGGGATCGTGGGCATCCCCT
Organism: uncultured Thermoleophilaceae bacterium; assembly: GCA_963734025.1. Taxonomy (GTDB): domain Bacteria; phylum Actinomycetota; class Thermoleophilia; order Solirubrobacterales; family Thermoleophilaceae; genus JACVRW01. The sequence continues at coordinate 72,354 of CAVTFR010000007.1, forward strand.
CGGGGTAGGCGTTCGTGAAGCGCACGCCCTCCCTCATCACCTTGACCATCGAACCCGTGCGGGCTCCGCCGCCGTAGATGTGGTCGGCGCGCAGGCTGTCCATCACCACCACGACGACGTTCATCGGGTTCGGGGGCGGTGCCGCCGTCGTCCGGGTCTGCTCTGTGGCGCCGGCCTCGCCGCCGGAGTCGCAGGCGCTCGCGCCCAGCAGCGCGATGCCGGCAGCACCGGCGCCGCCGGCGCGGATCAGATCGCGACGGGTGAGGTCCGGCGACACGGGTTTCTCTACCGGCCCCGGCCTATGTCGATCGGGCGGATTGCGTGCTCGTCCGGGAGTTTGGCGAGCACCTCGCGCGCGATCGCCTGCACGTCGCGCTCGTCATGCCCGAAGTCGTCCAGGTACGCCTTGAGCGCCGTCCAGGTGATCTTCAGCTGGGCGGGCGTCAGGTCGAGCCGGTACGCGATGTCGTCCGGGCCGATCAGGTGGAGCTCGTCGTCAGGCATGCGGGCCAGAAGGGTACAAGGAGCGCTGGCGAGTCCCACTAACCTGTCGGCCGTGGCACGAACCTGGATTCTGACGGGCTCGCTCGACAACCTGCGCGCCACGCGCGAGCACGGCTTCCGGGTGATCGGGGCCAAGGAGGGCAGGCGTGGAATGGCCGAGCAGATCGAGCCGGGCGACACGATCGTGTTCTACGTCACGGGCGTCCAGGCCTTCGGCGGCAGCGTCCGTGTGACCGGCGAGATGTACGAGGACCGCGAGCGCATCTGGCCCGGCAAGCCGGGCAACCCCGACCCCTATCCGTGGCGCTTCGAGACCGAGCCCGAGATCGTGCTCGAGGAGCAGGAGTTCGTACCGGCGGTCGAGCTGGTGGGCCAGCTCGAGCACGCGTCCAAGTGGCCCGCCGCGCACTGGCCGCTCGCCTTCCAGGGGCAGCTCCGGACGGTCTCCGACGCGGACGCGGAGCTGCTCGAGCGCCGTCTGCGCGCGGGCGCTCAAAGCGCGGCGTGAGCAGGGTCACCCGCGCCTTCCGGCTGCTGAACACCGAGCAGAAGGCGGCGGCCGCCGCGGCGGTGCTGCTCGCGGTCAGCACGTTCGGCCCCTTCTCGTTCGTCGAGCTCGCAGAGCTCCTGATCGCGGCCGGCGTGCTCGCCCTGCTGTTCGCGCGCGCCGAGGGCCAGAGCTTCCATCTCCCCTTCGGCGACGGCACGATCATCGCCACCGCGGGCGTGTGGGCGGGCGTGCTGATCGTCGCGCGGCTCTTCGACCGCTCGCTCGGCCAGAACCTGCTGGCGCTCGCCTGCGCAGCGATCCTGTTCCTGGCGGGGGCGCGCGAGCGCGCGAAGCACCCGGCGGACGACATCCCGCAACAGCCGTCGGCTAAGCCGCCGGCGGAATCGCCTGACGGAACCTGAAGCGGAAGTCCGGGTCGACCTGCTTCTTGATCTGGCGCAGGCGCGGCAGGTTGCCCGCGTAGTACGCGCGCGCCCAGCCGGGGAGTTGCGGGTCGATGTAGTTCTGGTAGGCCTGACCGGACGCGAACGGCCGTAGCGCGCGCCAGACGCCGTTGATCCAGGCGTTCGCGGCGCCGCCGCCGGAGCCGCTGAAGTAGGCGTCGTACTGGAGCGAGAACAGCATGTCGCGGTGGACGAAGGCCGTTGCGTCGGCCGCGGGCCGGTTGTAGGCGCCTCCGTAAGCGTCGAGCAGCAGCGCGCCCGAGCCGGCACCGCTGCGCTGGCGGCGCTCGATCCAGTCGATCATCGTTGCGCGCGCCCGCGCCGAGAGCGCCCGGTCGAAGTAGTCGGACTTGGCATAGAAGCTCGTGCGGGGCATCGTGCCGCCCGGGAAGGTGCCGACCGTGTGGCAGGCCGTGAAGCCCTCCTGCAGGCAGCCCGCCCAGCGCAGCATCAGCGACATGTAGCTCGCGCTGCCCACGCTGACACGCGCGCCGCTGACGCGCGCGAGCGGCCGGATCAGGCGGCGCAGCTTCGCGGGCGAGCCGAAGAACTGGCCGAGCGCGGTCACCGCCGGGCCGCCCGAGCCGGTGCCGAGCGAGCAGATCGAGGTGAGCGTGGGCGGCGCGTGCGGAGCGAAGGCCTGCCAGGCCGCCAGCACCTGGCTCGCCTGCGACCAGGGGAAGGAGATGAAGAACCAGGCCGCCCCGCGCGTGCGGTGTGTCTCCATGGTGAGGCTGGTGACGATGCCGAAGTTGCCCCCGCCCCCTCCCTGGCAGGCCCAGAAGAGGTCCTCGTCGCTGCCGGCGGTCACCTGGCGGATGCGCCCGTCAGCCGTGACGATCGTGACCGCGCGGATGTTGTCCGTCATGAGGCCCCAGCGCCTGCCGGCGAGCCCGTGGCCTCCGCCGAGCGCCAGCCCCGCGACGCCGACCGACGGGCAGGAGCCGCCGGGCACCGTGAGCCCGCGGCGCGCGAGCGAGGAGTACATGTCGATCAGCTGCGTCCCGGCGCCGAGCGTCGCGCGCCCGTTCGACACGCGCACCCCGTTCATGCGCGAGAGGTCGACGACGACACCGTTTGCCGTCGTCGAGTAGCCGGCGTAGCTGTGGCCGCCCGAGCGTGCCACGACGTTCACGTCGAAGCGGTTCGCCCAACGCACCACCGCCGCCACGTCCTGGGTGCTCGCCGCCTGCACCACCGCGTCCGGTCGCGTGCCGTCGTAGCGCAGGTTGTAGACGAGCCGCGCTTTGTTGTAGCCAGGGGTGCGCGGGAGGAAGACCTTGCCGCGGACCGCCGAGCGGAGCGCCCTGGCGGCTTGCGGCGAAAGCGACGACGCATCGCCGAGCACCCCGGCCCCCGCCTGGCCGGGGACCGTCAGCGCAAGCGCTGCCCCCGCGGCGCCTGAGAGGAATTCGCGACGGTCGAGCCGGGCCACCCGGCGACTCTAACCGGGGCCGGCCGGGACCGTCTGAATCTCGCCGGTGTCCCAGTCGCAGGGGGACTGGCGCGCCCCCTCGCGGGTCACCCCGACGAGCTGGCCGCCGGGGCACTCCTCGGCCTCGACGCGGCGGCGAGGGTTGACGATCCCGATCAGCCCGAGGGTGCCCCCGAGCGCGACCAGCACCGTAGCGATACCGATGCCCACGTGGAAGGCGTCCACCGAGGCGTTCTGGGACGCCTCGGTCACCTCGGCCTGCTCCGCCGGCGGCAGCCCCGGCACGACGACCTCAGCCAGCGGCTGGCGCTTCGCATCCTCTATCGCGGCCTCCAGCTGCGGATTTCCTTGCGCGCGCGGACCCAGCTCCTCGTCGAGGTTCGACCCGAACGACGCGGCCACGATCGCCCCGACCCCGGCGATCGCCACGAGGCTGGCAACGCGCGCAATCGCGTTGTTGACCCCCGACGCGATGCCGGCGTTGCTTTCGTCGGCGTCTGCGAGCACGGTGGCCGTGAGCGGGGCGACCGTCATCGACAGCCCGATCGCGAAGATCAAGAGACCGGGCAGCAGGTCGCTCACGTAGTCGACGTCGGCGTCCAGGCGCAGGAACCAGGCCAGCCCGAGCGCGGCGACCAGCGGCCCGACTCCCATGAAGAAGCGCGGCCCGTGGCGGTCGGCCATCATCCCGAAGCGGGTCGAGAACGCGAACATGACGAGCGTCACCGGGATGCTCGCTGCGCCGGCCTCCAGCGCGTTGTAACCCGCCACCTGCTGGAGGAACAGGACGAGGAAGAAGAACAGCAGCCCTAGGCCCCCGTACATCGAGAAGGTCTCGATGTTGCCGATCGCGAAGTTGCGCCGCCGGAAGAGGCCGAGTGGCAGCATCGGATGCTCTGTGCGCGCCTCCCAGACGATGAAGGAGGCGAACAGGGCCGCGCCGATGATCAGGGAGAGGAAGACGGCCGGGTCGTTCCAGCCGCGCAGCGGCTGCTCGATCAGCCCGAAGGTCATCCCCGCGAGCCCGAGCGCGCACAGCGTCGCCCCCACCACGTCGACGCGGGCGTTCGGGTCGCGCTCGCGGCCTTCGGGCACGGCCCGGAAGACGATGAAGAGCGTGAGCAGGACGATCGGGATGTTGATCGCGAAGATCCAGCGCCACGAGGCGCTGTCGACGAGCTGGCCGCCGATCAGAGGCCCGAGCACCGTGCCGATGCCGCCCCAGGCGGTCCAGGCGCCGACCGCCTTGCCGCGCTCGTCCGGAGGGAACACCGCAACGATCACGGCCAGCGCCGCCGGCGTCAGGATTGCGCCGGAGATGCCCTGGAGCGCCCGGGCCGCCACCAGCAGCTCGATCGTCGGCGCGAGCGCGCACAGGAGCGAGGTCACGCCGAAGCCGGCTACGCCAAGGACGAACATGCGCCGCTCGCCGAACAGGTCGCCGAGCGAGCCGCCGATCAGGAGCAGCGAGCTGAGCGTGACGAGATAGGCGTTCGAGGTCCACTGCTGGCCCGCGAGCCCACCGCCGAGGTCGTCCGCGATCGCGGGCAGCGCGACGTTGACCACGGTCGAGTCGACCGTGACGACGGTCGTGCCGAGGATCGCGGCTACGAGGACGAGCCGCTTCTCAGCGCTCGTCATCGCAGCACCCTAGGACGGTGCGGCACCGTTGACGGAGTCGGCGGAGCGCGGCGCGGGCCCCACGTACTGCGCGCTCGGCCGGATCAGCCTGCCCTCGCGCTTCTGCTCCATGATGTGCGCCGACCAGCCCGCCACGCGCGCGGACGAGAACATCGGTGTGAACAGGCCGGGCGGCACATCCGCGAAGTCGAGCACGACCGCCGACCAGAACTCGACGTTCGTGGCCAGCACGCGGTCCGGCTTGCGAGCGGCGAGCTCGGCCAGGGCGGCCTCCTCGAGCTTCTCGGCCACTTCGAGCCGCGGCGCGCCGATCTCGCGCGCCGTCCGGCGCAGCACCCGTGCCCGCGGGTCCTCTGCGCGGTAGACGCGGTGGCCGAAGCCCATCAGCCGCTCGCCGCGGTCGAGAGCGTCCTTGACCCAGCGCTCCGCATCGCCGGCGGCGGCGACCTCGTCGAGCATATGCAGCACGCGCGAGGGGGCCCCGCCGTGCAGCGGCCCTGACAGCCCGCCCACCGCGGCGGACAGCGCCGCAGCCACGTCGGCCCCGGTCGACGCCACCACGCGCGCCGTGAAGGTCGAGGCGTTCATGCCGTGCTCGGCCGCGGAGATCCAGTAGGCGTCGATCGCCTTGACGTGGCGCGGGTCGGCCTCGCCACGCCAGCGGATCAGGAAGCGCTCGGGGATCGACCGCGCCTTGTCGATCTCGCGCTGCGGGATCGGCGGGTGGCCGACGCCGCGTGCAGACTGCGCCACGAAAGACAGGGCCATCACCGAGACGCGCGCCAGGTCGGCCCTGGCCTGCTCGTCGGAGATATCGATCAGCTGGCGGAGGCCCCACTCAGGCGCAAGCATCGCGAGCGCAGCCTGGAGGTCGACGCGCGGGTCGCCCGTGCGGACCGTCAGAGGATACGGCTCGGCCGGCGGCAGCCCCGGCTCGTAGAAGCCGTCCACGAGCAGTCCCCAGACCTTCTCGAAGGGCACGTTGCCGACGAGCTCCTCGATGTCGACCCCGCGGTAGCGAAGGGCGCCGCCCTCACGGTCCGGCTCGGCGATGGTGGTGTCGAACGCCTTCACACCTTCAAGCCCCGAGGGGACCTCGATGAGGCTCATTCGCTCCCTCCCAGAGCCGAGACTTCGACCGTGTCGCCGACGACGATGCGCCCGCCGCCCACGATGTCCGCCCGCAGGCCGCCGCGGTGGACAAGGCCGCGCAGGACACCATGCTCGGTCAGCGACTGGAGATGGTTGCAGGGCTCGCAGAGCTCGGCGCCCTCGAGCTCGACCGAGCCGACCATGAAGCGCTTGCCGACCAGCCCGTTCAAGTCGATGCCGCGCGTGAGCACCTGTCGGCGCGAGGCCTCGTGCGAGAGGTCGATGCCCGTGTCGGCACGCAGGCCCTCGAGTGCCTCGGCCTGGATGAGGGTCACGTCACCGGCGTCGCCGTAGCGGTCGCCCCTGACTCCACGCTCGCTTACCTCGACCTCCTCCACCGCCGCCGGGAGCTCGCTCTCGTGCGCGCTGACGGCGATCCTCTCCACCGAGCCTGGCATCGCCCCAGGGTACATTGCGCCGATGGCAATCCTCGACGAGAACGTCAAGCGCTACCTCACGAAACTGCGCCCCGAACGCTCGGAGCTGATGGCCGAGATGGAGGGCGTGGCGGAACGCGACTCCGTGCCGATCGTCGAGTGGGAGACCGGCCGTTTCCTCGCCGTGCTGTGCCGGGCGCTCGACCCGATCGTGCTCGAGGTCGGCACCGCGATCGGATACTCGACCCTGCACATGGCCGAACAGCTCTCGTCGGGCCGCATCGTGACGCTCGAGCGCGACCCCGAGCGCGCCTCCCAGGCGCGCGCCTACCTCGAGCGGGGCGGGGTGGCGGACAAGGTAGAGCTGATCGAGGGCGACGCTCTCGAGACGATCCCCGGGCTCTCCGGGCCCTTCGGGCTGCTGTTCGTCGACGCCAGCAAGGGCGAGTACACGCGCTACATCGAGCTGGCCGAGACGCTGGTCACGGAACGCTGCGTGCTCGTCGTCGACAACCTGCTGATGAGTGGCGAGGCCGCGCTGCCGGAGGGCGCCGCCACGCAGTGGAACCCCGGCTCGCTGAGCGCCGCGCGGACGCTCAACTCGGACCTTCTGAACAGCGACCGCTGGGTCGCCTGCGTGCTCCCCGTGGGCGACGGGATCGGCTTCGGCGCCCGCCGCGACGCGCCCTGAAGGCGCTGCTCGCCGCCTCCCTCGGCCTGCCGTGCTACCGGCCCGACTTGGTGTCGTGAGACGACCTCAAGTCGTACCGGTGGCCGGTTACCCATAGCGACCCACCGCCAGCGCGAACACCACCGTTCCAACCATCACCACGGCGATCCCGATCGCCACCAGCACCCTTGAGCTGATGATGTGACCGAGCAGGCCGATCGCGAATCCGCCACCCATCAGCAGGAAGCACCAGGTGAGCAGGGACTCGAGATCGCCCGGTCCCTCGTCGCCGAGGCCAGGCAGGTCCGGGATCTGGGCGACGAGGGCCGCGAGCAAGGGCACGAAAGTATCCTTGGCCGTTCATGGCCGGCGAGTTCGAATCGATCGAGCGGGCGCGCGAGCGCCTTGGTGAGGTGGGCTATCTCGCCGACGACTCGGCCGCCCTCGTCTCCTTTCTCGCGGGCAAGCTCGACAAGCCGGTGCTGGTCGAGGGACCGGCCGGGGTCGGCAAGACGGAGCTCGCCAAGGCGGTCTCCCGGGCGACCGGCCGCAGGCTGATCCGGCTTCAGTGCTACGAGGGCCTGGACGAGGCCAAGGCGCTGTACGAGTGGAACTACCGCAAGCAGCTCCTGCGCATCCAGACCGAGGCTTCGGGCACGGGCTGGGAGCAGGTCCAGGAGGACATCTTCGGCGAGGAGTTCCTGCTCCCGCGGCCGCTTCTGAACGCGATCGCGGCCGAGGAGCCGGTCGTGCTCCTGATCGACGAGATCGACAAGACCGACCAGGAGTTCGAGGCGATGCTGCTCGAGGTCCTGTCCGACTTCCAGATCTCGATCCCCGAGCTGGGCGTGGTCGAGGCGCGCACGCAGCCGCTCGTATTGCTCACCTCGAACAACTCGCGCGAGCTGACCGAGGCGCTCAAGCGGCGCTGCCTCTATCTGTGGCTCGATTATCCGGACGTCGAGCGCGAGCTCGAGATCGTCCACCTGCACGCGCCCGAGCTCGATCAGGGCATCGCCCGCAAGCTGGTCGAGGTCATCCACATGGTTCGCCAGCTCGACCTCAAGAAGCCGCCCTCGATCGCCGAGTCGATCGACTGGGCGCGGGCGCTGCTGCTGCTGGGCGCCGAGGACGTCGACCGCAGCGTGCTCGAGAAGACGATGTCGATCATCGTCAAGCACCGGACCGATCTCGACCTCGTGGCCGAGCGCGTCGGGGTGAAGCTGGGCGATGGAATCGTCGGGACACGGCAAGCCGGATAGCGGCAAGCGGCCGGCTCGGCCGGCTGCGCGCCGGCGGACTCGGAACCCCGGGCTGTACGGCGGCATGCCGCCCGCCCCCGGACCCGACGGGATGGCGCCGCGCCTGCTCGAGTTCGCCGACGAGCTGCGGCGCGAGGGCGTCGCCGTCGGGACGAGCGAGCTGCTCGACGCCTTCCACGCGCTCGACGCCGTGAGCTGGACATCGCGCTCCGACTTCCACAGCGCGCTCGCCGCCACGCTCGCGAAGTCCCAGGAGGACCGCCACGTCCTCGACGTGCTCTTCGAGCGCTTCTTCTTCCGCGCCGTCGAGCGCGAGGCGATCGAGCAGGGCCTGCGCGAGGAGCGCTTCTCGGGCGGAGAGGAACTCGACCTCGACGCGCTGCGTGAGCGCATCCGCGAAGCGATCCGCGCGGGCAGCGACGGCGAGATGCGCGACCTCGCGCGGCTCGCGATCGCCGCCTTCGGCCGCCAGGGCGAGGGCTCCGGGGTGATCGGCGTGGACGTGCAGCGCATCCGCCGCACGCTCAGCCTCAAGGGTGAGCACCCGAACGCGGAGCTGCCCGACCCGGACTCGGTGCCGCGCGACCGCCTGCAGGAGTTCGAGCGTCACGTGCGCCGTGAGCTCGAGCGCCAGATGATCGAGCGGACGCAGTCCTTGCCGCCGGCCAAGCCGCTGCGCGAGTTCGACCGGGCGCTGCCGACGAACCCCGCGCAGGACCTGTCACAGGTGCATCGCGTGGTGGCGCAGATGAAGAAGCGGCTCGCGTCCCACGGCCGCGAGCACCGCGGCCGGCGGCGGTCCTGGCAGGTCGACATGCGGCGAACGATGCGCGCCTCGCTCCAGACCGGCGGCGTGCCGCTCGAGCTGAAGTACCGACCGAAGCGGCCGCGCCGCCCCGAGCTGTACGTGCTATGCGACGTCTCGACGAGCGTCACGAGCGCGAGCGTCTTTTTCCTGAGCGTGCTGCACGCCCTGCACGACCAGTTCCGCAAGCTGCGCTCGTTCGTCTTCGTGGAGCGAATCTCGGAGGTCACCGGGGTGTTCGAGCGCGAGCGCTCCTTCGAGGCGGTCTCGCGCCGGATCGCCACCGACGCCGGCGTGGCCGACGTGTCGGGCTACACCGACTACGGGCGCGTCTGGGTCGAGTTCCTGGACAAGGTCGTCGACGACCTCGACCCGCGCTCCACGGTGATCGTGCTCGGCGACGCGCGCACCAACGGCCGCGAGCCGCACGCACCCGTGTTCGGGCACGTGGCCGCGCGCGCCGGCCACACGTTCTGGATCAATCCCGAGCCGCGCCTCTACTGGAACTACGGCGACTCCGTGATGTCGTCCTACGAGCCCTTCTGCGACGGCGTCTTCGAGTGCTGGACGACGAAGCAGCTGGAGACCTTCGTGAACGCGATCGCCGAGCTGCGCATCGGGGCATGAGCGCCGGGGTCTAGACTCCCAGGCTGAAAAACAGGGGGGCTCGCGGGGAAGGCGGGCTGAGAGGGTGCCCACGGTGGGCTTCACCGACCGGCGCCGACCCTTCGAACCTGTGGGGTAATGCCCGCGGAGGGAGCGATGCAGAGACAGGCCGAGGCTCCCGTACAGGAGCCTCTCTCTTTCGAGAACGTCACCCGCCGCTATGGCGCGCTGACCGCGCTCGCGGGCATCGATCTGACCCTGCGGCAGGACGAGATCACCGCCGTGGTCGGCCCCTCCGGCTCCGGCAAGTCGACGCTGCTCGAGCTGGTGGCGGGTCTCCAGGAGCCCGACGAGGGCGTCGTGCGCGTGCACGGGGCGGCGAGCGCCGAGGAGCGCCGCGCGGCCTGCGCCTACATGCCCCAGCGCGACCTGCTGCTCCCCTGGCGCGACGCGCTCGGCAACGCCGCGCTCGCGCTCGAGTGCCAGGGCGTCCGGCGCGCCGAAGCGCGGCGGCGCGCCGAGCCGCTGTTCGAGCGCTTCGGGCTCGCCGAGTTCGAGCGCTCGCGGCCCGCGGAGCTGTCCGGCGGGATGCGCCAGCGCGTCGCCTTCCTGCGCACGCTGCTGCCGGGGCGCCCGCTGCTGCTCCTCGACGAGCCATTCGGAGCGCTGGACGCGATCACGCGCGCCGACCTTCAGGAGTGGCTCGCGGGCATGCTCGCCGAGGAGCCGCGCACGGTGCTGCTCGTGACCCACGATGTCGAGGAGGCCATCTTCCTGGCCGACCGGGTTATCGTGCTGTCGGCGCGGCCCGGGCGCGTGGTCGCGGAGTTCGAGGTCACGCTGCCGCGCCCGCGCTCCGTGACGGACCCCGACCTCGCCGCGCTCCGGCGCGATGCCCTGGAGGCGCTGCGCCCATGAGATACGCGCTGAGCGCAGCCCTGCTCGTCCTGTTCGTGCTCGCCTGGCAGGGCGTGGCGTCGCTCCAGTCGGTCGACGACCTGACGCTGGCCTCGCCGGTCGAGACCTGGGACGCCCTGCGCGAGGACTGGTCGCTCCTCTGGGACAACGCCTGGGTCACGCTCGTCGAGGTCCTGCTTGGCCTGGCGATCGCCGTCGTCGCCGGGGTGGGGCTTGCGATCGTCATGCACCTGATCCGGCCGCTCCGCGACGCCGCCTACCCGCTGCTCGTGGCCTCGCAGGCGATCCCGATCGTCGTGCTCGCCCCGATCTTCGTGCTCGCGTTCGACTACGGCATCGGCCCCAAGCTCGCCATCGTCGCGCTGATCTGCTTCTTCCCGATCACGGTCAACCTGCTGGACGGCCTCCGTTCCGTCGAGCCCGAGCTGCTCAAGTTGATGCGCAGCTTCGGGGCTTCGCGCCTGCGCACGCTGCGCTCGGTCGAGCTCCCCGCCTCCCTCCCGTTCCTGTTCAGCGGCCTGAAGGTGGCCGCTACGGTGTCGGTCATCGGCGCCGTCTTCGGCGAATGGGCCGGGGCGGACGAGGGTCTGGGCAGGCTCGTCCTGCTCGGGAACACCCAGCTTCAGACGCCGCGCGTCTACGCCGGGATCGTGATCCTCACGCTGATGGCCGTGGCGCTGTTCACCCTGGTCGCGATCGCCGAGCGAGTCGCCTGCCCGTGGAACCAACCCGTGCGCACCCGGCCGAGCCGGGCGCTTCGGCACGGCCGAAAGGAACGAATCGCATGACAAAGCTCCTCCCACTGACCGCGGCCCTGCTGCTGGGCCTGGTCGTGCTCGCCGGCTGCGGCGAGAAGGAGGACGTGCTCGAGCCGAGCGGCTCGAAGCGGGTCGAGCTCATGCTCGACTACTTCCCGAACGCCGACCACGCCGGCATCTACGCGGCGCAGGCCGCCGGCCACTTCGAGCAGGCCGGGCTCGACGTCGAGATCCGCACACCGCCGGACCCGTCTGTCCCGATCAAGCAGGTGGCCGCCGGCAACGTCGACCTCGCCATCTCGTATGAGCCCGAGGTCTTCCGCGCCCGCGACATCGGCCTGAACGTGGTCAGCATCGCGGCGATCGTCCAGCAGCCGCTGACCTCGATCATCTCGCTGCCGGAAGCAAAGATCCACTCTCCCCGCGACCTGAAGGGGAAGACGGTCGGCACGGCGGGCATCGACTACCAGACCGCCTACCTCGAGACGATCCTCGCCGAGGCCGGGCTGAACACCGACTCGGTCAAGGAGCGCAACGTCGGCTTCAACCTCACCCCCGCGCTGCTGACCGGCAAGGTCGACGCGACGCTCGGGGCGTTCTGGAACTACGAGGGCACCGACCTGCGCCTGCGCGGCAAGCGGCCGCAGATCATCCGCATGGAGGACGCCGGCGTCCCGACCTACAACGAGCTCGTGCTGGTGGCGAACGGGGACGCGCTCGAGCGCGACAAGGGCAAGCTGCGCGCCTTCATCGGCGCTCTCTCGCGCGGGACGCGCGACCTGCGCGAGAACCCGGACGAGGCGATTCAGGGGCTGCTCGAGGCGAACCCGGACCTCGATCCCGAGCTGCAGCGCGCGGTCGTCGAGGTGACGCTGCCGCTCTTCTTCCCGCCCGAGGGCAGGCCCTATGGCTGGCAGGACCCGGAGCAGTGGGACGCCTTCTCGGCCTGGATGACCGACAGCGACCTGCTCCAGCAGCCGCCCGAGCCCGCCGCCGCGCACGACAACAAGCTGCTGCCCGGAGCCGGGCTGTGAGACGGGCCGCGGCGGCGCTGGTCGCCGCGCTTCTGCTGCTCGCCGCCGGCTGCGGCGCGGACGAGAACAGCGCGGACGCGGCCGACCTGCTGCGCACGGGATTCTCGACCGACGTGGAGAGCGGGCTGTTCGGCATGTATGTCGAGGCCGATCTGGAAGGCTCTGACGGGGCGGAGGCACGCGTCGAGGCGCGCGCGTCGGGCCCTTTCAGCGCCTACAGCAGCACCGCCCTGCCTGAGCTCGACTGGGAGCTCAGCCTGGACGCGCCCGGCTTCGAGTTCGACGGCCGGGTGATCTCCACCAAGGAGAACGCCTTCGTCGAGTACGGCGGCACCACCTACGAGTTCGGCGCTGAGGCCTGGCAGGCGCTCGCAGACGAGGCGTTGGCCGGGGGCAGTCTGCTGACGTTCCGCGAGGCCGGTATCGACCCTCTCGATTGGGTGCGTGACGCCGAGGCGGACGAGGAGGAGGTGGACGGCCGCTCGTTCGACAGCGTCAGCGCCACGCTCGACGTCAAGGCCATGCTGGACGACCTGCGCAAGCTCCTGCCGGCCGGGCAGCGCGAGGACCTCCCCGCCGGCGACCAGCTCGAGTCAGTGGTCCAGGACCCCGAGTTCACCGTCCTGATCGGCGACGACGGAATCTGGCGACGCCTCGAGCTCGAGCTCGACTTCGAGGTGCCGGCCGGCGACCTCGACTCGATTGGCGGCCTGGAGAGCGGGCGCGTCATCGTCGAGATGACGCTCAGCGAGCCGAATAAGGAGCAGGTGATCGAGCTGCCCGACAGCGGCCGGCCGCTGACCGAGCTGCTTAGGGAGCTCGGTATCGCGCCGGAGTCGCTGCTCGGGCCGGGCGCCCAGGCGCCCCAGCCGGGCTAGCCGCGGGGCAAGCGCCCTACTCGGGCTGCTCGTCGAGGTCGAGCGCGATCGAGTTGATGCAGTAGCGCTGGCCGCCGGGGCCGGGCCCGTCAGGGAAGACGTGGCCGAGATGGCCGCCGCAGCGGGCGCAGGTGACCTCGGTGCGGACCATCCCGTGCGAGCTGTCCTCGTGGAGCTCGACCGCGTCCGCCACCGCCGGCTCCGTGAAGCTCGGCCAGCCGGTGCCGGAGTCGAACTTCGTGTCCGAGCTGAACAGCTCGTTGCCGCAGGCGCCGCAACGGTAGATGCCGTCAGCCTTCGAGTAGGTGTAGGCGCCGGTGAAGGGCGGCTCCGTGCCCTTCTCGCGCAGGATGTGGAAGCGCTGGGGCGAGAGCTCCGTGCGCCACTCCCCTTCGGTCTTTTCGAGCTTCTCCATGGATGTCTCCTTCGGGTGAGGCGGGACTAGCGCGTGAAGCGCCTCTGTAGAGCGTAGATGCCGGCGAGCCCGGCCCACTCCTCGTAGGGCGCGAAGAAGTCGCGCACCTCGTCCTCCGTCGCGCGGCGGCCGAGGCCCGCCAGCTCCCCGACCAGCTTGACGTAGGCGAGGTCGAGCGCGGGGATCACGTCGTCGCGGCCCTGGCCCTCGAAGGCGAGCATCTCGATCGTCCAGTTGCCGATGTTGGGTATGGAGAGCAGGCGCCGCCAGGAGGGCTCGTGGCGGCTCAGGTCGGCACGGCCCGAGGCGACCTCACGGGCGGCCCGAAGCAGCGCGATCGAGCGCTTCGGGAGCGAGGCCGCAGGCGTCCAGCTCGGCCGGGGCGCGGCCGCGCAGGCGCTCGGCGGACGGCGGCGCGACGAAGCGCCCGCAGGCGCTGCGGCGACCGTGCCTGCGGACGATCGAGCGCTGAATCGCGCCCGCGCGCCGCGACTCGATCAGCTGCTCGCAGACGGCCCAAACGAGCGCCTCGAAGGGCTCCGGGCGGCGCCGCGGCCGGACCCAGGGCCGGAAGCGCACGACGGCGCCGATCAGCGGGTCGCGCCTGAAGCGGGAGTGGAACTCCGACACGTCGTGGTCGGTGCCGAGCGCGAAGCGCATCCGCGCGATGCCCGCGGCGGCGGCATCGCCGGAGGAGGCCTCGGCTCGAAAGCGCACGGCCGGGCCGGCGGCCCAGGCGTGGACGACGACCTCCTCGTTCTCCACCCATAGAACGCGTGCGAGCGCCTCGCCCCGACGCACGAGCACTCCGTCCCGTCCTGCCGTCGGGAGCCGGTACGGCCCCCGCGGCACGACGTCTTGCTCGAGCGTGGTGGCTATTTGTCCTTGAGGAGGTGGATGTCGACGAGGAACGAGCGCGAGGCGGCGATCTCGCTCTTCTTGCGTCCTCCGCCGAGGCGGAGCGTCGCCGTCTTGCGCGGGCGCCGCAGCACCTTCACGAGCAGGAAGGTGGCGACCCCCATGAGGAACCCGCCCGTCGCGGCCACCACGGCGGCCGGCAGCGAGACCTCGCGTCGCGGCTCGATGACCCGCGGTTCGGCGAGCACCGGCAGCGGGCGCACCTCGGCGTCGGAGCTCTCTGGGTCTGGCAGGGGGATCGGATCGGGCACGAGGGGGCCGAGTGTACTGGGGTTTGCGCCCGGTGCGCCTTCCGTCAGAGGGCGCGCTCGTACACCCGGAACTTCTTGACGATCGAGCCGCCCATCGCCTTCATGGCCCGGTTCATCGCCTTGTTCGACTCCAGGATCCAGCCCATCTCGCCGCCCTTGACCGGCGTCGCCGCGGCCATGTCGAAGTGCTCCGCGTACAGCCCGGCGGCCACGCCGGTGTGCTGGTAGGCGGGCCTCACGCCGAGGAATCCGACCCGCACCTGGGTCACGATCCGCTTGCGGTTCAGGTAGTGCCACCAGCCGAACGGCAGCACGCGGCCGTTCATCCTCTTCAGCACCTGGTTGATGTCGGGCACGCTGATCGCGATACCCACGGTCTTGCCCTCGCCGTCCTCGGCGACCATGAACCAGTTGCGGTCGTAGACGAGCTGCAGCTCCTGCGCGTACGCGTCGAGGTCGGCCTTCGAGTATGGGACGAACCCCCAGTTGCGCGACCAGGCCTCGTTGTAGATCTCGGCGAAGGCGTCGAGCTCGTGGCGCAGCCGGCGCCGGCTCATCTTGCGGATCCTGATGCCGTGCTTTGGCTCGAGCTGCTCGGCGAGGTCCCAGATGATCGGCATCACCTTGTCGCGGCCCGAGATGTGCAGCTCCCACATGAACAGATCCATCGCCTTGTCGAGCCCGGCGGCCTCGCAGAGCTCGCGGTAGTAGGGCGGATGCCAGGGCTGGCGCACCATCGCGGGGCGCTCATAGCCCTCGATCAGCACGCCGCTCTCGTCGTTCATCGAGAAGTCCATCGGTCCGATCATGAGCTCGCGGCCGCGCTCGCTCAGCCAGCCCGCCGCGGCGTCGAGCAGCGCCGGCATGACCGCGGGGTCGTCCTCGAGCTCGAGGAAGCCGAACATGCCCCAGGCGTTGTCGTGGAACTCGTTGAAGGCCGTGTCGATCTGGGCGCTGATGCGCCCGACCATGCGGCCCTCGCTGCGGGCCGCGAAGAGCTGCGCCTCGCCGTGCTTGAAGTAGGCGTTCAGGCGGGGGTTGAGGAAGACACGGCGCTCGATCCGGAGCGGAGGGATCCAGTTTTCCGCGTTAGAGTGCAGCCGGTACGGAAGCTCGATGAACTCGCGCAGCTCGCTGCGCGACGAGACAGGCTTCACCTCGACGGACACGGCGCGGGACCCTACATGCCGACCGCTATCGATCTCTTCGAAAAGGCACGCCGCCATGAGCGGGTGGAGCAGCTGCAGGCGGCTCGCGACCACGACCTGATGCCCTACTTCCGGGTGCTCGAGGGCCCAGCCGGCCCTGTGGTCGAGATGGAGGGCAGCCGGCGCATCATGCTCGGCTCGAACAACTACCTCGGGCTGACCGGCGACGAGCGCGTCAAGGACGCGGCGCGCCGGGCGCTCGAGCGCTACGGCACCGGGCTGACCGGCTCGCGCTTCCTGAACGGGACGCTCGAGCTCCACCTCGAGCTCGAGCGCATGCTCGCCGACTGGATGGGCACCGAGGACGCGCTTGTCTTCACGACCGGCTACCTCGCGAACACCGGTGCGATCGGCACCCTGCTCGGCCCCGGCGACACAGTGATCTGCGACAGCGGCGACCACGCTTCGATCCTGGACGCGGTCTCCATGAGCCGCGCCCGGATCCGGCCCTACAGGCACAACCGGCTCGACAAGCTCGAGACGATGCTCTCGCGAGCCGAGGGCGACGGCGGCGGCGTGCTCGTGGTCGTCGACGGGGTCTTCTCGATGGAGGGCGACCTCGCCCCCGTGCCGGACATCGCGGCGCTCTGCCGCGAGCACGGCGCGCGGCTGATGGTCGACGAGGCCCACGGCGTGGGCGTGCTCGGCGCGCGCGGCGCCGGCGCCTGCGAGGCCTTCGGTGTCGAGGACGAGATCGACCTGCGCATGGGCACCTTCTCGAAGTCGCTCGCCTCCTGCGGCGGCTTCGTCGCCGGTCCCTCCGACGTCATCGACTTCCTGCGTGTCCAGTCGCGCTCCTTCATGTTCACCGCAGCCGCCGTGCCGGCCGCCATCGGCGCGGCGAAGGGAGCGCTCGAGATCATCCGCTCCGACGAGGGGCCGCAGCTGATGGCGAATGTGCTCGACAACGCCCGCTACCTGCACGACGGCCTCGCCGACCTCGGCTACCACGTGATGGAGCCCAACGTCATGCCCGACGGCTCACAGGTCATCACGCCGATCGTCCCGGTGCTGATCGGCGACGACTGGAGGGCCGTGCTGCACTGGAAGGCCTTGTACGACGCCGGCGTCTACGTGAACGTCGCGATCTACCCCGCCGTCCAGCGCGGCGGTGCGCTCCTGCGCACGAGCGTCATGGCGACGCACGAGCGCGAGCACCTCGACCGGGCCCTCGCGGCGTTCGAGCGCGTCAAGGCCGAGGTCGAGACGGCGGTGCCGCCGGTCTAGGTCCGCGGTCGGGACCGCCGGTCCTGGGGATCACGACACCTCAGTAAGCGGGGTACTGCGGCGTCTGGCGCGGTGGCGCTTGAGGCGCGCGACAACGGCCGCGAGCCCGGGGGGCAGGCGGCCGTCCGTGGACAGCCAGGAACCGGCGAGGATCAGCAGCAGGCCGACCACGGTCCCGGTCGTGACGCTCTCGTCCAGGATCGAGACACCGAGCGCCAGCGCGACCACCGGGTTGATGTAGGTGATGATCGTCGCTCGGCCGGGTCCGACCTCGGTGATCAGGCGGAAGAAGAAGAGGAACGCGATCGCCGTGCAGACGATCCCGAGCGCGAACACGGAGGCGATGGCGTCCCCGCTCGGAGCCTCGCTTGGGAACCCCGCCAGGCCGGCGGGAAGCAGGAACAGCGAGGCGAGCCCGAGCGCGCCTGCGATCGGGCCGATCGGATCCGCCGCGGCGAACTGGCGCTTGACGATCATCGGTCCGCAGGCGTAGCCGAACGCGGCGAGCAGGATGGCGAGCGCGCCGACGAGCTCGGCGCTGCTCCCGGAGACGTCGATCCCGACGAGCGCCCCCACGCCCGCGAGCCCGATCAGCATCCCGGCGAGCCGCGTCGGGGTGGGGCGCTCGGAACGGTCGAAGCGCAGCGCCAGCGCCGCCACGAACAGGGGCACGGCGGCGATCAGGATCGCGGCCAGCGAGGACGCCAGGTGCTCCTCGCCGAACGCGATCATCGGGAACGGGATCGTGATCTCGACCAAGGCGAACGCGGCCAGCCAGCGCAGGTCGAGGCCGCGGAGCGCGCCGCGCCGGTACGCGATCGGCAGCAGGATCAGCGCCGCCATCGCGACGCGCGACCAGGCCACGAAGCCCGCCGAGAGCTCCTCGACGGCGACCTTGATGAAGAAGTAGGGAACGCCCCAGAGAACCGAGACGCAGGCGAACAGGAACCAGCCGCGAGGGCTCACGTGGCCAGTCTTAGCAGCGCGGCGGCCGCCGCGGCCGTGAGGACCACGACGATCAGCGGCGCGCGCAGCGCGATCGCGGCTGCTGCGGCGAGCAGCCCGGCCCCGCGCTCGTCCAGGACGAGCTCCTCGTCGGTGCTGAACGCCTGGGTCGCGACGAGCGCGGCCAGCAGGGCCGGGCCCACGAGCACGACCATGCGGCCTGTGCGCTCGGGCAGCTGGCGGTCACCCGCGAGCACGGGCCCGGCGGCCTTGATGGCGACCGTCGCGAGGCCGACGACGAGCACGGCGGTCCAGGCCGCGCTCACGATGGCGCCTCGCCGGAGATCGCGCGGCCCTGCTCGCCGCGGGACGCCGCGCGGCGCTCGCCGCGCTCGGGCAACAGCCCGAAGAGCACGCCGCAGGTGGCCGCTATCACGGGAACGCCCGCAGGGGTCAGCGGGATGAGCAGCAGTGCGATGCCGCCGCCCGCGAGCGCCGCCGCCAGGGCATTGCGCGAACGCACGAGCGGCACCAGCAGGGCGAGGAACAGGGCGGGGAAGGCCGCGTCGAGTCCGAGCGTCGCCGGATCGCCGAGGCTGCCGCCCGCGACCACGCCGATCGCGGTGCCGCCGACCCAGCCGGCGTACAGCACGAACCCCGCGCCGAGCATGCGGCGGAGGTCGAAGCGTCCGCCCTCCTGGGACACGGCCCAGCTCTCGTCGACGAGCAGCTGCGACTCGGCGACGCGCCGTGCCGGCCCGCCGCGGAAGCTGCGCGCCGCGGCGAGCCCCATCGGCCCGTAGCGGGCGTTCAGGAGAACCGCCGCCGCGATCGCCGCCACGACCGTGCCGCCGGCGGCGAAGACGGAGACGACCGCGAACTGCGCCGAGCCGGCGAAGGTGGTCGCGCTCATGACGATCGACGTGACCGGGTCGAAGCCGGCCGAGCGCGCGAGGACGCCGAACGAGGCGCCGAACAGGAACACCGCCGGGGACAGCGGGAGGATGGCGCGTGCACCGGCGGCATACCCCGACCTGCTCCTGGTGGTCTTGCCTCCGTCCTTCACCGAACGCAAGACCGTAGCCGCGGTGTGGAGAAGTAGCTGCCTCACCGTATAACGTTCGGCAGGCCGTGGATCTGACCGAACTTGATTCGGTCGACCGCGCCCTTCTGCGCGAGCTCCAGAAGGATGCGCGGCAGACCAACAAGGCGCTCGCCGCCAAGGTCGGCGTGTCTCCCTCCACCTGTCTCGAGCGCGTGCGCGAGCTGCGCGCCCGCGGCGTCATCCGTGGCTTCCGCGCCGACGTGGATCCGGCAGCGGTGGGGCGGCCGATGGAGGCGATCCTGTCGATCCAGCAGCGCGCGGCG
>CAVTFR010000008.1:0-93119 GCA_963734025.1 uncultured Thermoleophilaceae bacterium
CATCGCCCGGCTCTCCCCTGATCGCACTGCAGGCAGCACTACGCCTTGAGCGCGGCGCTCCACAGGACGCCCCATTCGGGGTCGGGGTCGACCTTGCCGCAGAATTGGCAGCGGCGATCGACTCGTGGGCCGGCTGTTAGCGGATGTTCACCGGGTTCGTCGGGGTCGCCATCGCCCGAATCGCCAGTTCGGCGAGCCGCACGCGCGGCGGGACGACCCGACGCCAATTGGCTGCGGGGGGGCGACGACATGCGGCATGTCCTGGCCGATCTTGAGGCGCCTCAGCGCGATCGCGTGCATCACGGCCGCGATATGAGCCTGGCGGGCCAGCTCGTCCACGGGAGGCACGAAGAAGCAGGCGACCACGCTGCTGTTGCGCTCGTCCTCGCGCAGCGCGGCCTCGTCCTCGTCCTCGTCCGACAGCTGCGCTATCCGTTACTCCCGTGCGCGAGGCGAACCCGTCGAAGAACTCGAGCAACTCGTCTAGCCGAGGCATCCGGGCGTGGCCGGCGACGTTCGGATGGGTCTGCGAACGCCCCCACAACCTCGATGTGCGCTCAGCGCACCCGGCCCCACCCGGAGGCGTGCACCCTGCGACCGTCCCGGCGCCAACTCCATGACCGCCTCCGGGAGCGCGAGTGGGCCGCCCCTCGCCACGGGGTGCATCAGGTAAGCGATTTTCGATTCTGGGAAGCCGTCCGCGGTTCTGAGGATCCGAGGCGTCGGGGCCGGCCGTGAACACCCGCCACGCCATCGTAGAGTGGGCTCCC
Source organism: uncultured Thermoleophilaceae bacterium (assembly GCA_963734025.1). GTDB lineage: Bacteria > Actinomycetota > Thermoleophilia > Solirubrobacterales > Thermoleophilaceae > JACVRW01. Next base: position 771 of record CAVTFR010000008.1, read on the forward strand.
CTAGTCGAGCAGCGAGGCGAGCCTGGTTGGCACTCGACCTCAGCGCCCCGCCTTGCGCCTATCCGGGACGTGCGCCCGGCCTGACTGGATGCGCCAGGCCGGGGGTGGTCACGGACTAGTACATGTCACAGTTGTCCGCAATCGGGTCGAGCCCAATGCCGCCGCCTCCGTGGACGATGGGACCCACCGTGCCGACGCATGCATGCGCGGGTGCCGTTCCGGTCGTCGCGGCGAGGGCGCCTGCCACCATGAGGGCCGCGACGAGGGCGAGGCCGCGCCTGAGCGGGCGAGGGTTAAGTCGAGGGATCATCTCGTTACCTCCCGTGTCGTCGTCGTAAATGGTTAGTCGAGACCGCTGGCTGAGATGCCAGCCATGGCGGCGCTGGCGGTGGGCAGCGAGACGAGCGCAGCCAGCGACAGGGTGAGCGCGATACGACGCAGGTGAGACATAGTTCCCTCCTCCGGGGCTGGTGGCGAGCGGCCCGGCGACCGCAGGCTGCATACGAGCCTGCTCGCGGGGATTGGTCGTGGTCACCTATGCGAAGTCGGCCTGCGGCCGGATCACACTGAGGGCATGCATCTGGTAAGCCAATTTCAGACCCCTGCGCCCGCGGGAGGTTCCGCTCCGTCGGCACGGGGTCGAGGCCGGAGACGACCGTGCACGTCCGTCACGTGGCCCCCCGGCGCGGCTCAGGCGGAGGATCTGTGCAATCGGGCTGCGCCCTCGTCGGTCGTCAGCCTGCGGGCCTGCTCCAGCAACTCCTGGCCGTTCATCTGCTCGGCCAGCTTGATCGCCGCCTGAGGATCCGACCGGGCGTGATCGCGCAGCAACGCCAGCGCCTCGGCGCGGGTCGGCCGCTTGCTCGAGCGTGGCTTCGCAGCCCGTCGAGCCTCTCAAGATCCTTCGTGCCCAGCCTGACCCCGATGCGCGTGTCCACCGTGGGCGACGATACCCCGCTACGTCGAACAACCGGCGCCGAGCGCCTTCACTGCGGCCGCGTACGGAGGCTTGACCGGGGGTGTCCGCAGGAGTCGACGCGGGGGCCTCCCCCTCTTCGGGTCGCGTCCCGTAGCGTGGTGTAGGAGGCCGTCGGACGGGTCGATGTAGGTCCGGCCACCGCGGCGCTCATGATCGTCGGACTTCTTGAGGGTTCGACGAAAGGAGGCCGGCGATGGCCGGTCGGGACAGGATGACGATCGAGGAGGTCGTCCGGCAGGTGCTGCGTGACGAGCACGCGGATGTGATCCGCGAGTCGGTCAGGGCGGTCGCTCGGGAGCTGATGGAGGCCGAGGTTTCCGAGCTGATCGGCGCCGAGCTCGGGGAGCGTCGGCCGGATGATCGGGCGACGCATCGCAACGGCTATCGGTCGCGCCGTTGGGACACCAGGGCCGGCGAGATCGAGTTGCAGATCCCGAAGCTGCGGCAGGGCAGCTACTTCCCGGGCTTTCTGGAGCCGCGCCGGCGCTCCGAGCAGGCGCTGCTCGCGGTTGTTCAGCAGGCCTATGTGTGCGGCGTTTCGACCAGGCGCGTCGACCAGCTGGTCGAGTCACTCGGGCTGCGGATCTCGCGTTCGGAGGTCAGTCGGGTGTGCGTGGCGTTGGACGAGCATGTCGAGGCGTTTCGGGGCCGCCCGCTCGAGGGCCGCTACCCGTATCTGTTCCTCGACGCCAAGGTCGAGAAGGTCCGCGACGGCGGCCGCGTGGTGGCGAAGGCGCTGGTCGTCGCGCACGGCGTCCATGAGACCGGCCGCCGCGAGATCCTCTCGATCGACGTCGGCGAGGCCGAGACCGAGGCGTTCTGGACCGACTTCCTCAGGGGCCTGGTCGCCCGCGGCTTGGTCGGGGTGCAGCTCGCGATCTCAGATGCCCACGCCGGGCTCAAGGCGGCGATCGCCAAGGTGCTCGGCTGCGCCTGGCAGCGCTGCACGGTGCACTTTCTGCGGGACTGTCTCGGGCACGCGCGCAAGGACCAGCACGGCCTGCTGGCCGCGCTGATCCGCCCGATCTTCAACGCCACCTCGCTCGCCGAAGCCAGGGACCGGCTCTCCGAAGCCGTCGCCCACCTCGAAGGGTCGCTCGACAAGGTGGCCACGCTGCTCGAAGACGCCGAACCGGACATCCTGGCCTTCTACTCGTTCCCCGCCGACCACTGGCGCAAGCTGCGCTCCACGAATCCGCTCGAGCGCTTCAACAAGGAGATCGGCCGCCGCACCGACGTCGTCGGCATCTTCCCCGACGACGCCGCCCTGATCCGCCTCGCCGGGATGCTCTGCATCGAGCAGAACGACGAATGGCTCGTGGGCCGCCGCTACCTGTCCGCCGGCTCGATCGAGCCGCTCCTCGAGGAGCGGCTCCATCAGCAGGACAGCGAGGAGGCAAAAGAACTCCAACCGGCCTGAGCAGCCAACGACATCACCGACGAGGTGAGCGCTCAGCTCTTACACCACGTCCTGGGACTTGACTCCCTTCGGGTCGGCGCGGTGAAGTTCTCCCGCGCCTTAGCTCGCTCGCCGACTGTAAGCGGGAGCGGTTAGCGTGGCGCTCGCTCCGGAGGAGCAGCGGTCGTGGCGATGCGGCGCGGGATGACTAGAGCGTCGGCGCCACTCGTGGGGAGTCCCCCGTCGCGGAGCGCGGGTCGCGGCTATCGGCGACCACTGAGATGCTGACCAGGGCTCTCGGGCCCCGGCGCCGGCTTGGTGACTCATCGGCGTGCTTGTCCCCGCCACCTGACCGCGACACCACCGAACTGAGAGGCCCCATGAGCCAGCCACGACCCACCGATCCGATCGGATCCATTGGATGGACCGAACGCACCGGGGGAGTGCTGACCGCTCGGGAATGTCTAACACTTGCCCGGCCCCTGCTGCGGGGGGAGCTCAGCATTCTTGCCGGCCGTCTCGCGATGGTGCTCCGAATCCACTCGGGACGCCGGACTTCCATCGATCCGGCGAGCCTGGTGCCTCCCGACTCCCCTCTCGCAAGAGATGCCGAGGTCGCCGCGCAGGACCTCTTGACACCGGCACTCCTCAACCATTCCAGTCGTGCCTACACGTGGGGCGCGGCCATCGCCGCACTTCACGGGATCACGTTCGACCGTGAGCTTCTGTACCTGGCTGCAATGTTCCACGACACCGGGATCCCGAGCCCGGTGCCCGACGTCGACTTCACGGTTCGCAGCGCCGCGTTGGCACGCGAGTTCACCGACAGCCACCGCGTGCCTGCCGATATCCGCGAGCTCGTTGCTAACGCGATCGCCATGCACTACACCCCCGGCGTTGGCCTCGAATCCGGTGCCGAGGCTTACCTCCTATCTGCCGGCGCAGCCGTCGATGTGTTCGGCCTACGCAGCAACGAGATACCCGATGCAGTCCGCCAGAGCGTCATCCAGGAGTACCCGCGGTTGGGCTTCAAGCGGGAGTTCGCCGGGCTTCTCCGAGCCGAGGCCAAGCAAGTCCCTCGTGGCCGCGCCTGGTACCTGCACCGCTTCGCCATGAGCGACCTAAGCATTCGGCTCGCGCCCTTCCGTGGTTGATGTGACGGCAACCGGCAAGGGGTGCGGGCCCGCAGTCCGAAGTCTGTCGTGGACGGGCGGGTGCGCCCGTCAACTGCTCACGACGTAGCGTTCGGGGTCCGGAGCAAACTCACCCGCACAGGCGAGCGTGCAGAAAGAAGTAGGCGGTGCCTTCGTGCATGAGACGGCCGGCGCGGTCGGGGTCCACTGTCAGCGCAGAGATGCCGGCAAAGGGGAAGGTGCTGCCTGGTCGGTCAGAACGACGCCTGTGTCCGTCACACGCCTACTCGTCGACGTTGAAGCTGAACATCATGCCGCTCTCGTGGTGCTCGGCGATATGGCAATGCGCCATCCACAGCCCGACGTTCGTGACGTCGAGCAGGATGTCGATCGTCTCGCCAGTCCGTATCAGCACGGTGTCCTTCCAGACCAGGTTCTCCTCCGCGGCACCGTCACGGCTGAGGATCAAGAAGCGTCCCGCACCGTGGACGTGGAACGGGTGGTGCATCGGGTGGTCGCCGGCCATCTCGTTCAGGAGCCGGATCTTGACCTTGTCGCCGACGCGGAACCGCCAGTCGATCGCGGCGTTCTCAGCCCCTGTGTCACGGTCGATCAGCTTCCAGCGCATGTTGGCCGGCGTAGTGAGTCGGTTGACGTCGACCATGTCGTCTTCCCACTCGATGCCGCCGGCCGCGGCGTGCCCGTGCCCGTGCTCGTGCTCATCGTGATGCTCGTGCCCGCCGCCGGCCTCGGCAACGAGCTGCGAAGGCAGCAGCTTCATCCCGCAGGTCGGGCAGTGCCCGGGCTCGTCGCTGACGACCTCGGGATGCATCGGACAGGTGTAGGTCGTCGCCGGCGCCTCGACTGCCAACAGCTTCATGCCGCACTCGGGGCAATGGCCCGGCTCCTCGCTCACCACCTCAGGGTGCATTGGGCAGGCATACACGACCGGGCCGTCGCCCTCAGGCGCTGGCATGTCCATCTCGGCAAGGAAAGCCAAGGTCTTGTCGGGCTCGGACTCGAAATAGGACGCGATCGACTCGCGCACGGCCGACATGTCCGCATTCGTGCGCAAGACCTCGAACTGCCCGTCTGGGAGCGGCTCGGCCCCCTCGTCGCTGACCTCGATCGCGGCCAGCGGATAGACCCGATCCGGGGTGCGATGCTCGAGCGTCAGCGCACCACTTTGTTCGAATAGCACGTCGACCACCACTCGCTCCGACGGAGCGAGGATTACGTCGTCGACGAACTGCTCGTGTTCGACACGGCCACTGTCGCCGCCGACCAGCTTGACGCGAGCGCCCGGGAGCCGGACCCTGAAGACGCGGGTGTTGGCGGTGTTGGTCAGATAGAAGCGCACGACCTCGCCCAGCTGCGCTGACAGCGACAGCTCGGTCTCGCCGTTGACCAGCAGGACATCGCCGAAGCGGCCCATGGCGGCGTAGGTCGTCTCGGCGCGGCTGAACGGGGCGACCCGGCCGTCCTCCAAGAGGATGTCGTCGAGCGTAAGCGTCAGCTCGCGGTGCGCCGGCGGCCAGTAGTCGGGCTCGGCCGGCTCGACGAGGCAGTTGCCGTACAGGCCCATCTCCTGGCCGTAGTCCTCGCGGATGTGCGGGTGGTACCAGTACACGCCGGGGTCGGGGAAGCTCACGCGAGCGGTGAAGCTCTCGCCGACGGCCATCGGCTGCTGGGTCTGATGGGTACCGTCGTACTGGTTCTCCAGGCGCAGCCCGTGCCAGTGGACGGTGGCCTCCATATCGCCCAGGTTCTCGGCGCGGACAACGACCTCGGAGCCTTCCTTGACCTTCAGGGTCGGCCCGGGGATTGAACCGTTGTAGGCCAGCATTCGCACCTTGCTGCCGCCGAGCTGCTTGACGACGGGCGCGATGCGGAGCTCGAACTCCTGCCCGTCGGCCAGCTCGACGGTTTCTGAAGGCGTGGCCTCCGGAATTCCTTCGGTATCGGTGGGGAAGCGGTCGGTCGTGCTCATGCTGTCCTCGTGTTCAGTGCATTGGGGGCGGGAGCGTGCTCGCTGCGGCGGGCCGCGATCTGCTGGGCCGAGTACTCGGCGTCCTCCTTCACGAACCCGAGCAACGACGAGCCGCGCGTGTACTGCCAGGGCAAGCCGATGAAGTAGAGACCCGGCGACTGGGTGATCCCACGCTTGTGGATGACGTGGCCGGCCTCGTCGAACACCGGAAGGTCGACCCAAGAATGGTCGAGTCGAAACCCCGTCGCCCAGATCACGGTGTCGACCGCCAGCTTGTTGTCGTCGCTGAACGTCACCGTTGACCCGGAGGCGTCAAGGGCGCGCGGGTGGAAGACAACCCCGAGGCGCTCCAGCGTGCGGGGGCGGCATCCGATCAGGGTGTCCTCGTTCTTCTGCAGCCGCCTGCCGATCCGCGTGTCATTCGTCTTGCGAATTAGCCCGGTCTTGTCGAGGTACCAGAACAGGTCACGACCGAGGATCCGCTGGGGAAGCGGCTTCTGCGTTGTGCCGATCGAGATGTGGGTCTCGTGCGAGGCTGAGAGCTCTTCGGCGATCTGGTACCCGGTGTTCCCACCACCGACGACCAGCAGCCGGCCCTCGCCGATGTCGCGCGGCGAGCGATACACGGTGCTGTGCAGCTGGGTCACCTCCGGGGCGATCCGCTCGGCAATCGGCGGCACGAACGGCGTCTGGAATGGCCCGGTTGCGATCACCACCTGGTCGGCTTCGATCGAGTGATCGTCGAGCTCGACGAGGTAGCCGTCATCCGATGCCCGCACGGCCTGAACCCGACTCCCGAGCTCGAGCGGCAGTTCGAAGTGCCTGGCGTAGGCGGTCAGGTAGTCCGCGACCTCGTCCTTGGTCGGATAGCGATCGGGGTTGCCGGGGAACGGCATCCCCGGCAGCGAGTCGTAGCGCGCCGAGGTGAACAGCTTCAGCGAATCCCAGCGCTCACGCCACGCGGCCGCCGGCTCCGAGGCGGCCTCCAGAATCGTGAAGTTCAGGCCCTGCTTCATAAGGTGATAGCCGATTGCGAGCCCGGCCTGGCCACCACCCACGACGACCACGTCGCGGCTCCTTGTCACCGTCGTATTCCTCATGCCGTGGATCCTTCTGTGAACGACGAGCCCCGCATAAGGCTCGGCGAGTCGGGGCAAATCCTGCTGGTTGCGAGTCCGACCGGCCGCGCCGGCTCAGTGGCGGAACGACACCCGAGTGGGGAACCTAGGCCCGAACGGCGGCCCTTGCAACCTCTCGCGAAGGTAGCCGCGTCCGCCACGGTTGACTCGCTTGTGGAAGCGATGTTGAAGCGACAAACCGCAGCAGAGCGCGGCAGCCTGGCGCGGACCATCGCTCACCGAGCGGCCTGAGCGACAGACCGCAGCAGATGGCGGCACGTGCTCGCGCCTTACAAGCATGGGTGGACCCTCCGCTTGACCAGATGCGGATGGAGGGGTGTCGAGGGGCAGCCGTCCGGCCCTCGCAGACGTCCGCGCCGACCGGAGGCGTGCTGCTTGTCGCGCGTTGCGCTAGCGAAGTGACCGTTCGCAATGGCCGTCGCTCCTCGTCCGAGGCGGCGGTCAGCGGTGCCCGTTCAATCGTCCGTGTTCTCGGCTGCCCAGCGCTTGGCGGCCTCGAGCTGGGCGAGCGGGAAGGCGCGCGCTCTTCCGGGCCACAGCACGCTGAAGACCTTGGTCGCCGGACCCGCCCAGCTCGCGTCGGTGACGATCGCCATCCGCTCGAACGAGGCGGGGTGGCGCACACCGAGCTTGATGTCCTCCCAGACGGCCTCCCCCTCGTAGTCGTCGAACTCGTGGCCCAGCACATACACGAGCCGGACCTTGCCGTGCTCGGCGATCGCCGCCTCGACGGCCGGCAAGATCACGTTTTCGTAGTCCTCTTTCTCGATGTCGTCGACGGCTTCGAGTCCCAGGACCCCGGGCGGCATGTCGCCAAGCATTCGGATCATGGCAGGCAGTCTCAGCGTCACACCCCGGCCCGTCAAGCACTTCCGATGCGACTCGACACTGCCCCGGTGCAACGTCTGACCCCTCCATCGAGGACCCATCCTTGAGCGTACGCGCCCGGGCTTGGGATCGCCGTAGGCTCGCCAGAGCATGGCGCGCGAGGCGGTACCGGTCTGCAGTAGCGACTCGTGTCGGCTCCATGCGACGTAGCCAGGACACGAACGTCGACCGTTGCGGCAGCTCGGTCCCCAACCCGAGAATGGACGGTCGCAAACGATTCCGCTGAGAAACGGGGTCAACTTTTTCGGATCACCGAGGCGTCAGCGTCCGTCGTATCAAGTGATCTCCAGGGTGGATCGTGCGATCAGCTCGTAGGCCGACGCCTTGCGGCCGGCTTCGCGCCAGTCGAAGTAGCGGTACTCGATCACCATCCAGCTGACCACCCAGGCGACCGTGATCGTGATTGCCGCCACGACCACCCACGCTGCGATCGCGAAGGCACTGTGGGCGTCATTGGCGGCGGCTGCGGCGGCATATGCGATCACCAGGCTGACCAGGGCGAACACGAGGCCGAGCGGCAACTGTCGGCGACCCATGTTGCGAACGGCCATGGCGTCGCGCCACGCGACCGAGGCAAGGTACGCGGCCCGGCTGCGGAGCGCAGCCTGGGCCTCGGCGACGGGCACGTCCGGCGAAGCGCCATTGGGGAGGATCACACGAACCGTCAACTCATCCGGAAGCGTCTTCGCTGCGGCCAGTGTCGCGGCCAAGTCGTCGACTCCGGGCTGCGCCGGGCCGCGTTGCGGGACGAACGGTTCCGTCTCGGGCTCCACCAGCAGATCGCGAAGATCATCCAGTTGGATCACCAGCAAATGCTCGCGGTCGAGCCGGGCAACCGTCTCGTCGAGCTGGCGGCTCGTCTCGCGGGGGACGTCCATGGAGCTCTGCGATGAACACTACGCCGGCGGGCCCGCCCGATCCAGCGTGCGGGCTCCCCGGTTCCATGTCGGCGCCGGGGGATCTCGTGCGGGGAGCAGGAGGGGCGCCTGCCGGCCCGAATGACCACGGGTGCCCGATGAGGAGCACGCAGAGCGCACCAGCCGACAGGATGGTGGGCGCGGCCGCCGTGAGACCCTAATCGAGCTGGCTCAGCGGATCGGCAACGTCTACGGCTTTGTCCTGGTCCTGATCCTGATCACGTTTGCCGTGATGATGACGCTGCCACCCGAGGGCTGGGGCGGACGCGTCACGGCGGTCGCGGTCGCGGGGCTGACCGCGATCGCCGCGTTCACGAGCTCCGACGTGCGCCCAGGGCGGGTGCGCCTGGCAGTCGTGGTCGCAGTCGCCGCCGTCGTGGTGGCGTTCATCGCCGAGGGCATCCCGTCAGAGCGCCTGGTCGGCGTGCCGTTTGGCGCCATCTCGGTCCTGCTGGCGATCGCGGCCATCACGATCCTGCGGCGCGTCATGGTCGGCGCCGGGCAGGTTGACTTTCGCACGATCAACGGGGTGGTCAGCGTCTACGCGCTGCTCGGCCTGCTTTTTGCGCTGTTCTACCTTGCGGTCGGTCGCTGGACCGACAGCGAGTTCTTCACCGGCGTGGCCGAAGCGGGTTCGAACGACTACCTCTTCTTCAGTTACACGACTCTCACATCAACCGGATACGGCAACCTGATCCCGGCCGGGACGGTCGGCCAGTCCCTCGCGGTGTTCGAGGTGATGGTCGGCCAGATCTTTCTTGTCACCCTCGTCGCTGGGCTCGTGAGCAAATGGCGTCCCGGCGCCGGAAAGACCCGGGTCGGCGGGCGCAAGGCCTGATGAGCCGGGTCGAGAGATGAGCGCCGCTCGCCACCCCCAAGGTGCGCGAGGGCCCTACGGCGCCGGGCGCGGCCGCGGGTGGTGGCTGCTCGCTCAGCGGACGGCGTGCGCCCAGTGAGCTCCAGCGCCCCGGCGCCTTGCCCGGCTCCGCTGCGCAGCGCTATCCCGGTGAGGATCTCGCGCACAATGCGATCGGCGACGAGCGCCGAGGAGTCGGCGGTGCCCACCCGGTTGGGGATTACTTCGACCAGGTCGGCGCCCCCCAGCTCGAGCCGCCGAGCCACCTCGCGGACCGCCCAGAGGAGATCGGCGGAAGTGAGGCCGCCGGGCCCGGGCGGGCGGGCCTGAACGGGGCGGGCGGCCGCATCGTTAATTCCCATCGTGGCTCCCGAGCTCGCCGGGCTCGTGGACGCGGACTCACGGGCCGATCCGGTTGCGGCTGCCGCGTGACTCGTGATTGTTGCGCTGTGGTCCCGGCTGTGCCATAACGCCCCCACCGCGTTTGACCGGGCGGCGCCGGGCTGCGCGACAACACTCCGACCTGCGAGGTGATCCGATGTCCGAGCCGCGCGAGCTCCGCAACTACATCAACGGAGAGTTCAAGCCGCCGCGCGATGGCGAGACGCTCGACATCGTGAATCCGTCGACCGGCGAGGTCTATGCCACCTCGCCCCGGTCAGGCGCGGGGGACATCGAGGAGGCGATGCAGGCTGCTCAGAACGCCTTTGATGACGGCTGGCGCGACACCACCCCGAGCGAGCGGATGGGAGCGCTGCTGAGGATGGCGGACGCCGTCGAGGACAACGCCGAGCGCTTGGTCGGGATCGAGTCCGAGAACACCGGCAAGCCCCAGGGCCTGACCCTCAGTGAAGAGATCCCTGCCATGTGCGACCAGATCCGCTTCTTCGCGGGCGCCGCGCGAATGCTCGAAGGGCGAGCGACCGCGGAGTACATGAGCGGATTCACGTCGTCGATCCGGCGCGAGCCGATCGGCGTGATCGGCTCGGTGGCACCGTGGAACTACCCGATGATGATGGCCGTCTGGAAGTTCGCTCCGGCGCTGGCGGCGGGAAACACGATGGTGCTCAAGCCCTCCGACACCACGCCGGCCAGCAGCATCTACATGGCCGAGCTGTTCGCTGACATCCTGCCCGCGGGCGTGTTCAACGTGGTCTGCGGAGACCGGGAGACCGGGGCAGGCGTGGTCAGTCACCCGATCCCGCAAATGGTCTCGATCACGGGCAGCATCGCGGCCGGCAAGGCGGTGGCGCGAGCTGCGGCCGACACGCTCAAGCGCTGCCATCTCGAGCTGGGCGGCAAGGCCCCGGTCATCGTCTTCGACGACGCCGACATCGCGGTCGCGGCGGAGGACATCGCGGTCGCCGGCTACTTCAACGCCGGGCAGGACTGCACGGCGGCCACGCGGGTGCTGGCCAGCCGGCGCGTGGAGGACGACCTCGCGGCCGCGCTCGTCGAGCAGGCCGGTGAGGTCAAGCTGTCCAAGGACGAGGAACCAGGCTCCGAGGACTTCTTCATACCGCCCGTCAACAACTCCAACCAGCTCGACCACGTCAGCGGCCTCGTCGAGCGCGCCCCCTCGCACGCCAAGGTGCTTGCGGGTGGCGAACGAGTGACCGACGACGGCTTCTTCTACGCCCCGACCGTGATCGATGGGCTCGAGGAGAGCGACGAGATGTCCCGGACCGAGATCTTCGGCCCGGTCATCACCGTGCAGACGTTCAGCGACGAGGACGAGGCTCTGCGATGGGCGAACGGAACCCCGTACGGGCTGGCGTCAAGCGTCTGGACGAGCAACCACAAGCGGGCGCTGCGCGTGTCGCGACAGCTCGACTTCGGCTGCGTCTGGATCAACTGTCACATCCCGTTGGTGGCGGAGATGCCGCACGGCGGCTTCAAGGAGTCCGGCTACGGCAAGGATCTGTCGTCGTATTCCCTTGAGGAATACACGCGCGTCAAGCACGTCATGTCGGCGACCGAGGGGTAGGCGCCCGCGCGCCGACGCTCCGCGTAGAAGGCGAGCCCGAGACGCTGGCCGCTGAGGACTTCTGCTCGATGTCATAGGCTCGGCGCGGTCGTGGCCGGCTCGTCACCCCTCAGGGCAAGGCGCTCGAAGTCGCCCATGCTCACGAGCACGGGGCGCGCAAGTTGACTGTCCGTGGCGCCGCCTTCCTCGGCATCGGGGCGATGGTCGGGGCGGGCATCTTTGCGCTGCTAGGCGAGGCGGGTGCGGTCGCGGGCGCCGCGGTCTGGCTGTCGTTTCTGCTGGCCGGAATCGTGGCCGGGCTGCTCGGCTACACCGTCGTCAAGCTCGGGGTACGGTTCCCCTCCTCGGGCGGGCTGATCGCGTATCTCATCGAGGGGTTCGGGAACGGACGCCTGGTGGGGATCGCCTCGTGGCTGGGCTACTTCGCCGCGATCGTGATCGTGTGCTCGATGGTGGCGGTTGCGTTCGGCAGCTACGCGTCCTCGCTGTTCATCGGCGACGACGCCGCGAGCGGTTGGGACAACGTCTTCAGCTCGGCCGTCGTCCTCGGAATGCTGGCGATCAACCTGGTCGGCTCGCGTGTCGTGGATCGGGCGCAGTCGCTGATCGTCGTCGTCCTGCTCGCGGTGTTCGCCGTCTTTATCTGCGTGACCATCGTCGACATCGACGTCGACCTGCTGGCCTTCAGCGGCTACCCCTCGTTATCGGACATCGTCGCGAGCGTCGCGCTGACGTTTTTCGCCTATCTGGGCTTCAGCGTGATCACATTCTCAGTAGGCGACCTGGCCGACCCGGCACGCGAGCTGCCGAAGGCGATGTACCTCGCTTTGGGTGTGACGAGCGCCACCTACGTGCTGATTTCGCTGGGCGTCTTCGGGACGCTCACGGTCGACGAGGTAACCGGCTTCGGCGAGACCGCGATCGCGGAGGCCGCCCGACCCACGCTCGGACAGGCGGGCTTCGTAATGATGGCCGTCGCCGCCCTGCTGGCAACGGCCTCGTCAGTCAACGCGACGCTCTATGCCTCTGCCGGCCTGACCACGATGCTCGCCAAGGTCGGGCAGTTCCCCACGTTCTTCGGGCGAGACTCGCCGCTCGGCTCTCACGCCGGACTGATGATCACGAGCGGGCTCGTGATCGCCGTCGCCAACCTGATCGATCTCTCCGCGATCGCGTCCGTCGGCAGCGCCTGCTCGCTGGCGATCTTCCTGCTCGTCGGCATCGCGGGCTACCGGCGGCGGGCCGACACGAATTCCCGCGGCGAGATCGTCCTTGCGGCGATCGCCGTCACCGCCATCGTTCTCGTCTTCTTCGCCGCCGACACGCTGCGCAACGCGCCCGAGACGTTCGCCGCGATTGTCGCGATCTTGCTGCTGGCGATCGCCCTCGACTTCATCTGGAAGCGCAGCGCCCCGCCGACAGCGATCACGTCCGACGGGTGAGGAGGGTTGACCCGCGGCAGGAAGCGTCACGGACTCGTTGCGCGAAGCCGCCGAACACCCAGACGCTCACGCCCTGTACTGGGCGGTTCATGCCGAGGACACGCCGGTCGGCTTCGTGATGATCGCCGACGAGGTCGGAAGTCCCGAGTACATCCCGCACTACCTGTGGAAGCAGCTCAACGACGAGCGTTACCAGCGGCAAGGCTTCGGCACTGCAACACTCGACCTGATCGTCGAGTACTTCCATGGCCGACCCGGAATCGAGGCGCTGAACACGAGCGCCGGCCAGGGCGACGGCAGCCCGATCAGCTCCTACGAGCGCCTTCGGCTTCGAGCGAACCGGTGAGGTCCGGTTCGACGAGGTGGTGCTTCGGCTCAGGCTCCGTTTGCTCGAGCTCGGCCCGCTCGGGTTCGGTTTCCCCGCGAGTGGGTATATTCATCCAATAGGGTGAATATTCTGACCGAGTTAAAGGAGGAGCCATGGAGCTGCCGCCGATCGTCAGTGAGCAGGAGTGGCAGGAGGCGCGAGACGCGCTGTTGGTGAAGGAGAAGGAGCTCACCCACGCGCGTGACGCGATGGCGGCCGAGCGCCGCCGGATGCCGCGGATGCTGGTTGAGAAGGACTACGAGTTCGACGGGCCGGACGGGCGGGTGAGCCTGCTGGACATGTTCGAGGGCCGCCGGCAGCTGATCGTCTACCGGTTCTTCTATGAGCCCGGCGTGAGCGGCTGGCCGGAGAAGGGCTGCCCCGGCTGCTCGATGATGGCCGACCAGCGCGCTCATCCAGCGCATCTGAACGCGCGCGACACGATGTTCTCGCACGTCTCGCGGGCGCCCCAGGCGGACATCCAGCGGCTGCAGGAGAAGATGGGCTGGGAGCACATCCCCTGGTACACCGTCATCGACGACTTCGACAAGGACTTCGGCGTCGACGAGTGGCACGCGACCAACGTCTTCCTGCGGGTCGGGGATCGGATCTACCGCACCTACACCGTCGACGGGCGCGGCGACGAGGCTCTCGGCAGCACGTTCAGCTACCTCGACATCACGCCGCTCGGCCGCCAGGAGGAGTTTGAGGACTCGCCCGAGGGCTACCCGCAGGAGCCGCCCGGCGGCGACACCTGGTGGCGGCGCCACGACGAGTACGAGTCGGATCCGCCCCCGCTGCCGCTCGACGACGAGACGCTGATCGCCGCCGACGACCGGACGCGCAGCGCGGCCGGGCGCGCGACGTGACGCCGCTCGCCCACGTCGCCGGTGTTCCGGTCGAGGAGCTGGCGCTCACGGCGGCCGGCGCCGGCAGCGCGCTCCTCGTCGCCCGCACCTGGCTGTCGCTGCGCTTGCGAGGGCGCCGGGGCTCGTCGGCATGACGACCGCGACACTGGACCGCGTGTTCTCCGCGGTCTCCGATCCGACGCGCCGCGCGATCCTGGCGCGGCTCGCGGACTCGGATGCCCGCGTCACGGACCTCGCCGGCGACTTCCCGATCTCACTGAACTCGACCTCAAAGCACATCCGTGTGCTCGAGGGCGCAGGTCTGGTGCGGCGCGAGGTCCGTGGGCGCGAGCACATCCTGAGCCTCGAGGCGGAGCCGCTCGCGGACGCAGCCGAATGGATCGGGCACTACCGCCGCTTCTGGAGCGACCAGCTCGCCTCGCTCGACCGCTTCGTCACCCGCGAGGCCGAGGAGGAGGCGACGTGACCGCCCCCGGCGAATTCACCGTGACCGTGCGGCGCGAGATCGCCGCCCCGGCCGAGACGCTCTTCGACGCCTGGCTCGACGCCGAGAGCCTTGGCACCTGGATGCGACCGCGGGTGGTCCGTGAGACTCGGGCCGAGACCGATCCGCGCGAGGGCGGCGAGTTCCGCATCGTCATGGTCCGCGACCAAAGCGACATCCTCCACCAGGGGACGTACCGGGAGATCGACCGGCCCAGCCGGCTCGTCTTCACGTGGTCCTCGTCCGCGACCGACCACCGCGACTCCGTCATCACCGTCACGTTCGAGCCCCTGGAGAGCGGTTCGACGATGGTCGAGATCCACCAGGTCGGCCTACCCGACGAGGAGTCCCGGGCCGGCCACACCGAGGGCTGGTCCGACGCCCTCGCCGAGCTCGAGCGTCAGCACGGACGGTCGTCCCGAGACGTCTGAAAGGACGAGCAGCGAGCGGCTGGGCACCAGAATCGGGCGCGACTGCTTCGGCACCTACGGGATCCCGAAGGCGCGGCGGGGGTAGCGCTTGAAGTGGCCGAGGCGCGTGCCTCTCGGCGGCTTCTCCCAATCGGTGGCCAGGCGCGAGTAGCTGAGTGCCCGCGGCGCGTACCACCTGATCGGCCGCCCCGAGCAGGCTTGTGCGAAGCCGGGACGGCTGATCCAGAGGTAGGCGTCCACCGCGGGGTTCGACGTGATGGTGGTGGGGGCCGGTCCCAGCCCACGGAGGCCGGGGTTGCACCAGATGTTGATCGTGCGGGAGATGTGGCGGCGGCGGTTGATCGACTTCCGGTAGTGCACCGGCCCGCGACCGTTCTCCGCCGTGTTGACGATGAAGTGCTTGCCTCCTGTGCGGCGGGAGATATCGAGCCCGTACTGGATGTTCGCCGCCGTCCAGTCGAAATGCGAGGCGTTCAGCATGAAGCCGCGTACTTTCGCTATCCCGATCGTTTGGAGCTGCTTGGCGGTTCTGCGGGCGGACTCCCAATCGGACGCCCCGCCTTCCAGATAGACGGTCGCGTTCGGAAGCCGGGAGAGTACGTCGACGCCGTGGCGGAGCAGCCGGTAGCGATCGTCGCGGCGGCTGGGGGCCAGGCAGTTGATCGTTCCGAGCGAGTCCGGCTCGAAGCCGATCACCACGCGATCGCCGCCGATGGCCCGCGCGAGGGCGTCGTACCACTGCCGGGCTGCTTCATCCCCTGCCGGGCCCCCTCCCTGGTAGGTGGGAGAGCAGCGGTTCGTCTCGGCGCGGCGCACGACGAAGACGGGGATCGCCCCAGCGGCCTTGGCGGCATCGATCCGGCGGCGAGCCTCGAACCCGGGATTCGGCCCGGTGGACGCCTCGAGCCAGATGCTCCTGGGCTCGCGGGCGATCTTCCAGACGAGATCGGCCTTCCTCTTCTCGCCGCGCCGGCTGTAGGTCGTCCACGCCGCCCAGGCGGGCGAGTTGTGGTCGACGTAGAAGCTGAGGCCGGCGAGGGGATTGGGACTGGCCGGGTCGACCCCGCGAGGGTCAGGCCCCGCGACCGCCGCGCCTGGACCGGCGATGGACGTGGCGGCGAGCAGGGCGCCGGCAACGAGCAGCGGTATCGGCCGGGATCTGCTTCGAGGCCCGAACATCGTCGGGACGACCCTATCCGGACTGAGCCCCCGGTTTCAGGCGAGACCAGTTTCCGCGACGGTCGCCTGAACCTGTCGCAGATGAGGGTCCAGCTCGTGGTGAGACTCCGCGGACCTCTGGTGAACGGTGAGACGCGGGGCGTACGGTTAGAGGTCCCTGTGAAACGGATCAGGCACGCGAGGAGCCCATTCGCATCCTCCCTGACGGCCGGCGGTCTCGGCGGCGCGCTCGCGATGTGCGCCGCGCTGCTGGCAGCGTGCGGCGCCTCCGACGAGGGGTCGAGGGCGAACGAAGCGGGCGGCGCCAAGCCCGTTTCGCAAGTCCTGAAGCTGTCGGTCGAGACGGCGCCCGGCGTCGTCAAGTTCGACAAGGAGCGCCTGAGCGCGAGAGCCGGTCGGATCGCCTTCGAGCTGACGAACGACAAGCGCAAGGGACACAACATCCGCATCTACACCGGCGATACGTGCTGCTTCCGGCCGGGGTCGGAGGAGATCGGCGGCACGCGTACGATCGGCACGGGACGCACGCGTGTGGTCCTCGACCTGAAGCCGGGCGTCTACACGTTCCTGTGCTCCACGGGCGGCTACTGGCGCACGCAGCACGGGACTCTCGTGGTGCGATGACCGGGCTCGTCTCGGTGGCGGCGCGCCCGTGATGCTGGGAAGCTGACCAGCGCCTAGGACGACCGTGCCGTCAGCGCCGGAGAGGAGCGTGCTCATCAACACCGACTATCTGGTCGTCGGATCGGGCGCCAGCGGCCTCGCCTTCGTCGACGCGCTGGTGGCCGAGGCCGACGTCGAGGTGACGCTGATCGACCGCCGGCGCGCCGCCGGCGGTCACTGGCTGCACGCGTACCCGTTCGTCCGTCTGCACAGCCCCTCGGCGTACTACGGGGTGAACTCGCTGCCGCTCGGTGAGGACCGCATCGACCAGGTCGGCGAGAACGCCGGCTACTACGAACGGGCGACGGGCGAGGAGCTCCGCGACTACTTCGCCCTGGCCGCCTCGCGGCTCACGCGGACAGGGCAGGTTCGCATCTTCACCGAGCACGAGCACGTCGGGCAAGGGGCTGACGCTGAGCAGGTGCGAGATTTGCGCAGCGGCGCGCTCCGCGATGTCTCCGTCCGCCGCAAGGTGGTCGATGCGCGCTACCTCGAGGCGTCGGTACCGGCCACGCACACCCCAGCGTTCGAGGTCGCGTCGGGCGCCCGCGTCGTGCCGATCAACGACCTGCCGGCCGCCGCGCGATCCGCCTTCCGCTACACGGTGCTCGGGTCAGGCAAGACGGCAGTCGATGCGTGCACCTGGCTCTTGGACAACGACGTCGAGCCGGAGCGGATCCGCTGGGTCCGGCCGCGGGACGCCTGGTTTCACAACCGCGCCGATTTCCAGCCGCTGGAACAGGTCGGCGCCATCATGGACGGCCTCTCCTTCGATGCCGAGGCCGGCGCCCAGGCGGAGGGCGTCGACGACCTGTTCGAGCGGCTCGAGGCTTCGGGCCGGCTCGTTCGCATCGACCCGTCGCGGCCCGCGACGATGTACCGCGGCACGATGCTCAGCGGCCGCGAGCTCGACGCTCTGCGGCAGATCGAGGACGTCGTAAGGCTCGGGCACGTCCGGCGTATCGAGAGCGACCGGATCGTCCTCGAGCAGGGAGAGGCCGAGGCCGGCCCTGAGGTCCTACACGTCGACTGCACCGCGCTCGGCCTCCGCAACGCGCCCGCCACGCCGATCTTCCAGCCTGGCCGGATCGTGCTCCAGCAGGTGCGCCACAACACGCCGCCGTTCAACGCGGCGCTCGTGGGCTTCGTCGAGGCTCACCGGGACGACGACGCCGAGAAGAACAAGCTCTGCCCACCCAACCCCTACGCCAGCAGCATCCACGACTGGCCGCGGATGATGAGCCGCACGTGGACGACGGAGCGACGGTGGCTGAGCGAGCCCGACCTCGCCGCCTGGCTGGCCGAGAGCCGGCTCAACCTGCTTCGTGCGCTGCCCGACCACCTGGCCGAGCCGCCTGTGCAGGTGGCGGTGCAACGATTTCTGACCCACGTCGGCGCTGCGATCGAGCGGCTCGAGCAGATCGATGGTTCGGCCAGCTCCGGTGCGCCCGGGGCGGCGCAAGCGTGACGGATGGACGCGAGCGGGGGGTCGGTCACGCCCCCGTCATGGCCGCTGGCGGCGGTAGTCGCGCTCGGCCTCGGCGGCGCGCTTCACCGGCGTCAAGCGCCGGGCCTTCGAAGACCCGTCCTTGATTCGCCGAGCGACCTGCTTCAGCTTCGTGGCGCGGAGTTGGTCCTTGCGCCTCATTCGAGCTTCGGGCTCGCCTCCTGACCCCTGATCGTGGATCGCGCGAAAGGACAGGGGACCCGGCGAGCGAAGTGCAGTTTCGACGATAGCGACCGTCAGCGAGGGAGCTCGCTCACCTTCGGCAGGAGCGCATGACCGTCGACGACGGCCGACGCGACGTCGACCAGTCTGCGGTTGGCAGCTCGCGAGTGGTCGCGGAGCATCTGGAAGGCAGCGCCCTCGTCGACCGAGTGACGTTCCATCAGGATGCCCTTGGCGCGCTCGGTGATGGCGCGGCGCCCGAAGGCGCCCTCCAGGTCGTGGTACTCGCTGAAGCGGCGCAGAACGATGTCGATCGAGCTCTGCCAATCTTGGGGCTCGGCGTCGGTTATGTAGGCGAAGATGCCGCGCTTCGACGCCTCTCTGACAAAGGCCGGGTCGGGCGCGTGGATGAGGACGATGACCGGGCAGGCCGCCTCTTGGACGATCTTTTCGATCAGGGTGAGGGCGTGCTGAGAGCTCTCGCCGAGCCCGACCAGCGCGACGTCGGGTCGCTCGCGGGCTGTCACCGGCCCGACGTCGTCGACCTCGACTTCACGGGCGATCACCTCGTGCCCGAGGCCGGCCACGATCGGCGCGACGAGCGCAAGCCGATCCTTTCGCTCATTTGCGATCAGCACGCGCAGATGGTCTGTCTCGCGGTAGCTCATCGTTGCTCTGGGAACGCCGAAGTCTAGCCCGGCGCTCGCTTCGGTGATACCCTCGCCCGGCGGCTCGCCCCAGGCAAACGGCGGCGCGCATCCCGGCTCCAGCACCCGGCCGGCCAGGTGTCGGCCGTGTTGGTCGGCGCGGAATGCAGGTGGCCTTGGGAGCGGGTATGTCGATGTCCTCGCCGTTTCGCTGCGACTTGGTGGAGGTACAGGAGTGGGACCGGCGCGTCGCGCGTGAGGCAGAGCACCAGGCGCGTATCGAGGCCGCCTTCGATCGGGCCGATGCATTCGATCGCCTAGGCAACGTCGAACTGGCGCTCGAATGGCTTGACGAGGCGGGCGCGCTGAGTGGCGGCCTCACGCCGACCTACCGCGCGAAGCGGCTCCGCCTGGGCCGGTGGGTCGCGCGCCGTCGTGTGGCGGGCGCCGCATGACCCCGGCCAGGAGTCTGGCCTTCTCGGTGAGCGGAGGGCTCGACGCCAGCTCGGAGGCCAGGACGGCGGTGCTCGCCGGCGACGGCGCTGTGCCGGCCTCCGCCCGTGAAGACATCTTGCTGCTCGTGAGCGAGCTGGTGACCAACGCGGTGCGCCACGCCGGCGTTGGACCGGACGGGTGGGTGCGCGTGGAGCTCAGGCGGTCGGCGCGACGGGTGCGGGTGGAGGTGGCTCACCCCGGAAACGGATTCCAACACAAGCCGGCTCCGCCGGCCCCCGAAGCGAACGGCGGGTGGGGACTCGTCCTGGTCGACCGGATCGCGGACCGCTGGGGGATCACCAGCTCCACGGACGGCACCCGCGTCTGGTTCGAACTTAGGCCCGACACGTGATCGCAGAGGCGCTCGGATGCGGGCCGGACCGCCAACGAGCGGAGGCGGCTCGGTAGCGGGCGGCCATGGCCGCATCCGCACCGCCCCGGAACGTCGGTGCTGGGGGTGCCCCCCGAGCACCACCGCATCTTCTCCTCTGGGCAATCGCGCTCGCCGGCTTCGCGGCGGCCGGCGCATCCTTCGCGCTCGCGTTGACGAGCGATCACGTGCCCGAACCGGGCCTCCAGGCCGCGCTCGTCGACTGGATCACGCTGCCGTACATCCTCGGTGGACTGATCGCCTGGTCGCGCCGGCCCGACAGCCGCTTCGGACCCCTGATGGTCGCCGCCGGCTTCGCCATGTTCGTTTCGAGCCTCCAGTGGGCGAGCGCAGCTCTGCCGTACACGATCGGGCTGGCCTTCGACCTGCTGCCCGCCGCGCTCCTCATCCATGTTTTTCTCGCCTTCCCGAGCGGACGGCTCGAGCGCCCGGCGGAGCGAGTTGTCGTCACCGTGGGGTATTCGGTGGCTCTCGGCCTGCAGCTCTTGAAGATGATGCTCGGCGGCGTCGGCGCGGACAACCTGCTCGCCGTCGCGGCGGAACCGGCCGCGGCCAATACTGTCCAAGACGTCCAGCTGGTGACGCTGAGCGCTCTCGCCCTGACCGGTGTCGCGCTGCTCGTCGCCCGCCGGCGAAGCTCTGGTCGCCCGTTGCGACGGTCGACTGCGCTGCTGATCGACTCCTTCGCGCTCGGGCTCGTGATGATCGCCGCGCTCTTGCTGGCCGGTGCGCTGGAGCTACCGGCGTTCGAAACCATCCGGCGGGTCACATTCGGCGTGATCGGGATCGCCCCGGTCGCCTTCCTTATCGCGCTGCTCGACGCCAGGCTCGCTCGCTCTGCGGTCGGCGACCTCGTCCTCGAGCTGGACGCGGATCCGAGGCCAACCGACCTCCGCGACGCCCTCTCGCGGGCCCTCGGCGACCCATCCCTGACGCTCGCCTATTGGCTGCCGGAGTTCGAGAGCTGGGCGGATCTGGACGGTCGCCCCGTGGAGCTTCCCGTGCTCGACGACGGGAGGGCCACGACGCTGATCGACCGCGACGGAGTGCACCTGGCGGCGCTGGTGCACAACCCCTCGCTGGGCGATGAGCCCGAGCGCCTCAAGGCCGTCACCGCCGCGGCCGGAATCGCCCTCGAGAACGGCCGGCTTCACGTCGAGCTGAGAGCGCGCCTCGAGGAGCTGAAGGGCTCGCGCGGCCGGGTGATCGAGGCGGGCCAGCACGAGCGGCAGCGACTGGAACGCAACCTTCACGACGGAGCGCAGCAGCGGCTGATCGCCCTCTCGCTCGAGCTGGGTCTGCTCAAGGAGCGGTTCGCCGGGCATCCCGACGCTGTGTCTCGCCTCGATCAGGCGAGGGGCGAGATCGCACTGTCGCTCGAAGAGCTGCGCGATGTGGCGCGCGGGCTCCACCCGGCGGTGGTCAGCGGGCATGGGTTGGGCGTGGCGCTTGAGTCGCTCGCCGCCCGGGCTTCGGTTCCCGTGCGGCTGTCGGTCGGACTCGATACGCGCGTGCACGAGCGAATCGAGGTTGCCGCGTACTACGTCGTCTCCGAGAGTCTTGCGAACGTCGGCAAGCACGCCGAGGCGAGCTCGGTGTACGTGGACGTGACCCGTGTGAACGGCTCGCTCGTCGTCGAGGTCGTCGACGACGGCGTGGGCGGAGCCGACAGCGAGCGCGGCAGCGGCCTGCGCGGGCTGGCCGATCGGGTGGAGGCGCTCGGCGGCCGGCTGCGGGTCTGGACACCGCGCGGCGGGGGCACGCGGGTGAAGGCGGAAATGCCGTGCGCGTAGCCATCGCCGAGGACAGCGTGCTGCTGCGCGAGGGGCTCGCCCGCCTCCTGTCCGACTCCGGCTTCGAGGTAGTCGCTCAGTGCGAGGACGCCGACGAGCTCCTCCGCAAGGCGAACTCACACGAGCTGGACGCCGCGATCGTGGACATCCGGTTGCCCCCGACGCACAACGACGAAGGGCTGCGAGCAGCGATCGAGATCCGCCAGCAGCACCCCTCCATCGGGGTGCTCGTGCTGTCGCAATACGTGGAGCTGGGCCTCGCGATGCGGCTGCTCGCCGACTCCGCCGAAGGGGTGGGATACCTGCTCAAGGACCGCATCAGCGACGTCAAGGAGTTCGTCGCGGCGGTGGAGCGGGTGGCGGCCGGCGGCTCGGCGATCGATCCGATCATCGTGTCGACCCTTCTCTCGAGGCGGCGCAGCGACGATCCGCTCGCCGAGCTGACGCCACGTGAGCACGAGGTGCTGGAGCTGATGGCCACGGGAAGCTCCAACCAGGGGATCGCCGACGCACTCGTGATCACGCTCCGGGCCGTCGAGAAGTACGTCTCGAGCATCTTCGGCAAGCTCGGGCTCCCGTCCACCGGAAGCGAGTCGCGGCGCGTTCTCGCCGTGCTGCTGTTCCTGCGTTCCTGACTCGCCCGTCGAGGCGCCACACCAGAAACCCGCCCCCCAAAACGGCAAGTTTCCCGCCTTTCACACGACCGCTGCGAATGGGAGGTTGGGCGGATGAAGACTCGCATCATCCAGCGCGACCCAGAGCCGGATCGGCCCGACGCATCCGGAAACGGCGCAGCCACCCCACCGCCTCCCCCGGCGCACAACCTGGCAGCGCGGATGGCCCGCTGGAGTGGCCAGCACCGCAAGAAGGCCATCTTCGGCTGGTTCGCGTTCGTCCTCGTCACCTTCTTCGTCGGGATGAACGTGATCGGCCAGAAGGACATCTCCGATATCGATCAGTTCTCCGGCGAATCGCGCGATGCCGAGCAGGCGCTCGAGGACGCGGGCCTGAGGCCGACCGAGGAGGTCGTCTTCGTACAGAGCGACGAGTTCACCGTCGAGGATCCCGAGTTCCAGGCCGCGATCTCGGACGTGACCGGCCGCCTCTCGCAGATCCGGTACGTCGAGAACGTGCAGTCGCCGCTCACCGGCGACAGCGAGATCTCAGCCGACGGCCACGCCGCTCTGGTGGGATTCGAGATCGCCGGCGACTCGACGGAAGCATCGGACCGAGTCGATCCCACCCTCGCCGCGGTCGCCGCCGTCCAGAAGGCGCATCCGGACCTCGACATCGAGCAATTCGGGGGCGCCAGCGCCGACAACGCCATCGACGAGGTCATCACCGGCGACCTCGCCAAGGCGGGGATGCTCTCGCTGCCGATCACGCTGATCATCCTCATCATCACCTTCGGCACGCTCGTCGCGGCGGGTCTGCCGCTGCTGATCGGGCTCACGTCCGTGATGGCCGCCCTGGGCCTGGTCGCGATCACGAGCCACCTCTTCCCGGCCGACAGCAACCTCCCCGCGGTCGTCCTGCTGATCGGGCTGGCGGTGGGTGTGGACTACTCGCTCTTCTACCTCCGGCGTGAGCGCGAGGAGCGCGCCGCCGGACGCAGCGAGCGCGCCGCGCTCGAGGCCGCCGCCGCCACCTCGGGGCGTGCCGTGCTGATCTCCGGCGTGACCGTGATCGTCGCGATGGCGGGCATGTTCATCAGCGGCGACAAGGCGTTCATCTCCTTCGCCGAGGGTACGATCCTCGTGGTTGCGATCGCCGTCTTCGCGTCGCTGACGATCCTGCCGGCGATGCTGTCGTGGCTCGGTGACCGGGTCGAAAAGGGTCGAGTTCCCCTGCTCGGCCGCCGGCGCCCGGCCGGCGAGTCGCGCTTCTGGACGGCGCTGACCAGTCGCGTGATGCGGCGTCCAGGCCTGTCGATCCTCCTAGCTGGGGGCCTCCTGGTGGCGCTCGCCATTCCGGCGCTGCAGATGAACATCGTCACCAGCGGAGTCGACGAGTTCCCGCAGGACGAGCCCGTGATCCAGACCTACAACAAGGTCAAGAAGGTGTTCCCGACCGAGGGCGTCACGGCGACCGTGGTCGTGGAGGCGGACGACGTGCGCTCCGGTCCCGTCGCCGCCGGCATCGCCGAGCTGCGCAGCGAGGTCAACGGCTCGGATGCATTCCGGCCCGGAACCGAGGTCATCTACAGCGAGGACGGCACGGTCGCCCAGATCAACGTCCCGACCCCCGGCAACGGAAACGACGACCCGTCCGTCAACGCACTGAACGAGCTGCGCGACGACATCATCCCGGCGACGGTCGGGGCAGTCGAGGGGACGACCGTCAACGTCAGCGGCGATGCGGCCAGCTCGGAGGACTTCGCCAACAAGCTGAACAGCAGGCTGCCGCTGATCTTCGCCTTCGTGTTCGGACTGGCGTTCCTGCTCCTGCTCGTGACCTTCCGGTCGATCGTGATCCCGATCAAGGCGATCATCCTCAACCTGCTCTCGGTCGGAGCCGCCTACGGCATCCTCGTGCTCGTCTTCCAGAAGGGCAACCTGGAGTCGCTGCTCGGCTTCACCTCGAACGGCGGGGTGACCAACTGGCTGCCGCTGTTCCTGTTCGTGGTCCTCTTCGGGCTCTCGATGGACTACCACGTGTTCATCCTGTCCCGGGTCAAGGAGCTCCATGACCGCGGCATGTCGACCGATCAGGCCGTCCAGCAAGGGATCGCGACGACGGCCGGGACGGTCACCAGCGCCGCAATCGTCATGGTCGGGGTCTTCCTGTGCTTCGTCACCCTGGCCTTCCTCGACTTCAAGGAGCTCGGCCTCGGGCTGGCCGCCGCGGTCCTGATCGACGCGACGATCATCCGCGGCGTGCTGCTGCCGGCGTCGATGAAGGTGCTCGGCGACTGGAACTGGTACCTGCCGAGCTGGCTCGAGTGGCTGCCGCACGTTGGGGCCGGGCGCGACGACACCCCGCCCGTCGAGGACCCGGAGCCCCTAGCCCCGGACGAGCCCGGAACCGCCGAGGAGCCGGAGCCCACACCGCTTCCGGTCTAGCGATTGAGTACGCCGACGACTAGCCGAGACCGCAGGCCCGATGAAATCGGACGACGCACATGGAGGGCATCGCCGCCCACCTCCCGCAGCCATCCTGCTGGTGCCGGTGCTCGCCGCGGTCGTGCTGACGCTCTTCGCCTGGCCGGCCGCGAAGGTCGCGCCGCGCGATCTTCCCATCGGTGTGGCCGGCCCGCCCCCCGCTGCGCAGGCAATCGAGCAGAAGCTCGCGCGGCAAACCGGCGCCTTCGAGGTGCACCGCTACACCGACCTGAGGTCGGCACGAGAGGCGATCCGCGATCGAAAGGTCTACGGCGCCTTCGCAGCGGCCGAGGGTGGTCCGGTAGTGCTCAACTCCACGGCCGCCTCACCGGCCGTCGCGCAGCTGCTCGCCCTCGCGGCAACGGAGGCCGGGGCAGCCCGTGTGCGGGACGTGGCGCCGGCATCCCGCGCCGGAGGAGCGCTACCTGCCTCCGTCCTGCCGCTGGTCCTAGTGGGCATCGTGACCGGAATCGCCGGCATGCTCCTGTTGCCGGGCGCGGCTGGGAGAACCGGTCTTGTGCTCGGAGGGTCACTCCTGGCCGGTGTGGCAGCCGCGCTGATCGTGCAGAGCTGGCTCGAGGTCGTGCGCGGCGACTGGCTTGCCAACGCCGCCGCGCTCAGCCTGACTGTCCTCGCGATCGCCGCGAGCGTCGCTGGGTTGGGCGCCCTGTTCGGGAAGGCCGGTATCGCGCTTGCGGCGCTCGCCATGGTCCTGATCGGCAACCCCTTCTCGGCAGCCGGCACTGCTCCGGAACTGCTGCCTGAACCCGTCGGCGGCCTCGGTCAGCTGATCCCGCCTGGGGCGGGGGCGAACCTCTTGCGCAGCACAGGGTTCTTCGACGGGGCAGGCGCGGGAGAGCACCTGATCGTTCTCGCGGCGTGGGCCGTTGCCGGCCTCGCGGCGATCGCTCTGCCGGCCTTGCGCGCCGCCGCAGGCGCAGGCAGACACCCGGGGTCGACCAGTGTGGTGGACAGCGACTCGGCGGTGACTTGATGCCGAGCGCAGACGAGGTATGCGCCCCCTATCTCCGCCGAGGAGGCGACGGCGCGCCATGGTCACTCAGCAGGCGCCGCGCCGGCGGGTGCGGCGGTGGAGGATGAACCCGACCGCGGCGGCCAGGATGACGGCGCAGGCGATGCCGAGCCAGCCGCCGATGGCCGTGCCGGCGACGGCGCCTATGACGGCCGGCCCAACGGCGCAGCACAGGACCATCAGGACCCCGCCGCCGACGAGCGCGATGTCCGAGGGCTTGCGGGTATGTTCCACGTCGCTCATCAGGCCGCACGGGGCTGGGGGCGGAACGCGGCGACCATCTCGTCGAGCACGACCTCGGCGCCTTCGGGCGCGTCGATGGTCAGTACCACCAGGTCGGGCTCGTCGCTGACGCCTATGGTCAGGAACGAGCAGCACTTCGACTCGGCGGCGACGATTGCCTGGACGCGTTCGCGCACGCCCTCGCCGGCAGCGAAGCGAAGCTCCGCGTGCAGCGGCTTCGTGCGCGTGTCGACGAGCGCGGCGTCGCGGAGCGCCGCCATCTCCGCGAGGCGCTTGGGCAGTTCGGTCGCGCTCAAGGAGCACGCGATGGGCAGTTCGCGTGGCATCAAAGACCTCCAAGAACGTGGTTGGTGCCGCTACTGTGCACCTTGAACCCAAGTTCAAGTCAAGGCTTTCGTGGACGAGACACTCACCATCGGCCGGCTCGCTCAGCGCTTCGGGCTCAAGACCTCCGCCATCCGCTACTACGAGCGCGTCGGCGTGCTGCCCCCACCCGCGCGCGTGAGCGGCCAACGCCGCTACGACCAGCATGCGATCAAGCGACTGGAGGTCCTCGAAGTCGCGAAGCGCGCCGGCTTCTCGCTCGACGAGGCGCGTCTGCTGCTGGAGCGCAGCGAAGCCGGGACACCCGCGTTCGAGTCGCTGCGTGAGCTTGCCGAGCGCAAGCTTCCCGAGGTCGAGGCGCTGATCGCCCGCGCGCAGGCGATGCGCGCGTGGCTGCTCATCGCCAGCGACTGTTCCTGCACGAGCTTCGACGCCTGCGGTCTCTTCGACGGCGAGCACCCGCGTTCGGGCGAGACTCTGCGGCTCACCTTCGCGGGCGCTCAGGCTTCGAGGGACGCCGCCGAATAGCCACCGCATGGCCGCAGACAACCGCTCGACGCGCCACAAGGAGGTCGTGCAGCGGCTTGTCGACGAGGTCATGAATGCCGGACAGCTCGACGCTGTGGACGACGCTGTACGCGCCCGACCTTGCAGCGGCCGCACGGCGCTGGATCGCTCCGTTTCGCGAGTCGTTCCCGGACGTCCACATGCAGATCGTGCAGCTCGTCGCCGATGGCGATACCGCCGCCGCGCGTTTCACCTGCTCCGGCACGCACCTCGGGCGGTGGCGCGGCCACGAGCCGACCGGTCGCCGCTTCAAAGTCGACGAGGTCTACTTCTTCGAGTTCACGGACGGGCGCATCTCGAAGGCGTGGGGTCTCGAAGACACACACCGCCGCCTCAGCCAACTCGGCCTGCAACGCAGGGCAGCGGCGGCCACCTAACCGGACGCCGGGGCGCTTCGGGGAAGGAACGCCGCCGGCAGGCGTCTGTGTAAGGTGAACAACCCGCGGCCGTCCCGCGTACCACAGACCGATGCCGGACGAAGCCGACGCATAGGCCGTGCTCGACGAGGCGCACGCTTTCTGGCTGTGCGGGCCCGGGTGCGCGGAGATCCGGCAGGTCGCGTTGCCCGAGCCGGGGAACGGCGACGTGCTGGTCCGCACGCTGCGGTCCGGCGTCAGCCGCGGCACCGAGACGCTGGTCTTCCGTGGCCGCGTGCCGCCGAGCCAGTACGTGGCGATGCGCGCGCCGTTCCAGGAAGGGGACTTCCCGGGACCGGTCAAGTACGGCTACCTGAACGTAGGCGCCGTCGAGCACGGGCCGCCGGACCTGCGCGGCCGCACGGTCTTCTGCCTGTATCCCCACCAGACGGCCTACGTGGTGCCGGCCGGCGCCGTGACCGTCGTGCCGGACGACGTGCCGCCCGCGCGCGCCGTGCTCGCCGGCACCGTCGAAACCGCCGTCAACGCCCTTTGGGACGCGGCTCCGCTGGTCGGCGACCGCGTCGCCGTCGTCGGCGCAGGGATGGTTGGCTGCTGCGTCGCCCGCCTGCTCGCCCGGTTCCCGGCGGTCGAGGTCACGCTCGTCGACGTAGACGTGTCACGGGCCGAGGTCGCGGGCGCGCTGGGGGCCGGCTTCGCGCGGCCGGATGACGCCGCCGGCGGATGCGATCTGGTCGTGCACACGAGCGCGACCTCCGCCGGGCTCCAGTGCTCGCTGGACCTGCTCGCGCCCGAGGGCACGGTGATCGACCTCAGCTGGTACGGCGATGCCGAGGTACGGCTCTCCCTGGGCGGCGCTTTCCACGTGGGCCGTCTCGGCCTGCGCGCCAGTCAGGTCGGGACGGTGTCCCCGGCCCGGAGCACGCGCCGCACGACGGCCGACAGGCTGGCCCTCGCGCTCGACCTGTTGCACGACCCCGCCTTCGATGTGGTCGTGACCGGCGAGTCGCGCTTCGACGAGCTGCCCGACGTCATGGCGCGCCTGGCCGCGGGGAGCCTGCCGGCGCTCTGCCACACCATCACCTACGACGAGGCGTAGCGCGTGTTCAGCGTAACCATCCGCGACCACCTGATGATCGCCCACAGCCTGCGCGGCGAGGTGTTCGGGCCCGCCCAGGGCCTGCACGGCGCGACGTACGTGGTCGACGCCACCTTCCGGCGTGCGACCCTCGACGCGGACGGCATCGTGGTCGACATCGGCCGTGCCGCCGAGGTGCTGCACGCAGTAGTGGGTGAGCTCACCTATCGCAACCTCGACGACGAGGCGGAGTTCGCGGGCATGAACACCACCACCGAGGCGCTCGCCCAGGTCATCGCGGACCGACTCGCTGACCGCGCGCGGGCCGGCGGCCTGGGCGACGGCGCGCTCGAGCTGGATGGCCTCGTGGTCACGCTGCACGAGTCCCACGTCGCGTGGGCGAGCTACGAGCGGTCGCTGTGAGCGAGGTCCACGTCATCGTCCCGGAGGGCATCGACGACCCGGCGCGGCCGAGCGGTGGCAACACGTACGACCGCCGGGTCTGCCGGGGGCTCGCCGCGCTCGGCTGGGCGGTGCACGAGCACGCCGTGCCCGGTGCCTGGCCGCGGCCCGGCGACGCGGGGCACGTCGCCCTCGCCCGCACCGTCCGGCGGATTCCGGATGGCGCTCCGGTGCTGCTCGACGGGCTGATCGCGTCCACCGCCCCCGAAGCGCTCGTTCCGCAGGCGCGCCGGCTGCGGCAGGTCGTGCTCGTGCATATGCCACTCGGCCACCGCCCGCCGGACGACGAGGCCGGCGCGCTCCGAGCGCGCGAGCGCGAGGTCCTCGCCGCGGCCGCCGCCGTCGTCACGACCAGCGCATGGAGTCGGCGCCGGCTGGGGGAGCTGTACGCGCTGCCGGCCGGCCGGGTGCACGTGGCCGAGCCCGGTGTCGACGCTGCCCGCCTCGCGCCGGGGAGCGCGGCCGGCGACGCGCTGCTCTGCGTCGCGGCCTTGACGCCCGACAAGGGGCACGACGTGCTGCTCGACGCGCTCGCGATGGCGACCGACCTGTCCTGGCGCTGCACGTGTGTGGGCAGCCAGGTCCGCGACCCGGTGTTCGCCCACCGCATGCGCCGGCGCGCGCGGAACAGCCGGCTGGGCGACCGGGTGCGCTTCTCGGGACCGCTGACCGGCGCGGAGCTCGACCGCGCGTACGCCGCCGCGGACCTGCTCGTGCTCGCCTCGCACACCGAGACGTACGGCATGGTCGTCACCGAGGCCCTGGCCCGCGGCCTGCCGGTCCTCGCCACCGAGGTCGGCGGGGTGACCGAGGCCCTCGGGCGCGGAGAGGACGGCACCCGGCCGGGGTTGCTGGTCCCGCCCGGCGACCCGGCGGCGCTCGGCACCGCGCTGCGCGCCTGGCTCGAGGATGCCGGGCTGCGCGATCGCCTACGTCGGGCGGCGCGGGAGCGCCGCACGACGCTGCGCCCGTGGGCGGCCACGGCGTCCCTCGTCGCAGACATCCTCGCGGAAGTTGTTGTGAGCGCGGAGGGCGTCGGCGGTCTCGCGGGAGCGTCGCGATGAGCGCGGTCGCCGTCCGGGTCAGCCCGGGGTGGCTCGTCATGCGCGAGCCGGCCGACGCGGCGGCGCGCTCCGCCGAACTGGCCGAGCGCCTCCACCACTACCTCCCCGCGGCGGGCCAGCTCGTGATCCACGATCTCGGCGGCGGCAGCGGCGCGATGGGCCGCTGGCTTGCGCCGCGACTGCCAGGGCCGCAGCACTGGGTGGTGCACGACCGGGACGCCGATCTGCTGGAGCTCGTCGTCGCCGATCCTCCGGGCCCGGCCACCGACGGGGCCGCGGTCACCGTCGAGGCCAGGCGGTCCGACATCACGCGGCTGGCGCCGGAGGATCTCGCCGGCGCGAGCGTCGTCGTCGCCTCGGCGCTGCTCGACCTCCTGACCGCGCGCGAGCTCGCTCGGGATGCTCCGCGCCTGCGCCGGGCGTCCCATGCTGCTCGCACTGACGGTGCTCGGTCGCGTCACCCTGCTCCCGGCGGATCCCCTGGACGCGCGCGTGGCAGCCGCCTTCAACGCCCACCAACGCACGGGGACCGCGGGCCGCCGGCTCGGTCCGGACGCTGTCGCGACCGCCGTCGATGAGCTCCGGGGCACGGGCGCCGAGGTCCTCGTCCGGCCTAGCCCGTGGCGACTCGATGCGGCCCACGCCGAGCTGGCGACAGAGTGGGTCGACGGGTGGGTTGGCTCCGCCTGCGAGCGGGAGCCCGCGCTGGCCGCCGAGGCCCGCGCCTACCGGGATCGGCGCCTGGCGCAGGCGGCCACCGGGGAGCTGACCGTCACCGTGGACCATGCCGACCTGCTGGTGCTGCCGTGACCACCGCCGTCCACGCCGGGCGTACCACCGGGAACCGGCGGTCCGCGTGGCGGTGGGTCCACCTCGTCGCCGCCGCCGCGACGCTCGCCGTCCTGGTCTGGCAACTGGGAACCGGCCCGTTCCTGGATGGCCTGCGCACGGTCGACGGCTGGGCGCTGGCGGCCGCGTCGGGCCTGGCCGTGCTGACCACCATGTGCTGCGCCTGGCGCTGGAGGATCGTGGCGCGCGGCCTCGGCGTCGACCTGCCGCTGGGTACGGCGGTGGCCGCGTACTACCGCTCGCTCTTCCTGAACGTCACGCTGCCCGGCGGGGTGGTGGGCGACGTCCACCGCGGGTGGAGCCACGGCCGTGACACGAGCGACGTCGGCCGTGGGCTGCGCGGCGTGGCCTGGGAGCGCTCGGCCGGGCAGGTCGTGCAGGTCGTCCTCACCGTCGCCGTGCTGCTCGTCGTGCCGTCGCCCGTGCGCGGGGTGACGCCGCTCGTCGCGCTCGCGCTGATCGTGGCGGCAGTGGGCGTCGCGCTCGCGGCGCGCGCGCGGCCCGGCGTCGGCCGCTCCCGGTGGGCACGGCTGCGCAGCGCTGCGGCCCGCGATCTGCGCGACGCGCTGCTCGCCCGGCGGGCGTGGCCGGCCATCGCGCTCGCGTCGGCACTCGTCGTTGCGGGCCACGCAGCCACGTTCCTGATCGCCGCGCGGAGTGCCGGGGTAACCGCGCCGCCGTCCGAGATGCTGCCGCTGGCGCTGCTCGTGATGCAGGCCGCGGCGCTGCCCAACGTCGGCGGCTGGGGGCCGCGCGAAGGCGTGGCGGCTTGGGCGTTCGCCGCCGCCGGGCTGGGCGCGTCGCTCGGAGTTGCCACCGCGGTCGTGTATGGCGTGATGGGGTTCGTCGCCAGCCTGCCCGGCGCCCTCGTCCTCGTGGCGGCCTGGGTGTACCGCACCCGGTCGGCGCCGTGGCGGCGGCGACCGCTCCTGGGCGGGCTCGGGGTTAGCGCGCGCCTCGACGGAGCCCCGGATGTCTGACCGCCCATACACCCTGATGAGCTGCAGTGTGTCGCTCGACGGCTACCTGGGCGACCGGACGCCCCGCCTCGCGCTGTCCAACGAGGCTGACTTCGACCGGGTCGACGAGGTGCGCGCCTCCTGCGACGCGATCCTGGTCGGCGCGGTCACCGTGCGCACCGACAACCCGCGGCTGCTCGTGCGCTCGGACGCTCGCCGTGAGGAGCGCATGGCTCGCGGGCTCCCGTCGTCTCCGAAGAAGATCACCGTGACAAGCCGGGTGGACCTCGACGCGCGGTCGAACTTCTTTACCGCCGGCGAGACCGAGAAGCTCGTCTACACCCCGAGCCAGCGGGTGGCCGACGCCCGCGCACGGCTGGGGCGGGCGGCGACGATCGTGGACGGCGGCGGGCGCGTACGCATGCGCCGGCTCACCGAGGACCTGGGTGACCGCGGCGTGGACCGGCTCATGGTCGAGGGCGGCGGGATCGTGCACACGCAGTTCCTGGCCGACGACCTCGTCGACGAGCTGCACCTCGTCGTCGCGCCCTTCTTCGTCGGCGACTCGAGCGCCCCGCGCTTCGTGAGCGACGGGCGCTTCCCGTGGAACGCCGACCGGCGCGCAACGCTCGCCGAGGTGCGCCAGCTCGGCGACGTCGTGCTATTGCGCTACGCGCTCTCACCCCGGTTCCGGGAAGAATGACCACGACGCGAGCGACTCAGACGGGTGCGGCGGCCGGGCTGATCGCCCAGGTGCTGCTGCTGGGCGTCCTGGCGGGGATCGGCGGGCTCGGCCCCGTAGGCTGGACCGTGGGCATCGCCTGCGCCGTGACCATGGCGACGTTGCTGGCACGCTGCGTCGCGCGCGGTCCCGGTGAGTCGCTGGGGCCGGCGTCCTGGGTGACGCTCGCCCGGGCGACGCTCGCCGTCGGCGTCGCCGCGCTGGCCGCGGACTCGTACACCCACGCCACGCCGGTCGTGCTGCTCGTTACGCTCGCGGCCGTCGCGCTCGTGCTGGACGCGGCCGACGGATGGGTGGCGCGCCGCACCGGGACGGTGACCGCGCTCGGGGCGCGCTTCGACGGCGAGGTCGACGCGTTCCTGATCCTCGCCCTCAGCGTCTACGTCGCCCCCGCGTGCGGCGCGTGGGTGCTCGCAATCGGGGCAGCGCGCTACCTGTTCCTTGCCGGCGAGTGGCTGCTGCCGTGGATGCGCGCGCCGCTGCCGCCGCGCCGCTGGCGCAAGGTCGTCGCGGCGACACAGGGCGTCGTGCTGACGGTCGCGGCCGCCGGGGTCTTGCCCCTGGCGCTCACCCAGGCCATCCTCGTTGTCACGCTCGCGCTGCTCACGGCGTCGATGGTCCAGTGCGTGTGGTGGCTGCGGCTCCGCCGGCACGCCACATTCGAACAGTTGCCGGAGGGTGACGCCGGTGAGCCCCAGCGCGGGCCGCTGCGTGCCGGCATCGCCGTGGCGCTCACCGTCCTCGCCCTGCTGCTTGTCTGGGCCGCCCTCGTAGCACCGAACCAGCCGAGTCGCTTCACCCTCGGCGAGTTCGCGCGGCTCCCTCTCGAGCTCCTCGTCGTCGTTGCCGTGGCCGCCCTGCTGCCCGCCACGCCGCGCCGCGTGCTGGCCGTGGTCCTGGGAGTGGTCCTGAGCATGCTCGTTGTCGTGAAGGTGCTCGACATCGGGTTCTTCACGGCGTTCGACCGGCCATTCAACCCCATCGACGACTCGGGCTACGCGGGGATCGGCATCGAGACCCTGCGCCACGCGATCGGCACGTCGAGCGCGAACGTCTTCGTCGTCGTCGCGGCGGTGCTCATTGTCGCGCTCCTCACCCTCCCGGTCCTGGCGCTGCTGCGTGTGACGCGGGTCGCGGCCGGCCACCGCGCCTGGGTGCTCCGGGCGGCGACGGCGCTGGCCGTGGTCTGGGTGGCCCTCCGCGTCGTCGGCGCGCCGGTCGCGTCCTCGAGCGCCGCCTCCCTGGCCGTCGACGAGGTGCAGGCTGTGCGGGCCGGGCTGGCGGATCGCGCGGTGCTCGCCCGCGAGATCGCCCACGACCGCTTCCGCGCCACTCCCGGCAACCGGCTGCTGACAGGCCTACGGGGCAAGGACGTGCTGCTCGTGTTCGTCGAGAGCTACGGGAGGGTCGCGGTGCAGGACTCGTCCGTCTCGCCCCGCATCGACGCCGCGCTCGAGCGAGGCGCCGCGCACCTGCGGGCCGCCGGCTTCTCCTCGCGCAGCGCCTTCCTCACCTCCCCGACCTTCGGCGGCCTCAGCTGGCTGGCGCACTCCACCCTGCAGTCGGGGGTCCAGGTCGACGGACAGCGGCGCTACGACCAGCTCGTCGAGAACGACCGTCTCACCCTCACCCGCGCGTTCAAGCGCGCCGGGTGGCGGGCGGTCGGCGCCATGCCGGGGAACCGCAGGGCCTGGTCGGAGGGCTCGAGCTTCTACCACTACGACAGGGTCTATGACCGCCGCAACTTCGGCTACCGCGGCCCGGGTTTCACCGTGGCCCCCATGCCCGACCAGTACACCCTTCTGGCCCTGCAACGTCGCGAGCTCGCCGAGGCTCAGCGGCCGCCGCTCTTCGCCGAGGTCGACCTCATCTCGAGCCACGCGCCGTGGACGCGCATTCCGCGGCTCATCTCCTGGGACGACGTCGGCGACGGCTCGATCTTCCACCGCATCCCCGCGGAGGAGTCCACGAAGGCCTCGCTCTTCGGCGATTCCGAGCGGGCCCGGGCCGCCTACGGGCATTCGATCGAGTACTCGCTCGGCGCGATCTTCTCGTTCGTGCAGCGCTACGGCGACGACAACAGCGTGCTCGTGGTACTGGGCGACCATCAGCCCGCGACGGTCGTGACCGGTGAGGGCGCCAGCCACGACGTGCCCATCTCAGTCATCGCCCGCGACCCCGAGGTGATGGACCGGATCGCCGGATGGCGCTGGCAGGACGGCATGTCGCCGAGCCCGCAGGCGCCGGTCTGGCCGATGGCCGCGTTCCGTGACCGCTTCCTTGCCGCGTTCGGCTCGTCGCCGGCCGGCCGCTGAACCGAGGCTGAGGGAGGCGCAGCCGTGAGACAGGACGTCCGCGCGCCCTTCGATCTGGCACTGCAGCGCGCGCGTCTGTCGGCCCACGCACCCGGCGAGTTCATCGGGCAGGAGAGCTTCATGACCGCCGGCGAGATCCGGGCCTTGGGGGTGCAGGCCGGCATCGGCCCGGGGCTCACGGTGCTGGACCTGTGCTGTGGCGTCGGCGGGCCCGGGCGTTTCCTTACGCGCGAGCTGGGCTGCGTGTATCTCGGCGTGGACGCCAGCGCGAGCGCCGTCGCCCTCGCCCGCGAGCGCGCGGGCGCCCTGCCGTGCCGCTTTGCGACCGCGCACGTCCCGCCTCTCCCTGGCGGTTCCTTCGACGTCGTGCTCCTGCTCGAGACGATGCTCGCCTTCGAGCAGAAGGGCGCGCTGGTAAGCGAGATCGCCGCGACGCTCCGGCCCGGCGGGCGGCTCGCCTTCACGCTCGAGGAGGGCTTTCCGCTGACGACGGCCGAGCGGGCGGCGATGCCCGATGCCGACACGGTCTGGCTGATCCCGCTCGAGGAGATGGCCACGTCCCTGGAGCGGGCCGGGCTCGTCGTCACGTGGCAGGAGGACCGCAGCCGCTCGCACCGCGCGGTGGCGCAGGCGCTGGCGGACGCGTTCGCCGCGGACGCCGATGACATCGCCGCGCAGATCGGCCGCCGGGCACTGGACGAGCTGGTCGCCGCCCACCGGCTCTGGATCGAGTGGCTGGATCAGGGGCGGGTCCGGAAGGTCGCGCTGGTGGCGGAGCGCGCCTAGCGGCCTGGCGAGGTCGCCAGTCGGTCAGGACCGCAGGAAGGCCAGCAGGTCGGCGTTGATGGTGTCGGCCTGCGTCGTCGGCATGCCGTGCGGGAATCCCTTGTACGTCTTCAGTGTCCCGTTCTGCACGAGCTTCGCGGACAGCGGCCCGGAGTCCGCGTACGGGACGATCTGATCGTCGTCGCCGTGCATCACGAGGACCGGCACCGTGATCTTCTTGAGGTCCTCGGTGAAATCGGTCTGGGAGAAGGCGACGATGCCGTCGTAGTGGGCCTTGGCTCCGCCCATCATTCCCTGGCGCCACCAGTTATCGATGATCGCCTCCGAGGATTCCACGCCGGGCCGGTTGTAGCCGTAGAAGGGGCCCGACGGCAGCGCCCGGAAGAACTCGGACCGGTTCGCGGCCAGCTGGGCCTGCATGTCGTCGAAGGCGCTCTTCGGCAGACCGCCGGGGTTGGCCTCGGTCTGCACCATGAGCGGCGGCACCGCACTGATCAACACCGCCTTCGCCACCCGACTCTCACCGTGTCGGGCGATGTAGTGCGCGACTTCGCCGCCACCGGTGGAGTGCCCGACGTGGACGGCGTCCTGGAGATCGAGATGGTCGGTCAACGCGGCCAGGTCGTCGGCGTAGTGGTCCATGTCGTGACCGTCGCCGGTCTGCGTGGAGCGTCCGTGGCCGCGCCTGTCATGGGCGATGACCCGATAGCCCTGCTGCAGGAAGAACAGCATCTGGGTGTCCCAGTCGTCGCCCGACAGCGGCCAGCCATGGCTGAAAACGATCGGCTGGCCCGAGCCCCAGTCCTTGTAGAAGATTTCCGTGCCATCGGACGTGGAAATCGTGCCCATGCGCTGCCTCCGGTGGATCTGGTTGACGCCGAAACGTGCGGAATGCACCGTAACCTTTCTCTGGCCAGGATGCAGCCCTGATCCCGCGCATGGGGCAAATGACCGGCGAGCACGTGGCCGCTATCCGAATGTGAACGAGTACGCCTCGGCGCCGGCCTCGAGGAACGTGATCTCGAGCGTGCGCTCGCGGACCGCGTCGTGCTGGCGCACGAGCTGGTACATGCGGCCATCCCGGAGCAGGCCGTTTCCGTCCTCGCCGACGTCGACGCCGTGTGACGGGCCCGGAGGCTCGCCGTCGAGGAGCACGCGGAAAGGAATCGGCGCTCGCGCTCCAGGGGACAGCACGGCATGTGCGTCGCGCGCGTGGAAGCGGAAGGCGATGGTGCCGCCGGCCGCGTCGAGCACGACGTTCTCGGGCCCGATCGTCCACTCGCCGGCGAGCGCCCAGTGGTTCAAGGGCAGCGCTTCCGATGGCGCGAACCGCTCGCCCCGCGTGTCGCCGAGGTATGTCTCGGGCGTGCGCAGGTGGTCCCAGTCGGCCTCGGCCTCGACGCCGAGCCCTTCGACGGAGACGGGCTCGCGCTCGATGCCGAGCAGACGCTGGACGACGCGCTCCGACTGCTCGTAGCGCCCTTCGCCGAAGTGCTCGTCGCGGATGATCCCGTCCGCGTCGACGAAGTAGAGCGCGGGCCAGTAATGGTTGTCGAACGCGCTCCAGATCGCGTAGTCGGTGTCGACCGCGACCGGGTAGTCGATCGCACGCTCCTTCGTCGCCTGCCGCACGCCCTCGATCTCGTGCTCGAACGAGAACTCAGGCGTGTGAACTCCGATGACGACCAACCCGTCGTCTCGGTAGGCCTGGGACCACGCGCGCACGTACGGCTCCTGGCGCAGCCAGTTGATGCACGTCAGCGTCCAGAAGTTCACGAGGACGACGTGGCCGCGCAGCTCGGCGGGGCCGAGCGGCTCCGAGTTGAGCCACTCGGTCGCCCCGCCGAGCGAGGGGATGTGCACACGGATGACCACGGTCACCTCTAGCGAAGCGAGCGGAACCCCGCGCGGACCTCTTCTGAAAGGAGTTGCGGCTGCTCCCAGGCCGCGAAGTGCCCGCCCTTGTCGAGCCGGTTGTAATGGATGAGGTTGGGATAGGCCCGCTCCACCCAACTGCGCGGAGCTGCGTCGATCTCGTCCGGGAAGACGCTCACGGCCACCGGGATCGAGACACCCTTCACGTCGAAGAAGCCGAGCTTGCTCTCCCAGTACAGACGTCCCGAAGAAACGCCCGTGTTCGTCAACCAGTAGAGCGTGATGTTGTCGAGGACGTCGTCGCGTGTAAGGCCCTCGGCGTGTCCGTCGAAGACACGTGCGATCAGCGCGTAGCTGACCATGTCGTGGTCGAGCATCCAGGCGGCCAGGCCGACGGGTGAGTCCGCAATTCCGTACAGCGTCTGGGGGCGGGTCCCCATCTCGGACGCGTAGGCCACGTCCGTCGCAAAGAAGTCCTTGAGCTTCTCGTACCTGTCTCTCTCCTCGTCGGACAGACCGGGTGGCTCCGGGCCGCCCGACTGGACCGCCTCGTTGACGTCGGCTGGAAGAACGCCGGGCTGGGTGGTGTGGATGCCGATCAACTCCGGGGGAGCCTGGACTCCCATCTGGTCGACGACGAGCCCGCCCCAATCGCCGCCCTGCGCGACGTAGCGGTCGTAGCCAAGGCGCTTCATCAGCTCTATCCAGGCGCTTGCGATGCGCCCGGGGTCCCAGCCCGTCGTGGCCGGCTTGCCGGAGAACCCGTAGCCCGGCATCGACGGGATCACCAGATGGAAAGCGTCCGCTGCGCTCGCGCCATGTGCCGTCGGATCCGTGAGTGGAGCGATGATCTTCAACTGCTCGATGACGGAGCCGGGCCATCCGTGCGTGACGATGAGCGGCAACGCGTCTTCATGCTTCGAGCGAACGTGAATGAAATGGATGTCCAGCCCATCGATCTCAGTCATGAAGTGCGGTACGGCGTTCAGTTTCTCCTCGCACTTGCGCCAGTCGTACTCGTTCTCCCAGTAACGCACGAGTGCCCGCATCGTTGCGAGCTGCACGCCCTGCGACTGATCGTCGACGGGCTCCTTCTCGGGCCAGCGCGTGGCCGCGATGCGCGCACGCAGGTCATCGAGATCCGGCTCGGGGGTGTCGATCACAAACGGCCGGATCGCTGTGCCGCCCTCTGACTTCGTGGACGCGACAGCCATGTCGGTCTCCTTGACTCGGGGAGGGTTGTTGGGGACCGCACGAAGCCTGATCCTGTTGTCTGCACGTCGCACCCGTGGAGTCCCTGGTCCCATCCCTGGTCGCTCGTGCGGGACTCCTCTAGAGAAGCGGAGCGGCATGCGCCGCGAGCCGTGCTTGACGCCGGACTCCGGAGCGAAGAGCATCGGCTCTTGACGCGTGGAGAGATGATGCAGCCCAGGCTGCGCGGACGGCGACGAGAGTGCGAGGTTCTCGACGATCTGCTCGCGAGCGTGCGAACGGGGGAGAGCCGGGTGCTCGTTCTTCGCGGCGAGGCGGGGATCGGCAAGACGGCATTGCTCGACCATCTCGCCGGTGGTGCGTCCGACTTCCGCGTTGCGCGGGCGGCGGGCGTCGAGTCCGAGATGGAGCTCGCGCTTGCGGGGCTGCACCAGCTCTGCGCACCGTTCGCGGATCGAATCGACATCCTGCCCGGCCCGCAGCGCGACGCGCTCAGCACCGCGTTCGGACGCCGCGGCGGCGACGCGCCGAACCGCTTCCTCGTCGGCCTGGCCGTCCTCGGCCTGCTCTCTGACGTGGCGGAGGAGAAGCCGCTCCTGTGGATCGTGGACGACGCTCAGTGGCTGGACGAAGCCTCGTCGCAGACGCTTGCGTTCGTGGCCCGCCGCCTCGGTGCAGAGTCGGTCGCCATGGTGGTTGCGATGCGGGACCCCGCCCGCAAGGACGACTTCGCCCAGCTCGACGAGCTCGTCGTCCGCGGGCTCGGGGAGCGCGACGCCTGTGCGCTGCTCGAGACGGTCCTGGCGGGCCCGCTCGACGACCGCGTCCGCGACCGCCTCGTTGCCGAGACCGCCGGCAATCCGCTGGCGCTGCTCGAGCTGCCGCGCGGGCTGACCCCCGCGGAGATGGCCGGCGGCTTCGGCCTCCCTTACGCCTCGTCGCTCGCGAGCCGCATCGAGGAGAGCTTCCGCCGCCGCCTCGCGCCGCTCCCACCCTCGACGCGGACGCTCTTGCTGGTCGCTTCGGCGGAGCCGGCCGGCGACCCCGTGCCGGTATGGCGGGCGGCGGGCGCGCTCGGCGTGGAGCTGGGGGCGCGAGACGCGGCGGTGGAGCTGGTCGAGTTCGGCGGACAGGTGCGTTTCCGGCATCCGCTCGTACGATCGGCGGTGTACCGGGCGGCGTCGCCGGAGGAGCGCGAGCGCGCGCACCGCGCGCTGGCCGACGCGACGGACCCGCAAGTCGATCCCGACCGGCGCGCCTGGCACCGCGCGCACGCGACCCTGGAAGCCGACGAGGACGTCGCCGCCGAGCTCGAGCGCTCGGCCGGTCGCGCACAGGGCCGCGGCGGCCTGGCCGCGGCCGCGGCTTTCCTGGAGCGCGCGGCGGAGCTGACGCCCGAACCCGAGCGCCGCGCCCGCCGCGCGCTCGCCGCGGCACAGAGCAAGCAGCGCGCCGGCGCGCCGGATGCCGCGCTGCGGCTCCTCGGCTTCGCCGAGGCCGGACCGCTCGATGCGCTCGATCAGGCGCGGGCGGAGCTGCTTCGCGCCCAGGTTACGTTCGCGGTGACCCGGGGCGGCGACGCACCGCAGCTGCTGCTCGAGGCCGCCAAGAGGCTCGAGCCGCTGGACGGCGCGCTCGCGCGCGAGACGTACCTGGATGCGTTTGCGGCAGCGCTGTTCGCCGACCGGCTCACGCGTGGCAGCGGCGTGCGCGAGATCGCCGAGTCGGTGCTGGCCGCAGACTGGGGCGAGTCGTCCGGCGCTCGCGACCTCCTGCTCGAGGGGATCGCCGTGGTCACGATCGACGGCTACGCGGCCGGTGCGCCGGCGCTCAAGCGCGCGCTCCGCGCGTTCCGTGACGAGCCGATGTCCGACGACGACGCGCTGCGCTGGCTCTGGCTCGCCTGCCGCGCCGCCCGGGCGCTCGGCGACGAGGCGAGCTGGGACGAGCTCACCGCGCGGCAGGTGCGCCTCGCGCGCGAGGCCGGCGAGCTGTCGCTGCTGCCGATCGCGCTGGCGGAGCGCTTCAGCGTGAAGCTCTTCCTCGGCGAGCTCGCCGAGGCGCAGGGCTTGGTAGTCGAGACCGAGGCCGTAGCGGAGGCGACCGGCAGCCGCCTGGCTCCGCAAGGTGCGATCCTGGCGGCCCTGCGCGGTGAGGAGGCGGAAGCCACTGCGCTGATCGACGCCGGGCGGCGCGAGGTGGTGCATCGCGGCGAGGGGCTCTGGCTTGTCGCCACCGAGTGGGCAAGCGCCCTGCTCTTCAATGGCCTCGGCCGCTACGACGAGGCGCTGGCCGCCGCCGAGCAGGCTTTGGGCCATCCGCACGAGCTGGGTGTGTCGACCTGGGTGCCGACCGAGTTCATCGAGGCGGCCGCACGCAGCGGCCAGGCCGAGCGGGCGGCCGGCCCGCTGCGCCGGCTCCAGGAGATCAGCCGAGCCGCAGGCACGGACTGGGCGCTCGGCGTCGAGGCGCGCTCACGCGCGTTGCTCAGTGAGGGTGATGTCGCCGACTCTCTCTACCGCGAGGCGATCACCCGGCTGAGCCGCACGCGGGTGCGTACCGCGCTTGCGCGCGCGCACCTGGTCTACGGTGAATGGCTGCGACGCGAACGCCGGCGCGCGGACGCGCGCGAGCATCTCCGGATTGCACACAGCATGTATGCGGAGATCGGCATGAACGGGTTCGCCGAACGCGCCCGCCGTGAGCGGACGGCCACCGGCGAGACGGTTCGCAAGCGCAGCCCCGAGACGCGCGACAACCTCACCGCGCAGGAGGCGCAGATCGCACGGCTTGCCGCCGAGGGACGCACGAACCCCGAGATCGGCGCACAGCTCTTCATCAGCCCGCGCACGGTCGAGTGGCACCTGCGCAAGGTGTTCGCGAAGCTCGGGATCAGTTCACGCAGAGAGCTCCACCCGGCACCGCTTGACCCGCGGACGGCGGCCCCGGAGACGGACACGCGCGTAGGAACGGCGCCCGGCGCGTAGCGTCGGAGCTCGAGGCGGATGTACGAGCAGGTGCACGACCCGGTTGGGGCCTCGCTCGGGCTAAGCACGCTCTTCGCAGTTCTGCCGCTCGTGACACTGTTCGTGCTGTTGGCCGGACTGCGGCTGCAGGCCTATCGCGCCAGCCTGATCGCGCTGGCCGTGGCAATGACTGTCGCGATCGCCGTGTACGGGATGCCGGCGGGACAGGCGGCATACAGCGCCGCCGCAGGGGCGGCGTTCGGGATCTTTCCGATCATGTGGATCGTGGTGAACGCCGTGTGGATCTACACGATGACGGTCGCCACCGGCCACTTCCGGACGCTGCGCCGCGGGGTGGATGCAGCCTCTGGCGACCAACGCATCCAGGCGCTCTTGGTCGGGTTCTCGTTCGGCGCCCTGCTGGAGGCGCTCGCGGGCTTCGGATCACCCGTTGCGATAACTGTGGGGATGCTGATCGGACTCGGTTTCGAGCCGCTCAAGGCCGCCGGCGTCGCTCTGATCGGCAATACGGCGCCCGCGGCGTTCGGGGCCATCGCCACGCCGATCATCACGCTTGCGGGCGTGACCGGGATCAGCGAGCGCGACCTCGGCGCGATGGTAGGGCGCCAGCTTCCGTTCCTCGCGGTGCTCGTGCCGCTCGTGATCGTCTACATCGTCGACGGCCGCCGCGGCCTGCGCGAAACATGGCGTGTCGCGCTGTTGGCCGGCTCGGCGTTCGCGGTCGCGCAGTTCGTGACGTCGAACTACCTCTCCGTCGAGCTGACCGACGTCGTGGCGTCCCTCGCTTCTCTGGCGGCCATCGCCGGCTACATGCGGCGGGGGCCGGACGCGGTACGCGGGGGGATGTCTCTCGAGACGATCCACGCGCTCGCGCCGTACCTGATCCTGATCGTGGTCCTGACGCTCGCGCAGCTCGACCCGGTCAAGGGCTTCCTCGCCGATCGAACCGCGTCGTTCCATTGGCCCGGCCTCGAGGTGACGAGCGCGGGCGGCGCCGAGCCGCCTGCGGTTACGTTCACGCTCAACTGGCTCGCCACGCCGGGGACGCAGCTGCTGCTGTCGGGGCTCATCACGATGCTCGTCCTGCGCATCCAGCCCCGTGTGGCGCTGCGCGCCTACCAGGAGACGTTCGACCGCTTACGAGGGGCGATTGTGACCGTGACCACGGTGCTCGCCCTCGCCTACGTGATGAACCTTTCGGGTGAGACGGTGACGATCGGGCTGTGGGCCGCGGGAGCCGGCGGCGTGTTCGCGCTGATCTCTCCGTTGATCGGCTGGCTCGGCGTTGCGATCACCGGCTCGGTGACGGCGTCGAACTCGTTGTTGGGGGAGCTCCAGGTGTCGGCGGCGCACGACGCCGGGCTATCACCCACACTGGTCGCCGCCGGGAACAGCACGGGCGGTGTCCTCGC
Organism: uncultured Thermoleophilaceae bacterium; assembly: GCA_963734025.1. GTDB lineage: Bacteria > Actinomycetota > Thermoleophilia > Solirubrobacterales > Thermoleophilaceae > JACVRW01. The sequence goes on from CAVTFR010000008.1 coordinate 43,875, forward strand.
CAAGATGCTCTCGCCGCAGCACCTCGTGATCGCCGCGGCCGCCGCCGGCATCGCAGGCCGCGAGGGTGACCTCATGCGCTCGGTGCTCAAGTGGAGCATCGCGCTCGTGGCACTCATGTGCGTGATCGTCTACCTGCAGTCGACCGCGCTGCTGAGCTGGATGGTGCCGTGAGCGCGCGGCCGCGGCGGCCGGTCGGCGCCGGACCGTGACTCCGGTTCAGGCTCACCCGGGTCGACCTCGCGCAGGACCTCTCGCGCGGCCGGGAGGTCGGATGCGGCGACGAGCACCTCACGCGGTCCGGCGGCAAGGAACTCCGGCACGTCGAAGCCCGGCGCGCGACGGAGGACCGAGCCCACGCCTGCGGTGCTCAGCAGGCCCTGGAGGAGCTCGGCCTCGGCTCAGGTCAGCGATGCAGCGGCGGGTCGGTGTCGTCGTAGATGCGAGCCGCGGCGAGCTTGCCGCTCTCGCCGCGAACGTACACGGCGACCCCGGCCTGCGGTGGCAGCTGCGTCTTGCCCCAGCGCACGACGTTGTACTCCAGCGCGCAGGCGCGCCCGTCGTCGATGACTGCGCAGTGCTCCAGTGGGATGCCGCCGCCGTTCGAGAACAAGTGCTCGTAGAAGGCGCGCAGCTCGTCGGGGCCTCTGTGGATGGATTCGTCCGCCCGCAGGCTCACGGGCGTAGCCATCCGCTTCGAACGCCGCGACGATCGCGTCGACGTCGCCCGCCGCGAGCGCGCGCTGGTACTCGCCGACGACGTCCGACTCGCGCAGCTCCGGGTCGGGCTGAAGCAGCGGCGGCCGGTTCGCATGGCGGCCTGTCAGCGGCCAGCCGCTGAAGTAGATACGCAGCTCGTCGATCCGTCTGTCGGGCTGTTTGGCGGCGACGCCCGCGAACGGAAGATCGACGCGCCCACTCTCACCCTCGAGGTGGAGAACCACCTCCTCGAATCCGCATCGCTGGAAGACGACGTGCTCGACGTCCTCGACCCAGGCGTTGTGCTGCCTGAGCCACGCGTTCTGCTCGGCGACGTACTCCCTGAACGCCTGCGCGCCCCTGATCCGGCCGCGTATGGGGTCGTAGAGCTCCGGCTCGCCGGCGAACGACCCGACCAGCGCATCCACGTCCCCGGCCATGAGACCGTCGAAGTAGGACACGTCGACAAGCGCATCGAGCCGGCGCTTCTCCAGCAGTCGCTGCACCGCCGGCTGGGTGAACAGCTCTGGCACCCACGGCATGCGCGCGCCTATCCGCGAGAGACAAGCTGCTGGCCGCCGTCGATGTCGTACGTCGCGCCGGTCAGAGCGGTGTTTGTCATCAGGTGTACTGCAAGCGCGGCGACGTCCCCGGGTCCGACGACACGGCCGATCGGCAGCTTCGTGCGGAGTTCCTTGCGGCGCTCTTCGAGCCGGTCGCCGAGCAGCGACGCCGACAGCGGTGTGTCGACGAAGCCGGCGGCGATCAGGTTGACCCGGACCGGTGCCACCTCCAGCGCGAGGCTGGCCGTAAGGGCCGGGAGGGCGGCGGTCATCGCCGAGGTGAGCCCGATACCAACGCTCGGGTCACGTCCCCCGGTGCCGCCCATGAAGAGAAGCGTGCCTCCGGGGCGTACCTTTGGGGCTGCGTAACGCGCGACGCCGACCATCAGCATCGGATGCTCCTGGAGCGCGCGCCGCCCCTCGTCGAAGTCCATCTCCGCCAGCGGCGCGTAGTAGGGGCTGCCGGCCGTCGCCATCACGTGGTCGATGGGCCCCTCGAGGCCTGCGAAGAAGGCTTCCAGGGCAGCCGAATCGTTGGCATCGAACGTTGCGGTGCCCCGGGCGCGGAGAGCGCTTGCCGCGTCCTTCAGCCGCTCGGGATTGCGGCCGGTCAGGATGACCTCGGCTCCCTCGGCCCGTGCGCGCCTCGCGGTTTCCAGCCCGATGCCGGCGCTGCCGCCGATCACTACGACGGTTTGCCCGCGCAGCTCGGGCTCGTGCTCGATGGCCGGGGCGGCCGTTTCGGTGCTTGCCGACATGATCTCGCTCCTTTCGCCGGGGTCTCCGCGCTACCCGAAGGTGTCTGAATCACGGTCGCGCGCGGCAGCGCGGCCCGCGCCCGTCACATCCCTGGTCAGGACCCTGGTCGCCGGCGCCGTCTCGTTTAGGCTCTGGGGCGAGATGGCCGCCCACCGTGCGCCAGGTTTCCTGGGCCGGACTCGCGAAGGCGAAGTGCTCGACCAGAGGTTGGCAAATGTGCGCGATTGTCAAGACTCCGAGCTCGTGACAGCCGATGCAGCCGGCGATGGATAGCCACCCCGACGGTTCGGGGAGGAGCGCAACCTTGCGCGGCCGAGGCCCGGAGTGCGCGCTGCTGGACGGGTTGCTCACGGCGATTCGCGACGGCGAGAGCCGGTCGCTCGTGCTGCGGGGCGAGGCCGGGATCGGGAAGACTGCGCTGCTGCACTACCTCAGCGAGTCGGGGTCGGATATGACCGTCGCGCGAGCGGCGGGCGTCGAGTCCGAGATGGAGCTGGCCTTCGCGAGCCTGCATCAGCTCTGCGCGCCGATGCTCGATCGGCGGGGTCGGCTTCCGGCTCCGCAGTCCCAGGCGCTCGAGATCGTGTTCGGCTTGAGCGCCGGCGCGCCCCCGGATCCGTTCCTGGTCGGGTTGGCGGTGCTGAGCCTGTTCTCGGAGGTGGCGGAGGAGCATCCGCTGCTGTGCGTCGTCGATGACGCGCAATGGCTGGACCAGGCGTCGGCCCTGACGCTGGCATTCGTGGCTCGGAGACTGCTGGCCGAACCGGTGGGGGTCGTCTTCGCCGAACGTGAGCCTGGTGAGGAGCTTCGGCACCTGCCCGAGCTCGAGGTGGAAGGTCTTCGCAACGGCGACGCGCGGGCGCTCCTGGGCTCGGCGGTGGGCTTCGTGCTGGATGAGCGGGTGCGCGATCGGATCGTCGCGGAGACGCGGGGCAATCCGCTCGCATTGCTGGAGCTGCCGCGCGGGTTGACGGCGACGGAGCTGGCGGGCGGGTTCGGGCTGCCGGACGCAGGGGCGCTGTCTGGACGGATCGAGGAGAGCTTCGTCCGCCGCCTCGAGGCGCTGCCGGAAGATGCGCGGCGTCTGTTGCTGCTCGCCGCGGCCGAGCCGATCGGCGATCCGGTGCTGCTCTGGCGCGCGGCTGGGCTTCTCCCTATTGGGCCGGGCGCCGCAGATCGCGTGGCGGCGGACTCCCTACTGCTCGTCCGCGAGCGAGTGACGTTCCGTCATCCGCTCGTCCGCTCGGCGGTGTATCGATCGGCCTCCGTGGAGGAACGCCGGGCGGTTCACCTGGCGCTGGCGGAGGCAACCGACCAGGAGTTCGACCCGGACCGTCGCGCGTGGCATCTGGCCGCGGCGGCGTCGGAACCTGATGAGGAGGTGGCGATCGAGCTCGAGCGCTCAGCTGGGCGGGCGCAGGCGCGCGGCGGGCTCGCCGCCGCCGCTGCGTTCCTGCAGCGCGCCGTGGCGCTGACACGCGACCCGAAGCGACGGACGGACCGAGCGCTGGGAGCCGCCGACCTCGGTCTGCGGGCGGGGGCGTTCGACGCCGCTCGCGGGATGATGGCGGTGGCCGAGGTCGGGGCGCTCGACGAGCTGCAGCGCGCGCGCCTGGACCTGCTGCGGGCCGAGGCCGCGTACTCCGAAAGCCGCGGCAGCGCCGCACCGGAATTGCTCCTTCGGGCCGCCAAAGTGCTCGAGTCGCTCGATCCGCAGCTTGCGCGCGACACGTACCTTGACGCGTGGAGCTCGGCGCTGTTCGCCGGTGGGCTTGCGAGCTCTGCGAGCCTGCAGGAGGTTTCGCGCGAGGCTCGAGCGGCGCGGAGGCCGGCCGGATCTCCGCGTCTTTCCGATGTGCTGCTGGACGGGTTCTCACTGGCGTTCACGGAAGGCCGCTCGGCAGCGGCGCCGGTGCTCGAGCAGGCCGCGATCGGTTTCGCGGGCAAGAATGTCGCGACCGAGGAAGTCCTTCGCTGGGGGTGGCTCGCGACCGCGGCCGCCGTGATGGTGTGGGATTACGAGACCTGCGCCGCGGTGGCCACGCGCGGGGTCGAGCTCGCCCGCGAGGCCGGCGCGCTGGCTGTGCTGGCGGTCAGCGTCAACGTGATGGCGCAAGCCACCACGCTCGGCGGCGAGTTCGGCAGAGCGAGATTGCTGGTTGCTGAGGCCGACAACGTCATCGAGGCGACCGGCGCCCGGGTCGCCCCCTATGGGGCCCTCGTGCTGGCCGGCTTCCAGGGCCGCGAGCTCCACGCGTCGGGCCTGATCGACGCCACGATCAAGGAGTTCACGGCCGGCGGCCAGGGAACCGCGGTCCAGTACGCCCGCTGGGCTCGCTCGGTGCTCCTCAACGGCCTTGGCCGGTATCGAGAGGCGATGGTCGCCGCGCAGGAGGCGACTGACGACACGCCTGAGCTGTTCGTCTCGATCTGGGCGGCACTCGAGCTGCTGGAAGCGGCAAGCAGGTGCGACGACGCGGAAGTCGCACGCGCTGCTCTCGAGCGCATCGTCGCGGCGACGGCCGTCGCTCGCACCGACTGGGCGTCGGGAGTCGCGGCGCGATCCCGGGCGCTGGTGAGCGAGGGCAAGGCCGCCGACGGCCTTTACCAGGAAGCGATCGAGCGGCTCGGCCGCACCCGGCTACGCCCCGAGCTCGCCCGCGCTCGTCTGCTGTACGGCGAGTGGCTGCGGCGCGAGAATCGTCGCGTCGACGCGCGCACCCAGCTGCGCACGGCTCACGAGCTCTTCACCGCGATCGGCATGGAGGCGTTCGCCGAGCGCACCCGGGGTGAGCTGGTCGCGACCGGCGGGAAGGTGCGCAAGCGGACGGTCGAGACCCGCGACGAGCTGACGGCGCAGGAGTCGCAGATCGCGCGGTTGGCTCGCGATGGGCTGTCGAACCCTGAGATCGGTGCCCGGCTCTTCCTCAGCCCGCGCACCGTGGAGTGGCACCTGCGCAAGGTGTTCTCCAAGCTCGGGATCCACTCACGTCGCGAGCTGGCCAGAGCGCTTCCCGCCTCCGACTCCGAGTTCCTCCCGGCCTGAGCTCACCCGTCCGGAAGCGCCTCGACCACGCGCCGTCCGAGCGAGCGTTCGAGGTCGCTGTCGGTGTTGAGCCCGAGCGCCTGGAGCCGGGCCCACTGCGCCTGCTGCGCGGGGCGCCCGAACAGCTCGCGAAAATCGTCCAGTGGCGGCCCGAGCTCGCTGTTGGCCGGCAACGTGACCTGGTCGACATATGACTTCGTGCGCGCGATCGCGTCGTGGTCGAAGCGCGCGAGTCTCGAGGCGATTTCCTCGACCTCGTCGTCGAGCTCGTCGTCGGCGATCAGTCGGTTGACGTACCCGTACTGCTCCGCGCGCCGCCCGTCCAGGTCGTCGGCGACCAGGAGGATCTCGAGCGCCCGGCCGCGGCCGACCAAGCGGGGGAGCCTTGCCATCGGACCGCCCCCGGGGGGCACGCCGATGCCGACCTCGAACTGGCCGAGCAGCGTGTTCTCGCGCGAGGCGAAGCGCAGGTCACAGGCCAGCACGAACTCGCTTCCAGCCCCGCGGGCACGTCCACGAATCGAGGCGATGCTGACCAGGGGCGCACGGGACAGGCGGACGAGGACATCGATCCAGGCGGGCATCCCCGTCGGGCCGACTCCGAGTGCCGCGGTCTTGCCCGGGTCGTTCTCCACGTCGTAGTGGGCGAGGTAGAAATCGGGGTTGGCGCTGTCGAACACGACGACGTTGAGGTCCCGGTCCTGCTCGATCAGGCCGGCGAGCTCGGCGAGCTCCGCGACGGTCGTCGCGGTGATCGTGTTGATTGGAGGGTGGTCGAAGGTCACGCGGCAGTAGCCGGGGCTGCGACGGTCGACGCTGAAATGCGTCCAGGACCGGTACCACGCTTCCGAACCCCGGCCGTTGTTTGAAGGGCTCATGTCAATCGCGTTCACGGCGAACTCCTCCTACTCGCGGCCCGGGAGCCGCTCCTTGATCTCCTGCAGCAGCCACCCGTTGCCATCCGGGTCGCTGAACGAGGCATAGGTGAGGTATGAGCGCCGCTCCGGATCCGGGCCCGGAACGGGACTCCCCCCGTCGAGGTGGAACAGCTCACTTACCTCGACGCCGCGGCCGACGAGGTCCTCACGTGCCGCGTCGATGTCGCTGACGGCCAGCTCGAAGCGCTGAGCCGAGCCAGGCTCGGCTTTGGTGAGGCCCTTCCCGAATGCGATCGAGCACCCCGAGTGTGGGGGCGTCAGCTGGACCGCCCGGACGTCGTCGCTGATGTCGAAGTCGGCGTCCAGCCGCCATCCGAGGCTCTGGTAGAAGCTCTTCGCCCGATCGACATCGGAGACGGGCACCGTCACGACCTCGAGCTTCATGGCAATGGTCCCAGCCTCCGGCATGTCCGCCGGGGTGCTAGTGCCTACGTCTGTGCCGGCCATCTGACCTCCGTGTGTCGCTGTCGCCGGCAGAGTCGCGCCTCCCGGCGCCGGTTCGCGCCCGTGTAGTCCCTGGTTCGTACCCCGGGGCCCAAAACGCCCGAGGGGAGCGCGGGCAGACCGGGTAGCGGGCCAGGGGGTTCCCTGGCGCGACGTGCAGGCGAGAGCGATCACGCTTCATGCCGTCAGCGCAAGAACCGCCGAGGAGGTCCTGTGGTTTTCGAGACGCTCAGCGCGCGCAAGGAAGGGGCCGTTCTGTTCGTGGAGATTGCGGCCCCGCCGATGAATCTTCTGGGGCCCGAGCTCGTCCGCGATCTGGTCTCCCTCATTCAGGGAGCCGAGGCCGACGACGTCATCCAGGTCCTCGTGTTCACCAGCGCCGACCCCGACTACTTCATCTCCCACGTCGACGTGACCCGGATCGACGAGTACCGCGCGGAGGCGGCAAAGCTTACGGGCGAAGCGTCGATCGCCCTCCTGTTTCGCCATCTGAGCGCAAGCCGCCTCGTCACCATCGCCCAGATCGAGGGCCGCGTACGCAGCGGGGGCAGCGAGTTCGCGCTGGCTTGCGACATGCGGTTTGCGGCTCGCGAGTCGGCGATCTTCAGTCAGTTCGAGCCTGCGTTCGGTCTGATCCCCGGCGGGGGCGGCGCCCAGCACCTCGCTCGCCTCATGGGCCGCGCCCGCGCGCTCGAGGTCATCCTGAGCGCGGAGGACTACGACGCGGAGCTGGCCGAACGGTACGGCTGGATCAATCGAGCGCTGCCCGCCGAGGAGCTCGGCGATTTCGTCAGATCGCTGGCTCATCGGATCGCCGCCTTTCCGGCTGCCGGCCATGTCGCAGTCAAGGACCGGGTGAATGCGATCGCGCTCGCGCCAGTAGAGGACTTCCGTCGCGATTCCGACCTCTTCGGCGAGGGCGTGCGCGACCCCGAGGCGCAAAGCCGCATCGGAGCCGCGATGAAGCGCGGCCTCCAGACCCGAGAGGCGGAAATGGCCCTCGCCCGGATGCTGGGCGACCTGTGAGGCTCGCCCCGCAGCGCACCGTCGTCACCCATGCGGACCCGCGACGACGGGTCGCGAGACCAGGGAGTGACCAGGGTCTTCACGGGCGCGACGGGCAGACGAGACGAGCAGGGTTCCTGGCGGTGGTGACGTGAACACCGTCAAGACCAGCTACGCCGATTCGACTTTCGGCCGCGAGGCGATCGCCCGCGACCCGGCCCGAGAGCTGCTCGGGCAGGTCATGGGGTTCGTGGCCGTCACGGTCGCCTTCGCCGCGCTCGGCGCCTACCTCGGACGCGATCTGAGCGGTGCGACCGGGCTGGTGCTGTTCATCGGCGCGTTCGCGTGCGTCATCGGGCTCAACATCGCCGCCGCGAAGGGCCGCGAGCAACTGGCGATCGGACTCCTGTTCGGGCTGGGGCTGCTGCTCGGACTCGCGGTCGCCCCCTTGATCGCCGACTACGCCGGGGCCGACCCATCGGCTCTGTGGCAGGCGGCAGGAGCCACCGCGGCGTTCGTCGCCGCGCTCGGGGCGTATGGCTACGCCACCCGCAGAGACCTGTCGTCGTGGGCGCGAACCCTGTTCTGGGCGCTGTTGGGGCTGATCGTGTTCGGGATCGTGGCGATCTTCGTCTCGATCCCGGGCAGCAACATCATCTACGCCGTCGCAGGCCTCGCGATCTTCGGCGGTTTCACGATCTTCGACTTCAACCGGCTGCGCCGAGCGAATGCCGACAGCAGCAGCGTCGTGATCGCCGCCAGCATCTTCCTCGACATCTTCAACGTCTTTCTGCTCTTCCTCAACCTGTTCGGCGGTAACCGCGAGTGATCGCCCGCGGGTCCTGTCTGAGCGTGGGAATCGTCGCGCTTGCCCTGCTATTGGGCGCTCCGGCCACGGCACTGGCGGGCGGTGATGAAGAAGCTCAGGCGCCGCCGAGCGGCGGGCCCCCCGGCCCCTGGGAGGATCGCGAGGTCGGCGAGGGCGAGGACCTGCCCTACCGCCCCACGGATGCCAGGAGCTGCCGGCTGGAGGGCGTCCGCCGCGCCGGCCCCGGCTCCGTGCTCGGCGTCTGGACGGTGGGCGCGCGCTGTGGGATCGCCAAGCACGTCGTTCGCGGATACCAGCGCTGCCTGGTAAGCGAGAGCGGCCGCGAGGGCCGCTGCTACGGGCGCGTGGAGAAGCGCTGCGTGCGGCGGGTCTTCCTCGGGCGCTGCTGGCTGCGCGATCGCATTTTCAGGAGGCAGGTCGAGGGCTACGGCTGCACCGAGCGGCGGCTGTACGAGGTCGAGAGCATCTACGAAGGACGCGTCGACTGCCGCAAGCGCGGCCGGCGGATCAGTCACCGATACACGCTGCTCCCCGAGAAGCCCGTCTCGGCCGGCACCGAGCGGCAGCTGCGGGCCGCGTGGGCCAATCCGCGCGTGACGGCGATCGACATCACAGCCGACATCTTCCTGCGGGCGTGTGAGCGGGGCGACCCCATGCGCGAGTCAGGGCGCCCGATCCTTCTGGACGGGCACGGCCACACCCTGCGACAGACGTGCTTCGAGAAGCGGCTGCTCCGGCAAGACGGCACCGGCTACGTGGAGCTCCGGAACGTGACGCTCACGCGCGGCGGAAGCGACGGCCCGGGTGCCGCCGTGACCACCCGGGGCGAGATCATGGTGGTCGACTCCAAGGTCCACCAGAACCTCGCCGAGGAGCCCGGCGGAGGGATCATGTCGCAGCGCAGAGCGACGATCGTCCGCTCGGTCATCACCGGCAACCTCGCGAACGACGACGGCGGGGGCGTCTACGCCCGCCGCGGCGGCGTGCAGGTGTTCGACTCGATCGTCAACGGCAATCTCGTCGATGGCTCGGGCGGCGCGATCGGCTCGACCGGGGACATCCTGGTGGTCCGCTCGCACGTCGACGGCAATACGACCGACGGCGACGGCGGCGCGCTCTACGCCGACGAGGATGGTGACATCACGGTGATCGACTCGACCGTGGACGGCAGCGACGCGGACGGCCCCGGTGGCGCGATCTTCACCCTCGACGGGGACGTGACGGTCGTCAACTCGACCGTGAATGGCAACCGCGCCGACGACCGGGGCGGCGCGATCTCCGGCGAGGCCGACCGTGACGATCATCAACTCCACGATCGCCCGCAACGCCGCCGTTGCGCACGTCGGCGGGGGCATCTGGGCGCGCGGCGACCTCTACATCGCGAACTCGACGATCAGCCACAACTTCGCCGAGGGCCTCGGCGGTGGCGTGTTCGCGACCGGGACGGTCGGGCTCGTCAAGTCCACGATCATGGACAACGTCGCGCCCGTCGCGGCGAACGTCGGCGCAGGCGAGCGGCTCGACGCCTTCGGCTCGATCATCGGCCCGCCGGACACGGAATTCACCGGCGGCCAGGTTCAGCCGGCCGGCCGGAACTGCCAGGTGCCGGCCGGGCGCTCGTACGGCTACAACTTCGTGTCGGACGCCTCGTGCGGGCTGAGCGCGCCCACGGACATCGTCGGAAGCGCTGACCCGATGCTGAGCGAGCTGAGCCAGAACGGCGGCCTCGGCGAGACGCGCCAGCCCGAGCCGGGCAGTCCCGTGCTGGACCGTATCCCGGCGGCCGACTGCAGCTTCGCGCCGTTCGGCGATGTGCGCGAGGGCGACCAGCACCTGGAGGGCCTGATCGCCGACCGGCTCGCGCTCGCCGCGATGGACCAGCGCGGCGTCCCCCGGCCGCAGGGCCCGGCATGCGACATCGGCGCCCTGGAGGTGACGGGATGACGGCCCGATTCGGATCGAAGCCCATGGGACTTCTGGCGGCCGCGGTCGTGTGCGGCTGCGGCGCCGTCGTGGCGCTCGGCTTCGGAGGATCCGCAGTCTCGGATGCGCGACCCGATGCCGGCGCGGCAGGAGAGGACTCGCCCTGGCCGCGGACCAACGCGCTGCGCCCGAACGTGCGCGCGCTGCGACGGGAGGTCGACGACCTTACCGAGCAGGTCGAGATGATGGAGCAGTCCGCGGAGGGCTACGAGGACTGGCAGACGTGCATCGAGTACGTGCCGGTCAACGAGCAGGGCGACCGTGATCGGGAGTCCGGATACCTCTACGACGACCGTGACGGGACCGGCGTCGGATTCATGGACGGGATCGCCGTCGACAGGCGACGCCGCCGTGGCAGAGAGGACTACCTGTTCATCCACTTCCGCGGTGAGGGCTGCCGGAGCGACAGCCCCCAACCGGGCGGGACCGCCGAGCCCGCGTCCGTGCGCGCAACGAGCGCGCGCTCGCGCCGCCAACGCCAACCCGGCCTCAAGGGCCAGGTGAAGCTGCTCGAGCGCCAGGCGAGGCGCCTGTTCGAGAGGTCGCAACGGCTGGAGACGATCTCCGAACGCTTCGACGAGTGGGAGTCGTGCGTCTCGTGGGTGCCCGTGACCGAGCTCGGCGACCCCGACCAGAGGTTCGGCTACCTCTTCGGGCCCAAGGGCGACCCTGCCGGCTACAGGGCTGCGCTGCACATAGACCGCGCCGACTGGGACGACCCGGACTACATGTTCCTTGCGCTCGTCGGCGGTGACCGACCGGGCCGCCACTGTCAAGACGAACCGGGAGAGGCGATCGACTGAGATGCGCCGAGCTCTGATCCTCATATCGGTGTGCGCCGCCGCGGCGGTATGCGCGCCGTCGGCACTGGCGGGAGGAGGGGCGCCCGACAGCCCGGCGTCCCTACGCGATCGGATCGAGGACCTCCAGGAAGAGGTCGAGTCGCTCACCGAGGACATCGAGGACCTGGGCGAACCGGTCGAGGAGTTCGAGCTCTTCGACCAGTGCGCCTACACGATCGGCGTGACCCAGTACGGCACATGGGGCGGAGACACCGGGTTCCACTTCGGGCCGGGCGGAACGATGCGCCGGCCGGCGCTCGCGATCGACATGCGCGGGTTCGGCACCCCGCAATACGACTTCCTCGCCTTCCCCGGCGAGGAGCCGCCGAGCATCGAGTGCAACGAGGACGCCGGCGAGGAGTTCATTGACGGCTGAGCGTGGCCCTGCAGCGCGCTGACGGCTACCTGCCGATCGCTGACTACGCGCTGCTGTCTGACTGCCACTCGGGGGCTCGTCGGGCTACCTGGGAAAATGCGGCGACGTGCATCTGACGCGTCTTGATCGCACCATCCTGCTTGCCGCGCTCGGAGCGTGCGCGGGAGCGCTCGCGCTTGCGGCGCCGGCGTCGGCGGCGCCGGATTGCTTGTCCGAACGGGCGAGTGCCGATTCGGTGGGCAAGCCGACGGCGGCGGCGTCCTGGCGGGCCGGGCTCGTCAGCCGCACCCGGCTGTGGCGGCGGGTGCCGCACAGGCGCGACGCGAGCATCGGGTCGGTCGCGCCGCGCGATGCATCGTGGCTGCTCGTGCTGCGCGCGAAGCGCGATTCGCGCGGGGACTGCTGGCTGCGGGTGCGCCTGCCGTCCCGCCCCAACACCGCCGCCGCCTGGGTCGGCTTCGATCGGGTCGTGCTCCGGCCCACTGCGTGGCGGCTCGTCATCTCGCGGCGCGCGCGGACGCTCTCTGTCTTCCGGGCCGGGGAGCGGGTGCGTCGCTTCCGCGTCGTCATCGGGGCCCCGGTGACGCCCACGCCGGGCGGGTTCTTCTCGATCGTCGGTGTATGGCCGTGGAACCCCGCGGACTTCCTCGGCACGTACATCCTCCCGATCACCGCTCACAGCCCGGTGCTCCAGGAGTTCGGGGGCGGCGACGGGCGCGTCGGCATTCACGGCCGCGGCGGCTCGAGCCTGCTCGACCCGCTCGGCGCCGCTCGCAGCCACGGCTGCATCCGGCTGGCGAACGGGGCGATCAGCTGGATCGTCCGCAGGATCGGCGCCGGGCGGTTGCCGGGCATCCCGGTACGGGTGCGCTGAGCCGGCGCCCGGCCGCGTGTGAGACGTCTCACAGTACCCCGTCGGGACGAATGGTTTGCTCGCCATACCGATGAATCGTGACCCCCTCTCGCGGTCTTATCGATCAACCATGTCCCGCCACATCGCCACACTTCCCAACACCTCGCCCCGGTCCGCCCGGCATGGCGAGCGGCGGCGCTTCCGTCACGGGAACCCGCGCGCGCGTGTGCAGCAGCTGGACGCGGTGGTCGTGGGAGGCGGTCCGGCGGGTCTGAGCGCCGCGCTCGTCCTCGGTAGAGCGCGCCGGCGGGTGCTGGTCGTGGACACCGGCCGCCCCGCGAACGTCGAATCGAATGCAATAGGAGGGCTGCTCGGCCAGCGCGGCGTGGCGCCCGTCGAGCTGCGCCACGCCGGCCGTGAGCAGCTCGTGGACCTCCCGACCGTCGAGGTCCGGGACGCCGCCGTCATCGACGCCGACGTCGGGTCCGAGCGACCCGGGGTGAGGCTCAGCGACGGAAGCGAGCTGCGCACCCGCGCGCTCGTCCTGGCGCACGGGCTGACCTACGAGCCGCCGGCGCTGCCGGGCATCGAGCCGCTGTGGGCCCGGTCGGTGTTCCACTGCCCGTTCTGCGACGGGTGGGAGGTGCGTGACCGCGCACTGGCCGTGCACGGCAACGGGCCCGACGTCGTCCGCTCCGCGGTCGTCGTGTCGGGATGGAGCAGCGACGTGGTCCTGTTGACGGACGGGCCGGCGCGCCTGGGCGACTCCGGGCGGGCGTTACTCGACGCCGCGGGCGTGCGCGTCCGGGAAGAGCCGATTCGGCGGCTGACCGGGCAACGACGGTCGCCTGGACCGGATCGAGTTCAACGTCCGGCCCCGCTCTGGAGCGCGACGCGCTGTTCGTGCGCACACGGCGCGAGCAGCCGAACGGGCTGGCGGCGGGGCTGGGCTGCGAGCTGACCGCGGGCGGGACGATCGTGACCGACGGCGACGGCCGGACCGCGGTGGCCGGAGTCTATGCCGCCGGCGACGCCGCTACGGAGAGCCTGCGCTCGGTGGCGGGCGCGATGGGGTCGGGGTCCCGGGCCGCCCTGGCCGTCGCACTCGACCACATGCCGGTCGCGGCGGCGGCCTGAGACCGTCTTCAGCCGCTTCGCGTCCGGTTGCCGTCAGGCTCCTTGCCCGCGTCGATCGAGTCTCGATCGAGCTGGGCGTCTGCCTGCGAGACGGGGTCCTCGAGGGGCTCGAGATGGGTGAAGACGACCAGGCCTGGAACCACGTCGCGCAGGGTCGTCTCGATGCGCTCGAGGAGATCGTGGCCCCGCTGGACCGTCCAGTCTCCAGGCACGAGGACGTGCACCGAGGCGAACGAGCGCCGGCCGGCCTGGCGGGTGCGCAGCGCGTGGAAGCGGATGGGCGTGTCGCCGTAGTCGTCGAGAACGCGCTGGATGGCGGCCCGCTCTTCCTCAGGGAGGGCGCGATCCAGCAGCCCGCCGGTGAAGCGGCGGACGAGCGCGACGCCCGTGACGACGATGTTGACCGCAACCGCAAGCGCGATGATTGGGTCCAGGCGCTCCCAGCCGGTCAGGGCTACCGCGGCGACGCCGGCGATGACGCCTATCGACGTCCAAACGTCGGTGAGGAGATGACGCCCGTCGGATTCGAGTGTCACGGAGCGCTCGCGGCGACCGGCGCGCAGGAGCGTGAGCCCTACGCCGAGGTTGATCGCGGATGCTCCTGCAGAGATCGCGAGCCCAATGCCGACGTCCTCCAGCGGGGTCGGATTGATCAGGCGCTCGATCGCAACCCATCCGATACTGCCGGCGGCGACGATGATCAGCGCGCCCTCTACGCCGGCCGAGATGTACTCCGCCTTGGCGTGCCCGTACGTGTGCTCGTCGTCGGGTGGTTTCGCGGCCCAGCGGAGCACGATCACCGCCAACACCGCCGCGGCGAGGTTCACCAGCGACTCGAAGGCGTCGGAGAGCAGGCCGGCAGAGCCCGTCAGCTGCCATGCCAGGGTCTTGAGTGCGATGGTGACCAGCGCGGCGGCGACCGCGACGTATGCGTACTGGTTGAGCGTGCGCATGTCCGTCATCCCGAGAGCTCTCCGATTCGGCGTCGGCTACGCAGCCCGCTCGCGCACGATCACCGGCAGGCCGCCTCGCGGCGAGAGCGTCGGCATCTGGCGGATCGAGAGAGGCCGCATCGGCTCGGCGAGCTCCAGCGAGTAGCGGCGCAGCACCACCGTCGCGATCGACTTGACCTCGAGCTGGCCGAAGCGCATGCCGATGCAGGTGCGCGAGCCGCCGCCGAACGGCACGTAGGCGCCCTTCGGAAGCTTGGCTCGCTCCTCGGGAGTGAAGCGCTCGGGCCGGAATCGCCACGGCTGCGGAAAGACATGGGGCAGATGGTGGCTCGCCCACGAGCAGTAGTTGACGAGCACCCCGCCGGGGACGCGCACGCCGTTCAGCTCGAACGGCTCGATCGAGCGCCGCGGCCCGATCCAGGCCGGCGGGTACATGCGCAGCGTCTCGTCGACGGCCATCTCGAGTCGCGGCAGCTGCCCCACGAGCTGGGCAGCGCTGGGCGGGCCGCCGTTCAGAACCTCGTCCTGCTCGGCGAGCAGCGGGGCCTGTTCCTCGGGGCTGCGGGCCAGCTCGTAGAAGAGGAAGGTGACCGTCGAGGTGGTGGTGTCGTGACCCGCGAACAGCAGCGTCATGACCTGGTCGCGCAGCTCCTGCTCGGAGAGACGCCCGCCGTTTTCGTCCTCGGCGTCGAGCAGGAGGCTCAGGATGTCGGTGCCGCGCTCGCCGGAGCGGCGCCGGTGCTCGATCTCGGCGAAGATCACCTGGTCGAGGCGCGCGCGTGAGCGCCGCATCCGCCGCCAGGGGCTCCCCGGTCCGCGCAGCATCTGGACGGCGTAGTCCTCGCCCCAGTAGCCGAGCGCGCGCTCGAACTCCTCGGCCATGTGGGCGTCGCGCGCGCCGCGGTCGGGGTCGAAGCCGAACAGGGCGCGCATGGCGATCCGCAGCGCCAGGGCCCGGGTCCAGGTGTAGAGGTCGAGCCGCTCGCCGTGGCGCCAGCCGGCCAGCGCCCGCTCGGTCTCGTCGGTCATCGTGCCCGTGGCCGCCGCGATCTGCTCGCGGTGGAAGGCCGGCAGCATGATCTGGCGCGCGCGCCGGTGGTAGGCCCCGTCGGTGGTCAGAAGGCCGTCGCCGAGCAGCGGGATGAGGTCGCCCATGCCGCCGTCGCGCCAGCGGAAGTTGGCGGCGTTCGAGACGGTCATGAAGTGGTTGGCCTCCGGGCCGAGGGCGAACACGATCGGCGCGTACATCAGGCGCAGCGTGAAGACCGGGCCGTACTCGTCCTGCAAGCGCAGCAGGAGCGGCAGCGGGTTGCGCTCGAACTCGCGCGTGCGACGCATGCTGAACGACTGCTCTCCGGGTGGGAACTGGCCGCGCGCCTCGCGCATCCAGCGGATGTCGAAGCGCAGCCGGTCGAGGACGCCCTCGGTGACCGGCGGTGGCGCGCTGACGCTCATGTGGCCCGCAATCCTAGGCGCCCTCCATAGGCTTCCGGTATGGACGTGGCGAGCGTCTGCGCCGCCTTCGGCCTGTCGGCCGCATCGGGCCTGAACGCCTGGCTGCCGCTGTTCGCGGGCGCGTTGCTCAACCGGCTCGACGTCGTCGAGCTGGCCGAGCCGTTCGACGACCTGAGCGGAACGGGAGCGATCGTGGTCCTTGGGGTGCTCACGGCAGCCGACTTCATCGGCGACAAGGTGCCGGCGGTCGATCACGTCCTGCACGCGATCGGGTCGGTGATCGCGCCCATTTCGGGTGCGGTCATGTTCACGGGCCAGGCGGGAGTCGACACCGACGTGCCGACGCTCGTCTCGGCCGTGCTCGGGGCCGGCACCGCCGAGGCGGTGCACGCGGGCCGCGCGGCGATCCGCCCGCTGTCGACCGCCACCACGGCGGGCGCGGGCAACCCTGTCCTGTCGCTGATCGAGGACGCCGGCTCGGCGGTTCTCGTGCTCGTCGCGTTCGTGCTGCCGGTGCTTGCGTTCCTGCTGGTCGTGGGCCTGCTCGTCGCGCTCTTCACGGGCTGGCGGCGGCTGCGGCGGCGGAGGCCGCCCGTGCGGGCGCCGACCTAGCTCACGAGCTCGCTATCAAGAGCGCCCGCGACACCTGGGCCGGATCGTCCCAGGTGGGGATGTGGCCGCAGCCCCGCAACAGCACGGAGCGCCAGTGCTCGGGCTTCGTGCGCGGCCGCCGGATGAGCCGATCCAGCTCGCCCCAGGCGAGCGTGACCGGGACGTCGATCCGCTCGACGTCGGAGAGCACGCCGCCCCGCATCGCCGCGTTGGCCGCCTCGAAGCCGGGCGAGGTCACGTACGCGCGCACGAGCCGCGCCGCCGCCTCGGGCGGGACGCGCTCGGGGTGGCCGACCGACGAGCCGAGCAGGGCGCGCCTGCCGCGGACGCTGCGCATGAGCGCCGGCACGAGTGGTAAGAGCGCGCGGCCGATGCGGCGCACGTCGGGGCCGCCGCGCGGCCCGAGCGGGCGCGTCCAGAAGCCCGCCGAGCACAGCCCGGTCGCAGACAGCGCCCTTCCCGCCTTGGCCAGCTCGAGTGCCACCCACCCACCCAGCGAGTTGCCCGCCACGTGCACGCGCTCGAACCCGAGCGAGTCGAGGAAGCGCCCAACGGCCGCGGCCAGCGCCTGCGGCGTGGACTCGCTGCCGTTCGCGAGGGCCGGCGAAGCCCCGAAGCCGGGCAGGTCGACCGCGATAACCTCGCGCTCGGCGGCGAGTCGGTCGAACACGGGCTCCCACACGACGATGTCGGCCCCGAGCGGGTGGATGAGCAGCAGCGGCTCGCCGCGGCCGCGGCGGACGTAATTGAGAGAAGTCATCCTTTTCCGAGCCGGCCACGTACCCGGCTTCGATGGACCTCAACGGAACAACAGCACTGGTAACGGGCTCGAACCGCGGCATTGGCCGCTCGATCGCGGGGGAGCTCGCCACGCGCAGGCTCGACCTGCTGCTCTACGGCGTCCGGGACACCGACGCCTTCGAGCCGCCCGCGCCGCCACCAGGCGGCGCTCGCGAGGTGCGGGCCGTCGCGCTCGACCTGTCGACACGGGAGTCGATCGAGGAGGGTGCCGCCGCGCTGGCGCACGTCGACCTGCTCGTCAACAACGCCGGCCTCATGACCGGCGGCCTCCTCGAGGAGCAGGACGTCGATCAGGTCTACGCCATGTTCCAGGTCAACCTGATCGCGGTCGTGCACCTGACGATGCTGCTGCTGCCGGCGATGGTGGAGCGCGGGAGCGGGAAGGTCGTCAACAACGCCAGCATCAGCGGCTACGCCTGGTTCCCCGCCGCGAGCACGTACGCGGCGGCGAAGACCGGCGTGGTGGCGTTCAGCGAGTCGCTTCGGCGTGAGCTCAAGGGCACCGGCGTCGGCGTGCTGCACCTCGTCACGCCCGGCGTCGACACCGAGATGCTGGACGCCACCAGGGAGGTCTACGGCCGCCACATGGACGCCGGCGCCTGGGACGACCAGTCCCCGGACGAGTGGGCGGCGAAGGTGGTTCGCGCGATCGAGCGCGACGATCACGTGCTCGGGCCCGGGGGGCGGCTCGCGCTCGCCAAGCTCGCCTCGCGCGGGCCCGCGGCGCTGCTCGACGTCATCTCGAGCCGCTCCTTCTCCCGCGATCCGCGGTAGGCGGGCTTGGCGAACAGCAGCTGGTGGTCGCCGATGCGCCGCTCGCGGAAGCCGCCCTCGGACCAAGACAGATAGAGCGCCCAGAGCCGCCGGAAGCGATGGTCGTAGCCGAGCTCCTCGAGCTCCGCCGTGGCGGCGGTGAAGTTCGCTCGCCAGGCCGCCAGCGTCAGCGGGTAGTTCGCCGTGAGGTCCTCGCGCTCGAGCACGCGCATGTCGGTTGCCTGCGCCAGCGAACGCGAGATGACCGCGAGCGAGGGCAGGCAGCCGGCCGGGAAGATCATCTCCTTCGTGAACGAGCGCGACGCCTTCTCGACCTCGTAGGCGTTGTCGGCGATCGTGATCGCCTGCAGCAGCATCAGCCCGTCGGGCGCGAGCAGCCTCGAGCAGGTCTCGAAGAAGACGTCGAAGTACTGCCAGCCGACCGCCTCGATCATCTCGACCGAGGCCAGCTTGGAGTAGCTCCCGCGCAGGTCGCGGTAGTCCTCCATCACCACCGCGACGCGATCGCCGAGCCCGGCGGCGCGCACCCGCGCGCTCGCCACGGCGTGCTGCTCACTCGAGATGGTCGTGGTCGTGACGCGGCAGCCGAACTCCCCGGCCGCGTGCAGCGCGAGCGAGCCCCAACCTGTGCCGATCTCGACGAGGTGGTCGTCGGGGGTCAGCTCGAGCTTCCGGCAGATCCGGTCGAGCTTCGCGATCTGCGCCTGATGCAGCGTCATGCCCGGCTCCTCGAAGAGCGCGCACGAGTAGGTCATCGACTCGTCGAGGACGAGCCGGAACATGTCGTTGCCGAGGTCGTAGTGGGCCGAGATGTGGCGGCGCGCGCGGGCCCGGGTATTGCGCGGGACACGCGACAGCGCGCTCAGCAGAGGCGCGAGCGGGGCGCGAAAGCGGTCGAGGCGGGGAACCTCGCGCGCGCCGATGCGAACCGCCGTGACCAGGTCGTCGCAGTCCCAGCCGCCGCCCGCGTACAGCTGGGCGAGTGGTCGGCTGCCGCGCAGGAAAGCGCGCCAGAAGGCAGGATCGCGGACGGTGATGGTGGCGGCCAGCTCGGCTGCGGCGGGGCCGAACTCGGTGCGGCGCCCGTCGGGCTCGACTATCTCGAGCCGGCCGGCGCGCAATCGGGCCAGCAGGGCTGACGCGGCAGTGCGGGCGATCATCGGGCCGGGTGTGGATGGTACGGCGCGCCCTTCAGCTTCATCCGCGCGGCGTGCGTGTAGATGCCTGCCAGCACGTGCATCGTCATGAGCGGATAGCGGAACAGCGGCCACGGCGAGAGTCGGCGCCGCGACAGCGCCAGCGTCGCGTCGAAGTCGATTCGCTCGTCTCGGTGGCTCTCCATGTGCACGCGCAGCAGCTCGCCCGGGATGGTCAGGCTCACGTGGTATTCGGAGCCCATCGCGAGGAA
The DNA here is from genome assembly GCA_963734025.1 of uncultured Thermoleophilaceae bacterium. GTDB lineage: Bacteria > Actinomycetota > Thermoleophilia > Solirubrobacterales > Thermoleophilaceae > JACVRW01. The sequence continues at coordinate 63,350 of CAVTFR010000008.1, forward strand.
CGGCGAGACGTGGAGCGCCTTGTCGACCGAGCTGCGCAGACCGTCGAGCTCGTATGCGTGGCGCTCGCCCCAGGGCGTGTTGGTCACCTCGGCGACCACCCGCTCGACCCGCTCGCCCGCGGGGTCGAAGCAGTAGTAGAAGCTCACCGGGTTGAAATGATGGCCGAAGCTGCGCACGTGCGTGAGCAGCCGCACCGGACCGTCGTGGTCGAGCTCGAGGTAGTCGCCGCGGCGGAAGCGGGCAGGCGCCGGGCGGCGCGCCGACCAGAGCGGCACCGAGTCGAGCACACCGGGCAGCTCGTCGAAGTCGAGGTAGGCCATGAACAGCCGGCGGCGGAACTCGTGGCGCACCGGCTCGTAGCGGCGGTGGCGGACCCAGCCCTCGTAGAGAGCGCTCTGGCTCACGCCAGGCTCCGGCCGAAGCGGGCGCAGACGCGCAGCCCCGAGACGACGCCGTCCTCGTGGAAGCCGTAGCCCCAGTAGGCGCCGCAGTAGTGGGTGCGGCGCACGCCGCTCACCTGGTCCCAGCGCCGCTGCGCCGCGAGCCCGGCGGGCGTGTAGACCGGGTGGTCGTAGCGGAACACGCGAATCACGCTGTCGGGGGCGATCGCCTCCGTGCGGTTGAGCGTCACGCACAGCTCGCGATCCGCGCGCAGCGACTGGAGCCTGTTCATGTGATAGGTCACGGTCGTCTTGCCGGTGGGGCGCTCCTGCAAGTGGAAGTTCCAGCTTGCCCATGCTCGCCGACGCCGTGGCAGCAGCGACCGGTCCGAGTGCAGGACGGTCTCGTTCGGCTGGTAGGGGATCGCCCCGAGCACCTCGGCCTCGGCGGCACTCGGGTCGGCGAGCATGCGCAGGGCCTGGTCCGAGTGCACCGCGAGCACGACCTCGTCGAAGCGCTCCGGCTCGCCGCCGGCCGGCGTGAGCTCGACGCGATCGTCGAAGCGCTCGATCCGGCGAACCGGGGTCGACAGCCGCAGGCGCTCCCCGAGCGGAGCCGTGAGCGCCTCGACGTAGCTGGCCGAGCCACCCTTCACGGTCAGCCAGCTGGGACGGTCCGAGAATCCGAACATGCCGTGGTTGGCGAAGAACTCGGCGAGCATGCTCGCGGGGAAGTCCCAGATGCGCTTCGGGTCGGCCGACCAGACGGCGGACACCTGCGGCACGATCAGCGCCTTCACGAACTGGCGCGAATAGCCGCCCTCGGCGAGGAAGTCCCCGAGCGACGGACCGGAGCCGTTCAGGCCGACGAGCGCCGGGGCCTCGCGGTTGAAGCGCAGCAGGTCGCGGACCATGCGGTGGAACGAGGGCCGCGCCAGGTTGGAACGGCGCGCGAACAGGCCGTTCGGCGAGGCGCCGTTGTACTCGAAGTCACGGCCGTCGCTAACCGAGAAGCTCATGTCGGACGGCTGCGTCTCGACGCCGACGCCGGCCAGCAGGCGCTGGAAGTTCGGGTAGTTGCGGTCGTTCAGGACGATGAAGCCGGTGTCGACCCGGTGGCTCTCGTTCGCTGTGTCCACCCGGATCGTGTTCGTATGACCGCCCGCGTAGTCGTTCGCCTCGAACACGGTCAGGTCGTGGCTCTCTCGGAGCAGATGCGCGCAGACGAGGCCGGAGATCCCCGCTCCCACGATTGCAATTCGGTTGGACATCGCCCATCCGTACGTACGGTCGCCCGTTCTCGATCAGTTGGGTAGAGTCGCCGCGACCGAGCTCCGAGGAGGCCCTGTTGGATCCCAGTCACCTGAAGTCGATCCCGCTGTTCGCGGAGATGCCCGACGACGAACTCGCGAAAATCGCGACATTCGCGCAGGAGGTCACCGTGGAGCAGGGTCGCGAGCTCGTGCGCGAGGGTGACTTCTCGTACGAGTTCATGGCGATCCAGGACGGGGAGGCAGAGGTCACCCGGCACGGCGAGCACGTGGCGGATCTCGGACCGGGCGATTTCTTCGGCGAGATGGGGCTGCTCGAGAAGACGCTCAGGAACGCGACCGTCACGGCAAAGACCCCCGTACGCATCATCACGCTCACCGGCTGGGACCTGAAGCGCATCGCGCGCAGCGTCCCCGAGGCGATCGAGCAGGTGCGCGCGACGATCGAGGAGCGCCGACCGGCGGACTGAGCTCGTGGCCGGGCGGATCGTCCTCTTCGGCGCGACGGGATACACGGGCGAGCTGACCGCCGAGGCGATGGCCGAGCGCGGTCTGCGCCCCGTGCTCGCGGCGCGCAGCCGGGACAAGCTCGGCGCCTTGGCGGAGCGGCTCGGCGGCAGCGAGCGGCTCGAGACGGCCGTCGCCAACGTCGACGACCCACCGAGCGTGCGCGCGCTCGTCGAGGAGGGGGACGTGCTCGTGACGACGGTCGGGCCGTTCGTGCGCTGGGGCGCGCCCGCCGCTGCTGCCGCCACCCGCGCGCGGGCGCACTACATCGACTCGACCGGCGAGCCGCCCTTCATCCGCGAGGTGTTCGAGCGTTATGGCGTCGTCGCCGAGCGGGCGGGCTGCGCGATGCTGACCGCGCTCGGCTACGACTGGGTGCCCGGCAACCTGGCCGGCGGCCTCGCGCTCGAGCGTGCCGGCGAGTCGGCGGTCCGCGTCGACATCGGCTACTTCGTCACGGGGGCGGCTGACCCCGGCTTGATGAGCGGCGGAACACGTGCATCGCTGGTCGGGGTGCTGGCGGCTCCGTCGTTCTCCTTCAGGGACGGGCGCGTGCGCCCCGAGCGCGGAGCCAAGCACCTGCGCAGCTTCAACATCGGGCACAAGGAGCTGGCGGGCGTGTCGGTCGGCAGCTCGGAGCACTTCGCGCTCCCTCGCGTTGCGGAGCAGCTGCGCGAGGTCAACTGCTATCTCGGCTGGTTCGGCCCGGCGTCGCGCGCCATGCAGCTCATGTCCGGAGGCATGAGCGCGGCGATGAAGCTGCCCGGTGTCGGAGAGCTGTGGAAGGCCGTGGGAAAGAAGCTGGTGAAGGGCTCCTCCGGCGGACCGGACGAGCATGCCCGCTCGAAGACCCGCTCGCACATCGCCGCGATCGCATACGACGGCACTGGCCATGCCCTGAGCGAGGTCCACCTCACCGGCGTCGACGGCTACACCTTCACCGGGCGCATGCTCGCCTGGGGCGCCGAGCGTGCCGCGGCCGGTGCGGTGCGCGGCAGCGGCGCGCTCGGCCCAGTCGACGGCTTCGGCCTCGAGGCGCTGACCGACGGCTGCGCCGAGGCCGGCATCGCGGAGGAGCAAGCGCCCGCCGAGGAATCCGCACAGGCGGCTCCCGCCACCACCGGCTGAGTGCGCCTCTCGCGCGATCCGGCCGCCCGCCGGCGGCTCCTCGCGCTCGCTGCAGCCGCGGCGGTCGCGCTCGTCGCCGGGGCGGTTGTCGGAGCGAGCGGCGGGGGGGACGGTGAGCGGGCGGAATCCGCGGCGCCGGGCGTGCGCGCCGGCACGGATGCAGAGCGCGGTCGCGAAACACGCCGGGCGGTCGACCGTCTCAGCCTCCGCCGGCAGGTCGGCCAGCTCGTGATCTCGAGCTTCGACGAGACGACCCGGCCGGACTACATCCGGCGCAGGCTCCGGGCGGGCGAGACCGCGGGCGTGATCCTGTTCGGCCGCAACGGCGGTGACGCGGCCCAGTGGCGCCGGCTGACGCTCTCGATCCAGGACGCTGCCGGAGGACAGGCGCTCGTGATGGTCGACCAGGAGGGCGGCGACATCCGAACCGTCGCCTACGCCGGGCCGAGCGCGGGGCAGGCGTCGCAAGGGGCTCCCGATCAGGTCGAGAGGTCGGCCCGCGACGCGGCGGCCCAGCTTCGAGAGGCCGGTGTCAACGTCAACCTCGCCCCTGTCGCCGACGTCGCCGAGCGCGGCGGCGTGTCCTCGGTCATGGACGGACGCGCGTTCGCCGGCGGCCCGGAGGAGGTGGCGGCGGCCACGCGCGCGTCCATCCGCGGCATGCGCGCCGAGCGGGTCGCCGCCACCGCCAAGCACTTTCCCGGCCTCGGCGGATCCCAGGTGAACACGGACGACGCTCCGGCGATCGTCGAGGGAGAGGTCGAGGCGGACCTGGTGCCGTTCGAGGAGGCGATCTCGGAGCGCGTTCCGCTCGTGATGCTCTCGCACGCGCTCTACCCGGCACTCGACGGTGACGCGATCGCATCGCAGTCGCGCGCGATAGCGACCGGGCTGCTGCGCGAGCGGCTCGGCTACGAGGGCGTCGTAGTCACCGACAGCATGGAGGCACAGGCGGTGCTCGCCGGCTCCGGGGTGGCGGAGGCGGCCGAGCGTTCCGTCCGCGCAGGCGCCGATCTCGTGCTCCTCACCGGATCGGCGAGCTGGAACGAGGTATTCCCACGCCTCCTCGAGGCCGCGCGCAACGATCCAGGCTTCCGCGCCCGGGTCCGCGAGAGCGCGGCGCGGGTGCTCGAGCTGAAGCGCTCGCTATTCGGCTGACGCGCGCGCGAGCGCGCGCTCCATGAGCTCGCGGTGCACCGAGCGGGTGGCCTCCGTCCGACGTGTCCACGAGCCGTCCGGCCCCAGGTCCCAAGCAAAGGTGTTGTCCGCGAAGCAGCGCTCGAGCGTGTCCTCGATCTCAGCGACGAGCTCGGGCGCCATGACCGGCGCGAGCAGCTCGACGCGCGTGTCGAGATTGCGCGGCATGAGGTCGGCGGAGCCGATCCAGTAACGGCGCTCGTCGCCGCGCTGGAATCCGTACACCCGGCTGTGCTCCAGGAAGCGACCGACGACCGAGATCACGCGGATGTTCTCGGATACACCCGGGACGCCCGGGCGCAGGCAGCAGATCCCGCGCGTGTTCACGTCGATCGGCACGCCGGCCTGCGAGGCGGCATAGAGCGCGCGGATCGAGCGCGGGTCGACGAGCGAGTTCATCTTCAGGACGATGCGGGTCCCGAGCCCGGCCTCGTGCGCCTCGATCGTGCGCTCAACCTCGCGCAGGAACCAGTTGCGCATGTGGTCGGGCGCGACGACTCCCTTGCGGTAGTCGCGGGGAGCGCGCGGCGCCCGTCAGCGCGTTGAAGAGCTCGGCGACGTCCTGGGCGATCTCCCGGTCGGTCGTGAAGAGCCCGAAGTCCTCGTAGAGCCGCGCCGTCTTCGCGTGGTAGTTGCCGGTGCCGATGTGCACGTAGTGGCGCACGCCGCGGCCCTCGCGGCGTACCACCAGGAGCGCCTTCGCATGTGTCTTCAGCCCGGGCAGGCCGTGCACGACGTGGGCGCCCGCCTCCTCCAGAGCGCGCGCCCAGCCGATGTTGCGGCGTTCGTCGAAGCGCGCCTTCAGCTCGACGAGGCAGACGGCCTGCTTGCCCCGCTCGGCCGCCTCGATCAGCGACGGGATCAGCTCGGAGTCGTCGGACGTGCGGTACACGGTCATCTTGATCGCCAGCACGTCGGGGTCGCGCACGGCCTGCTGGATGAAGCGCTCCACGCTCCCCGCGAACGAGTCGTAGGGATGGTGGACGAGGATGTCGCCGGCGCGTATGGCGGCCATCACGTCGGTGCGGCCATGCTCGTCGTCCTGGAAGGCGGGCCGGGTGACCGGCGACCAGGCCTCGTCGCGCAACTCGCGGTAGCCCTCAACGCCGTAGAGCTCCCACAGGTCCTCGAGATCGAGCAGGCCGGACACGTCCACCACTTCCGACTCGTCGACAGCGAGCTGCTCGATCAGGTACTGGCGCATGTCGGGATCCATCGAGGACGACACCTCGAGCCGGACCACCTCCCCGAAGCGGCGCCGGCGCAGCTCGTCCTCGACGGCGCGCAGCAGGTCGTCGGCCTCGTCCGAGACCGTGAAGTCCGCGTCGCGCGTGACGCGGAAATAGTCGTGGTGGAGGATCTCCATGCCCGGGAAGAGGGTGTCGAGGTGGCGCGCGATGATGCCCTCGAGCGGCACGAAGGAGTTCTCCCCGATCCGCACGAAGCGCGGCAGGACCTCCTTGGGCACCTTCACGCGCGCGAAGGTCTCCGCCCGCGAGACGGGGTCGCGCAGCCAGACCGCGAGCGAGAGCGACAGGTTCGAGATGTAGGGGAACGGCCGCCCGGGCCCGACCGCCAGCGGCGTCAGCACCGGGAAGATCTGCTCGGCGAAGATGCGGTCGATCTCGCGCAGTTCTTCGCCCTCGCAGCGGTCACAGTCGACGACGCGGATGCCGTGCTCGGCAAGCCGCCGGCTCAACTCCTCGTCCCAGACGTGCGAGTGGCGGGCGCCGAGCTCGCGGTTTCGCTCGTTGATCCGCTTGAGCGTCTCGCTCGGCGAGAGGCCGTCGACGCCGCGCACGTCGATGCCGGCGTCAACCTGGTCGTGGATTCCCGCCACGCGCACCATGACGAACTCGTCGAGGTTCGACGCGTAGATGGCGCAGAACTTGACGCGCTCGAGTAGCGGCGTGCGCTCGTCCTCGGCCAGCTCGAGCACCCGCTCGTTGAACTGCAGCCAGGACAGCTCACGGTTCGTGAACAGCTCCGGTGACTCGAGTGAAGGTGCTTCCGATGCTGCCGTTACCGCTTCCATGGTCCTCGATTATCGTGGTTTGCCGTGATCTGGTTGTTGCGACATGGGGATGCGGAGCCCGGATCGCCCGACGCGGAGCGTCCGCTGACCGAGAAAGGCCGCCGCCAGGCGCGCGCGGCCGGGGCTGCGCTGAAGGCTCTCGGCGTGCAGATCGACGCGTGCCTCACGAGCCCGAAGCTGCGCGCGGCCGACACGGCGGCGCTCGCCTGCGAGCCGCTCGGCATCGAGCCGCGCGAGGAGCCGACGCTGGCGGGCGGCCGCTTCGATCCCGTGGAACTGGCCGCCGGCCTGGGCGAGGAGGTCCTGCTGGTGGGCCACGAGCCCGACTTCTCCGAGGCGGTTCGTGAGATCACGGGCGGGGACGTGCGCATGAAGAAGGGCGGGTTGGCCGGACTCGACGCGGGCGAGCTGCTGGTGCTCATGCGCCCATCCGAGCTCAAGCGGATCGCCCGTTAGGCAAGCTGGCGGCCCTCCACCAGCTCGAGCAGCACGCCCTCACGAAGACCGCCGCGCGCGATCCGCAGCGGCAGCCTCAGCAGGTCCGAGATGGCCTCCAGCACGAGGATGCCGGCGGGCAGGAGGCGCACGCGTTCGGTGTCGAGCTCGAAGCGGCGCGCGACCTCGGGGATCGGCGTCAGCGACAGCACCCTGATCCCGCGCTCGAGCGTCTCGTGGGCCAGCTCGGCCCCGACGAGCCGCCGCAGCGACGTCGCTGTGCCGCCGACCGCCACGGCGCTCTGGGCAGCCGGCGGCTCGAGGCCCTCGAAGGTCCCCGCCACGTGGCGGCGCACCTTCTCGAGCTCATCGACCGAAGGCGGGTCCGAGTGAAGGTAGGAGTCAGCCAGGAAGCCCGAGCCGATCCGGAAGGACTCGGACCACTCCATGCGGCCGTCGGCCTCGCCGATCGCGATCTCGGTCGAGCCGCCGCCCACGTCGATCACGGCGACCGTGCCCTCGACCGGGCGCAGCAGCGTGCGCGTCGCGCCCACGAACGAAAGGCGCGCCTCCTCCTCGCCCTTGAGAACGCTCAGCTCGACGCCACCCGCCTCCGACACCGCGTCGACGAGCTCGTCCCGGTTGCGCGCGTTGCGGATCGCAGCCGTGGCCACGGCCACGATCTGCTCGGCGCCCACCTCCCTTGCCACGGCCACCTGGGTGCGCACGACCTCGGCGGTCTCCGCGATCTTCTCCGCCGGGATCGAGTCGCCGTTGCCGAGGCTCCTGCCGATGCGCGTGAACGCGCGCTGGGTCACGAGCTCACGAAACTCGCCGTCGCCGGCGTCCGCGACCAGCAGTCGGGTGGTGTTGCTGCCGATGTCGATGCAGGCGCAGATCAAGCAGCGGGGGGCGCCAGCTCCGGATGCGAGGCATCCTCGAACTCGCGGAAAAGGCCGGTGACGACGAACGCCGTCTGTTCGCCGATGTCTACCGCATTGTCGCCCACGCGCTCGAGGCAGCGTGCCACCAGCATCATGTGCATTCCCCACTCGCGCTGATCCGGATCGTCGCCGATCTCGAGGGCACGGTGGAACACCTGCCGGTTGAGCCTGTCTATCTCGTCGTCCTGCCGCACGAGATCGCGCGCCATCTCGACGTCGCGGCGCTCGAAGGCCTGGCCGCATTGGATGACCTGCTGGCGTGCCTGCGCCCCCATGCGCGCGATCAACTCGAGGATGCCGGCGTCCGCCGGCGGCTCGTGACCGGCGAGCGGCACGAGCTTCGCCATGTTCACGCACTGGTCGCCCATGCGCTCGATGTGCTTGATGATGTGAAGCAGCGCCGCGACGATGCGAAGGTCAGTCGCAACCGGGGCCTGCAGGGCGAGCAGCGACAGCACGCCCTGGTGCACCTCGAGGTAGCGGCCGTCGATGCGATCGTCGTCGGCGATCACCATGCTCGCGAGCTCGACGTCCTGGTGCTGGACCGTCTCGAGGGCCCGGTCGAGCGCGGTCACGACCATCGGCAGCGCGCCCATGGCCTGCTTCTCGAGCTCGGCTAGCTCCGCCTGAAACTGGAGACGGGTCGAGTCCGGCACGCCCTCTTCGCCGCCTACCCGACCTTGCCGGTGACGTACGCCTCCGTGCGCGGGTCGTCCGGGTTGGTGAAGATCTTCTCGGTGTCGGCGAACTCGACGACACGCCCGGTGCGGTGGTCGTCGTCGCTCAGCTCGACGGTGAAGAAGGCCGTCTTGTCGGAGACTCGCGCGGCCTGCTGCATGTTGTGCGTGACGATCACGATCGAGAACTCGTTCTTGAGCTTCATCATCAGGTCCTCGATCTTGCCGGTCGAGATGGGATCGAGCGCCGAGCAGGGCTCGTCCATCAGGATCACGTCGGGCTCGACGGCTAGGCAGCGCGCGATGCAGAGACGCTGCTGCTGGCCGCCGGACATGCCGAAGGCGTTCGTCTTCAGGCGGTCCTTGACCTCGTCCCATAGGGCCGCACCGGTGAGCGCACGCTCAACCGTCTCGTCCATGTTGCCCTTCATGCCCAGCACCCGCGGTCCGAACGCGATGTTGTCGTAGATCGACTTGGGGAAAGGGTTCGGCTTCTGGAAGACCATGCCGATCCGCTTGCGGACCTCGACGGCGTCCACCTGGGGGGCGTAGAGGTTCTGGCCGTGGTACAGCACCTCGCCTTCGACCGCGGCGCCCGGGATCAGGTCGTTCATCCGGTTGAGGCAGCGGATCAGGGTCGACTTGCCGCAGCCGGACGGCCCGATGAGGGCCGTGATCTCGTTCTTGCCGATGTCGAAGGAGACTTCGCGGACCGCCGGCTTCTTGCTGTAGGAGACGAGCACGTCATGCAGGGCGAAGATCGCCTCACGCGGCTTCTTCTCCCGCTCGGGCACGCCCTCGACGGCCGGCGACTTGCTCTCACCGTGCGGGGAGCGGACCTCGATCTTCTGCGACAGCCCCCTCTGATGCCCCTCGGCCTCGGCCTCGAAAGCGTCCTTGGGCTCGGTCGTGACCTCGGTCCGCGCGTTGGTCTCGGTAGGTGGGCTGTCCCGGGATTCGCTCATTCGTTCCGCCACTCTAGATCACCTACCACTTCTGCTCGTAACGATTCCGCAGCCAGATCGCCACGCTGTTCATGAGCACGAGCATGATCATGAGCAGGAGGATCCCGGCGGCTGCGAGCGGTCGATAGTCGTTGACGTCGTTCGAAGGCCGCGAGATCCAGTCGAAGATCTGGATCGGCATGGCCGTGAAGAACGAGTCGAGGCCCTCCGGGTTGAACGCTATGAAGGTCGCCGCCCCGATCACGATCAGCGGTGCGGTCTCGCCGATGGCGCGCGCCAGGGCGAGGATCACACCGGTGGCGATGCCGGGCACCGAGGCCGGCAGCACCTGGCGCCAGATCGTCTGCCACTGGGTTGCGCCAAGCGCCATCGAGCCCTCGCGGATCGAGGGCGGAACGGCGCGGATCGCCTCGCGGGCGGCGATGATGACCACGGGCAGCACGAGCAGTCCGAGCGTCAGGCCGCCCGCCAGGACGACCGGGCCCAGGTCGAGCGGGCCGCGCACGAGGAAGGCCAAGCCGAGGATTCCGTACACGATCGAGGGGACCGCGGCCAGGTTCTGGATGTTCAGCTCGATCATGCGGTTGTACCAGCGGGTCTCGTCCGCGTACTCCTCGAGGTAGATGGCGGTCGCCACCCCCACCGGGATGATGAACGCGGCGCACACCCCCATCAGCCAGATCGTCCCCCAGAAGGCCGCCTGGATGCCGGACTGGTCGGCATTGATGGACGAGAAGCTGGTGATGAACTCCCAGGTCAGGTTCCCGGCGCCGTCCACCACGACGTCGACGAGCAGCACGCCGAGCAGCACGATCGAGACGGCCACGCAGAAGAGCAGCGCGAGGAGGAAGCCGCGGTCCTTCGCGCGGTTCTTCGAGGACGGGCGGCCGACGGGTTCCGCGGTGGCGTCGCTGACGGCGTTCATTCGTATATCTGCCTGTACTTGCGGACGAAGCGGATCGAGATCATGTTCATGATCAGCGTGATCACGAACAGTGTCGTGCCGACCGCGAACAGCGTCTTGTAGGCGATGCTGCCGGTTGACACGTCTCCCTTCGCGGTCGCGGCGATGAAGGCGGTCATCGTCTCCATCGACTGGAAGATGTCGAGGCCCCACTGGGGCTGGAGGCCTGCGGCGATGACGACCACCATCGTCTCTCCGACCGCCCGCGAGAAGCCGAGCACGATCGACGCGACGATCCCCGACAGGGCGGCGGGGAACACCACCCGCATGGTGGTCTGGAGCTTGGACGCGCCGAGGCCGAAGGACCCCTCGCGCAGTGAGGCCGGGACGGCCGACATCGAGTCCTCGGAGATCGAGGCGACGGTCGGGACGATCAGGAAGCCGATGATGATTCCGGCAGCGAGGGCGTTGAAGATGCCGACGTTGCCCTCGCCGAAGATCGCGCGCAGGATCTCGGGGGTGAAGAACGTCAGGGCGAAGTAGCCGAAGACGATCGTGGGCACGCCCGCGAGCAGCTCGAGGATCGGTTTGATCGTCTTGCGCACGGCCGGGCGCGCGTACTCAGACAGGTACATCGCCGCCGCCAGCCCCAGGGGGACGGCCACGAGCATGGCGATCGCGCTGATCACCATCGTGCCCAGCACGATCGGCAGCACTCCGAAGGACGCCGGGTTGAAGAGCGGCGCCCAGTCCGTTCCGAACAGATAATCCCCGATCGGGACCTCGCGGAAGAAGGCGATCGTCTCGGTGATCAGGGATAGGACGATCCCGGTCGTGGTCAGGATCGAGACGAGCGCCGCCAGCATGAGGAGGCCCTTGATCAGGTCCTCGCCCCAGCGGCGACGGGCCGCGCGGAGGGCTGGTGCCTCCGCACGGCCGTCTGCAGCCGCAGTGGAGCGGGCTTCCACCTAGCTCCCGCTGGCGCCGAGCGCGGTCTGGGCCTTGGAGGCCTGGTCCGGGGCCATCGGCACGATCTGCGATGCCTCGGCGATCGCCTGGTAGTTCTCGAGCACGTAGTCCATGAAGGCCTTCACCTCAGGCTGCTTGAGGGCCTTGTCGCTCGGGTACATCAGCAGCGGACGCGACAGCGGCTTGTACTCGCCGCTCTGGATGTTGGACGCGTCCGGCTTCAGGCAGGTGCCGGCGCTCTCGCCGACGCCGATCAGGTTCAGCTTGTCCTGGTTCTGCTCGTAGTAGGAGAACCCGAAGTAACCGAGCCCGCCGGCCTCGCCCTCGACGCCCTGGACGAGGACGTTGTCGTCCTCGGAGGGCTGGTAGTCGGTGCGCGACACGCCCTCCTCACCGTTGATCTGCTCGGTGAAGAAGTCGAAGGTGCCCGAGTCGGTGCCGGGGCCGAACAGCTTGAGCGTCGTGTCCGGGAAGCTCGGGTCGATCTCGCTCAGCTTCGTGACCTTGGAGCCCTTGTTCCACAGCTCCTTGAGCTGGGCCAGTCGTCATGCAGTCGACCTTCAGATCGGTGTTCGAGACGACGGCGATGCCGTCGTTCGCGACCTGCACTTCCTTGTAGTTGATCCCGTTCTTCTTGCAGATGGCGATCTCATCATCCTCGATCGGACGAGACGCGTCCGAGATGTCCGTTTCGCCCGCGCAGAACTTCTCGAAGCCGCCGCCGGTTCCGGACGTGCCGACCGTTACTCGGACATTGGGATTGGTCGCGGCGAACTCCTCCGCTGCGGCCTGCGCGAACGGAGCGACCGTGCTCGAGCCGTCAATGCGGATCGTGCCGGAGAGGTCGCCGCCGCCACCACCGTTTCCGCCGCTGTCGTCATCGTCGTCGCCACAGGCCGCCGCACCCAGGGCGAGCGCGCCACAGACGGCGAACACGAGGAGCTTCCTCATGCGGGTCTTCTCCTTGTATTGGAACACTGAAGGCGCGACCCTCTCAGTGACCCGCGGGGAGTCTGTTATCGGGTTGTGCCTGTCTTGTGAAAAACGTGTGAAAGTAGGCTCAGTCGGTGGAGAGGCGGTAGCCGAACCCGAAGTGCGTGTGGATCAGCCGCCGGCCCGGACGCGCCCGCTCCAGCTTGTGGCGCAGCTTGCCGACGTAGACGTCGACCGAGCGGTCGGACTTGCGATACGGCTCCCCCCAGACGACGCGGTAGAGCTCCTCGCGGCTGACGATGCGGTCGTGGCGCTCCGCGAGCGCCGTCAGGAGCTCGAGCTCGCGCACGGTCAGCTCGAGGCGGGTCCCGTCGAGCAGGGCCATGAACTCAGCAGGCCGGATCTCGAGCGACCCGATGTTGAGGTTTCCCTGGTCCAGTGCCGCCTCCATGATCCGGCGACTGTTCCAGCTATGTGCGGAATGTCAGTTATCGCTGCGTTTCCGGCCTGTGAAAAAGCTGTAAATCCAAGGCTTTGCCGGTGGGCGGTACCAGTAGACTCCCCCGCGGATGTCGGAGCTCCGCCTCGCAATCCTTGACTCGGATTCGGGATTCGTCCGTGTTCTGGTCAAACGCGCGGGCGATCTCGGCTGGCAGTACCGCCGCCTCGAGGCGCCGCCGCGCACGGAGGAGTTCGTAGCAATGCGCGTCAACGCGCTGGTCGTCGACCTCGGCCTGCTCGGGGCGGGCGCGTGGGAGTTCCTGGAGCGTGTTGCCGTCGCGCTCCCCGGCCTGGGCATAGTCGTGTGCACCGGCCGCTCCACCGTCTCCCAGCGCGTCCGCGGCCTGCGTCTCGGTGCCGACGACTGGGTAACGAAGCCCTGCCACCCCGAGGAGGTCCTCGCGCGCGTGGAGGCGGTCGTGCGCCGGCGCAAGCGTGCCTCGGCACGGGTCGAGAGCGGTCCGCTGATCGCCGGCGACCTCGAGATCCGGGCCGACCAGTTCCAATCGTTCGTCCGCGGACAGAGCGTCGACCTCACGCGCCGTGAGTTCGAGGTGCTGCAGCTGCTGGCCCAGGCCGAGGGCAAGGTTCTCCAGCGCGAGGAGATCTACCAGGCGGTCTGGGGCTACGCGATGGCCCACGGCGACCGCTCTGTCGACGTCTTCATCCGCAAGGTGCGCCAGAAGCTCGAGAAGGCGTCGCCTGAGTGGGGCTACATCCACACACACTTCGGCGTCGGCTACCGCTTCGACCCGGAGCGCCGCGAGGAGGGCGCCGAGGTCGGCGTGCTCGAGCCGCCTGTCGAAGCCGTGGACGAGGACGTCCCGGCGCCCGTCCGCTCGGCCCTCTAGGCCCAGCTCTGGCGGGGGCGGCGGACGAGCGGGCGGAGCGCAGCGGTCGAGCCAGGTGAGGCTGCCGCTGATGGTCGCGGCGCTCCCTCCGGCGCTCACCGGCAGCTTCCAGTCGAAGACCTTGACGCGCGCGGACTCGTCCTCGCGGACGCGCTCCGGCGGGGTGGTCGACATCCACGGATGCGATGGTCGTGCCAGTCGTAGCGGCCGTTCCGGGCGACCGTCTGCCACTCGGGCACCGCCTTCGGATCGGGCGCGTCGGGGACCTCGACGTCGGCCCGGATGGTAGGACGTCGCGACGGCGGGCGGCGCGCGCCCAGCGAGCTCGTGAGCGATCAGGCGTTCGCCGCGAGGGACGAGGGCAACGACGCGCCGCCCGGCTCGCCGGGTCACCACCGGATGGGGATGGCGTATGCGCTGGTCCGGCCGCGAGCCCAGCCGCTCGAGCACCTCCTCGTCGAGGTAGCGGCCTAGCACCAGCGGGAGCCCCACAACGAGCAGCGGCGCCGCGTAGGCGAGCAGCTCCGGATGTCCCGCCAGCGCGAGCAGGCACGCGACCGCCGCGGCGACGGCCGCCGAGAGCACGAGGAGGCGCTGATCCCTCGCGGGCATCGCGGATCAGGGTACCCGGGCACCCGTGTGGCGTTGCCATACTTCCGCCGCGCGATGTCCAGGAACCAGAGAATCATGTTGGTCGTCGCCGCGCTGGCCGTTGCCGTCATCGCGTTCGTGATCGCGAGTCCCGGCTCGGACGACGAGAACGACGGCCAACAGGCAGCCGAGACGACCACCCAGACGCAGACCGAGGTCGAGACGCAGACCGAGACCGAGGTCGAGACCCAGACCGAGACGGCGCCGCCCGAGCCGCCCCAGCCCTCGGTCACGCGCATTCGCATCCAGGGCGGCCAGGTGGCCGGCGGAGCGAAGACGATCGAGGTCGAGCAGGGCGAGCCCGTGCGAATCGTGGTGTCCGCCGACGCCACCGACGAGATCCACCTGCACGGCTACGACATCACCCGCAACGCCGCGCCGGGCGCGCCCGCTCGCTTCAACTTCAGGGCGAATCTCGAGGGAGTCTTCGAGATGGAGAGCCACACGGCCGAGGACGCAGGGCTGGAACCGCTGGTCGCCGAGCTGGTGGTGAACCCCTCCTGACCCGTCCGTGATCCAGATCGCCCACGGGCTCGTCGCCCGCTCCGATCTGCCGATCCCCGAGTGGCTCTTCGGATGGGCCGCCGCGATGGTGCTCGTCGTCTCCTTCGTGGCGCTCGCGATCCTCTGGCCGGAGCCGAAGCTGGAGCACGAGGGCTGGCGGCCGCTTCCCGCCTGGCTGGGCCGCGTGCTCACGAGCCGGCCGCTGGAGATCCTCTGCGGGGCGATCGGGATCTTCCTGTTCGGGCTCGTCATCTACACGGGGCTCGAGGGGGTGCAGAGCTCGACAGCCAACTTCGCCCCGACCTTCATCTACGTGGTCTTCTGGCTCGGCTTCGTGCCGGCGAGCGTGCTGCTGGGCGACGTCTTCCGGGCGTTCAACCCCTGGCGCGCGATCGGCCGCGGGGTGGCGTGGGTCGCGAAGACGGTCGCCCGCGGCGAGCTGCCCGCGCCGCTCGCCTATCCCGAGAAGCTGGGGCGCTGGCCCGCCGCGGCCGGGATCCTCGCGTTCGCCGCGCTCGAGCTCGTCGCGTCGAACGGCGACCGGCCCGAGAACCTCGCGATCGCCGTCCTCATCTACTCGGCCGTGACGTTCATCGCGATGGCGCTCTACGGCGTCGAGCGCTGGTGCGATCGCGGCGAGGCCTTCTCGGTGTACTTCAACCTGTTCTCACGGATCTCACCCGTCGAGACGCGCGCCCGCGAGATCGGCCTGCGCAAGCCGCTGTCGGGGCTCGCCGCCCTGCCGCCCGCCGCCGGGACCGTGCCGCTGCTCGCCGTGATGATCGGCTCGGTCACCTTCGACGGCGCTTCCGAGGCGCAGCCCTGGACGGACATCTCTCCCGATCTGGCGCAGTTCTTCCAGGATCTCGGGCTGAGCCCGCAGCACTCGCTCGAGCTGGCGTTCCTGCTCGGGCTCATACTCAGCGTCCTCCTCGTCTTCGGCTTCTACCGGCTCGGCGTGCTCGGCGCCCGCAGCGTGGGCGGCGGCTTCAGCGCCAATCGGCTGGCCAACGCGTTCGTCCACTCGCTCGTCCCGATCGCGCTCGCCTACGTCTCGGCCCACTACTTCACGCTGCTGCTCTTCCAGGGCCAGGCGATGGCGTACCTCGCCTCCGACCCGCTCGGCGACGGCAGCGACATCTTCGGGACCGCGAACAGCCAGATCGACTACACGATCATCGGAGGCGAGGCGACCTGGTACTTCCAGGTGGCCTTCGTCGTCATCGGCCACGTGGCGGCACTGGTGCTCGCCCACGACCGCGCGCTTGCCCTCTACAGCGACCCGAAGCAGGCCGTGCGCTCGCAGTACTGGATGCTCGCCGTGATGGTCGGCTTCACGAGCCTCGCGCTCTGGCTGCTGTCGCAGTCCAACGCCTGAGCTCGACGGGCGCATTCGTGGGCCGGTCTCGGCCTCCGTAGACTCGGACGACGCCCACCGCTTTCACGGCTGGAGCGGTCGAGTGTGCCGGTTGTTGAAGGACGAGGAGGGCGGGCTGCCCGCGGAGGTGCTGTTCGTGAACGGGGCGGTGGCGGAGCGTGACGAGGCCTCCCTACCACCCTCTCTCGTGCGCGTCGCTGGGCGGGTCGTTCTCGTCGATGGTTTCCGGTTGTGCCGCACACCCCTTCCCCGTGGCCGGGGGCGGCCCTGTCGCCCGCGCTCGAAAGTCGGCAGAGTCCACTCGCCACGGTCGGGCATGCCACTTTCCACCCGGGGCGAGGTCGAGTACGGTGGTTCGAGGAACGAAATGGACTTTCGTGTCCTCGGACCGCTCGAGGTGCGCAGCGAGCGCGGCGCGGTACACCTAGGAGGCCCCAAACCGCGCGCGGTCCTGGCCGTTTTGCTTCTGCATGCCAATGAGCCGGTGAGCTCAGAGCGGCTCGTGGCGGCCGTGTGGGGCGAGGAGGAGTCGTACGAGAACCGCAAGTCGCTTCAGGTGAGCGTCTCGCGGTTGCGCAAGGCGCTCGGTGAGCCGGGCATCGTCGCGACGAAGGGGAAGAGCTACGAGGTGCGGGTGCGCCCAGGCGAGCTCGACGCCGAGCGCTTCGAGCGCCTCGTCGATGACGGACGTCACGCGCTGGCCGCCGGGCATGCCGAGGAGGCGGCGGCCTCCCTGCGCGAGGGGCTCGCGCTGTGGCGCGGGCCGGCGCTCGCCGATCTGGCGGTCGAGTCGTTCGCAGAGACCGACATCGCGCGGCTCGAGGAGCAGCGGCTGGTAGCGCTAGAGACCCGCGTGGATGCGGACCTCGCCGCCGGCCAGCAGGCTGCGCTGGTCGGCGAGCTGCGACAGCTGGTGGCCGACAATCCGACCCGGGAGCGGCTCGCCGGACAACTGATGCTGGCGCTCTACCGCGACGGAAGGCAGGTGGAGGCGCTCGAGGAATACCGTCGCGCGCGCGAGAGGCTCGTCGAGGAGATCGGTGTGGAGCCGGGGCCGGAGCTGCGCCGGCTGCATGAGGCGATCCTGCGCCAGGATCCCTCGCTCGAGCCACCGGCGCCCCGCCCCGAGCTGCCGCAAGAGCTCGACGGTGCCGCGGCGCCGCGGCTCGTCGGGCGCGAGGCTGAGCTCGGCTGGCTGCGGGAACGCTGGGAGCGGGCCCAGCGCGGGACCGGCTCGCTCGTCACGATGACCGGCCGACACGGGATCGGTCGGAGCCGACTGGCCGCTGAGCTGGCCGCCGACGCCCATCGCCGAGGGGCTACCGTCCTTTACGCGGCGGGAGCCGGCCCCACGGACGCCGCCCTCGGAGCGCTTCGGGGCGCGAGCGAGGCAACGGGCCCGACCCTGCTAGTGGTCGACGATGCGGATCAGGCCGGCGAGGGGGTGCTTGGCGAGCTCGCCGACCTTGCGCGCGTCATCCCCACAATGCCTGTGCTCGCCGTTGCGACGGGGGAACGCCGAGAGGCGTTCGCGCCCCCGGGTGCCGACGGCGCGCTCGACCTCGGCCCACTCGACGCGGACGCGGTCCGGGAGATCGCCGCTCCATACGCCTCCGACCCCGAACGTGACGAGGTACCCGTCGACTGGCTGCTCGAGAGCAGCGAAGGCGTTCCACAGCGCATCCACGAGCTGGCGAGCCAGTGGGCCCGGCACGAGGCCGCGCGCCGAGTCGACCAGATAGCCGAACGAACGGAGTCCGGCCGCGCCGAGCTGCGCTCGATGGAGAACGAGCTGGCCGGCGGGGTGGTCGAGCTGCAGCGGGCGGACGCGCGGCTCGCCTTGGTTGACGACCAGGAACGACCCGTCGTGTGCCCCTTCAAGGGACTCGCCCCATTCGACATCGACGATGCGGGGTATTTCTTCGGCCGCGAGCGGCTCGTTGCGGAGCTCGTCGCGCGGCTTGTCGGGACGTCGCTGCTGGGCGTCGTAGGACCGTCGGGAAGCGGCAAGTCCTCGGTCGTCCGGGCCGGCCTGCTGCCCGCGCTCGCGGGTGGAGTCTTGCCGGGCAGTGACAAGTGCAAGCAGGTGGTGATCCGTCCGGGCGAGCATCCGCTCGCGGAGCTCCGCCGCGCTCTGGCCCGCGCGAACCCGGATGAAAAGGTCGTGCTCGCGGTAGACCAGTTCGAGGAGACATTCACAGCCTGCCGTGACGAGGAGGAGCGGGCCGCGTTCATCTCGGAGCTCGTGGCGTGTCACCCAGCGGGATGCGGGCGCCGTCGTCGTGGTGGCGCTCCGCGCCGACTACTACGGGCGCTGCGCCGCGTATCCCGAGCTGTCGCGCTTGCTCGCCGAGAATCATGTGCTGGTCGGAGCCATGCAGCACGTCGAGCTCCGGCGCGCGGTCGTGGGCCCGGCGGAGCGCGTCGGCCTCATCGTGGAGCCCGAGCTCGTCGAGGCGCTCGTGAACGACGTCGAGGACGAGCCCGGCGAGCTGCCACTGCTGTCCTCGGCGCTGCTCCAGCTCTGGCAGCGACGCGACGGGCGGCATCTGCGCCTCTCAACGTACGAGGACACCGGCGGGGTGCGCGGCGCAGTCGCTCGCCTTGCCGAGGACGGCTTCGGCCGGCTCGACAAGGCTCAACAGGCCGTCGCCCGGACGGTGTTCCTGCGGCTGGCCGAGGTGGAGATCGAGGGAGGCGTCGAGCGCCTTCGGCTTCCGCGAGAGGAGGTCGAGGACGGGCGTGGCGACGTCGCCGCCGTGATCGACCTACTCGCGGATGCCCGCCTGCTCACGGTCAGCGCCGGCAGCGTGGAGTTCGCACACGAGGCGCTCCTCCGCGAGTGGCCACGCCTACGCGACTGGATCGAGAACGACCGCGAGAACATGAGGATCCACCGGAACCTGAGCTCCGCCGCACAGGAGTGGCAGCGCCTCGGCCGAGACGAGGGCGCCCTCTACCGCGGCTCGCGGCTCGGCGAGGCCCGTGAGTGGTCGAAACACACTCACCTACGGCCGACCGACCTGGAGAGGGAGTTCATCGGCGCAAGCATCGGTCGCCAACGGCGCGAACGTGGTGCGCGTCGCCGGCGCCTGCGACTCGCGTTCGGCGGCTCTTGCGCTGGCGCATCGTCGCGATCGGCGCCGTCGCGCTGGTGGCGCTGGACGAGCGGAGCGATGCGGAGCAGCAGCGGAACATCGCGCGTGTCCCGCGAGCTGGCCCTCCAGTCGGCGAACACGCTGGAGGCTGATCCCGGGCTGAGCCTGGCGCTCGCGCTCCGGGCTGTGGACACCTCGCAGACCCCGCCGGCGGTGGCCGCTCTCCGTCAGGCTACGCTGGCCTCCCGGGAGCTCGCCGAGCTGCAGGGGGACTCGGAGAACGCGAGACACGGCGGCACTCAGTCCCGGACCGGACAAGACGGCGATCGGGGGTGGGAGCGACGGAATCGTCCACTAGTGGAACGTCGAGACGCGGCGCGAAACGGCGACGCTTGGATGCGCGATCACGGCGAACTGCTGGCGGCACAGTAGTGCGCGTCGCCGGCGGTTACGGCTCGCGTTCGCCGGCCTGGCGCTGGGCATCGTGGCGATTGGCGCCGTCGCGATCGTGGCGCTGGATCAGCGGAGCGATGCAGTGAACCAGCGAAACATTGCAATCTCTCGCGCACTCGCCCTGCAGTCGGCCGATGCGCTCGGCGTGGATCCGGAGCTGGCATTGCGGCTCGCCCTCTGGGCGGACGACACGGCGCCCACCGAGCAGGCCGGCGCTGCGCTGCGCGAGGCGACGTTGGCTTTCCGCCCCTCCTCCGTCCTCCGGGCCGATCCTCTGGACGCAAATACCGCGGCCTACAGCCCGGACGGCGAGCATGTGGTCACCGGCGGAACCGCCGGGCGCGCGGTCGTGTGGGACGCCGCAAATCGGCGCGAGGTGGCCCGTCTTGCCGCTGACCACGGCGCCGTGCACGCCGCACGCTACGCGCCATCGGGCGACCGCATCGCCCTCGGGTTCGCGGACGGCACGATCACGGTCACCGATCCCTCGCTGGCCGAGCCACACGAGGTCTTGCGGGTTAGGGGTCACGACATTCACGACTTGGCGTTCAGCCGCGACGGACAGCGCATCGCCGCCGCGGTGGACGATGGCACGGTGCGAGTGCTGGCCGCAGACGGAGTCGGGCCGGCGCAGCGCCTATCGGGACACCAGGGGCCCGTGCTAGGTGTCGACATCAGCGCCGACGGCAGCCGCGTCGTGAGCGCCGGCGAAGATGGAAGCGTCCGCCTCTGGAGCGCGGCCGCCGGGTGGACCGGCCAGGTCGTTCATGCTGGCGGCCCACCCGAGACGGACGTCGCGTTCAGTCCCGACGGTGAGCGGATCCTGGGCGTCGGGAACGATCGGCGCGCCAGGCTCTGGAACACCCAGACTCGTGCGGAGGAGGTAAATCTCAGCGGCGAGGGACGCCAGCTGCTCGCGGCGGCCTTCAGCGCTGACGGTCGCCGCTTCGCCGTAGCTGGCCGAGACGGAGTAGTCCGGCTCTGGAGCGTAGAAGGCGGGCCACCAGTCGAAGTGCTCCGCGGCCAAGCCGCACGAGTGTATGACGTCGGGTTCGGGCCGTCGAGCGATCAGGTGGTCAGCGCCGCAGACGACGGCACGGTGCGGATGTGGGAAGCCCGGCGAACGTCGGCGTGGAGCATTCCCAGCCTGACCTACGACATCGAGTTCAACCGCGATGGACGACTCATCGCGAGCGGCAGCGACGACGGCACCATGCGAGTCTGGGACCCGGCCTCCGGGCGCCTACGCGCGAGTTTGCCTGGGCCCAAGGGCGTCACCTTCGGGAAGTTCTCCCCAAGCTCCGACACGCTCGTCCTCTCCTCCAGCTCGCCGCAAGTCCGCCTCTGGCCGGTCTCGGAAAAAACCGCAGAGGTCGCCGCTCAGCTACCCGAGGGCCGCAGCGTTGTCTTCGCGCGCTTCGACCCGACCGGTACTCGCATCGTGTACACGGACGACACCGGCAGAGTCGCCATCCATGACCTGCGGTCGGGACGCGAGGTAGTGCTCGGCGGCACCCCAAAGATCGTTTACGGCGCCGAGTGGAGTCCTGACGGTAGGCACATCTTCGTGGTTCCGGATCGCGACGTCCTCGTCTGGCGTGTCGACCGGCCTGCGCGTCCCGAGTTCGAGCTCAAGGGGCACGACGGTTCGGTGCATGCGATGGACTTCAGCCGAGACGGTCGGATCCTCACCGCCGGGGCGGACCGCACCGCTCGAATCTGGGACCAAAGGGGCAGACAGCAGGTGGTGATGCGGGGCCACAAGGACGAGCTCACCAGCGCACTATTCACGGCTGACGACACTCAAGTGCTCAGCTCCAGTCAGGACGGCAGCGTCCGTCTGTTCGACGCGCGCACGGGAGCCCAGCTTGCGGTGCTGCAGTCCGCTGAAGGGGAGCTATATGACTTCGCGCTGAGTCGTGACGGCAAGATCGCGACGCTCGGCAAGGGCGAGGTGGTGCGCGTCTTCGCGTGTGAGGTCTGTGGCAGCCTCGACCGGGTTCGTGCGCTCGCGCTCTCGCGCTCCCCCCGGCCGCTCACGGCCGAGGAGCGCGAGCAGTTCCTCGCCGCCGCGGAATGACCTCGGATGACCTATTTCCGCGACCTCGGCCCGTAGCAGCAGCCCACCGTTCTGGCTTGGCAGAAGATGCCAGTCGCCGCTGCGATCGTCCCCCCGGCGGGGGGCGCCTCGAAGTCTCCCGCTCGCGTGAAGTCGCCGGTCAGGAACTGCGCCTCGACCGACTGCGACGCACTGCCCCGCCCCACCGCTGCGTCAGCCTTGACCCAGATCACGTCGCGCTTGTGGTTAAAAGGGACCCCATCATCGACGACGCGGTCCTCGGCGAGGATCCCACCGTCCTCGACGAGCAACCAGTTGTTCAACTCCAAGTCCAGGTAGAGCAGCTGCCAGTTCCTGCCGCCGGGCTCCTGAACGACACCGCCGAGAAAGCCCGTGAACATGATGGCCTCCGGAAGGTTGGAGGCGTACGCGAGGGCCTCTACCGAGCTGGCTCTAATCTGATTGGCCGGCACCGCCGGGGCCTTCAAGCCGCTTGCAAGCGCCTCAACAAGTGGATGCACTTTTCGCGGGGCCATCGCGAACACCTCCGATAACTAGCGCCCACTAATCAGCACGCTGAATCTACGCCGCTGCGCACGCAATTGTCAAACGGAATCGGCAGCGTCAGTGGCGAAGGGATCGCGCGGTCGTGAAGCCGTAGGAACCACCACCCGATCCCGCTCAGCCCCTGGAACAAGCTCGGCGTCGTGCCACCGGCAACGCCACAGGGCCAGTCTGCGCCCTCCCAGTCGTGGCGCTCGAGCGCCAGGCATCCAAGCTCGTCCGCGAGATTTACCGCGTCGCGCCACCGCTCGCCTAGCGCGGCCGCTCCGCACAGCAGCACGTCGGCGGAGCCGGCGGCGCCGTGGCAGAGTGTCAGATCCTCGATCTCGTGGGGCAACACTCCGGCGAGATCACGACGGGTTGTCTCGAGCGCGATCGCGGCGTCCTGCGCACAAGCCTCCTCCTCGAGCACCTCTGTCGCGCGCACCCGGGTGAGTGCGATGCCGCCTTCCCCGTGGCACCATGTGCCAGCGGTCGGTGATGCCATCCACCGCGTGACGCCGCGTCGCTGCCCTGGAGCTCGCAGATCTGGCCAGGTGCCAGACCCAATGTCGAGCCACGACCGCTCGTACTCGAATGCCCCGCTTGCGCCCGCGCGGAACCGGTCGTCGCGGGTTGCGGCGAAGAGTTCGAGCAGCGCCCAGCCGATTCCCGCTGCGCCATGCGAGAGCCCGCAGAGATGGTGCGGGTAGCGACGGCCGGGGATCGCCCAGGACCAGCCGTTGCGGGTAAGGGTCGCGTGGGCGATGAGCTCGTCGCCGGACGCAACCGCCTCTTGGGCAAGAGCCGGGTCGTCGAACGCATCGGCGAGTGCCAGCAGCGCCATGACGGCGCCGGCACTGCCAGGGAGGACGTCGGGACGTCGATCGGGAGCGGACGTCGGCGCCACGGCCAGTACCGTGCGGGCGCCGGCGTGTAACTCCTCCTCGTTCAGGAGCGCCCCGGCGCTAGCCGCCGCCCAAGCTATGCCGAGTGAGCCCGCGTGAAATCCGTCGCGGCGGCCGGGGGGTATTGCCGGTGCACGTGCGATCGACTGGCGCATCGCTCCGACGGCGGTGCGACGGATCCCAGCGTCGCCGGTCACCGAAGCCAGATGCGCCAGGAAAAGACCGACGCCCGCCGTCCCGTCGTACAGGTTCGGCTCGAGGGACCGGTACAACGTAGGCCAAGGCTGCTTGGTGTCCATGGCACCGACCCAGCTGCACCGGTGGTCGTACCAGATCGCGTCCGTCACGATGCCCCGGCCGATCGAGTCGGCCGCGGTTAGGAACGCGTCGTCAGAGGACATGTCGGCCGGTGAGCGAAGGCTCAAGGTACGGCGCGTCCATCCGCACTCCGTCTTCGGCGAACCGTGCTTCAACCTGCGCGAGTCGGGCGGCTATATCCCGCGAACCGCGGACGTGTGCCCGCACGATCCCATCGGCCAGTACTGCGCATCGCCGGACGCCGAAGCTCTCGCCGTCGCCAGCCTCCTCCGCTAGGCCCAATCCTGGCGCAAACTCCAGGGTGAAGGCCGGAACCTGCGGCCTCAGGTGCGAACTGAGCGCGCCCGCCACGTCCTGGAGCGTCTCCGCCAGCGCTTGGAAGGTGTCGCCCCGTAGGTACAGAACCGCCGCGTCGCATCGCGCCAGGCGGACACGGTGATCGGCAACCTTCAGCCGGAACGGCACTTTCTGCGCATTCAGCCGAGCTGTAAGCGTACGCACCAACCGGGCAGCGCCTAAGCCGGAGATGTTCCAGTACACGCGCACGACGCCTTCCGACGCTGCGAGGTCGGCGGGCGCGTCGCTCACCACGGTGTAGAAGCCGGGCGACCGTTCGGGAAACTCCTTCGGTAGCGGGACGCTCACGACAGTACCCGGGCGGAGGTGGCTGGACGGCGCTCTACAGTCGCCGAGTGGGACACGCATACGCAGCCGACCAGTCGCTACCAAGGCTTCCCCACCTTCGACGCGTTGGACCGTCCATCCCGCGTCCCAGCTGCCTTGGCCCGTGTTGGCCTGTGACATCGCCTCTTCGAGCCACGGGTCTCCGGACAGCGGCTGCGGCTCCCCCCACCGAGCCGGCACTGGGTAGCCGTGACAATAGAACGAGTGGTAGAGCTCTTCGCGCAGGCAGGCGATGAGATACCCGTGGCACTCTGACTCGTCCATAGCCGCATACTGCGATTCAGGCAATCGCCGGCTCGGGCGCCCAAGCCAGGCGTATCGCGTCGGCGCACGAATCGTTACCGCCCGGAGCGCCGCAACAATCTGCTCGCGGTAGACGGTCACTCACTGAGTCCCAGCAGGGTGAAAGCTGCGTCTTCGGGGTAACGGAGCATGTTGTCGGCGAGCTGGACAAGCGTCACCTGGTGTGCCGACAAAGTCGTCAAGCCCTGGGCCTGCTCGACCGCAGTCTGCAGGATACGGACCGCCGCCAGCTCCATCACGCGCTCGAGTGTGGGACGGTGAGCGCTTGCGAGCCCGTAGGACGACCAGAACGCCAGGACGGCGGGCTGCATGCGACGCAGCGGATGTCCCGCCTGGGCCACGAAACGGCCGGGCTCCCTAGGGTCGACGATCGGGATCGACTCGAGCCAAGCACGCAGGTACTCGGCCAGCACCGTACCGACGTCGAATGCCGCCGCTCCGTGGCCTGCGAGTTCCCAGTCCACCAGGAGTAGGTGCGTCCTGCGGCGAGAGCCTCTCGCCGCGACCGCCAGGCAGTTGTCCCACCGGAGGTCACCATGGACGAGCACGCCGTCGAAGCCGACATGCCGCAGTTCGTCCAACCGGTCGCACAGCGATTGACTCGCTTGCACGCGAGCGACCAGATCCTGTGCTCCCGTGCTCAGATCGAGCAGCAGCTGGTGTGGTGGCTCGGGGAGCGACAGTCCCCACATCGGGTCGGAGCCGGGCGGGAGCGCCTCCACGCGATCGGCCGGGAGGCGATGCAGGTTCGCGAGCATCTGGCCGAGGAGCCGGGCCTGGGTACGGGGAAAGTGGGCGGCGCGTTGATGCTCGTTCCAATCCCGTGCACCTCCCGGGGTGGTCAAGACCAGCCGCGCCCCATCCGGATCATGGTGGACGACCGTGGGCGCTTCCCCCGAGAGCCCCGTCGTCTCGGCAAGCACGCGGAGTACGGCGGCTTCATGCGCGAGCGTCCGACCGTTTCCCCGAGTGGACTGTTTGACGACGAACGTCGGGCCCCCGCGGATCGCGGCGAGGAATACGCAGTTGCGTCGCGAGGCGTCGACGACCGTGAGCTCCTCCTCGACTACAACACTCGGCTTGACAAGTCCGAGCGAGAGGAGATAGTGGGCGATGTCTGCCTGTTCGAGCATCTCAGGGCGGCAGTGTCACAAGCCTCTCTGGAGCCGACAGGCAGGTCAAGTTCGCACGCCGGCCAAGGCCCTGCCGACCCGACGAAGGGAGTCCTCGTGCCCCTCACCGACCACTTCGCACTGGTTTCTCTGACCCGCGACGTCTCCACCAGGAGCTTCCTGCAGGCCGCCGCGGCGGTGCAGAAACAGATTACCCGCGACTTCTTTCCCTTGTGGGGCCTTCCCGCCACCGTGGACGTGTTCGAGGATCTCGAGTCGGTGCCAAGCGACTACCACCCCGTGGTGCTATTCGGCGATGCTGACGAGCTCATGGGTCGGCTGGAGTTCGCAATCGGCAGGGAGTACGCGGACGACCTGATCGACGATTTCGAGCGGGGCCGAATGTCGGGGCTCCACCTCAACGCGTTCACCCGCCAGCCTTTCGCCCTGGTCGAGGCGTCGGACACGTGGAGCGTGACGCTCAGTCACGAGGTCCTCGAGATGATCACCGATCCCTTCGGTAACCGTCTCATCGCCGCCGCGCATCCCGTACACCGCCGAGAGCGCGTGAAGTACCTGCTCGAGGTTTGCGATCCTTGTCAGGCGGTGTGGTACCCCGTGAACGGCGTGCCGGTCGCGGATTTCTATACGCCACGATACTTCGAGCCAGTAGGACTCGAGCGAGGTCGTTATAGCTTTACCGGGGCACTCGAGGCGCCCCTGCAGATCCTGGAAGGCGGCTACCTGAGCTGGATCGATCCCGAGGATTCCGGCTTGTACCAGCTGGGGGGTGGCGAGACGGAGCCTGTACTGATCGCGGACCTGGTGCGGCTAGCTCGCAGCACGGCACCACTGCGCACGGTCGTTGACACCAACCCGCAGACCCCGCAGCTGACCGGCGACTCGCTGACGCCGGCCAGCTCGGCGGTGGCCGCGATCAGCGCGTACGACGCCGTGCGCGAGGCGTCGCAGGGCGCCGGGCTGCGTACTGCCGAGGCAGTCGTCTCCGTTGCAGTCGGCGCCGGGTGACCGTCGGACACACGGCCGCGGGGCATCGACTCGCTAGCTTGTCTGGCCAGCGGCTGTTGCCGCTCAGGGCGACGCGTAGGGCTCGAGCGAGGGGTCGACGCCGGCTGGAACGAGCCTGACTACGCCCTCGTGTGGGACGGTACGCGCTGGCAGTTCTACGAGATCGCCCAGCGCGTGCTGCGCCAAGAGCTGGGCGCCGAGCACGATCAGGTGCCGGCTCGACTGGATCGCGGGGCTGACCCGAGTTCTGCCTCGAGCCAGGCTGCCGCTTCGACGCCGTCTCCTGGCAAGACCTACCCAATGACCTGCGCTCGCTGCCGCAGCCGTCCGAGCGGGTTGAGGCTACAGATAGGTTGCTGGCGCGCCACCGCCCGCGCGGCGAGCCGACCGCCGCTGAGCCACCGGCCGGCTGCGACTCCCCAACCCAGGTGGCGCACTCGTGCCTGGGTACAGCTGCGGTGAAGGCGATTGCCGGGCTGTTAGCGGCCTGTGGCCGAGTCGCAAGCGGCCGGCCCGCATGCTGCCGCTACCGACACCAACTAACCCCACACGACATGGCCCCACAAGAGCTCCACACCTTCCTGTTCGCCGACATCGCCGGGTACTCGCTCCTCACCGAGTTGGATGGGGACGAGGCTGCGGCCGACCTCGCTATGCGTTTCGTGTCCGGCGCCTCGAGCGTCGCGTGCGACCACGGTGCCGAGGTGGTCAAAGGAATCGGCGACGCCGTCATGGTGCACGCGGATGACGCCGGCCGAGCCGTTCGGCTTGCTCTCGATCTGGTCAGGGAGCTCGCCCGGGACGAGCTCATGCCGCCGATCCATGCCGGGCTACACACGGGCCCGGCGGTCGGTCGGAGGGGCGACTGGTGGGGAGCCACGGTTAACATCGCGGCGCGCGTGGCGGCCGTCGCGGGGCCCGGTCAGATCCTCCTCACCGAGGCGACCAGGGTGGCGGCTGGACAGACGGATTCCATCCGCCTGCTGGAGCTCGGCGCGCTGCGTCTGAAGAACATCACCTTCCCAGTCCAGGTCTACGCGGCCACTTTCGTACCGGCCGAAGCACTGCGGCGCGCCGCGGAGAGATGTCCGCGAGTGAGGACCTGCCTCCTACGCGGGGCGGTCCCCTCGTGAACTGCGCGCACTGAGCACTGTCGCCAGCCGCTCCACCGCATTCTCCAGCTCCCGCTCGGTCAGGTGGCTGAACGACAGCCGCAGCGTGTTGCCGCCCTCGTCGCCTGCGAAGAACGGCGGGCCCGGCACGTAGGCGACGCCCGCCTCGAGCGCGGCCGGGCGCATCGCCATCGTGTCGAGACCCTGGGGGAGCGTCAGCCAGGTCAGGAAGCCGCCCGTCGGCTGGGTCCACTGGACGCCGTCGGGCATGTGGCGCTCCAGCGCTGCCGACAGTGCCGCCCAGTGCGACGCATAGAGCGCGCGCGCAGCCGGGAGGTGGCGCTCGAACCCTCCATCGCGGCCGTACTCCTCGACCATCCGCTGCCCCAGGCCGCCCGCGCACTGGTCGGTGTTCTGCTTGGCGGCGGCCAGCTCGGCGACCACCTCGGCCGGCCCGGCCGCCCAGCCAAGCCGCACGCCCGGGAAGAAGCTCTTCGAGAACGTTCCCGCCTGGAGCACGATGTCGGGCGCGAGCGACCACAGCGTCGGCAGCGAGCCCCCATCGAAGGACAGCTCGCGATAGGCCACGTCCTCGAGGATCAGCAGCCCGTGAGCACGGCACAGCTCCACCAGAGAGCGGCGTCGCTCCTGAGGAAGCGTGCGCCCGGTCGGGTTCTGGTACTCGGGGATCGTGTAGACGAACTTGGGCCGCAGGCCGCCGGCCAGCCGGGCCTCGAGCTCGTCGACCCGCAGCCCGTCGTCGTCCATCGCGATCGGCACGACCTCGGCCTCGGCGCGGCCGAGCGCCATGAGCGCGGCGAGGTAGGTCGGCGACTCGACTACCACCGCGTCGCCGGGATCGACGAGTGCCTGGCACATCAGCGTGATGCACTCCATCCCGCCGCTCGTGACGATCAGCTCGGCGGTCTCGGGGCGCCGCCCCTGAAGCTGCTCCTGCCGGTCTCGCAGGTACTCGCGCACGCTCGGGACTCCCTCGCACGGCGTGTACTGCATGGCGACCGCGGCGTCCTCGCGCAGGAGCCGCCTGGCGATCTCATCGAGCTCGTCGCTCGGGAAGGTCGCCGGGTTCGGGAAGCCGCCGGTCATCGAGAGCACGCCGGGCGGGCTTCCGGCGAGGATCGTGGCGAGCTCGTTGCCGCCGGGAACGCGAGTCCGGCGCGCGAAGCTCTGCCCGAAGTCAGTGATGCTCATCGACCCTGAACTCGAGCGCGCTGGTCTCGCGGCGGTCGAGCGCCGCCACGTGCTCGTCGTAGTTGGTGAGCGAATGGAGAGCTTGGCCGCGCGCCTGTGCCGCAAGGATCGCTCGCTCGCTGCGCCCGATCGTCTCCGCGGCCTCGAGGGCGGCGGCGATCCGCTCCTCGGTCCCGATCAGAAGACCGTCGTCGTCGCCGAAGACGACGTCGCCCGGGGACACCTCCACTCCGCCGCACGTCAGGGTGCCTCCGAGCCTCGCCCGCGAGACCGTGGTCCCGGAGCGAGGCGTGGTGCCGCGCGCGAAGACCGGCAGCCCGATCTCGCGCAGGCCGCGCAGGTCGCGGCAGAAGCCATCGGCGACGATCCCGGCGAGCCCGCGCCGGCGCGCTTCGGTGGCGAACAGCTCGCCGAACACGGCACGCGGCCCGCCGCCCGTGGCGACGACGAGCACGTCTCCGGGCGCGGCTTCGGCCAGGGCGGCCATGACCGGCAGATGGTCGTCCTCGGCGAGCACCGTGAAGGCCGGGCCGGCCATGCGCACGTCGGGCACCATCGCCCGCACCGCTGGATCGACCACCGGCAGCGTCTTGTCGGCGTCCGAGAGCGCGGAGACGTCGATTCGCAGCAGCCGCTCGACCAGGTTCACCGCACAGAGCCTGCCATACGCTCGCCGGAGCGGACGGCACGCGTCAGCGCGAGCGACGG
>CAVTFR010000009.1:0-152281 GCA_963734025.1 uncultured Thermoleophilaceae bacterium
TCGACCACGGCGATCGCCTCGACGGCCCGGCAGCGGACCTCGAGGCCCCAGCCGACGATCTCGCGTGTGCAGCAATCGATGATCGCGTTCAGGTAGCACCAGCCGTGCTCTGCGACCCAGACCGCGGTCATGTCCCAGTGCCACAGCTGGGCCGCCGCTCGACCCGGAAGAAGCCGGGCCGGCGGCGCCGGGGCTCGCGCCGGCGGCGCTGGAGCAACCCGTGCTGGCGCATCACGCGCAGCTCACCCACTTGCGGTTGACCGCGACGCCGAGCTGCGGGGGTGAGCGCCCAGACCATCCGGTAACCGGCGGTACTGCGCTGCTCTGCCACTCGATCTCCTTCGGTCGAGCGGCCGATGCTCGGGCGCCCGCCGGACGGGCGAGGAGCCCCGGAGGGGCGACGAGTCCGTCCGGCGAACCCAAGCCCCTACGGTGTCAACGCGCTACCCGGGTGCGGGCCACGCATCTGCCTTACGCGCACGTGTTTGCGGGAAGGCATCGGGTATCAGATGCGCCTCCGACCCGAGCGGAAGGAATTCCATCGGAGCCAAGCCGGACAGAGCCATGGGCAGGATCAAGGAGGGCGTCGGTGGTGTGACCGACAACAAGCGGTTGAAGGACAAGGGACGCGCCGACTCCGCAACCGGCACGGCCAAGGCGGCCGGCCGAGCGACGGACCAGGTCAAGAAGGCCCTGGACTGAGCGAGCGAGGCACCGAAGCCGCCGCATGAGGCCTCCGCCGCTCGCTCAAACGGACGGCGCGCCTGTCTCCTGCTGGGGCTCGCTGTGTACCCGCACCACGGACTCCAGCAGCACGTGGTTCGGCACTCTCACGCGCCCATCGTCTGTGCCCAGGACGGTGGCGTCGGGCTCGATCGCGACGATGCGCCCCCGCCATTCCCCGACCTGGATCGTCTGGCCGACCTCATATGCCTCGCGTACGAACCTTCCGGCGTTGAGCGCCCGGGCAACTTCGCGGCCACCGAGTCCGAAAGCGATGGCGAATGTGCCGCATACAGCCGCGAGCACGATCGCGACGACCAGAACCAGCACGCCCGCTGAGACGCCGACCTGCGCTGCCGCTGTGAGTGCGAAGATCGCCAGCGTCGCGACCTGGGCGAGCTGCCCGAGCGGTACCGGGAAGTCCATCTGGTACGTCAGCCGGTCGACGCGTTCACGCACCAACCCGGCGACGACGACCCCCGCGAGCAGAATCGCCAGCGCAGCGATCACGTTCGGTAGGAAGAGCAGGGCTTCGTTCAGGGACTGGCTCAGCGGCTCGAGTCCCAGCAACGTCAGCGCCGCGAACACGACGATCACGCTGAGCGTGATCCGGACGGCGACCGCTGTGACGCCCGCCAATGACTTCTGAAGCCCCGCGCGGCCGAGCGTCTCGTTGACGCGCCAGCGATCGGCGAGATCGTCCACACCCGCCGCCCTGAGCGCTCGCCGGACGATCCATCCAGCCAGCTTGGCGAGCAGCAGCCCGATGATGAGCAGGATGAGGGCTCCGGCCAGTTGCGGAAGGAAATCGCCGAGTGTGTCCCCGGCTCGGTCGATGACGCTCGCCAACCCCGTCATCGCGACCGTGATCTCTTCGTGAACACCCGGAGGCCGGCGGCGATTGCGCCGAAGAGGCGGCCGGCCGTCAGGACGTATGGACGGACGGCGCCCTGCCAACGCACGCTGCGCAGGACTGCCGGTACCAGCGCCGCCTTTGGCGAGGGCGGATCGTCACGCAGGTCGTCGAGGTAGCCGACCAGGCGTGCCTCGGCGGGCGTCGCGGCGTCGCGCTGGGCGTCCTCGTTCATGCCGGAAGCTCCCAGTCGTAGGTGTTGCGGCGCAGGATCTCTATGAGTTCCTCGCGCGCGCGGTGGAGGCGCCCCTTGACGCTGCCAAGCGGGGTCTCGGTGACGGTCGCGATCTCCTCGTAGCTCAGGCCCTCGATGTCCCGGAGGACGAGTACGACTCGATGTGAGGGGCTCAGGAGACGCACCTTGCCCTCGAGACGCTCACGACGCTCGCGGCCCTCGAGATGCTCGGCAGGCATTCGCTTCTCACCGCCGGGGGGCGCGCCAACGAGCGGCTCGACCGACTCGACGGGCTCGGCGCGCCGGCGCGCCTGATCGTTCAGGGCAGCGTTGCGGGTGATCCGCAACAGCCAGACGCGGAACGGGGCATCGCCCCTGAAGGCAGACAGACGGTGGAAGGCGCGAAGAAAGGCGTCCTGGCTGACGTCCTCCGCTTCCTCGCGGCCGACAATGCGGGCCGCGACCCTGAAGACGACGTCGCGGTGGCGCTCCACCAGGCGCTCGAAGGCGGACAAGTCGCCCGCCAGAGCGCGGTCGACCAACTCGCCATCCGCGTCCATGGCGAACTCTTACCCCCCTGTGCGGTGCGGGACACCCCATCGCAGAGAACGACCGCACCCCGCGCCGAATTGTTACGCCTACCCGGCGCAGGACGGCTGAACCGGTACTCCCGAACTGTGTAACCCCAGCTCACCGGGACCTGTCTCGGTGGGTGAACGCAAAAGGCGGGAGGACCGCCAGGGAGGGAGACAGCGATGATTGCTGCCGTCGAAATATCGGAAAGCATTCAACAGGGGATCGACGATCTGATCGCCTTTCTGCCGAGGCTGATCGGCTTCCTGCTGATCCTGCTCATCGGCTATCTCGTCGCGAAGGCGCTCGAGAAGGTGGTGGCGCTGGCGCTCGAGAAGGTCGGGACCGACCGCGCTCTCGCGTCCGGCAGCACCGGTACTTACGTGGAACGGGTCATTCCCGATTGGTCGCCGTCGCGGGCGATCGGGCGAGTCGTCTTCTGGTTCGTCCTGCTTGGTGCGCTGTCCATTGCGATCACCTCGCTTGGCATCAATGCGCTCAACGACTTCCTGGCCGACGTGTTCGGCTATCTGCCGAACGTCGTTGCGGCCATTCTGATCTTCGTTGTCGCCGGCGCCCTGGCGGGCTGGCTCGGACGGTCGGCGTCGAGGCTCCTCGGGGATACCCCGACGGGCAAGCTCGCAGCGACCGCGCTGCCCGTGCTCGTGATGGCCATAGCGGTCTTCATGATCCTGAACCAGCTGCGCATCGCCACCGACATCGTGACCATCACGTACGCGGCGCTGCTCGGTGCTGTGGCGCTCGGAATGGCGCTTGCCTTTGGTCTCGGTGGGCGCGAGGTGGCTTCGCGAATGCTCGACGACGCCTACCGCCGCGGGCAGGAGGAGCGGGCCCGGCGACGCAGCATGGTTGAGTCGAGGGGCGCCGGATCGGCTCCGACCGCCTCGGTGGCCGGCGACCCCAACCGCCGTCCGGCCGGCGCCTGAGGAGGCCACGATGCTCTGGTTGATCCTCGGGATCGTGCTGCTCGTGATCGCCATCGCGGGGGGAGCGATCGTTCATCCCGTGATCTTCGCGCTCGCGATTCTGGCGCTGGCCATGTTCGTAACGCGAGCGCGCTACAGCTGAGACAAGAACGCGAGGGAGAACGAGTGGCCGGAAGGGCGAAGCGAGGGAGGGGGCGCCTCATGGAGTCATGGGGCGCCTTGACCGACAACAAGAAGCTCACGGACAAGGGCCGCCTGTTACAGGGAAAGGGCAGCGCGCGCGGGGTCGTTGGCCGCGCAAAGGGTTTAATCCAGAAGGCCAGGGGCAAGGGTTGACAAGAGCTCGAGGCCCCTCCCTGACGGTCGGCGGCGCCGGCCCTGCGCTCGAGACTGCAAGAAGGCGCTCAGGCGTTTCCACTGCCCGTCTGTGGGTAGTTGAATCTCACTAATTCCAAGGAAGGATCTGTTGGTATGGCCAAAGACGTCAGCGACATCGTGCGCGACACCGTCACCCGAGTAGTGCGTGACGCCTCCGACAACTTCGGCTCCGGAGGCAAGCAGAAGTCGGACGGCGCGCTGTCCGGCATGAAGGGCGTGGCCGCTGGGGCCGGGCTCGCGGCGCTTGCGCCACTTGCCGCCAAGGGCGCAGGAAGCGCCGTTCGTCGCCGTATGGCCAAGGGCGCTGTGAAGAACGCGGCGAAGAAGCCGGCGGCCGCGATGAAGAAGCCGACTGAGCTCCTCAGCGATACGACTCAGAAGCTCGGGGACAGCGTCGGCAAGGGAGTCGGCGCGAAGGTCAAGGAAAAGATCGACGAATCCGGTGGTGCCGGCGGCATTGCCAAGGAAGCGGCCGGTGGCCTGCTTCCGGGCTTTGGCGGCGGCAGCGATGGAGGTGGAGGCGGAATGGAAGGTGTCGGAAAGGGCCGGCGGATGCCGGTCCAGCAAGCTGTCGACGTGGCGGTGCCGATCGAGACTGCTTATAACCAGTGGACGCAGTACGAGGACTGGACCGAGTTCATGCACCGCATCACGCGGGTCTCGCAGGACGACCCGTGCACGGTCAACTTCCAGGCGAAGATCTGGACCAGGACACGCGACTTCGAGGCCGAGATCATTACGCAGCGGCCCGACGAGCGGATCAAGTGGCAGGTCGCCCAGGGGATCACCCACACGGGCGTCGTGACCTTCCACGAGCTTGCGCCGCGCTTGACCCGCATCGAGATCAACATGGATGTCGAGCCGGGCGGGATGATCGAGAAGGCGGCTCGCGGCATGCGCCACGTCAAGCGAGCCGTGCGAGCGGACCTGCACCGGTTCAAGGCGTTCATCGAGATGCAGGAGCAGGAAACGGGCGCTTGGCGCGGAGTGATCGAGGACGGCGAGGTCGTCGAGGATCACGACCCGAGCTACGACGAGGAGCGCGAGTACAGCGACGTCGAGGACGCGCTGACGGACGAGGAACGCGAGGATCGCGAGCAGGAGGACGAGGAGGAGCAGGACGAGGAGCCTCAGGCTTCGGAGGAGGAAGAAGAGCAGGAGGAGCCGAGTCAGGAAGTGCGTTCCGAGCGCTTCCAGCGCCAGGCGCGCGCCGCGTCATCCGGCAGAAGCCGCAGCCGTGGCTCCAACGGCCGCTCGAAGTCCGGCGGCCGTAGCTCCGGCCAGCGCAAGAAGACCGCCAAGAGCTGACGCGAATGGCGACACAGCGCAAGGCGGGAGGCTCGGGCGATCGCTCAGGCGGCGGAAGTCGTCGCCCGAGCGACAGCTCGAACGGAGATCCTGCGCAGGAACAGGCCGGGACGCAGGCCCCGGAAGGCGGCGAGCCCGACGTCGTGCTCGACGTGCCGCGCCTGGCGGTGGAGGAGATCGCGCTCGAGGTCGACAACCTCCATGCGCGTATCGCTTTGGAGGCCCGCCTGGCCGATCTCGTTCAGCTGCATGTGGGCGCCGACGTTCGAATCGAGCGGGTGGCGCTCGAGATCAAGGGGGTCGAGGCGCAGGCGCAGCTGAAGGTTCGCCTCGACCGCGTGCTCGCGATCATCGAGCGGACGCTCGAGACCGTCGACAAGAATCCGGAGCTCCTGACCGAGCTCTCGCGCAGCGTCGAGCGCGCCGCGGGTGAGCTCGGCGACGGGGTCGGCGAGGCTGCGGGCCAGCTGGCTAAGGGTGTCTCCGACGCCGGCGGGCAGGCCGGCGAAGTGGTCGAGGGTACTACCGAAGACACCGCGGAGGAGGCCGGCGATTCGGCCGGCGAGGCAAGTGAGACCGCACAGAAGGCGACCGGCTCGTCCTCATCGCGCCGTCGCAAGTCGGCTTCCCGGTCGAACGGCGGAAACTCGAGTTCAGGCTCATCGCGACGCAGGGCGGGCAAGTCCGGATCGTGAGTGCGGTGGATCCCTCCGTGGAGGTGTCTGCAGGCGCCTCGAGCGAGACGCGATCTCCCGGACCGCCAGACGTCGAGATCACGGCGTCTGCTTCGGCGCGGGAGATCAAGGCGCTCGATCGTGTAGAGACAAGGCTCGAAGTCACCGGAGGCGATGTCGAGCGGGAGGACACCTCCCGGCGCGAGAACATGCCTGCCAGTCTCGAGCCGGGCACCGTGTACCGCGACGTCCGCGTCCATCGGCGGGTCGGCGGGCGCCTCATCACGCGCGAGGAGTTTTGACATGGGTGTGCTCAGAGGATTGTTCAAGGCAGTCGGCGGACTTTTGGCCGGTGTACTGGGTCTTGTGAAGGGGCTGCTGCAAGGCGTCGGCAACCTGCTGCGGCGGTTGGTGTGAGATGGCCGGATTCTTAAAGCGGGTTGGAGCGGATCGACTCGGCGGAAACCAACCATCAGCCGTTCGTGCCTTCGCGGCCGCTGCGGTGGCGGGAGTCGGAGCGGCGGTCGTCACCTACAAGCTCTTGAGGTCCTGAGGCCGGTGCCGGCACCGAGTTTTGATTACAACCTCTCGGGTAGCGGAATCGTCCGCGACCTAGGAAGGACTTGCGATGGCGGTTGACATTCAACGCGTTGTGCTGGCGGCCGTCGAGGCCGCGCTGGGGGACGACAAGAAGCCCCTCAAGAAGCGGAAAGGGCTCTCGGCCGGCAAGGCGGTCGCGGTCGGAGCCGTGCTGGTGACCGCCGGTCGCGTCGCGGCGAAGCCTGGTGGCCGGCTCGTGAAGGAAAAGCTGCGCGAGCGTCTGGGTGACGGCTCGGAGCCCGAAGACGACGAGTACGACGAAGCCGAGGCCGAGTTCGAGGAGGACGAGCAGCCGGAGGCGGAGGAGGACGAGCAGCCTGAGGCCGAGTTCGAGGAGGACGAGGAGCCTGAGGCCGAGTTCGAGGAGGACGAGGAGCCTGAGGCCGAGTTCGAGGAGGACGAGGAGCCTGAGGCCGAGTTCGAGGAGGACGAGCGAGGAGGACGAGGAGCCTGAGGCCGAGTTCGAGGAGGACGAGGAGCCTGAGGCGGAGGAGGACGAGGAGCCTGAGGCCGAGTTCGAGGAGGACGAGGAGCCTGAGGCGGAGGAGGACGAGGAGCCTGAGGCCGAGTTCGAGGAGGACGAGGAGCCTGAGGCGGAGGAGGACGAGGAGCCTGAGGCCGAGTTCGAGGAGGACGAGGAGCCTGAGGCCGAGTTCGAGGAGGACGAGGAGCCTGAGGCCGAGTTCGAGCAGGACGAGGAGCCTGAGGCGGAGGAGGACGAGGAGCCTGAGGCCGAGTTCGAGGAGGACGAGGAGCCTGAGGCGGAGGAGGACGAGGAGCCTGAGGCCGAGTTCGAGCAGGACGAGGAGGACGAGGAGCCTGAGGCGGAGGAGGACGAGGAGCCTGAGGCCGAGTTCGAGGAGGACGAGGAGCCTGAGGCCGAGGAGGACGAGGAGCCTGAGGCCGAGGAGGACGAAGAGCCAGAGGCCGCGAGCGGCGATGCCGAGGTCGAGAATCGCGAGGTCGAGTCCGACCTCCGGCCGTCGAAGACGCGCCCCCGCCCGCCGATCTTCGACCGCCCGGGTGCGAGCGGCTCGAAGATCAGGTCGGCCGCGCGACCGCCTCTGGCAAAGCGAACGAGCCGCTCAAAGAAGGGCGCGAAGCCAGCCCCACCGCGCCGGCCCCGCGCTCCGGCCGGTCGAGCCTGAGTTGTCGGCTCCATGGCGTACCGAGCCAAGGAGCGGTAAATGACGTTAGACGCCGCGGCGGCCCGGGCAAGGCGAACTTTGCTGAAGGAAGTGCGCGCGGGAGCCCCGGGCGCACCAGGATGGAAAATCGGCACGGAGGATCACTGAGATGTCAGTAACAACTGCAGGCTCTGGATACCTGGCACGACCCGGGGGCGGCACGCTCGCGGACGTCATCGACATCATCCTCGACAAGGGGATGGTCATCGATGCCTACGTGCGCGTCTCGCTCGTGGGGATCGAGATTCTTACGATCGACGCGCGGATCGTGATCGCGAGCGTGGACACCTATCTGCGCTTTGCGGAGGCCGTCAACAGGCTCGACCTCCAAGCGGCCAGCAACGCTCAGAACCTGCCCGAGCTCACGGAGTCGATGACGCAAGGCGGGGCCAAGTCGAAGACCCAGGGAGCGCTCGAAGGCGTCAAGGAGACGCTCGGCATGGGCGACGAGGACGAGGAGGAGAAGGAGGAGAAGCCGCGGCGGCGGCGCTCGTCCTCTTCGTCGAGGTCGCGGAGTCGCAAGGACGACGAGTGACCTCTGGCGATCGCCGGGTCTACGTCTACGGCATCGTCCCCGCCGCGGCGCGGCTCGACATACAGACGGAGGGCGTTGGAGGCGGCGCCGGCCGGCTCAGGCAGGTCCGCGAAGATGTCGTGGCGGCGCTCGTCAGCGACGTCGATCCGGGGCCGCTTGCGGCGGCTCGCGACCTGAGAGCCCATTGGGCGGTCCTGGAGGAGGTCGCGCAGAGCACCACCGTGCTTCCGGTGCGCTTTGGGACCGTTATGGAAAGCGACGCGGCCGTCGTCGATCGGGTCCTGCGGCCCGACCTCGAGCGTCTCAGCGGCATGCTTGCCGAGCTTGACGGGAAAGTGCAGCTCACGCTCAAAGGGTTCTACGACGAAGAACGGCTGCTGCGGGAGATCGTCCACGGCAGCCCGCAGGTGGCTCGGCTCCGCCAACGGGTCCAGAGCATGCCGGAAGCCGCGAGCTACTACGACCGCATTCGACTTGGGGAGCTCGTGTCGGCCGAGCTCGAGCGCCGACGAGGCCAGGACACAGAGGCCGTGCTGCGGCGCCTCGAGCCGCTCGCCGTCGCGGCGCGGGTCGATTCGCCCACTGGGCAGAGTGGCGCCGTGAACGCCGCCTTCCTAGTGGACAGGAGTCGCGTCGACGAGTTCAGTGGTGCCGTACAGGGGCTCGCGGGTCACCTCGGCGAGCGTGTTCAACTGCGCTACGTGGGTCCCCTTCCGCCATATAGCTTCGCGGACGAGGAGGCGCCCACGGGAGGCGGATCATGGGGCTGATCACCGGCTTGCTGACCTTGCCACTGGCGCCGGTACGGGGCACTATCTGGCTGGCGGAGCGTATCCAGGAACAGGCAGAAAACGAGCTCTACGACGAGGACACGATACGCGAGCAGCTGATGCAACTCGAGGCGATGCACGCAGGCGGCGAGATTTCGGACGAGGAGCTCGCCGCCGCGGAGGACGCGCTTCTGGAGCGGCTCGTGGCCGCACGCGGGCTCGCGGAGGAGGAGACACATGGCTGAGTCGGCCAGGTCAAGGTCGCGGCGCCGGACACGAGATGCTGAGCAGGAGGAGGCGCGGGAGTCCGAGCAGAGCAGCGACGATGCCAACGGCCAGGACGCGCCCGACAATGGGACGGACTCGGGCGGCGACGCCGGGGCCGCGCTGTCCGCAATGGAGCTCACGCAGGCGGCGCGCGACGCGCTCGCGGAGCTCACCGAGCTCGAGCCTGAATCGGTGACTGGGCTCGAATGGGACGGAGAGTCCTGGCTCGTCACGATCGACGTTCTCGAGCTGAGCCGGATTCCGGAGACGACGGACGTACTCGCGACCTACCTCGTGCAGCTCGACCCGTCGGGCAGCCTGCTCGGATACCGGCGCACCCGCCGCTTCGTTCGCGGCCAGGTCGAGGCTGAGTAGCGTGGCGCAGGAGGAGTCGTATCTGCCGCGTCGCGCCGCGAGCAGCCTTCCGGGGCGGCCTCAGGACTCGGCGAACCTCGCGGACATCCTTGAGCGGGTGCTCGACAAGGGCATCGTCATTGCGGGTGACATCCAGATCAACCTGCTCGACATCGAGCTGCTCACCATCAAGCTGCGATTGCTGATCGCGTCCGTCGAGCGGGCCCAGGAAATGGGCATCAACTGGTGGGAGTCCGATCCCGCCCTTCATTCGAGAAGCGATGACTCGGAACTCGAGGCGGGTGACGAGATCGAGCGCCTGGAAGGAGAGAACCGCGAGCTGCGCGAGCGACTCGAGCGACTCGAGCGGAGACTCGACGCAGGCGACGAGGAGGGGGAGGAGCAGAGCCCCGGGCGCCGGAGCCAGGAGCGCGGGACGTGAATGACGAGGTGGCTCGCTGGGCGGCGTCGCGAGCCCCCGAGCTGCTCGCCCGGGCGGAGGAGCAGGCGCTCGCCTACCTGAGCAGGGCCCTGATCGAGGCGGCCCTCACCGAGGGCGGCCGCGGCCGTCGGCAACCCGAGCCCCAAGCGCCACCGGCGGCCGCGCCTCGCGACGCGGAGAAGACGGGAGCGGGCCTTTGGGTGTACTGCGTGGTCACGGCCGGCGCCGAGCTCCCGGTTGGCGACGAGGGGATCGAGCGGGAGGGTCGGCTGGAGCGCATCGAGCATGCCGGTCTCGCCGCCCTCGTCAGCCCTGTGCCGCTCACGCAGTACAGCGGGGACGCGCTCCGAGAGAGCCTCAACGACCTCGAGTGGCTCGAGCGAATAGCGCGCAGGCACGAGGCCGTCCTCGAAAAGGCGCTCGCAGGGAGCACGATCGTGCCACTGCGGCTGTGCACGATCTACGAGGGCCGGGACGGCGTCGTGGACGCGCTCAAGTCCGAGCACGACAGCTTCAGCGCGGCACTCGAGCGGCTCGAGGCTCGTGAGGAGTGGGGCGTCAAGGTCATCCTCGACCGCTCCGTACTCGAGACCGCGGTGCGCGCCTCGAACCAGGAGCTCGGAGCGCTAGAAGCGCAGCTGGAAGCGAGCAGCAGCGGCGGCGCCTACATGATGGGTCGCCGCGTCGATCGCGAGGTCCGGGAGCTCAGCGACAGGCGGCTCCAGGAGCTCGTCGACGACGTGCACGCCCGACTGCAGGACTGGGCCGTCGACGTGACGCTCAACGCTCCCCAGAACAGGGACCTCTCCCGCCACGAGGGGGAGATGGTCCTCAACGGCGCATATCTCGTCGACGCGGAGAAGGTCGACCGCTTCCGCGAGCTCGTCCGAGAGCTCGACGCGGACTATGGTGAGCTCGGTGCGTCATTCGAGCTGACCGGTCCCTGGCCGCCGTACAACTTCATCCCGCCGAGCAGCTCCGCCGCCGGGCCCACGCGCGCATGACCGGCCCAATCGCCGAACGGGAAGTTGCCCTCGTCGATCTCGTCGACCGTCTGCTCGCCGGCGGCGTCGTCATCGCAGGGGACATCACGCTCTCGGTCGCCGACGTAGATCTCGTCTACGTGAGCCTGCGCGCCCTCGTCACTTCCGTGGCCACGGCGGAAGAGATGGCGCTCATGCCTCGCGAGCAGAAGTGATCAAGATCTACGCCATCACTGACGATCCCGTACCCCCGGCCGCTCCGGTCGTAGCGCTCTCGTGCGGCAGGCTCGTTGCCCTGTGTGCGCCCGCAGAGAGCGGCGACCTCACGCCGGAGGCGCTGTGGCAGCACGAGGAGGTGGTCGAGTCGCTGATGGAGAACCGTGACCTCCTGCCCGTCCGCTTCGGGACGGTCCTCGCCGACGAGGAGGCGGTGACGCGTGCCGTCGCCGACCGGGAGGAGGACCTCGCGAACAAGCTCGAACGGGTGCGAGGCGCAGTGGAGCTGGCCGTGCGCGCCGAGTTGCGCGATTCGACCGAGCCGCCGGCGGCCAGCGGACGCGCCTATATGGAGGCGAGGACGCGCCGCCACGAGCTCGCGCAACTACTCAACAGCTTCTTGAGCGAGCATGCACACGCCGCCGCGCTGCGCCCGGGCGCCGAGCTCCTCCGCGCGGCGTATCTGGTCGGACGCGGCGACGTCGACCGGTTCGTTGCGGCGGTGGGCGACCTGCAGACACGTCACCCTGAACTCGACATGGTGTGCACGGGCCCATGGCCCCCGTACTCGTTCGCCGAGGGGTCGCCATGAAGGACGACAAGGTGCTCGCAGCCCCGCGCGACTTCGATCCCTTCGCCTCCGAGCTGCCTCGCCTGCACGACGCGCTCAGCCGCAGGGTCAACGCTGATCCAGAATCCGTCGAGCGCGGCCTGGCGCAGCTCGTGCTCACGATCGTGGAGCTGCTGCGCGAGATCATGGAGCGTCAAGCGCTGCGGCGGATCGACGGCGGCACGCTCAACGAGGAGCAGGTCGAGCGGCTGGGGCAGACGTTCATGGAGCTCGACCGCCGCATGCGCGAGCTTACCGAGGAGTTCGGCCTCACGAAGGAGGACCTGAACCTCGACCTCGGGCCGCTCGGTCGGTTGCTCTGACGGTATCGCCCGTGGGCCGGGCTAGTGGCCCGGCCTCAGGGCGTCCATGCGCCTACCCTTCCCGAGCCCGCCGCGGTCGGCGGCGCCGATGAAGACGGCCGCAGCGATGATGCCGACGATCGTCCCGATGAAGTTGAGCTCGAAGATCCCGCCGGTGCCGATGGCGCTCGCGATGACGCCACCGACCAGCGCCCCGGCGATCCCCAGCAGGACGGTGAGGCCGGCGCCGATCCGCTGACGGCCCGGTAGCACCAGACGGGCGAGCACACCGATGACGATTCCGATGACTATGAGGCCGAGAATTTGCATGGTGGCTCTTATTCCCTGCTCGGGAGCCCGCCAAACCAGCTGCAAATAGGCCGTTTTCGTGGTCGCTCCAGGACGCCGCCGAGTTCTCAGCGGCGCTGCCCTCGTGACGCCGCGGCCTTCGTGCCAGCTCTCGATGACGAGGTGATCGGCCGGCTCTCCGAGCGTCACCACGGATACCTCCGTGATGTCCGCGCGGAACAGGTGGCTTGGACCGGGCGGCGCCTCGGCGTTGAGGTCGGCGACGCGGTCCGGATCGGTCAGCTCCTCGGCGCGCCGGGCGATCTTCGCGTCGCCCTTCCAGTCCCGAGGGCTCCGCGCTGCCGCTGTAGAGCGCGAAGCGCGGGTCGCGCCGGAGGTCGAGCGCCTTGACGGCCTGCGACGTGCTCCCGAACCAGACGTCGCCGTGCCTGAACTCCAACTCGATGCCGCTGATCCGCGGCGAGCCGTCCTTGCGCAGCGCGGACGGGCGGCCAGCTCAGGGGCCTCGCTCGACCTCGCTCCAGCTTTGCTCCCGGAATTGCGGTCGTCCGTGCCGGGCGCTGGGACGGGAAGGGTCAGCTACGGCGCGCAGAGGGGGATGCGATCCCGCTCGCGATGCGGATCGCCAACGTCGCCCGAGACGCCGCCGTCCAGCATCTGTTGGGAGGGGTGGAGCGTGCGGCGGCAGTCATCCGCAAGCGCGCGGGAGGTGCCTTCGACCCCCGGATCGCCGAGTGCCTCGCGGACAACGCGGCAGAGATCCTGACCCGCGATCCCCAGGCGTCCGCTTGGGAGGAGACGCTCGCCGCCGAGCCCCACCCGAGGCTCACGCTCGAGGGGCAGGCGATCGATCGAGCGCTCTCAGCGATGGGCGCTTTTGCCGATCTCGTCTCGCCTTCCTTCGTCGGCCACTCGACCGGCGTAGCGGACCTGGTGGCGCGGGCGGCGGATCGCTGTCGCCTCGATTCCGTTGAGCGTGGCGCGGTCCGGCGCGCCGCGCTTGTCCACGATCTGGGGCGCGTCGCGGTGCCGCCCCATATCTGGAATCGGCCCGGTCCGCTGTCGGCGGACGAGTGGGAGCAGGTGAGGCTCCACCCGTATCAGACCGAGCGGGTTCTCTCCCGTTCGCCATTTCTCGCCGCGCTCGCTCCCCTCGCCGGTGCCCACCACGAGCGACTGGACGGCTCCGGCTATCACCGAGGAACGACCGCCGCGGCGCTCAGTCCGCCCGCGCGCCTCTTGGCCGTCGCCGACGCCTACCACGCGATGACCCAGCCCAGGCCGCACCGCGAACGGCTCGCGCCGGAACTCGCCGCGGAGATCCTCAGCAAGGAGGCAAGCGCCGAGCGCCTGGATGCGGACGCCGTCGCCGCAGTACTCGAGGCGACGGGACAGCCGGTGCCCCGGATTGAGCGGCCCGGTGGACTGACCGAGCGGGAGGCCGAGGTCATCGGCCTGCTGGCGCGCGGGCTCCAGACCAAGCAAATCGCCCGCGCCCTCGGCATCTCGGTCAAGACCGCCGAGCACCACATCCAGAACGCATACGGGAAGATCGGCGTCTCGACCCGGGCGGCGGCCGCTGTATTCGCGATGGAGCACGGCCTCGCGGCATGGGCAGAATTCCCGATTGCGCATGGCGCCGGTCGCTCGTAGTTTCGCCCCGCTGGCAGAAACGACCAGCACGCGAGCGGCGGAGGTATTTCGAATGAACGCTCTACTCGTCACGGTCACCATCAACGACCGCGAGCCCGCCCTGGCGGTGCTGCGCGAGCAGATCGTGCCGCGCGCCTCGCAGGCGCCGGGCTTCGTCACGGGCTACTGGTTGGTCTCCGACGACAACCGCGGAACGTCCGTGCTCGTCTTCGAATCGGCGGAGGCAGCGCAGGCGCTCGCCAGAGTGATCGAGTCGGAGGGGCCGCCCACCGACGCGGTCGCCCTCGACGGCCTGGAGATCCGCGAGGTTGCCGCGCACGCCTGAGCTTGGCTTGCGTCGCAAGCTTGTCCGCACTCAAGCGGCTCGCGGTAGGGCGAGCCGCTCGCGC
This sequence comes from uncultured Thermoleophilaceae bacterium, assembly GCA_963734025.1. GTDB lineage: Bacteria > Actinomycetota > Thermoleophilia > Solirubrobacterales > Thermoleophilaceae > JACVRW01. The sequence continues at coordinate 14,309 of CAVTFR010000009.1, forward strand.
CGTCCACGGGCCGACTTCGGCGCTTGGGGCATCAGCGCGGCTATTGCCTACATCAGGATGCGAGTGTCTCGCCGGTGGCCAGCCCGCTCTCGCAAGGGACGACCAGCGGAAGTCCCACTCGGCCGGGAGCCGTTGCATCCTGTGCATAGGCACGACGTGCGCGCGCGATCGGAGGAAGCTCGCGCGGCGTCGCTGTCGCGATGAGGCAAACGCGATAGCGACCGTCCGACCGACCCGGCTATCGAGTTGGACGAAATCCGCTAGTCCGCAAACCCGCTATGCAACGCGAAGGGGTGAGCGACCCGACGAATGGAAGCGGAACCTCGCCGTTCGCCAGCGAGAACTCTCGATACCAGTCTTGACGCTGCTGGCACAGGTAGATCGTGTCGAGCAGGTTGGCCGCCGGTCGCGCGAGCGGGATGTTTGGCAATGTGCGGAAGTCCGGGAACGGCGACTCCTCGTCGGGCGGCTCGGGCAGCAACAGCAGCCCGACCGGCGTGTGCGTTACTCGGGCAAAGTCTTCGAGCTGCTTGAGCGTTGGCAGGCGGGTTCCGCTCATCCAGAGGTCAAGGGGGAAGCGATGTGCGATGCGCTCCTCCTCCACGCCAGACCGTTCGCTGGCCCAGGCGAGCATCTCGGGCGCGATCTCGACTCGAACAGGCACGCCAAAGGCATTCTGGCTAATCCGGCAGTCGCCTGCCCGAACGGCGCCCGACCCGCACCGTCAGCACCACCAGGCAAGGGTGGCCTGGGGCGCGGTACCTTCCAGACGCGGTCGCGTGCAGGGCAGCACGTCGGCGCGACTAGCGCGTGACCGCTTCGCCCGGTCGGGCGGCGCTTTCCCGTCGAACCGAGGACGTAGCGCGGCGGCGTATGCGGCGTGGCCGCTCGCGCTCGACGGTCGGGACCCATGGTGGGTGGCGGTCGCCGGGGTCGCCTCCCTTTCCTTTCGGGCACCAGTGCCCAAACCCTGCGCGAGAACAAATGTTCCCTCCGACGAGAAAACCCCGCCGTAGCGGGGCTTTCTTTAGCGCGAGCGACGGGACTCGAACCCGCGACCTCCGGCGTGACAGGCCGGCGCTCTAACCAGCTGAGCTACGCCCGCGTGGGGAGCCGAGGATAGCGCCCGTGGGCCGCTGCGAGCCGGCCTGATACCCACTGCTCAGGCGGGTGCCCAGCTCTCGAGCGCGCGTCTGGCCCGTGGGACCCACCAGTCCAGCTCGCTACGGGCCCACTCGCGCTCCGCCGGGTCCGGGTGATAGGCGGCGCTGTGTCCGAACACCCAGCCGTACATCACGAGGCCGGTGATCACGCCGAGCTCGACGGCGAGCGCGTCGTCGTCATCGCCACGTGCCCGGCGGAAGTCCTCGACGAGCTCGTCGTGGCCGGCATCGATCCGCCACCCGTTGTGGCAGATGGACCAGAAGAAGTCGACCACCGGGTGGCCCTGGGTCGCCCGGCCCCAATCGAGGAGGATGAGACTGTCACCGTCCAGGCCGATCTGCTCGTCGCGGATGTCCGCGTGGACGAGGGTGGTGCCGCGCTCGTCGAGGGCCGCCACGAGCGGCGCCGGGTCCGTGACCAGCGCGAGAACGGCATCGGCCACGTCTGCGTCGACCGCTTCGGCGAACGCCTCCCAGAACACCTCGTACTGCTTCGGCAGCAGGTCGAGGCCGTCGCGCTCCGCCTCGGCGATCGCCGGCGAGAAGAGTGCCAGGCAGTCATGGAGCGAGCAGAGATGGGGGATCTGCTCGCCCCAGAACCGCTGCCACATCCCGTTGGCCGCGGCCAGCACGCGTCGGTGCTCCGCGCGGGTCAAGCGCTTCTCGTCCGGCAGCAGCGACGCCGAGACGTCGCGCATCACGACCCACCAGGCGTCACCATCGCGCTCGGCGGCCACGACCGCAGGATCGATCGCCTCCGGGAGCCGGTCGAGCGTGCCCGAGCTGAAGAGGAGCGCCTCGCGTCCCTCGTCCTTCGTGTGATGGTCGATCCAGTTCGTGCCCGGCACGATTCGCTTCGCGACGAGCCGCCGCCCGTCTGCCAGGACGAGCTGCTCCAGCGCGTTGCCCGACCAGCCTCGCGACACCATCGGCAGGTGCTCGACAACCTTTCCGAGCCGCTCGACCAGGCGCGGGTCGAGTAGGACACCGCCGTCCGGGCCTGTCGTCCGCGGCGGAGCGGCGTACGCCCAGTGGCGCTCGATGAGGCCGTCGGACGTGCGGAGATAGTGGCGCTGGCGCAGCGCCGTGCCGTCGCCGGCAACCCGCTCGAACCAGACCGCGGCTCCGTCAGGATGCTCCTGCGCCGACCACTCGACGAGCCGCCCGGGTCGTGGGAACTGCGCCGTCAGGAAGTCGAGCCGCTCGCTGTCTCCGGCGATCTTGAAGCGTCCGCCCGGGAGGTTGGCGTCGAGGAGCGCGCCCTCCGAGTAGAGCTCGCCGAAGGCGCCGAAGTCGCCGCTCGTAAGCGCGTCATGCAGTGAGCTCGCGACGCTCGTGGTCGCCGTCATGGCATTCGCCCTCTGGCGATCTTCGCGGAGACGGGGAGCTCCAGCCCCGCCTCGCCCAGATGGGCCTCGGCGTTCCGATCGAAGGCGGCCCTTATCTCGCTGCGTACCGCCGCCGGCTGCTCTGCGACGAGGCCGGCGGTGCGCACGCTGCCGCCCATCAAGCCAAGCCATAGCTCCTCCGGGTTGGAAGCCGTGTGGGTGAACCGGGTCGTCAGCACCTCAACGCTCTCAAACCCGGCGTCGCTCAGCAGTGCGTGGAACTGCTCGTCGTCGGCGAAGCGGTACTGGTCGGGGCCGGGCGGACCGCTGACCGAGTACTCGCTCAGCGCGTCCACCAGGACGCCGAGGAATCGGTTGCGCTCCGGCCGGTCCCAGGCCGAGAGCGCGATTGCGCCGCGCGGAGCCAGGACGCGGACGAACTCCCGCACAGCGCGCTCTGGGCGCGGGAGGTGGTTGATCGCGAAGTTCGCCACGAGCGCATCGAACGAGTCGTCGTCAAAGGGGAGCTCCTCGGCATCCGCACGCAGGAAGGACGACTCGGGATGGCGCCGGCGAGCGATCGCGAGCAGCTCGTCGGCGATGTCGACGCCGGTCGCGACCGCACCTCGCCGGGCCGCCGCGGACGCGGCGTAGCCGGGACCGGTGCCGACGTCGAGCACTCGCGCGCCCGCTCTCACCGCGGCTGCGTCCAGAAGCGGGTCGACGAGCCGGGCGGTGATCCTGCCGGTGAGCAGGTCATAGGTCTCAGCCCGCTTTCCCCAGCCCGTCCGCTCCAGCAGCTTGAAGGCTTCGAGGGCTTCGTCGCTCATGCTCCATCGACGTTAGGGGGGCCCGCGCAGGTCCGCAACGCAGCTGCAAGGATCGCGGCCATGGACGCGCTGAGCGACACGTTCGTCGACGATTTCGACGGTCCCGATCTCGACACGGATGTCTGGATCCCGCACTACCTGCCGATGTGGAGCTCGCGTGCCGAGAGCGCCGCGAGCTACTCCGTCGTCGGGTCCGCGCTGCGGCTGACGATCCCGCCGGAGCACGGTCTCTGGTGTGCGGACGAGCACGACCCGCTACGCGTGTCGGGCATCCAGTCGGGGGTGTTCTCGGAGGAGGTCGGGAGCGCGAGGGGACAGCAGCCTTTCCGCGAGGGCCTTGTCGTGCGGGAGTTCCAGCCGGCGCAGTGGGGCTGGACGCCGCACTACGGGCTGCTCGAGGTGCGCGCGCGGATGCAGCTCAGCCCGCGCTCGATGGCCTCCGTCTGGATGGTGGGCATCGAGGATGAGCCCGAGCGCTCTGGCGAGATCTGCATCTTCGAGGTCTTCGGGGACGCCCTTGTCGAGGAGAACGGCAGACCCACCGCGGCCGTCGGGAGCGGTGTCCACCCGTTCCGCGACCCGGCTCTCACCGACGAGTTCGAGGCGCCGCGCATGCCGCTCGACGTCACCGACTTCCACGTCTACGCGGCGGACTGGCGCCCCGGCCGGGTCGACTTCCTCATCGACGGCGAGCGCGTCAAGACCGTGAACCAGGCGCCGGACTACCCGATGCAGATGATGGTCGCCGTCTTTGACTTCCCGGAGCAGGCAGGCGAGGCGACAGCGGACCATGTGCCGGAGCTTGTCGTGGACCGCGTCGCAGGGACTACCAGGGGCACTCGGTAGGAAGATCAAACCATCGGAGACTCGTTGAGCAGCCCCACTGACACCGTCATCGTCCTGGTCGCGGGGCAGACATGGTCCGGATCACGCACATAGGCGGGCCGACGGTCCTCCTCGAGATCGGGGAGTGGCGGATCCTCACCGACCCGACCTTCGACGCCCCCGGCCGGCGCTACTCGTTCGGCTGGGGGTCGTTCTCGCGCAAGCTCACCGGGCCGGCGGTGCGGGCGGACGCGCTGCCGCCGCTCGACGCGGTGCTGCTGAGCCACGACCACCACGGGGACAACCTCGACGACGCCGGCCGCGCCCTGCTCCCGCGGGCGCGCACGATCGTCACGACCGCCTCCGGCGCGCGGCGGCTCGGCGGATCCGCACGCGGGCTCGAGCCGTGGGAGAGCACGCGGCTCGAGGCGGAGGGACGGAGCACGATCGAGATCACGGCCACCCCCTGCCGGCACGGGCCGCCGCTCAGCCACCCGATCGTCGGCGACGTGATCGGCTTCGCCCTGCGCTGGGAGGGCCAGGAGCACGGGGTCCTCTGGATCTCCGGCGACACGGTCCTCTACGACGGCGTGCGCGAGGTCGCCGAGCGGTTCGAGGTCGATACCGCGCTCATCCACCTCGGCGGGGTCCAGTTCCCGGTCAGCGGGCCGCTGCGCTACACCCTGACGGCCGCCGAGGCGATCGAGCTGTGCGGGCTGATCCGGCCGCGCACGGCGATCCCGATCCACTACGAAGGCTGGCAGCACTTCAAGCAGGGCCGCGAGGACGTCGAGCGGGCGCTCGCGGGTGCGCCGGAGGAGATACGCGCGAGCTTCCGCTGGCTGCCGATCGGCAGCCCGGTCGAGCTGGAGATCTGAGGGCTCAGCAGCCGGCGGGCTCGTCGTCCGCGAAGTCCGTGCGGCAGCGGTCGTCGCCCGCGCCGCCCTCGGAGTGGTCGCGGCCAGGACCGCCGTCGAGCCGGTCGTCCCCCGGCCCGGCCGCCAGCACGTCGGAGCCGAAGTCGCCGTCGAGCCGGTCGTCGCCCTCGTCGCCGTAGAGGGTGTCGCCCCCGAGGTCGCCGTCGAGCCGGTCAGCGCCCGCGTCTCCGTAGACGACGTCGGGGCCGTACAGGCCGTCGATGCGGTCGTCGCCCCCGAGGCCGCAGATCACGTCACGTCTGTACGTGCCGCGCAGCCGGTTCGCCGCCTGCCGGACTTGGAGCGCGTGAGGGTGGCCCGCGGCGAGACGCGCACGGTCACGTTCACGCTCGACAAGAGCGACTTCGGCTTCTACGACAACAGGGGGGAGTTCGTCGTCGAGCCAGGTCGCATCGACGTCTACGCCGGCAACAGCTCGAGCTCGGACATGGTGCAGTCGTTCGAGGTGAGGTGAAGAGGCGTTAGTTGCGGCTGCGCCGGTCGCGCACCTGTGTGACCACGAGCCAGCCGAGGAAGACGACGACGGGCACGAAATAGGCGATCGTGGTGAGCCAGTGGCCTGCGTGCGCGATCAGGGTCACGGCTCCCATGTTCGCAGGACGCGATCGCCGCGGTGGCGGCCGAAGCTCTCCGAGTAGCGGCGCGCCACCCGCTCCATCGTCGCCTCCGCGCGCGGCATCCCGAATCCGGTGCCCGGGAGTCCATCTGCTCCTGGACCGCCCACAGTTCCTCGTGCCGGTCGGGCGGGAACAGCTCTGCCGGGTCGCCGACGGCGATCCAGCCGATCGGGACGGTCGTCCCCTCTGCGAGCCGCGTGGTGACGTGCACCACAGCGTTGATGCGCACCTCGCTGCCGCGGCCGATGCTCGCCCCCGGAAAGACCGCCACCCGGTGGCGAGGAAGACCTCGTCTTCGATCGCCGTGGGCGGGCGCCCTCGTGCTCGATCAGCACGGCTCCTCCTCAGCGTTCGGGACCGGCCCCGATGCTAGGCGCGCTCCGGTAGCGTGGGCGCCCTGCAGCTCGCCGGCTCGACAGTTCTGCTCACCGGCGCGTCGGGGGGACTGGGGCGCGCGATCGCGCACGCGCTCGACGCGCGCGGTGCGCGGGTGCTGCTCAACGGCCGGCGCGAGGACACGCTCGAGCACGTCCGCGCGGAGCTCGGCGGCCGTGCAGAGGTCCTGACGGCGGATCTCGCCGGTCCCGGCGCCGCCGTTGACCTGGCCGAGCGGGCGGGCGCCGTGGACGCGCTCGTGGCCAACGCCGCGCTCCCGGCCAGCGGGGCGGTCGAGGACTTCACCCACGAGCAGATCGACAGGGCGCTCGACGTGAACCTGCGCGCCCCGGTGCAGCTCACGCGGGCGCTCCTCCCGGGCATGGTCGAGCAGCGCCGCGGCCACCTCGTCTTCATGTCCTCGCTGTCCGGCAAGGTCGCCTCGCGCGGCTCGTCGATCTACTCGGCCACCAAGTTCGGCCTGCGCGGGTTCGCCTCCGGCGTGCGCGAGGACCTGCACGGCACAGGGGTCGGCGTGACCGTGGTGTTCCCCGGTTTCATCGCGGGTGTCGGCATGTACGCCGAGACGGGCGTGCAGTTGCCGCGCGGAGTGGCGGTGCGCACGCCCGAGCAGGTCGCTGCCGCGGTGGTGCGCGGGATCGAGGAGGGCCGCGACGAGATCGACGTGGCGCCGCTCAGCCTGCGTGCCGGGGTGCTCGCGTCACAGGTCGCTCCGAGGGCGACGGCCGCGCTCCAGCGCCGGCTCGGCTCGCACCGGATAGCCGCCGAGATGGCGAACGCGCAGCGCGACAAGCGCTAGCTCCGGCCGCCGCCGCCGAGCGTGCGGCGGGCGAGCAGGGCGAGGTCGTCCGCGATACGCCGCGCCGACAGGCCGCGCTCGACGCTGATGCTGGAACACGTCTGGGGCGAGCGGCGCGAGCAGCGCGTCCACCAGGGCGCGGTTCGAGCCGAGGCCGGCCTCGTCGAGCAGCGTGCCCACATGCAGCGCCCAGGCCGAGTAGGCGCCGGGCTCGTAGCGGCGCCCACCGATCTCGCCCGCGAGCGCCAGGTGGCCGTGGCGCTCGAGCAGCCGGACCATCGCCCGGTAGAAGGCCGCCAGACGTTCCGCCGGGGGCGCACCGGGGCCGAGTGGAGGACGGCCGCGCAGCAGCTGCTCCTGGAGCGCGCGCTCGTGCTCGTCGAGCAGCGCCGCGGCGATTGATGCGACGTCCGGGTAGCGGCGGTAGAGAGTTCCCTTGCCGACGCCCGCAGCGGCGGCGATCGACTCCATCGTGACGTCGCGGCCGCCGCTCTCCGCGAACAGCCGCGCGGCCGCCTCGAGCACGCGCGTCCGGTTGCGCGCCGCATCCGCGCGCTCGGGAGCCGGCGGACCGGATGCGAGCGGCAGCTCCATTCTCCCATGGTACGCGACTAACCGGACGCAGCGTCCAGTTATCACTAAGGTTAAGTGGACGCTCAGTCCACTTGAACAGGAGTCGACCATGGAGGCCCTCGCACTACCGTTCCTGCTCCTCGTCGGAAGCCTGCTGGCGCTGCAAGCCGCGGCGAACGTCCAGCTCTCGGCCGCGATGGCGAGCCCGTTCGGCGCCTCCACGCTGCAGCTCGGCATCGGCGCCGGGCTGCTGTTGCTGCTCGCTGCCCTGGGCGGATCGCTCGGCGCGCTCGGCCTGCTCGGCGACGCGGAGCCGTGGGAGCTCGCCGGCGGGCTGGGCAGCGCCCTCTACATCACATCGGGGATCCTGCTGTTCCCGCGGCTGGGAGCGGTGGTGACGGTGGCGCTGTGGATCGCAGGCCAGATGCTCGCCTCGCTTGCGCTCGACGGCTTCGGCTGGCTGGGCGTGGAGCCCGAGACGCTCGGGCTCACGGAGCTCGCCGGCGCCGTGGCGGTTCTGATCGGAGCGGCGCTGATCGTACGCGCGCAAGTGGAGTCGCCCGGGTCAGGCGCCCTGCCACGTGTACGCGCCGGCTGGCCCGCGCTCGGCCTGCTCGCGGGAGCGGCCCTGCCGGTCCAGGGGGCTGTCAACGCGGAGCTGCGCGCCGACCTCGATGCGCCGCTCGCGGTCGCGGCGCTCTCCTTCCTCGTCGCCACCGCGGCCATGGGCCTGCTGCTGGCGCTCTCGCTCGCGCGCACGGACGCGCAGCGCCCGCGGCTTGGCCCGCTCCGCGGCGTGCCCTGGTGGGGCTGGCTCGGCGGCCTCGTGGGAGCCATCTACGTGACCGCGGTTTTCTCGCTGATTCCCGAGATCGGCGCCGCGGCGACGATCGCGCTCACCGTCGGCGGTCAGCAGATCGCCTCCGTGTTCGTCGACCGCCACGGCCTGTTCAGGTTGCCGCGGCGGTGCGTGTCGGGGCTGCGGCTGGCCGCCGTCGGCGCCCTGCTCGCGGGCGTGGCTCTGATTCAGCTGGCGTAGCTCTACATCAACGGCCGCTGGGCCGAGCTGTCGGGCTCGAGCTTGTCGTACTCGAGGTCGAGCGCGACGCGCACGATGCGCGCCTGCTCGCGCTTGTGCGCCGCCGAGTAGCCCTCGCCAGGCGCGGCCCGCAGCTGGCGGCCGACGTAGTCGTAGGCGAGCCGCTCCGGCAGGATGCTCGCCATCCGGCGGCGCATGAAGGCGCGCGCTCCCATGTTGCGCGGCTCCTCCTGCACCCAGACCACGCGCTCGAGGTTCGGATAGCTCTCGAGCAGCTCGATCAGCTCGGTCTCCGGGAACGGGTAGAGCAGCTCGACGCGCGCCACCGCGATGTGGTCCTGCTGCTCGCGCTCGTCGTGGTCGGCGATGTCGTAGTAGATCTTGCCCGAGCACAGCACGAGCTTGGTCACGCGGTCGCGGTCGGCGTCGCCTGCGAAACGCGGGTCGTCGAGCACCCGCTCGAAGCTCCCCTCGGCAAGCTCCTCGAGCGTCGAGGTGGCGGCCGGGAGCCGCAGCAGGCTCTTCGGCGTCATCACGATCAGCGGGCGCGCCTTCGACACGAGCGCCTGGCGGCGCAGCAGATGGAAGTACTGCGCCGGCGTCGTGACGTTGGCGACGCGCATGTTCCCCTCGGCGGCCGCCTGCAGGAAGCGCTCGAGGCGAGCGCTCGAATGCTCCGGCCCCGAGCCCTCGTAGCCGTGCGGCAGCAGCAGCGACATGCGCGTCGTCTGGCCCCACTTGGCGAGCCCGGACACGAGGAACTGGTCGATGATCACCTGGGCCGAGTTGACGAAGTCGCCGAACTGCGCCTCCCATAGGACGAGCGCATCGGGAGCCTGCACCGAGTAGCCGTACTCGAAGCCGACGCAGGCCTGCTCGGACAGCGGGCTGTTGTGCAGCTCGAAGGGCGCGTTGGCGTCGCGCAGGTGCTGCAGGGGGCACCAGCGCTCGCCGGTCTGGGCGTCGTGGAGGACGGCATGGCGCTGGCTGAAGGTGCCGCGCTCGGTGTCCTGGCCCGTCAGCCGCACCGGCACCCCGAGCGCCAGCAGGGACGCGAACGCGAGCGCCTCGGCATGGGCCCAGTCGACCGTGGCGCCTTCGTCGAAGACCGCCCGGCGGCGGTCGAGGAAGGGCTTCAGCTTGCGGTGCACGGTGAACTCGTCCGGCACGCGGAGCAGCTGCTCGCCGAGCGCGCGCAGCGTTTCCTCGGCCACGGTCGTGCGCGGCTCGCGGCTCATCGTCCGGTCGAGCTCGATCTCGCCCGTCTCCGGCGGGCCGCCCATCGACTGCCTGAGCTCCTGGTGGGCATCGCCCACCTTCGCGTAGGCCTCCTCGGCCATCCGCTCCGCTTCCTCCGCGCTGACGATGCCCTCGGCCTGGAGCTGCTCGGCGTAGAGCTTGCGCACCGGCGGGTGCTTCTTGATCAGCGCGTACATCTGCGGCTGCGTGTAGGCGGGCTCGTCCGTCTCGTTGTGGCCGAAGCGGCGGTAGCCGATCAGGTCGACGAGCGCGTCGCGGCCGAAGGTCTGGCGGAAGTCGGTCGCGAGCCGGACCGCCGAGATGCAGGCCTCCACGTCGTCGGCGTTCACGTGGATGATGGGGATGTCGTAGCCCTTGGCCGGGTCGGAGGCGTAGCGCGTCGAACGGCTCTCCTCCGGGTCGGTCGTGAAGCCGAGCTGGTTGTTGGCGATCACGTGGATGGTGCCGCCGGTGCTGTAGCCGGGCAGCGCCTGCAGGTTGAGAGTCTCGGCGACGATTCCCTGTCCCGGGAAGGCGGCGTCGCCGTGGATCAGGACCGGCACGACGGCGTTCGTGTCGTGCGTGAGCTCGCGCGCCTTGCGGCTCGTCTGGTCGGCGCGGGCGCGTCCCTCGATCACCGGGTTGACGTACTCGAGGTGGCTCGGGTTGGGCGACAGCGTGACGGTCACGCCGCGCCCCGAGCTCGTCGCGTATGTGCCGCTGGCGCCGTAGTGGTACTTGACGTCGCCCGTGCCGCCCTCCGGCGCGGCCGTGTCGACCGAGAGCGTCTGTTCGCCCTCGAACTCGGCCAGGATCGCCTCGTAGGGCCGGCCGACCGTGTGAGCGAGCACGTTGAGGCGGCCTCGGTGCGCCATGCCGAGCACGACCTCGCGGGCGCCCTCGGCGGAGGTCAGCTCGATCACCTCGTCGAGTATCGGGACGAGCGTGTCGAGGCCCTCGATCGAGAACTGCTTCTTGCCGAGGAACGCCTTGTGCAGGTAGTTCTCGAGCGCCTCGACCTCGGACAGCCGCTGCAGCAGCCTCCGCTTCGCCTCGTCCGGGAGCCGTTCGCGATAGCGGCCGCACTCGATCGCTTGGCGCAGCCACACGCGCTGCTCGTGGTCGGAGATGTGCTCGATCTCGTAGGCGATCGTGCCCGTGTAGGTCTCGCGCAGCCCCGGCAGGGCCTCGGCGAAGGTGTCGCCCGGGACGGCCACACGCAGCACCGAGGCCGGGATGCGGCGCATGAGCTCGTCGTTCAGGTTGACCGTGGCCGGGTCGAGGGCCGGGTCGCCGACCGGCGCCGAGCCGAGCGGGTCGAGCCGGGCGGCGAGATGCCCATGCATGCGATGCGCCTTGACGACCGAGGTGGCGGCCTGGACCGCCTGCAGCAGTGCCGCGTCGGCGACCGGCGCGGCCGCGGGGACGGCGGCCGCCGGTACCGGCTCGGCGGCGGTGACCGCCGCCGCGCTCGCCGGTCCCTGCGCCACCCCCGGAAGCTCGAGCGCCTGGAAGACGCCCTCGTAGAAGCCGTCCTCGCCCTGCAGGAGCTCGTCGATCCGGCGCAGGAACGCACCCGACTCCGCGCCTTGGATGACGCGGTGGTCGTAGGTGCTCGTCATCGTCATGACCTTCTGGACGCCGAGCTCTGAGAGCTTGTCCGGGTCGACCGCCGTGAGGCCGGGCGGGTAGCCGATCGCACCCGTGGCGACGATCGTGCCCTGGCCGGGCATCAGCCGCGGCACGCTCGCCACGGTCCCGATCCCGCCCGGGTTCGTGAGCGTGATGTTGGCGCCCTGGTAGGCGTCCGGCTGCAGCGTGTTGTCGCGCGCGCCGACGACGAGCTCGTCGTAGCGCGCGGCGAAGGTCGCGAAGTCCATCTCGCTTGCGTCGCGCAGCACCGGCACGACGAGCGAGCGCGTGCCGTCCTTGCGCTCGACGTCGACGGCGAGACCGAGGCTCGTGCTGCCTGGCGCCACGCGCTGCGGCTTGCCGTCCTGCTCCGCGTAGCCGTGGCCCATCACCGGCATGTCGCGGGCCGCCTGGACGATCGCCCACGCGATCAGGTGCGTGAACGAGAGCTTCTTTCCGCTCGCCTTCAGCTCTCTGCGGCGGCCGTCGAGCACGTCGACCGGCAGCGTGCGGAAGCTCGTGGCCGTCGGGATCGAGCGGCTCTCGTTCATGAACTTGACGAGCGTCGCCGCGGGTCCGCGGATCGGCGACGTCTTGCCGGCGGCCGGCTCCGCCTGGGGTGCGGCGGGCGCGCCGTTGCCCTCGACCGCTGCCAGTACGTCCTCCTTCGTGACCCGACCACGCGGTCCGGTGCCCGGAATCGAGTCGACGTCGACGCCGTGGGCGCTCGCGATCCGGCTCGCCACCGGGGTGGCGTTGCCGCCGTTGCCGGAGGTTGTTTCCGGTGCGTCCGGCTCAGTGGGCTGCGCGGCAGGCTGGACGGGTCCGTTCGTTGCGGCCGCGGGCGCCCCCGCGCCCGCTGCGATCCGGCACAGGACGGAGCCGACGCTCACGGTCTCGTCGGCCTCGACCAGGACCTCCTTGACCGTTCCGGCAACGGGCGAGGGGACCTCGGCGTCGACCTTGTCCGTCGAGATCTCGACGAGCGGGTCGTCAACCGCCACAGTGTCACCCGGCCCCACCCGCCACTCGAGCACGGTGCCCTCGGCGACCGAGTCGCCCATCTCCGGGAAGGCGACGTCGACGAGCTCGCCCTCGGGCTCAGGCGCCGCGGCGGCCGCGGGCTCCCCGGCAGGTTCAGACGCCGCGGCGTCCGCCGGTTCCTCGGCATGCTCGGGCTCCTCGGCGGGCGGCGCCTCCTTCGCTGCCGGCTCGGCGGCCGGCTCGTCCGGCTCGGCAGCGGCGGGCGCCTCGCCGTTCGGGTCGATCTCCCCCAGCACGGCGCCGACCTGAACGGTCGAGTCCGGCTCGGCGAGGATCTTCACCAATGTGCCCGCCGCCGGGGAGGGGACCTCGGCGTCGACCTTGTCCGTCGAGATCTCGACGAGCGGCTCGTCCTGCTCAACGCGATCGCCAACCTCTTTCAGCCACTCGAGGACGGTGCCCTCGGTGACCGACTCCCCCATCTGGGGCATGGTTATCTGCACGGTCGCTGCCCGCGTGGCCATCCGAACCTCAACTGTAGCCCGGCCGCGGCCGCTCGGCGTTTCGTGAACGTCATGAACCGCGGCGAGCCCGCGTCGCGGATGCCAGGGCGGCGAGGTTGATGCCGGTCACCGCCGGTAGCGTGCGCGCCGGTGAGCGAGCGGCGCCTCAAGTTCTGGGGCTGGGGTTTCGAGGACCAGCAGCCCACGGAGGCCACAGTCGCGGAGGCCGCGCGCGGCGCGCGCAAGCAGCTCGGATTCGGCCCGACAGAGATCGAGGCACCCGCGCGGCTCCAGGATCTCGAGCTTCCGCCGCCTCGGATGGAGCCGCCGGAGTCACTCCGCGGCATCTGCCGCAGCGATCCGTACGAGCGCGCCTCACACGCCTACGGCAAGTCCTATCGCGACGTCGTGCGTGCCTTCCGCGGACGTTTCGACCACCTGCCCGACGTGGTCGCGCACCCGGCCGGCGAGGCGGAGCTGGAGGCGCTCCTCGACTGGTGCGAGAGCGCCGGCGCCGCCGCCATCCCGTTCGGCGGCGGCACGAGCGTGGTCGGCGGGGTAGAGCCTGCGGTCGGCGACGCGTATGCGGGTGTCGTGACGATCGATCTCAAGCGACTCGATCGCGTGCTCGACGTGGACCCGCTGTCGCAGGCGGCCCGCATCCAGGCGGGCGCCACCGGCCCGCGGCTCGAGGAGCAGCTGCGCGAGCACGGCCTGACGTTGCGCCACTACCCGCAGTCGTTCGAGTACTCGACGCTCGGAGGCTGGATCGCGACGCGCGCGGGCGGACACTTCGCGACGCTCGGCACCCATATCGACGACTTCGTCGAGTCGGTGCGGGCGCTCACGCCACGGGGGCTCTGGGAGAGCCGGCGGGTGCCAGGCTCCGGGGCGGGACCGAGCCCGGACCGGATGCTGATCGGCTCCGAGGGCATCCTCGGCGTGATCACCGAGGCATGGGTCCGTGTGCGCGAGCGGCCGCGCTTCAAGACGTCGGCCGCGGCGACCTTCGGCTCATTCGCGGCCGGCGCCGAGGCGGTGCGAGCCATCGCTCAGTCGGGGCTTCATCCCTCCAACTGCCGGTTGCTCGATCCGGGGGAGGCGGGCCTCACCGGCGCAGCGGCCGAGGGCCGTGCGCTGCTGGTGCTCGGCTTCGAGTCGGCCGATCACCCTCTCGACGCCTGGATGGGTCGCGCGGCCGAGCTGTGCCGCGACCACGGGGGCGAGGTCTCCGAGGAGCGGCGCGACCCAGCCGCCGATACGTGGCGCGACGCCTTCCTGCAGATGCCCTACCTGCGCGACACGCTGATCGCCGGCGGCGTCCTCGCCGAGACGTTCGAGACGGCGATCACCTGGGATCGCTTCGAGGAGTTCGTGGACGGGGTGCGCTCGCACGCGCTCGAGGCGCTCGGCGAAGGGAGGGTCACCTGCCGGCTCACCCACGTGTATCCGGACGGCGCCGCGCCCTACTTCACCGTGCTTGCCGACGCCCGGCGCGGCGACGAGCTCGCCCAGTGGGAGGAGGTCAAGGCGGCCGCCTCCGAGGCGATCCTCGCCGCCGGCGGGACGATCACCCACCATCACGCGGTGGGGCGGGACCACCGCCCCTGGTACGACCGTCAGCGCCCCGAGCCGTTCGCGGCAGCGCTGCGAGCGGCGAAGGCCGCCGTCGACCCCGCCGGGATGCTCAACCCCGGCGTGCTCATCGACCCGTCCTAGCGCTGCCAAGATTGCGGCGGTGACCGCACGGCGTCGAGAGCTGGCCCGCGCCGACCGGGTGCTGCCGGGGCTGTGGCGTCTGCGCCTGCCGCTGCCCTGGCCGGGGGTCCCGCACGGCAACGCATACGCGATCGCCTCCGGCAGCGGCATCGTGCTCGTCGACACGGGCATCCACGAGCCCGGCTCGATGCGCCAGCTCGAGCGCGCCCTCGACCAGGCCGGCCTGCGGCTCGAGCACATCCGGCTCGTGGTCTGCACCCACGCGCACTCGGACCACTACGGCCAGGCCGCGCCGATCATCGAGGCGGCCGGATGCGAGCTCTGGATGCACCCGAACCACGCGCACGCGACGAAGACGGCCGCCGACCCGGACAAGGCCTTCGAGCGCCGCTTCGAGATCGCGCGCCAGAGCGGCGTGCCGGCGGCGGCGCTCGAGGAGTTCCGCGAGGCGCGCAGCGGACGCGACTACGGCATCGCGTCGATCGTCGAGCCGACGCGCGAGCTGCTCCCCGGCGTCGAGGTCCAGACGGACCTGGGAACCTGGCAGGTGTACGAGACGCCCGGCCACGCGCCGTCGCACGTAGTCCTCCACCAGCCCGAGCGCGGGCTGCTGCTTTCCGGCGATCATCTGCTCGGCCGCGTATCGCTCTTCTACGACCACGGCCACACGCCCGACCCGGCCGGCGAGTTCCTGTCGAGCCTCGACGTCGTCGACAAGCTCCCCGTCCAGCTCATCCTGGCCGGCCACGGCCGACCGGTCCGTGACGCGAGCGCGCTGATCGAGGCGAACCGGCGGGCCGTGCACGAGCGCCTGGACGGGATCCGGGCCGCGCTCACGGGCGGCCCACGCCCCGCCTTCGAGCTCGTACCCGAGGTGCTCCGATACGACCTGCCCACCCCGATGATGATCGGCTGGGGCCTATCGGAGGTGCTCAGCTACCTGCAGCACCTCGAACTGGCCGGCGAGGTGCAGCGCGTCGGCGACGGCGAGGACGGCGAGCTGTGGAGGTTGCGTGCGCCCAGCGCCCGGAACCGGGAACATGTCCGTCATGGGATTCCTTGACCGTCTTTTCGGGCGCTCCTCGGAGCCGGCCGCTCCTGCGCGGACGGAGCCGGAAGCCTCCCCGCAGCCGCCCGGGCAGCTGACCGACGAGCAGGCGCTCGAGCGTTACCGCTACCTCGTCCGCACCGCCCCTCCCGACAGGATCGAGCAGGCGCACGAGGAGGCGTTCGCGGCAATGACGCCCGAGCAGCGCCGCAGGGCGCTCCAGGACCTGAGCGCCGAGGTCCCGGAGGACGAGCGCGCCACGAGCGACGATCCGCGCTCGCTCGCGCGGATGGCGACCCGCGCCGAGCTGGGCCGCCCCGGCACGGTCGAGCGCGCCTTCGGCGGAGGGGGCATGCTCGGCGGCGCGGGCGGCGTGCTGCTCGGAAGCTTCGCGGCCGCCTTCGTCGGATCGACGATCGCCTCGGCGCTCTGGCAGGACTACGGGGAGAGTGGCGGCGAGGGCGGCGACCAGGGCGCGGAGGGGGACCAGGGCGCCGAGGCCGAGACGGGCGGCGACTCCGCTGACGCGGGCGGCGACTTCGGCGGCGGCGATTTCGGAGGCGGGGACGTCGGAGGCGGGGACTTCGGCGGTGGGTTCTGAGCGGCGCAGTGACGCCGCCACGGCGCGTCTAGACCGTCGCCTCAGCCCGCGTCCACGGATGGGCCGCGCGCAGCGCCGCCAGGATCGCCCGCGTTGCGGGCGAGCGGTTCAACGTGTAGAAGTGGATGCCGGGCGCGCCCCGCGCCAGGAGATCGGAGCACTGGAGGGTCGCGTAAGCGACCCCGAGCTCTGCAACCGCTTCCGGGTCGTCGGCGCGCCCGTCGAGCTGCGCGGTGAGCTCCTCGGGGATCGTCGCGCCGCACATCTCGGTGAAGCGCTTGATCTGGCCGTAGTTCGTGATCGGCATGATCCCCGGGATGATCGGCACGTCGACGCCGGCGCGGCGGGCGTCCTCGACGAAATCGAAGTAGAGCTCGTTGTCGAAGAAGAGTTGCGTGATCAGGAAGGCGGCGCCCGCCTCCACCTTCTCGCGCGCGTAGCGGAGGTCGCTCTCTCGGTTGGGCGCGTCCGGGTGGACCTCGGGGAAGCAGGCCGCGCCGACGCAGAAATCGAAGCCGTCGCGGATCAGCCGGATGAGCTCGACCGAGTAGCTGAGGCCGCCGGGATGGGGCCGCCACTCGGTCTCGCCGCGCGGCGGGTCGCCGCGCAGGGCGAGCACGTTCTCGACCCCCGCGGAGTCGATCTCGCCGAGGATCTCGGTGAGCCGCTCGGCGGGTTCGCCGACGCAGGAGAGGTGGGCCATCGCCTCGATCCCCAGGTCCTGCTTGATCGACTTGGTGATGTCGACGGTACGGTTGCGTGTCGTGCCGCCGGCGCCGTAGGTGACCGATACGTAGTCGGGCCGGTCGTCCTTCAGAACCTCGAGCGTCCCCTCGAGGGTCCGCTGGCCCTCATCCGTCTTGGGCGGGAAGAACTCGAACGAGAAGACGGGGCGCCGGCGCTCGAGGAGTTCGCTGATCCGCATGTTCCGTAGAGGCTAACAACCTTGACAAACTTGTGTCAAGGTTGGTCGGGCGGGATGATCTCCAGCCCTGTCGCGACGGTCTCGCGGCCCCCGAGCCGGTACTGGACGTCGACGGAGTCGTTCTTGCCGTACGACCCCCAGAGGCCGAGGAAGATCGCCGTCCAGCGGCCCGCCCCGAGCCGCTCCTTCTCGAGCGGCTTCGCGAACAGCAGCTCGCCGTCGCCGACCTCGTAGTCCTCACCCTCGCGCTGGGGCACGCCGTTCAGAAACACCCTGAAGGGCCGCTGGGCGCCACGCGGCAGCGGCACGCGCCAGCGCGGCGAGCTCATCGGCCGTCGAGCGCGCGCCGCAGCGCGTCGTACGCCGACTCCCTGCCACGCTGCTCCACGAGCCTGCGGCGAATGCGACCCGTGAAGGCCTCGGCCGAACCGTCGCCGCGCACGTCGAGGCCGGCGCGCAGCCGGGCCGGCCCCGACAGCTCGATCCGGGCGACCACCTGCTGCATAGGCTCGATCTTGCGGATGAGGGTCCCGCCGCGCGGGTGCGAGCCGGCCGCGCGCTCCAGCTCGCGACCGCGCTCCTCGATCGCGCCGAGTGCCGAATCGAGGTCGCTGTAACGCTCGCGGTCGACCCGCGGACCCTGACGTATGGTCAGCGTGTACGGCACAGCCGGGAGCGTACTTTCAGTCAACGTCGCGCAGATGCGCGAGATCGAGCGCCACGGGGAGACCGTGAGGACAGGGATCTGGAAGCTCCCGGTCCAGGGACCGGTTGCGGTGCGCGGTATCAACGTCGAGGGCGACGACCAGGGCGACCGCTCGGTCCACGGCGGTCCCGACAAGGCGGTGTACGCCTATGCGCGCGAGGACATCGACTGGTGGGAGGCCGAGCTCGGCCGCGAGCTTCCGGACGGCGTCTTCGGGGAGAACCTGACGATCAAGGGCATCGATCCCGCGCAGGCGCTCGTCGGCGAGCGCTGGCGGATCGGCTCGGTGCTGCTCGAGGTGTCCGAGCCGCGCTTTCCGTGCTGGAAGCTCGGCGTGCGCTTCGGCGACCCGCTGATGCTGAAGCGCTTCGCGCAGGCCCGCCGCACCGGTACCTACCTCCGCATCGTCGAGGACGGCAGCCTCCGGCCCGGGGACGCCGTCCGGGTCGTCTCACGCCCGGCGCACGACCTGACGATCGGGGCCTTCACCCACGCCTTCCTCGAGGACCGCTCGCAGCTGCCGCGCCTCTTGATCCCCGAGGTCTCCGAGAGCTGGCGCGACTGGGTGCTCGAGAGGGCGGCTTAGCCGCCGATCGCCGACATCGTCCGCGGCGGCTGGCGGAAGCCGGGCTCGCCCACGTGGTGCTTCAGCTCCTTGCGCCAGACGGCGTCGCGGATCGCCCGCTCGAGCTCGGCGTCGCTCGCGCCGCCGCGCAGCAGCTCGCGCAGGTCGGTCTCGTGGATCGAGAAGAGACAGGTGCGCAGCTTGCCCTCCGCGGTCAGGCGGATGCGGTTGCAGTCGGCGCAGAAAGGCTCCGACACCGGGTTGATGAATCCGATCTCGCCCCGGCCGTCGGCAAAGCGGTAGACGCGCGCCGTCGCGTGCGGCTCGCGCGGCAGCTCCTCGAGCGGATGGACGCGGTCGATGATCGCGCGGATCTCCTCGCCCGGCAGGACCTGGTCGCTCGACCACGCGTGGTCGGCGTCGAGCGGCATGAACTCGATGAAGCGCACCTGGTAGCTCGTCGAGCGCGCGAACTCTGCGAACGGCAGCGCCTCCTCCTCGGTGAAGCCGCGCAGCGCGACCGCGTTGACCTTGATCGGCCGAACCTCGGGGTGCGAGGCGATCGCCTCGAGGCCGCGGAGCACCTGGGGCAGCGAGTCGCGCCGGGTGAGCTGGAAGAAACGGTCGCGCTGGAGCGAGTCGATCGAGACGTTCACGCGGGTGATGCCGGCCTCGACGAGTGCCGCCGCGTCGCGCTCGAGCAGGTAGGCGTTGGTCGTGAGCGAGAGGTCCTCGATCCCCTCGATCGGGGCCAGCATCGCGACGAGCCGCGGGAAGTCGCGCCGGACGAGCGGCTCACCGCCCGTCAGGCGCAGGTCGGTCACGCCCATGCGCGCCATCACCCGCACCACGCGCTCGATCTCCTCGAAGTGCAGGATCTCGTCGCGCTGGAGCCAGGGGAGCCCGTCCGCGGGCATGCAGTACTGGCAGCGGAAGTTGCAGCGGTCGGTGACCGAGACGCGCAGGTCGGAGATGCGGCGGCCGTGCCCGTCGAAGAGAGGGTCTAGGGTCACGCTGCCTAGGGTAACCGCCGTGGAGCTTCCCGAGATAGAGATCCGCGCTCCGACGCGCGGAAACCGCCGGCTCGAGCGCCTATTCGACGCCGCCAACGCCGACATGCGGCTGCGCGCGTGGTGGTACATGCAGCAGATGAACGCGGACCGGCGCGACATGTCGGACCACTCCGCGGTCCACATCCAGATCGTGGCCAACATCGCGCTGCGCCTGTTCCGGCTCTTGAGTCGAGCCGGCGTCGAGCCGGCCATGGTGAGCGACCACGGCATGGGCGCCCGCGACGCCGAGGTGGTGATCGCGGCGGCCTGCCTCGTGCACGACACCGGCATGTCGATCCACCGCAGCGACCACGAGCAGTACAGCCTCTTCCTCGCCGCCGACCGGCTGCCGCTCCTGCTCGAGGGCATCTACGAGGAGCCCGAGCTGACCGTGGTCATATCGGAGGCTCTGCACGCCGTGATCGGCCACCGCCGCCGCGGCGACCCGATCACGATGGAGGCGGGCATCGTGCGCGTCGCGGACGCTCTCGACATGGCCAGCGGACGCTCGCGGATCCCTTTCGAGACGCGCAGGCCCAACATCCACTCGATCTCGGCGGCGGCGATAGACGCGGTCAAGATCGAGTCCGGGGAGGAGAAGGCGGTGCGTGTCGAGATCGAGATGAACAACTCGTCCGGGCTCTTCCAGGTCGACGAGCTGCTCGCCACGAAGCTGCGCGGCTCCGGCATCGAGCAGTACATCGAGGTCGTGGCCGAGATCGACGCCGAGCACGAGAAGCGGCTCGTGCAGGTCTTCCGGATCTGATGAGCAGCGCGTACGTCCACGGCTACGACGCGCGCGCGAATGAGCGCCTCCAGGACCAGGCCGCGACGCTCGTCGAGCTGCTTCACCACGACACCGCCTACCCGGCCGGCAGCAGCGTGCTCGAGGCCGGCTGCGGGGTCGGCGCCCAGACGCTCACGCTGGCACAGCGCAGCCTGGAGGCGCGCATCACGTCGATCGACATATCGCCGAGCTCGTTGGCCGAGGCACGCAGCCGGGTCGAGCGTGCCGGCATCACGAACGTGGAGTTCCGGCAGGCGGACGTCTTCGATCCGCCTTTCGAGCCGGAGTCCTTCGACCACGTATTCGTCTGCTTCGTGCTGGAGCACCTGGCGCGGCCGGTCGCCGCACTCGAGCGGCTGCGCGACCTGCTCAGGCCCGCCGGCACGATGACCGTGATCGAGGGCGATCACGGCTCGGCCTACTTCTACCCGGACAGCGAGGCCGCGCATGACGCGATTCGCTGTCAGGTCGAGCTGCAGCGCGCCGCCGGCGGCAACGCCAACATCGGGCGCCGGGTCTACCCGCTCATGACCGCGGCCGGCCTGGAGGACGTCCAGGTCTCGGCTCGCATGGTGTACGTCGACGCCACCCGCCCCGAGCTCGTCGACGGCTTCACGAGGAAGACGTTCACGGCGATGATCGAGGGGACCCGCGAGGATGCCCTCGCGGCCGGCCTGATCGAGCCCGCGCGCTTCGACGAGGGCGTCGCCGCGCTCCACCGCACGACCGAGGCGGATGGCGTCTTCTGTTACACGTTCTTCAAGGGCGTGGCCGCCCGCGGGGCGGGGGCCGGCGCGGTCAGCACCTGACCCGACGGCTCCTCCTCGCCGAAGCTCTCCATCCCCTTCCACTCGCGGGTGATCATGAAGAGCGTTCGCCCGTCGGCGCCGCCGAGTGCGCAGGCGAAGCAGCCACGGTCGAGCTCGATCGTCTCGAGCACCTCCCCGCCCTCGCGCACGCGGCGGCAGTGCCGGTTCGGGACGTCGCCGTACCAGACGGCGCCCTCGGCGTCGAGGCAGATGCCGTCCGGCGCGGCGCCCTCGCCGAGCTCGGCGAAGGCGCGCCGGTTCGACAGGCTGCCGTCGCTCTCGATGTCGAACGCCGTGAGCACGGCCGCGTACGACTCGGCAAGGATGAGCGTCGAGCCGTCAGGCGCGATCGCCATCCCGTTGGGGAATGCGAGGCCGTCGGCCACCTGGCGAGCTGAGCCATCGGGCGTCACGACGGCGACGATCCCGGGCGCGAACTCTCCGCCCGCCATGTCGAAGCCGATGTTGTTCACGTAGGCGTTGCCGCGCGCGTCGACGGCGATCTCGTTCCAGGCGTGCTCGGACAGGCCGCTCAGGTCGGCGTGCGTGACGAAGGAGCCGTCCGGCTCCGGCCGCAGCACCGCCTGATCGGCCGCGGAGGCGACGAGCAGGCGCCCGTCCGGCAGCCAGTCGATGCAGAACGGGAACGACTCGATGCGGGCCACCACCTCGCTTACGCCGTCGGTGTCGACGGCGATCAGCTCCTGCGCGCCCCAGTCGGCGAACCAGAGCCGGCCGTCGTGCCAGCGCGGCGACTCGCCGAACGAGAGCCCGGTCATGAGTACCTGTGTGGTCGTCATCTGCCTCAGCCCTCGAGCACGGTCTTGAGCTCGCCGAGGCTTTCGCGCCAGTGGCCCTTCATGCGCTCGGCGGTCCCGGAGTCGGGCAGCCGCTCGTGCGAGAGCGCGACCCGGCTCCTGGCCTTGCCCTTCGGCTCGAAGAGGACGTTGACGCGCGTCGCGCCGTCGTCCCAGTCGAAGCGGGCCGACTTGAGCGGCTGGGACGTCCGTTCCCGCAGGCCACCTCCGGGCAGCCAGCGATCACGGAGGGCGTCGTCCATGAACGCCTCGAAGAGCCGCTCGACCGGAACGTCGACCGTCCTGCTCGCGCTGATCGCGTACCTCCCGTCGCGCCCGCCATGGGTGGGCCGGAGCCCGCGGGCCCGCTCGTAGCCCACCGTGATGGTCTGGGCCCACCAGCTGTCGACCCCGTGCTCGCCGGTCAGCTGGATCGCGATCTCGCCGTGCTTTCGGGAGGCCATTCCCGCCGCGTCGAGCAGCGCGAACCAGTCCTCGTAGCTCCGCCCCGTCGCTCCCTGGACCGCTTCGTCCGACGTGAGCCTCGTGCCGCTGTCCCTGGTCACCATGCTTCTCCTTCGGTTGCCGTCGAAGGGAGGTCGTAGCCGCGGGCCCGTTCTCGACATCCGAAATCCGAAAGGATCGCGGCGTGAAGTACGTCATTCTCATCTACAGCAACCCTGCGTCCCGCGAGATCTGGGACAACATGCCGGCCGAGGAGCGCAGCGTAGGGCTCACCGCCTACGAACAGCTCAACGCCGAGCTGGAGCAGTCCGGCGAGTTGATCGTCACCGAGGCTCTTGCGGCGCCGCCGGGCGCCAAGCGCGTGTCGCTGTCCGAGGGCCGGCTCGTCACGAGCGACGGGCCGTTCCCCGAGGCCAAGGAGCTTCTGGGCGGCTTCTACCTGGTCGACTGCGAGAGCGAGGAGCGCGCCGTCGAGATCGCGGGGCGCGTGCCCGAGGCGCAGCTCGGCCTGGTGGAGGTGCGGCCGACGCTCGAGCTCAGCGACTTCTTGAGCTAGGCGGCCGCCTGCGCGACCATCCGCGGGCTTGGGCGCTCCGCGTCGAGCGGGATCAGCGCGGCGAGTACATGATGATCGCCACGCCGACGAGCGCCACGGCCGCGCCACCGAGGTCGTAGCGGTCGGGGCGGAAGCCGTCGAAGACGACGCCCCAGGCGAGCGAGCCGGCGATGAAGACGCCGCCGTAGGCCGCCAGCACGCGGCCGAAGTGGGCCTCCGGCTGGAGTGCCGCCACGGCTCCGTAGCCGACGAGCGCGGCCGCGCCGCCGAGGGCGAACCAGGCGCTGCGGCCCTCCTTGATCGCCTGCCACATGAGATAGGCGCCGCCGATCTCACAGATCGCCGCGACGACGAACAGCGCGATCGACCTTCCCGTCACCCGCCGGATCCTGTCAGCGGGGTACGACGGCACGCCGGGCGCGGCCGCCCCGGGGGACGGCCGCGCCACGGCTGATACCGCTAGGGGGTGATCTTCACCAGCGCTCCGCCGGCGCCCTTGAAGGGGCTCTTCTTGGGCGTCTTGGCGGGCAGCGTGCTGAAGTTCGACACATACACGGCACCCGTCGAGTCGACGGCCGCGCCGGTCGGGAACATCAGGCCCTTTGCACCGAGGAACGTGCGCGTGCCGTCGGGCGCGACGCGCACGACCCGGCCGCGGAAGTCCTCCTTGCGCGGGTTGCGCGCGAACTCCGTGACAAACAGGCTGCCGTCGGGGCCGAAGGCCACGCCGGTGATCGCGGTGAAACCGTTCGCGTGGACGGTGGGAGCACCGCCGGCGGCCGGAACCTTCCACACGCGCGCCTTGCCCTTGCCGGCGCCCTCGGCGAGCTCGCCGACGTAGTAGTCGCCGTCGGGCCCGAGGGCGATGGAGGTGGGCACGGCCTGGGCCTTGCCGTTCCTCGGGATGACGGCGAGCAGGCTGACCTTGCCGTCACGCACCTCGAGCACGGCGTTGGCGCCGGCATCGACCACGATCTGACGGTCGGCAAGCGCGAGCACCGCGTAGGGGTTCGAGTTGCGGTCGCCCTTGACGTTGTCGAGGTTCTGCTTCCACTCGAGTGCGGAGATGTTCGCCACGGCCGAGAGGTTGCCGTCGCTCACGTCGAAGAGGCGGCCGGCCTGGCTGCGGACGGGCTTGGGCAGGCCCTTGATGTCGCCGGGCGTCGCCGAGGTCATGACTCCGTACACCTTGCCGTCAGGGGCCACCGAGACTCCGTCAACGCCGGTGGCGAAGAAGCCGCCCGGGCCGCCGGCGGAGACGAAGCCCTTGGCGACGGTGCTCTTGGCGCCGCCGGCGAAGCGAAGGACCTTGCCGGTGAAGCCGAGGCACATGCGGGCCTCGCCCTTGCCCTGGCACTGGCGGCCGGCCTTGCCGGCGGCGGCCACGTAGACGGCGCCGTCGGGCCCGATCGCGACGCCGCGCGGGTTGTCGAGGCCGCGGGCCACGGTTTCGACGGTCTCCGCGAGGGCGGCGGGCGCTGCGGCGAGCGCAAGCGCTCCCGCGGTTACTAGGCCGGTCACGACGCGCCGCGCCGGCCTCCTGCGATGCGAATCCATGTAATCCTTTCCGGTCCGACCCCACCCTGTGTGGGGCCAAGAGAGACGACCGACCGACGCTAGACCAGGATTCGCTTTTTCGCCACTTTCAGTTCTTCGCGGGGTCGATCAGGTTCGTCTCCGCGACCGGCTTGTCGGTTCGTCGCTCGCGCCCGCCGATCTCGACGTAGCTCTGCTCGCGGGCGCCAGTGTAGATCTGCCGCGGGCGCGCGATCTTCGTCTCCTCGTCGGTCACCATCTCGAGCCACTGCGCTATCCAGCCGGACGTGCGCGGGATGGCGAACATCACCGTGAACATGTCCGGCGGCAGGTTGAGCGCCTCGTAGATCAGCCCGGAGTAGAAGTCGACGTTCGGATACAGCTTGCGCGAGACGAAGTAGTCGTCTTCGAGGGCGCGCTTCTCGAGCTCGGTCGCGATGTCGAGCTTGGGGTTCTTGCCCGTGACCTCGAAGACCTCGTCGACGTGCTGCTTGATGATGCGAGCACGCGGGTCGTAGTTCTTGTAGACCCGGTGGCCGAAGCCCATCAGCCGCTCCTCGCGGTTCTTGACGCGCTCCAGGAAGTCCGGGACGTTGTCGACCGTCTCGATCCGGTCGAGCATCCGCAGCACGGCCTCGTTGGCGCCGCCGTGCAGCGGGCCGTACAGGGCGGCCACGCCGGCGGCCATCGCCGAGTAGGGATCGACCTGGGAGGAGCCGACGCTGCGCACGGCGCTTGTGGAGCAGTTCTGCTCGTGGTCCGCGTGCAGGATCCAGAGCACGTCGAGGGCGCGCGCGAGCCGCGGGTCGGGCTCGTACTTGACCTCGGTCATCTTGAACATCATCGAAAGGAAGTTGCCGGGATAGGACAGGTCGTTGTCCGGATAGACGTACGGCAGGCCAAGGTTGTGCCGGTACGCGAAGGCGGCGAGCGTCGGCACCTTCGCGATCAGGCGCACGGCCGCCATGTGGCGCTCGATCCGGTCGTCGATGTTCTTGGCGTCCGGGTAGAAGGTCGAGAGCGCGCCGACCGTGGCGAGCAGCATCCCCATCGGGTGGGCGTCGTAGCGGAAGCCCTCGACGAACTTCTTGATGTTCTCGTGGACGTAGGTGTGGTGGGTGATCTCGAAGACCCACTCGTTGAGCTGGTCCTGCGTGGGCAGCTCGCCGTAGATGAGCAGGTACGCCACCTCGAGGTAGGTGGAGCGCTCGCACAGCTCCTCGATTGGATAGCCGCGATACTCGAGCACCCCAGCCTCGCCGTCGATGTAGCAGACCGAGCTGCGGCAGGACGCCGTGTTGGTGAAGGCCGGGTCGTAGGTCATGAGGCCGAAATCGTCCTCGTCGACCTTCATCTGGCGGAAGTCCATCGCTTTGACCGTGCCGTCGTTGATCTCGACGTCGTAGGTCTCGCCCGTACGGTTGTCGGTGACGGTCAGGGAGTCCTTGGCCGTGGCTACGCCACCACCGTCATCGCGCTCAGTCTGTTCCTCGGCCATCTCTCTCCTAAGTGCTCTGGTCGTCCTCTATTCCCCGATTTTGACGGAAAGGCATACTGCGGCGCGTGCTGAGCCCCGCCAGGCCTTCCGCTCTGCTGGCGCTGGTCGCCTGCGCGGCCGCGCTCGCCGCCGGCTGCGGATCGGACGAGCCCAAGACCTTCGACGAGGACGGCTTCGCGATCACCTTCGAGTATCCGGGCGACTTCGAGCGCACGACGGACGTGAACACCGACCGCGGGGTCGGTCAGGCGGAGGAGTCGGTTGCGCTCGCGATGTCGGAGGACAACGCCATCTTCGTGCAGCGCTACGGGCTGAACAAGCCGGTGACGCCCGGCGACGCCGACGCCGTCAAGGTGGAGCTCGACCGGGTGCTGAGCCGGCTGGCCGGCACGGACGTCACCGGCAGGCGGATCGACGTGGGCGGGCCGATCGCGTTCCGCTACGAGGTCGACCAGCCTCCAGGAGCCGGAGGACGGCCGCAGCACGATCGTGGCCGTTTTCGACGGTGACAAGGAGTACTTCATCAACTGCCAGTCGGTCCCGGACGGGCGCGAGGAGCTCGACGAGGCCTGCGACCGCGCCATCGAGACGCTCGCGCCGAAGCCGAGCTAGCGCTCGGAGAGCTCGATTTCGCGCAGTGTCTTGACGCTGAAGCGCCCCCGTTCCCAGGCGATGCGGGTGCCGTCGGCGAGCCTGACCGCCGTCCGGCCGAGCGGCGGCGTCCCCCACAGCGTCGCTTCGAGCGGGCGCTCGCGCTCGGGCGTGTCGCCGAGGCCGCGCGCGACGTGCTCGGCCGGATGGGTCACGACGATCGAGCCGCTGCGCACGTAGACGGGAATGCGGCCCAGCGGCGCGGGCGCCAGGATCTCGCCGCCGCCCTCGACCCGCTCACCGGTCCAGAAGTCGATCCACTCGCCGCGCGGCAGCGACACCTCGCGCTCGCGAGCGCCGCGTTCGAGCACCGGCGCCACCCACAGCGCCGGCCCGTAGCCGTACTGGTCCGCGAGCGCCCAGCCGCGCTCGTCGGCGGGGTCGACGAGGAAGAGCGGCCGTACGATCGGCAGGCCGGAGCGGGCCGCGGTCGCCGCGGCCGAGCGCACGTAGGGCACGAGCCGCTCGTGCAGGAGGACGTGCTCGCGGTAGATCCGTAGGGTCTCGTCGTCGTAGGTCCAGGCCTCCTGAGGGAAGCGCCCGTGAGCCTGCATCAGCGGCGTGAAGCAGCCGAACTGGACCCAGCGCAGCAGCAGCTCCTTGGGACAGCGCGCCATCAGGCGCTCGCCCAGGTAGCCGCCGACGTCGTGAGACCAGTTCGAGAAGCCGGTCGCCGCGGCCGTGATGGTCGCGGCCACGAGCGTCTCGAGCGACCAGAAGTCGGACGGCTGGTCGCCGCCCCACGTGACGCCCAGGGCCTGCTGGCCGGTCCAGCCCGGGCGCCCGAACAGCACGCCGCTTCCGGGGTGGACCTCGTCCAGTGCGCGCTGCATCGAGCGCCGGTAGAGGAGGCCGAGCGCCCACGCCGCCTGCGCGCCGCTGCGGCCGTCCGCAAGCAAGACGTCCTGCGGGTAGTACCAGCCCTCGCCGTCGTCGGCCTTGATGCCCTCGACGCCCATCCGCAGCACGCGCTTGGCCTGCTCGCGCCACCACTCCTCGGCGGCGGGCGAGGTGAAGTCCACCGGGGAGCCGGTCCCCATCCACCAGCGCGCCACGTGCGGCCTGCCGTCCTTCGCCCTCACGAAGTGGCCCGCCGCGGCGGCGGGCCCGTAGTTCTGGGCGGGCTCGGCGTGCAGGCGCTCCGACTCGGGATCGGGCGGGCGCTGGCCGTCGCGCGACTCGATGTTGACCCAGGGCGTAACCCAGACGACCGTGCGCACGCCGTCGGCCCGGAAGCGGGCGATCATGCCCTCGAAGTCCGGGAACTGGTGGGGGTTCGGCTCCCAGGTGTTGTATTGGGTCTCCCAGGGCGAGTCGAGCACCAGCCCGTCGAGCGCGAGGCCGTGGCGGCGGTAGCCGTCGAAGTCCTCCTCGACGTCGCGTTGATGCTCGTAGACGTCGCGCGACTTCCAGTGGCCGTAGGCCCATTCCGGCAGCACGGGCGGCAGCCCCGTGAGCCGCAGGAAGCGGCGCAGGCGGGCGGCGGGCGTCGGGTCGCAGAGCACGTGCAGGCGAAACGGCCCGGCCGCCGCGCGCGCCGACACGCTGACGCGGTGGCCGAGGTCGAACTCCGCGCCGTCGCCGTCGGTCTCGAGCCAGAGTGAGTAGCCACGGCTCGCGATCAGCCACGGGACGGGCGCGTAGTCGCCCTGCGGGATGCCGCCCACGTCGAGCATGTCCGGCGGGCAGTCGGGGCCCGTGTAGCGGCGGTCGGCGCCGAGGCGCACGCGCCGCCCGGTCTGCTCGACCTGCTCGCCGTGGCGCGCGCCGAGGCCGGTGAAGCGCTCCCCGGAGCGGGCCTCCCACTCGGCGCCGATGCGAAAGGCGGCGCCCGCCGGCTCGAAGTGGATGACCACGCGCTCGTCCGCGAGCTCGATGCGGACATCGCCGAGCTCGCCATGGAGTCCGTCGTCGTTGCGGTGCGCGGCACCCAAGTGGACCGGCCGTTCGAGCTCCTCGGCGGGGAGCACCCCCTCGGTCAGCTGGATGAACTGGTCGCGCGGCTCGCCGCCCGCCGCCCACAAGCGCAGCTCCCTGATGAGTCGCCGCCCGCGCCGGATCTCGATCGCGAGCGGGTCGAGCCCGATCGCCACCCGCACGGAACCGCGCTCAAGCACGAGCGGCTCGGGCATGCCCCTTCTTCTGCCAGAGCGCCCACGCCGAGCTGTGGAAATCCTGTGAAGGACTCAGGCGAGCGGGCGGCGGTACTCGATCAACTCCATGCCGCCGAAAGCGGGCTCGACGAAGGCGTCGCCGACGCTGCGCCAGCCCTCTCGCTCGTAGAAGCCGCGGGCGCGCTTCTGGGCGGCCGGCGTGTATAGCCGGAACTGCGAGTAGCCGCGTTCGAGCGCCTCCTCCAGAACCGCATCGTGGAGCCTCGTGGCGATGCCGCTGCCCCAGTGCTCCTCGCGCACGAACATCTGCCACAGCTGCGCCAGTGCCGGATCGTCGCTCGGATAGCTTGCGTGGAGCGAGGCCGGCAGGAGCGCGATGTGGCCCGCCATCTCGCCGTCCACCTCCGCGACCCCGCACCAGACCGCCGGGTTTCCCAGCCGCGCCCGGAAGGGCTCGAGCTCGACCGGGGGCGGCGCCCAGTCCTCCGGTGCGATCTCGCGATAGCTCTCGAATGCGAGGGCGACCGTCCGGGCGATGGCGGCGGCGTCCTCGGGAGCCCCGGTCCTGATGTCGACACCGTCCACCCCGGCGAGGCTAGCGGTTCACAGAGCCGTCACGCGAGGTTCGCCCGCCGGTAACGAAAAGGCGCTCGTTGCAGGCGAATCTAGCTCACGAGATGATCCCGACGCCGGTCACCAGGGTCGACCTCCACTGCCACTCGGCGGCCTCGCAGGAGTCGCGGCTCGGCGTGCAGCGGGCGCTCGGCCTTCCCGAGTGCGCCACCCCTCCGGAGGAGGTCTACGGGCTCGCCCGCCGGCGCGGGATGGACTTCGTGACGATCACCGACCACGACACGATCTCGGGTGTCCTCGAGATCGCCGACCGGCCCGAGGTGTTCGTCTCCGAGGAGCTCACCGCGTGGTTCCGCGGCGAGCCGCAGGCGGTCCACATTCTCTGCTGGGGCATCTCGCCGGCCGACCACGACTGGTTGCAGGCACACGCCGCTGACGTGGAGGAGGTGGCCGAGTACCTGCACGGGAACGGCATCGCCTGTGCCCTGGCCCATCCGTTCTACGCGGTCGCTGCGCCCCTTACGGCGCGCCACCGCCGCCGGCTCGCGCGGCTGTTCCCCGTGTGGGAGACCCGCAACGGCGCCCGCGCGCGGGAGCTGAACATGCCGGCCGCCATCTACATCGAGACCCACGGCGGCGCCGGCGTCGGCGGTTCCGACGACCACGCCGGGGTCGACATCGGGCGGACCTGGACCGAGACGCCGCCCGCGTCGACTCCGGAAGAGTTTCTGCGCCGGCTGCGGCGCGGTGAGGCGAGCGCCCGCGGCGCCCAGGGCAGCGCGGCCAAGTGGGCGCACGCCGCGATGGCCTTGGCGGTCCGGGCGCTTGGCCGGGGCGACCGCGGCGAGCCGCCCGACCCACGCGTCGTGCTGAGGATCGTCGAGCGTGTGATGAGCCACGGGGATGCACGCGCGGGAGCGATCGGCGCCGACCTCTGCCCCGAGGACGCGCGCGCCCTTCTGCGGGCCTGGCTGGACGCGCTCGGGCTCGACATGACCGAGTCGGAGCTGCTCGCCTGGATGCAGGCCGACGGCTTCGCGCATGCCGATCTGGCCCGGCGCGCCTGTCGCGCCCACGAGCGCCGGCTGCGCGAGGCCGTCGAGCTGATGGTGGTGGCGGCCGCGGATCTCGACAGCCGCGCCAAGGTGGCCGCGGGCGCCGTCTTCTCCGCCTGCATCCCGGCCATTCCGTACGTGCCGGCCGTCGCCTTCCTCGCTCGCGAGAAGAGCAGGCTCCTCGGGCGCGAGCAGGAGCCGGGACGGGTCGCCCTGGTGGCCGACGGCGTGGGTGCGATGCACGGCGTGACGCACACGCTCGACGAGCTGCGCGAGCGCGGCGTGCCCGGCTTCGAGGTCGAGGTGATCGGCACCGACCCGAAGGTGGACCGGCGGCTGCCCGCCGTCGCGGAGGTCGACGTCCCTTTCTACGACGGGCTGCGAGTGGGCGTCCCGAGCCTGAACGCCTCCGTGGAGGCGCTCGCCGAGGGCCGCTACGACCTCGTACATCTTTGCTCCCCCGGCCCGGCCGGGGTCGCAGCCGCGCTCATCGCTCGGATAATGGACCTGCCGCTGGTGGGCTCCCATCACACGGAGCTCGGTGCCTACGCCGGGCTGCGCTCCGGCGACGCGCGGTTGCGGGCGGGTATGGACATGGCGCTGGCTGCGCTCTACGGCCAGTGCGAGATCGTCCTCTCGCCGAGCGAGGCGGCAGACGAGTCGCTGCGGGCGCTCGGGGTCCCCGTGGAGCGGATCGGGCGCTGGGAGCGGGGTGTCGACGTGAGCCGCTTCGACCCGGCGCTGCGCGAGCCGCGCTCGCTGCCCGGTGAGCTGAACGTCCTCTACGCCGGCCGGCTCACCACCGAGAAGGGCGTCAGCCTGCTCGCCGACGCGTTCCTCGCGGCGCGGGCCGCCGATCCGCGCCTGCACCTGGTGCTCGCCGGCGGCGGACCGGAGGAGGCGGCGCTGCGCGAGCTGCTCGGGGCGCACGCCACGTTTCTCGGCTGGCTCGAGGGCGAGAAGCTCGCGCGCGCCTACGCAAGCGCGGACATCTTCCTGTTCGCCAGCCGCACCGACACCTTCGGCCAGGTCGTGATCGAGGCGCAGGCGAGCGGCCTGCCCGTGGTCGCGGTCGCCGAGGGGGGCCCGCTCTCCCTGATCGAGGACGGCCGCACGGGGCGGCTCTGCCCTCCCGAGGCCGAGGCGCTCGCTGCTGCGGTCGGTGAGCTCGCCCGCTTCCCGGCACTGCGCGGCCGGCTCGCGGACGAGGCACTCGCGTCCGTCCGCGAGCGCAGCTGGGAGCATGCGCTCGACCAGCTCGCTGCGGGCTACCGGCGTGCGCTCGACGCGCGTGCGCTCAGCGGCGGCGAAGCCCGCCGAACAGCCGCTTGACGGAGCCGCTCACGGCCGGCGTGTCCTCGGGCGGACCGAGCTCGGCGACCTGAGCCGCACTGATGCTGAGTGTGACGGCGCGCTCCGCGGTACGCCTGACCTCGGGCGCGTCGACGAACCGCTCGGCGCCGTCGGCCGTGCGGATCACGAGGCCGTCGAAGATGTGCTCGCGGTAGTTGTCGAGCACCTTCACGACCGTGGCGACCTCCTGGCCGTCCGAGCTGATCACCGGCGTGCCGCGCTGAACCGCCGTGTAATGGACCGCTACGCCGTCGTCTTCGATCGGGGTCATGCCTTTCAGCGTGGCAGAAGGAGTGAGGTTTGTTCCACGTCGCCGCCCTCGTGCTCCTCGGTCGCGGCGGTGTAGATGCCGCTGCCGATGGCCGCGATCGTGAGGGCGACCGAGATCGCGCCGACGGCGCGGGCGGCGCCGTCCGTGGCCGGGAAGTTCTCGCGCGTCACCCCGATGAAGGTCAGGACGAGCGCCCAGGCGGCGAGGATGATCCCGCAGACGTGGAAGGCGTTCACGGCGGCGAAAACTACCGGAACGGGGGGAGGGGTTCACCGCCTTGTCACCGGAGCCGGCGGCTCGCCGCCGAACCTATGTGGAGATGGCCCCGCTGCTCGAAAGCATCATCAGCGTGATGGGCTCGCCGCGCGGCCGGCGGCCGGTCTGCGTCGTCTGCGGCCGCCCCATCGGGCCGGGCGAGGAGCTCATGCGCCTGCGCGGCGAGGCGCTCGTGCACAGGCGCTGCGCCACCTACGAGATGCGACGGCGCCGCGAGGGTGCCGAGCGGCTCGGCTACCCGCCCTCGCGCTGAGCGGGCGGCGGCCCGTGCCCGGCGGGCACGCGCGGACGACCGCGGGCGCTGCGAACGCGCGCGGGCGCAGACGGGCGAGGAACGGCGTGCGACCCGCGGCGCGGCGGCTTCGGCACCGGCCCGCGGGGATGCGGGCGCGGATCCCGGTCGGAGCCGCCCCAGTCACTTCCCTCGGCCTCGGCCAGCGGCGGGTCCTTGATCGCCCACCAGACGATGTAGAGGAGCATCGCGACCGGGATCTTCAGGACGACGGCGATCCAGAAGATCGCCCAGAAGCCTTCCATCGAGAGGATGCTACCCGGATTCTGTCCGCGGACGATTTGACAAATTTATTTGTCTATTAGACACTGCAGGCCCGTGCAGACCACCGTCGACGTCTCCCGCGCCAGGCTCTCCCCGCTCCGGCGGCGCGTGCTCGAGGAGCTCCGCGAGCCCGCCTCCGCCACCGTCCTGGCGGGCCGCCTCGGTGAGAGCCGCCAGAGCGTGAACTACCACGTGCGCGAGCTCGAGCGCGCGGGGCTGGTGGAGCTCGTCGAGGAGCGCCGCCGCCGCGGTTGCACCGAGCGCGTCATGCGCGCCCGGGCACGCGCGGTCGTGGTCGATCCCGACGTCGTCGGCGACCTCGACGCGGTCACGGAGACCCAGGATCGGTTCGCATCCGACGTGCTGCTCGCTCTGACCGCTCGCACGGTGGGCGACGTCGCGGCGATGCGCGACCGGGCCGGCGCCCAGGGCCGGCGGCTCGTGACCTTCGCGCTCGAGGCAGACATCGGCTTCGAGCGCCCCGCCGACATCGAGCGCTTCGCCGACGCGCTCGCCGAGCGCGTTGCCGAGCTGGCCGCGGAGTTCGGCTCCGCCGGCTCCCGCCGCCGCTTCCGGCTGATCGCCGGCGCTTACCCGACGCCGAAGGAGACCGCATGACACAGCAGAAGCCGTTCCGCGTCGAGGTCGTGGTCGAGGCGCCGCGCGAGGCGGTCTGGCTCGCTCTTACCGAGCCGGAGCGGGTGGCTCGCTGGTTCGGGTGGGACTACGACGGGCTCGAGGGTGAGATCGAGTACATCTTCGTCGACCACGCGCGCCGGCAGCCGCCCGCGCTCCTCGTCCTCGACGACGGCGAGGACAACCAGACGATCGAGCTGGTCGAGGAGGGAGTGCGGACGCGCGTGATCTGCGTTCGCCCGGGCTCCCTCGAGGGCACTGACTGGGACGATCTCTACGAGGACGTGCGCGAGGGATGGATCACCTTCTTCAATCAGCTCCGTCACTCGGTCGAGCGTCATCCGGACGAGGATCGCCGCACGGTCTACCTGACCGGCGAGGGGGTCCCGGCGGAGCTCGTGGACGCGCTGAGGGGTGAGCTGAGCGGTCCGGTCTGGCACGAGGGGCGCTTCCAGCACGCGGTCGCGGGCGGTGGCGAGGGCGATCTGCTCGTAGGCGTCCACGCGAAGGTGCCGATCGACGTCCGCGAGGCCGGCGGGGCCTCGCTCACGGTCACGAGCTACGGCCTCGACGACGGGTCGTTCGAGGCGCTGCGCAGGCGCTGGGAGTCGTGGTGGGCGGCGCACACGCGCGACGTCGCCGCGTGACGGACCGCTCCTCCGCCGGCTAGGTCGTCGGCACCGACTCGATCATCGTGATGCGGCGGAACAGCTCGTAGCGCTCGTCGATCTCCTCGCGCGTGAGCCGCTGGCCGCGCTCGGAGCCGAACTCCTCGACCCAGAAGGAGGCGAGGGTCGAGCCGTAGGTCATGGCCCGGCGGAGCGTCGCCTCGTCGAGCGAGCGCCCGGCGGAGTCGAGGTAGCCAAGGAAGCCGCCCGCGAACGAGTCGCCGGCGCCGGTTGGGTCGACGACCGTCTCGAGCGGGAAGGCCGGCAGCGCGAAGAAGCCGTCCTCGGTGAAGAGCGCGGCGCCGTACTCGCCCTGCTTCGCGACGATCACGCGGGGACCCATCTGCATGACCTTGCGGGTGGCACGCACGAGGTTCGGCTCCTCGGTGAGCATGCGCAGCTCGGCGTCGTTCAGGAACAGGATGTCGACCATCCCGATGGTCTTGACGAGCGAGTCGCGCGCCGAGTCGATCCAAAAGTTCATCGAGTCGAGCCCGGCGACCTGGGCGCCCGTGCACTGCTCGCGCACCTCGCGCTGCAGGTCCGGCTGGATGTTGGCGAGGAAGAGCGCTTC
Organism: uncultured Thermoleophilaceae bacterium; assembly: GCA_963734025.1. Lineage (GTDB taxonomy): Bacteria > Actinomycetota > Thermoleophilia > Solirubrobacterales > Thermoleophilaceae > JACVRW01. Next base: position 48,966 of record CAVTFR010000009.1, read on the forward strand.
GGCGTTGCGGGAGCCCTCGGAGAGCTTCGGCCGGAAGTCGCCGAACACGTTCAGCTGCGTGTCGAGCGTCTTGGCCGTGTTGAGGTCGTACTCGTACTCTCCGGCCCAGAAGAAGGTCTGGCCGCCCTCGACGTGCTCGATGTCGTCCGTGTTGACGCCGTGCTCGCGCAGGACGGCGTACTCGGCGTCGCCGAAGTCGTCGCCGACAGGGCCGACCACGCGCACGTCGGTGAAGAAGCTCGCCGCGAGCGAGAAATGGGTGGCCGCGCCGCCTAGGATGCGCTCGCGCTCCCCGAAGGGCGTCTTGATCGCGTCGAAGGCGATCGATCCCACAACCGTGACCGACATGCGGCGGGAGAGGCTAGTGGACGCCCCCGGCAATAGGCTGCGCCGATGCGCGCCGTGCGGATAGAGGAGTTCGGCGGCCCCGAGGTCCTGCAACTGGTGGACATGCCCAAGCCGTCGCCCGGCGAGGGCGAGGTCTTGATCGAGGTCACGCGGGCCGGCATGAACTTCGCGGACACCCATCAGCGCGAGAACTCGTACCTCGCCCGCTACGAGGTGCCGCTCGTGCTCGGCGGCGAGGTGGCCGGCACGACGCCTGACGGCCGGCGCGTGGTCGCGCTGCTGCGGAGCGGCGGCTACGCGGAGTACGCCGTGGCGCCGGAGGCGACCGTCTTCCCGATTCCGGACGGCCTCGACGAGGGAGCGGCGCTCGCGCTGCTGATCCAGGGCCTGACGGCGTGGCATCTGCTCCGGACCTCAGCCAAGCTCGCTCCCGGTGAGTCGGTCGTGGTTGTGTCCGGGGCGGGTGGGGTCGGCTCGCTGGCGCTCCAGCTCGCGAGGCCGTTCGGGGCGGGGCGGGTCATTGCCACCGCCTCCACTCCTGAGAAGCGGGAACTGACGCTGTCTCTGGGCGCCGACGCCGCCGTGGATCCGGCGGCCGACGAGCTGACGGAGGCACTCGTGTCCGCGAACGACGGCAAACAGGTGGATGTCGTCTTGGAGATGTCCGGTGGGCGGGTCTTCGATGCGTGTATCGATGCTCTGGCTCCGTTCGGGCGGATGGTCGCCTACGGGATCGCCGGGCGGGAGCAGAACACCGTCCAGACCGGCCGGTTGATGCGCAAGAGCCGGGCAGTGGTCGGCTTCTGGCTGATGCACTGCCTGGGGCGCCGCGACATGATGGAGGAGCCGCTGGCGGATCTCTTCGAGCGCGCGGCGCGCGGCGAGCTGCGGCCGCAGCTCGGCGAGACCTACCCGCTCTCCGATGTGCGCCGGGCACACGAGGACATCCAGGGGCGCCGCACGAGCGGCAAGCTGCTGTTGGATCCGTCCGCCTAGCCGCTCAGCAGCACTCCCAGCTCCTCGACCGTACCCGCCGGTTCCTCGCCACGTCCCGCCAGGCGCCCGGAAACGTCGGCGATCAGCGCCCCGCGCTCGAGCCTGCGGTCGACCTGGCGCTTCGAGAGGCCTGTGGCGAGAAGCTCCCTGCGCGACGCCACCCCGTTCTCGCCCCCCACGACGGCAACCCCGCGCCGAGTAGTCTCGTACGCCGCATGACGAAGTTCGCCGACCTCGGACTGTCCGAGACGACTCTCGAGGCGCTCTCCCATCTGGGATACGAGCACCCGACGCCCATCCAGGAGCAGACGATTCCGCTGCTGCTGGCGGGCCGCGACGTAATCGGTCAGGCCCAGACGGGCACCGGCAAGACGGCCGCCTTCGGGCTGCCGATGGTGGAGTACGCGGACCCGAACGACCCGGACGTCCAGGCGCTCGTCCTGACGCCGACACGCGAGCTCTGCATCCAGGTGACCCAGGCGCTCCGGGCCTACGGCGCGAAGAAGGGCATTCATGTCGTGGCGGTGTTCGGCGGCGCGCCGATCCGCGACCAGGCGACGCGTCTCAAGGACGCCCAGGTCGTGGTCGGCACCGTCGGCCGCGTCATGGACATGATGGGCCGCCACCACCTCTTCCTCGATCAGGCCCGCTACATCGTGCTCGACGAGGCCGACGAGATGCTCGATCTCGGCTTCCTCGAGGACGTCGAGGAGATCCTGCGCCGCGCGCCCATGGGGCGCCAGACCGCCCTCTTCAGCGCCACCGTGCCCACGCCGATCCGCCGGCTCGCCGACACCTTCATGCACGACCCGGTGGAGATCCAGGTGCGGGCCGCGACCCTCACCATCGACACGGTCGACCAGTTCTACGTCGAGGTGCCGGACGGCGAGAAGCCGAGCGCGCTTGTGGACGTGCTCAAGGCCGAGCGGCCCGAACAGGCCATCGTGTTCGTGCGGACGAAGATCGGCGTCGACCGCTTGGCACGCCGGCTCGGCGACGCCGGCGTGCGCGTCAAGACGCTCCACGGAGACATGACGCAGGGGCAGCGCGACGGCGTGATGATCGCCTTCAAGGGCGGCCGTGAGCGCCTGCTCGTCGCCACCGACGTCGCCGCGCGCGGGCTCGACATCACGGGCGTGAGCCACGTCGTCAACTACGACGTCCCCAACTCGCCCGACGTCTACGTGCACCGCATCGGCCGGACCGGCCGCGCCGGCGAGTCGGGCAGGGCGATCACGCTCGTAACCCCGAAGCAGCGGCGAGAGATCGACGCTATCGAGCGCCACGCCAAGACCGAGATCGAGCAGTGGCAGGCGGGGAACGGCAAGCCGCGGCCCGAGCCGCGGGAGCGCCGCGAGGCGCGCCGCCCGCGGCACACGAAGCCGCACAGTCGCGACGGCATCCCGTACGCGAAGCTGGTCGTCGGCGCCGGCCTGCGGGCCGGGATCGAGCCGGCGGACGTGGTGGGCGCGGTCGTCGACAACACCCATCTCGAGAACGACGACGTGCGCAACGTGCGCGTGCTGGAGCGCTTCAGCTTCGTCGAAGTGCCGGCGGCGCGCGCGGAGGAGGTTGCGCTGAAGATGAGCGGACAGCGAGTCCGGGGCACGGAGCTCCGGGTGGAGGTGACGGGCAGGAAATGAGCACGGCGACGATGCACACGAACCACGGACCGATCGAGCTCGAGTTGTTCGAGGAGGACGCCCCCAAGACGGTCGAGAACTTCGTGAAGCTGTCGGGCGACGGCTACTACGACGGGCTGATCTTCCACCGGGTCATCAAGGACTTCATGATCCAGGGCGGCTGCCCGCACGGGACCGGGACGGGCGGCCCGGGTTACGAGTTCGAGGACGAGTTCAACGACAACAAGATCGTTCGCGGCGCGCTCGCGATGGCGAACCGCGGCCCGAACACGAACGGCAGCCAGTTCTTCATCGTCACGACGGACGCCGCGCCCTGGCTCGACGGCAAGCACACGGTGTTCGGTCGCGTGGCCTCCGGGATGGACGCCGTCGACGCGATCGAGGGACTCGAGACGGGCGCCGGCGACCGGCCGGTCGAGGACGCCCGCATCGAGCGCGTGGAGGTCCAGAACCCCGAGTGAGCGCCGCTCCCGCCGTCGAGTTGCTCTGGTGGGAGGGCTGCCCCTCCCACCCGGACGCGCTCGCCGACCTGGAGCGGATCCTCGCCGAGGAGGGCCTCGCCTCGGACGTCGATCTGGTCGAGATCGAGTCCGACGAGCAGGCCCAGAGCGAGCGATTCCCAGGCTCGCCGACGATCCGCATAGCCGGGGAGGACATCGTGCCGCCCGGCGAGAGTGAGCCGTTCACGCTCACCTGTCGCGTCTACCGGCTGCGCGACGGCCGCGTCTCGCCCACACCCGATCCAGAGGACGTGCGCGCCGCGGTGCGGCGCGCCAAGGAGGACACATGATCGCCATTGGAGACAGCGCCCCCGGCTTCGCCCTTCCCGACACCGAGGGCGTCGAGCACTCTCCGGCGGACGACGGGATCACCGCCGTCGTCTTCACCTGCAACCACTGCCCGTACGCGCTCGCGTGGCAGGACCGCCTCACGGCCGCGGCACGCGACTACCCGGACGTGCGCTTCCTGGCAATCAACCCGAACGACGCCGAGCGCTACCCGGGCGACTCGCTCGAGGCGATGAAGCAACGTGTGGCGCAGGAGGAATGGTCGATGCCGTATCTGCGCGACGAGTCGCAGGAGGTCGCACGCGCCTACGGCGCCCAGACGACGCCGGACGTCTTCGTTATCGACGGCGAGGGCAGGCTGCGCTACCGCGGCGCGCCCGACGAGGACCACAACGACCCGAGCCTGAACGCCGCCTGGCTGCGCGAGGCGCTCGACGCGCTCCTTGCCGGCGAGGAGCCGGCCCGCCCCGAGACGCCGCCCAGGGGCTGCTCGGTCAAGTGGAAGAACTGACCGGGCTCAGCCGCAGATAGCGCGCACCGCGGCGGCGGTGTCGCTCAGGTCCTCGAGCACGGCATCCGGCGTAGAGGCGCGGAGCTCCTCGAGGTCCGAGGGGCCGGTGGCCACTGCCACGGCGCGGGCGCCCGCCTTGCGCGCGGCGAGCACATCGAGCGGCGTGTCCCCGACGAGCACCGCACCCGTCGGCTCGCCGTACTTGCGCGCCGCCCGGTCGCGTGCGATCGCGACCAGCTCGTAGCGCTCCTCGTGCGGATCCGAGCCGTAGGCGCCCACCTCTATGTCGAGCCAGCGCTCGAGGCCGAAGGCGCTCACCTTCAACGCCGCGTTGGCGGCGACGTTGCCGGTGAGGAGGGAGTTGATGACATCGGCGCGCTCGTGCAGAGCGGCGAGCGTCTCCGGCACCCCGGGGTAGGCGCCTCCCTCGGCTGCAACGTGCTCGCGCCGGCCCTCGAGGGCGAGCTCGAGCTCCTCGAGGACCCGCGGCAGGTGGTCGTGGTCGCCCTCGAGCATCGACAGGGCGATCTGCCGGTCGGTGCGTCCCGCGTAGGGGACGTTCTGCTCGAAGGGCCGCCCGACCACCGTCTCGTAGGCCTGCTCGAAGGCGTAGCGGCCATGACCGGCGGTATGGACGAGCGTCCCGTCGACGTCCCAGAGCACGAGCAGCACGCCCCGAGCCTGACAGACTGAGCGCCGATGCTCGATCGACTCGCCATCCCGCCGCGGCTGGTGATCCGCGCCCTGGATGACCTGCACACGGTCGCAGAGGCCCTGCGCGAGCTCGCCCGCCGCGAGGGAGACCTGGCTTCAGTGGCTCACTCGGTGGCGGAGCTGCCCAGGGTGGAGGACGAGCTCTCTGCTCGCATCGACAGCCTTGGGGTGGAGGTGCGCGCCCTGCATCAGTGGCTCGAGCCGCTGCACAAGGAGCTGACCGACCTCGATGAGACCGCCGAGGCCCTCGAGCGCGGCCTAGCCACAGTGAACGAGTCGATCCTCGGGCTGCAGACGCTCCTCAAGAAGCTCCCGGGAATCTAGGCGAGCGCGATCGCGCGCGCCTTCTCGGCGAGCATCGGCACGCCGCGGTCGAAGGCCGCGAGGTACGGGTCGTCGGTGCTGCCCATCGAGAAGCGCTTGAAGTTGCCCTCCATGAAGACGGCCGCCTTCCAGAGCGCCAGCGCCTGGTACCAGTTCAGCGCTGCCATCGAGCGGCCGCTTCGCTGCTCGTAGCGCTCGATCAGCTCGTCGCGCGTCATGAAGCCATCGCGACGGGTGGCGGCCGATAGGCGCCCGAACGAGGAATCATCGGGGTCACCCGCCTGGGTCCAGGTGACGGTCAGGTAGCCGACATCGGCGAGCGGATCGCCGATCGTCGACATCTCCCAGTCGAAGATCGCGACGAGCCGCGCCGGCGCCTCGTCGGCGACCATCACGTTGCCGAGCCGGTAGTCGCCGTGCACGACGGTCGACGCGGGCGACTCGGGCAGGTTGGCGCCGAGCCAGCGGCCGACCTCCTCCACCACGGGCAGCTCGCGTGTCTTGTTGTGCTGCCACAGCCCGCCGAAGCGGCGCAGCTGGCGCTCGAGATACCCGGTCGGCTTGCCGTAGCCCTCGAGCCCGCAAGCGCGCCAGTCGACCGCGTGCACCTCGACGAGCTGGTCAACCAGCTCCTCGCATGTCCGGCGGCGCCCTTCCGGGTTGTCGAGCTGCTCCGGGACGTCGCTCGTGATCACGCTCCCGTGCACCTCCTCCATCACGTAGAAGGGCACGCCCAGCATCGACTCGTCGGCACAGGTCGCGAGCACCTTTGGGATCCGCACCGGGGTGCCCTCGAGCGCGCTCAAGAGGCGCGCCTCGCGCAGGACGTCGTGGGCCGACGGAGGCAGCGGCGGCCGGGGTGGGCGGCGCAGCACGACGCGGGTGTCGCCGCGCTCGACGAGGAAGGTCACGTTCGAGTGGCCCTCGCCGATCGGCTCGACCTCGATCCGCCCCTCGCCGATCCCCTCGGCGTCCAGAAACGCCTCGAGCGGCTCGCGCACCACGAGCGGCGGCTGCTCGAGCGCGGCCGCGTCGCGCGCGGTGTCGACGACGTCCGATGACCTCATTGGCGCCAGGATCCTAAACCCGAATCGAATGGCCCCCTGGCGGGTTTATGCTGCCGAGCCATGCGACCGACGCGCATATTGATCCCACTTGCAGTGCTGAGCCCACTGGCCCTCGCCGCCCCGGCGCTGGCCGCGGACGCGTCCGTCAACGTCGTCGATTTCGCCTTCGAGGCCAAGAACGTGAAGGTGGGCGTGGGCGAGAAGGTCACGTGGAACTTCACCACCGGCGGGCACACGACGACGAGCGATTCCGGCCAGGCCGAGAAGTGGAACTCGGGGCCGGCCACGAGCCCTGCGGGGGACACGTACGAGAAGACCTTCACCAAGCCCGGCCGCTTCACGTACATCTGCCTGCCTCACCAGACTTTCATGAAGGGCACCGTCACGGTCGGCACCGACAAGTACAAGAAGTCGTATTCGAAGTTCTCGCAGTCGCGGCGCGGCAGCACGGTCACCTACAAGTTCACGCTCGTCGAGGCCGCCAAGGTACAGATCAAGCTCCAGGGTGAGGAGAAGCGCTCCGCGTCGTCGAAGCGGCTGGGAACCGGCAAGCGTTCGATCGCACTCAAGAACATGGAGCCGGGCAAGTACAACGGAACGGCGACCTTCACCGACGACTTCGGCAAGAAGTCTGTTGTGAAGATCTCCACCACCGTCCGCTGATACGGCGACCGGGCGTGCCCGCCCGGCCGTGACAACCTGCGGACGTCATGCTGCGCGTCCTCCGTAACCGGGACTTCGGCCTGCTCTGGGTGGGGCAGGCCATCTCGCTCGTCGGCGACGGCATCTACCTGGTCGCGATCGCGTGGCTCGTGCTCGACATCTCGAACAAGCCGACGGCACTCGGCCTGGTGGGCCTCGCATGGACGCTGCCGATGGTCGCGTCGCTCCTGATCGCCGGCGTGCTCAGCGACCGCTTCGAGCGCCGCCGCCTGATGATCGGCGCCGACCTGCTGCGCTGCGCGGCGATTGCCTGCATCGCCGCACTGGCGCTCGCCGAGACCGCAGAGCTGTGGCAGGTGATCGCTCTGGTCGTCGTCTACGGGATCGGCCAGGCTCTCTTCCAGCCCGCCTTCTCGGCAGTCGTGCCGGACATCGTGCCGCGCGACGAGTTGCTGCAGGCGAACGCCGTGCGCGAGCTGGTGGAGCCGCTGGGGCTGCGCTTCGCCGGACCGGCGCTGGGCGGGCTGCTCATCGCCGTGTTCGGCGTGGGCGAGGCGTTCGTGGTCGATGCGGCCACCTTCGCCGTCTCCGCCGTGGCGGTGAGCCTCATGTCGAAGCAGCCGCCGCCGCGCGAGGAGACCGCAGGGATCCGGCGTGACCTGGTCGAGGGCTTCGCCTACGTGCGCGCGCACGCCTGGCTGTGGGCCACGCTCGCGGGCGCCGCGCTCTTCCTGCTCGTCACCTACGGGCCGGTGGAGGTGCTGCTTCCCTACATCATCAAGAACGAGCTCGGCGGCGATGCCTCCACATTCGGCACCGTGCTGGCGGTCGGCGGGCTCGGCTCGATAGCCGCCGCCGTGCTGCTCAGCGTCAGGGGGCTGCCGCGCCGGCACGTGACCTTCATGTGGTCGGCGTGGGCGGTGGGGGTCGGCATGGACATCGGCATCGCGCTGGCCGGCGCGGCGTGGCAGATGTGCATCCTCGCGTTCTTCTCGTTCGGGCTCGCGACGGCCGGGCTCCTGATCTGGAGCATGCTGGTTTACACGCTCGTGCCGGCCGAGATGCTGGGCCGGGTGTCGAGCCTCGACTGGTTCGTCTCGATCGGCCTGACCCCGGTGTCGTTCGCGCTCACCGGCCCGATTGCGGATGCCGTCGGCGCCCGTGAGACGCTCGCCGGAGCCGGGCTCCTGGGGCTGCTCACGTTCGGCTTCGTGTTCATCCCCGGCGTGCGCGACCCCGAGCGGACGCCGCTGCCCGACGGCAAGGCGCGGTTAGGCTCGGTGTCGTGAGACTCCGGCTCGGCACGGCTCTGCTCGCGGCGATGCTCATCGCCGCCGCGCCCGCGGCTGCCCGCGATCCGGGCCGCTGGATCCTCACCGGGTACAGCTCGGTGTCGAATTCCTACTGGCAGGGCGTCAGCTCACCGCCGGGCGCCCGCAATGTCTTCTTCAGCGGGCTGTCTCAGGGGCTCCATAGGACGGCCCCTTCGCTCGCCGAGCGGGCCGCGCTCGACCCGGCGATCCCGCCCGCGGTTGCGGCGGCGGAGGGCTACAACCACGTCGGCGACATCTCCTGGCACCGCGGCGAGGGCGGCCGTGTGCTGCTGCCGCTCGAATGCTTCACGCCGGGCGCTCCGAACGGCGGCAACAGCTGCGGCACCGGCTCGATCGGCGTGGCCGACCCGGCGACGCTCGCCTTCCGCTACTACGTGAAGCTCGACCCGGCCGAGATCGCCAAGGCGATGTGGGTGGAGAGCTCGCCGGACGGGCGCCTGCTGTGGACGTCGAGCGGGAGCGACCTGCTGGCGTACCGGGCCGCCGACGTGACCGCGGCTCGGGCCGCGCCCGGCGGAGCGCCGCTCCGCTCGGTCCGCCGGCTCGCCGGAGCGGTGCCGCCGAGCGGCGTGACCGGCGCCGCGTTCGTTCGCGGCCGGCTGCTCCTCGCGGGGGCGCGCGGCACCACCTATCAGGTGTGGTCGGTGGACACGCGGCGCGGGACCCGCCGGCTCGAGCTCGAGCTGCCGGGCGTGGAGGGCGAGGCGGAGGGGCTGCATGCCATGCGGCTCATGAACGGCCAGCTCCACTGGCTGATCGCCCCGCTCGCGGTGCAGCCGACCTTCCCTCCGAGCGTGGCGCTCCTCCACTTCATGCGCGCGCGTGGGCGCCCGGGCCTGAGGCTCAGCGCGCGCGCGACGGCTGCGCAGACGAAGCGCCCGCGCATTTCGATCAAGGTCACGCGCCGTGGCCGGCCGGTCCCCAGGGCGGTCGTAACGCTCGCCGACGCGGCGCGGCGCACCGACCGCGGCGGGCGCGTGACCTTGACGCCGCGCCTCGCGGTGCCGGGCAACTACGCGGCGGTCGCGCGCCGCGGCGGGCTGCGCGGCATCACGAAGCGCTTCCGCCTGGGTTTCGACGACCTGCCGCGCTAGCCGGGCGGGTGCGAGAGCACGTTGACGACGCGGCCGCCCGGATCGCGAACCATGAAGCGGCGAACGCCCCAGTCCTCGTCCCGCAGCTCGTAGACCACGTCGTGGCCGAGCGCAAGCGCGCGCGTGTGCACCGCGTCCACGTCATCGACCTCGATCGATATGAAGGGATCGCGCCCCTGCTCGGCGTCGCGCTCGAAGACGCTGATCTGAGCGCTGCGATTCTCGGGTGAGGCCAAGGTTGCGATCCAGCCCATGTCCATCGCGACCTCGAAGTCGAAGAGCCCGGCGTAGAACTCGCGCGCCGCGGCGGGATCGTCTTCGAACAGATTCGGGACCACTCGGCGGACGCCCATGGTGCTAGCCGATCTCGTCCACGTGGCGGACGTTCGCGACGTCGTCCTGCTCCGCGCTCGGCGGCGTCTCGAACCAGCCGTCGAGGATCTCGCCTAGCACCGCCTCGCTCGTTGTGCGCAGCGAGAGCGCGAGCACGTTGGCGTCGTTCCAGGTGCGGGCGCCGCGGGCGGTCTCGGCGTCCGTGCAGAGCGCGGCCCGGATCCCCGCGACCTTGTTGGCGGCGATGGAGGCGCCCGTGCCGGTCCAGCAGCAGACGATGCCCTGCTCGGCGCGGCCGTCGGCCACGTCGCGCGCGGCCGCCTCGCTCGCCCAGGCCCAGTCGTCGCGCTCCTCGTCGCTGAGCGCGCCGTGTGCGAGCGGCTCGTGCCCGCGCCGCCGGAGCTCGTCGACGACCGAGCCGGCGACGCCGGTGCGCTCGTCGGCGGCAACTGAGATTCGCATGCCTCCAGCCTAGTCTTGAGCCATGCCCGAGTTGCCCGAGGTCGAGATCACGGCGCGCCGACTGACGCGCGGGCTTTCGGGTTCCCGTATCGAGTCGGTGCTCGCGCCGGGCATCAACGCGCTCAAGACCTTCGACCCGCCGCTCGACGCGCTCGTCGGCCGCGAGCCCGAGGGGGTCCGGCGGATCGGCAAGATGCTCGCGCTCGAGGCGGGCGACCTGACGCTCCTGATCCATCTGATGTCCGCCGGCAGGCTGCAGCTCTTCGACTCGCGCGCTTCGCTTCGCGACCGCGCTTCGCGCGTGCTCGTGCGGCTCGATGACGGCCGCGAGCTGCGCCTACGCGAGTTCGGCACGCAGCAGCGCGCCTGGGCCAAGCTGCTGCGCTCGGACGAGGTCGCCGCCGACGACGCGGTCGACGGGCTCGGCCCCGATGCCTTCCCGGCGCCGCCCGCCGAGGAGTTCGCGCGCCTGCTCGACCAGCCCCGCCACCTCCACCCGCTGCTGCGCGACCAGCGCACGATCGCCGGCATCGGGCGCTCCTGGGTCGACGAGCTGCTCTGGACCGCCCGCCTGTCGCCCTTCCAGAAGGGCTCGGACCTGGACGAGGACGAGCTCGAGACGCTGCGCGCCGCCTGCGACGAGGTGCTGGCCGGGGCGATCGATCACTACGAGGACGTCATCGGAGACACCGTTCCTGACAAGCTGCCGATGCCGCTGCAAGTACACCGCCGCGCCGGCGAGGACTGCCCGCGCTGCGGGACCCGCATCGAAGCCATCCATTTCAAGGACTACGTCATGTGCTATTGCCCCGAAGAGCAGACCGGCGGCCGCGTGCTGAAGGACCGCCGGCTCTCGCGCCTTCTCAAATGAACGAGGGAGACACCGCACCGGATTTCGAGCTGCCCAACCAGGACGGCGAGACCGTGAGCCTTTCGGCCCTGCGCGGCAAGCGGGTCGTCCTCTACTTCTACCCGAAGGCGAGCACGCCCGGCTGCACCACGCAGGCCTGCGGCGTGCGCGACCACCTGCCCGACTACGAGGGCGCGGGAGCGGTCGTGCTGGGTGTCTCACCGGATCCCGTCAAGATGATCAGGAAGTTCCACGACGACGAGGGGCTCAACTTCGACCTGCTGGGCGACGAGGATCACGCGGTCGCGGAGTCGTACGGGGTCTGGGTGGAGAAGTCGAAGTTCGGCAGGACGTATTGGGGCAACGAGCGCACGACATTCGTCATCGACGAGCAGGGCGTGATCCAGGCGATCCTGCGCAACGTCAAGCCGGCGGAGCACGACGAGCAGGTGCTCGCCGCCCTGGCCTGAGTCAGCCGACCGTCAGGGTGCCCTCCATGCCGGCGTCGGCGTGGTGACCTTGCCGGTCTTGGCGGAGAGCGCGGTCTGGTCGAACTCGAGCGCGCCGCTCGGGTGGGCAGAGAGCATCAGATTGGTGCCGGCGCCGTCGTCGCCGCTCTCTTCCTCGTCCGACCCGCCGCCGCGGTAGTAATACCCGCCGCCACCTTCGTTCGGGCTCTCGCCGTTTTGTGCGGCCACGCGGCCGGCCGGGCTCTCGTCCGGGTCGTCGCCGCAGCCCGCCCCGACGAGGGCGCACGCGGCCAGCACGGCGGCAAGCGATCCGGTTCGAACTCGCATCTCATCGGCTTGTACGCAGCCGCCGCTGGCGCGGATCGCTCAGTAGATCAGCTTGCCCTGAAGCACAGGCGCCCCGCGCTCCGACCCGGGTTCGAGTCGCGTGACCACGATCTGGTGGTAGTCGCCGGGGGTGACCGCGGCCGTAAGCTCGGCCGCCGCGCGGCCGTCGGGGCGTGCCTTGAAGCTGCCGCCGCTCACCCAACGGCCGTCCGTGCGGACGCACCAGAGCTCGTACAGCTCGCCCTCGCCGGGCAGCCTGCGGGCGTTGAGCGACACGTGCGTGCCGGCGTCGACGGAGGTGAGCCAGGCCGTCGCGCGCGCGTCGGCGGCCGCACCGCGACCCTTCAGGGACGAGCTCGCATAGGCGCTGTCCTCGGCGCCGCCGCCGACCAGCAGCACGACCAGTCCGACGAGCAGCGCGGCCGCGACCCCGGAGGCGGCGGCCAGCACGGGCACGCGCCGCCATCTCGGCGCGGCTCTCCGCGCGGGCTCCTGCCGCTCGCGCACGAAGCGGTCGAGCACGATCTCCTCGAGCTCCGGCGAGAGCTCCGGGGGCGGGACGTCTCCCGGCTCGATCGCGTCGAGCAGCGCCGGCAGGCCGGCCAGCTTGCGTTCCTCGCGGGCGCACTGCGGGCAGCTCTCGAGGTGGAGCTGCATCTCCTGCATCTCCGCGGGCTCGAGCGATCCGAGGATGTAGCCGCCGAGCAGGTCGCCGTGGGTGTGGCAGCCGGTCACCGCTCGACCTCCATCTCGTCGAGGATCAGCCGCAGGGTCTGAAGCGCGTAGTAGGCGCGACTCTTGGCCGTGCCGAGCGGAATGCCCTTGCGCTCCGCGATCTCGCGCAGGCTGAGCCCGCTCCAGTGAGCGAGCCTGATCACCTCGCGGTGCTCCGGTGACAGCCGCGAGAGCGCCGCGGCCACCTGCCAGCGCAGCACGGCCTGCTCGAGCTCGCGGTCGAGCTCCTCGGGCGGCTTCTCCTCCTCGGTGGGTGCCAACCCCGGCCGCACCGAGGCGCGCCGGCGCGCGTCCACGATGCGGTTGCGCGCGATGGCGTAGAGCCACGTTCGCACGCTTGCCTTGGTGGGGTCGTAGTCCTGAGCATGTCTCCAGAGCCTCGCAAAGACGTCCTGCACTATCTCCTCGGCGAGCTCGCGGTCGCCGAGCGCGTTGCAGGCAAAGCCGAACAGCTCACCCGCGTAGCGGCGGTACAGCTCGCGCAGCTCCTCGCCGCTCTGATCGTGTGGAATGCGCTCCACGAGGCGGGCGTCGCTGGCGGCCATCCGCCCCGTTATACGCGCCCTTGGGGCCGGCGGTTCGCGAGGGCGGCGCATCTGGCGCGTGCCCCCTTACCTTTCTCCGGGTGCAGACGGCCGGCCTGGGCGATTCGTTTCAGTCCTTCTTCGACGCGGTCGAGGACTTCTTCTCGAACCTCGCGTCGGTCCGGCCCGTGCCGTTTCTGCTCGCGCTGGTGCTGTTCACGATCTACCTGACGCTGCGCGCCCGGGCGAGCTTCAACATCCTGCGCGCCGCGTATCCCACCGAGCGTTTCCACTTCCGCGAGATCTGGGGCGCGTACTTCGCCGGCTACGGCTTCAACGCCGTGATCCCGGCGCGCGGCGGCGACGTCGTCCGCCTCTTCCTCACGAAGACGTCGATACCGAACTCGAGCTACCCGGCGGTCGCGGCGAGCTTCGTCGTCGAGCTCGGCTTCGACCTCGCGATGGGCTCGCTGATCCTGATCTTCGCCTTCACCCAGGGGGTGTTCCCGAAGCCGCCGGACTTCGCGAAGCTGAACGCCTTCGACCTCTCCTTCTTCGCACAGAACCCGGAGCTGACGCTCTTCGTCGTCACGCTGCTCGGGGTGGGCGGGATGGTGGCGTTCGCGCTCCTGAGCGCGCGGGCGATCGCCTTCTGGGAGCGCATCCGCCAGGGCCTCACGATCCTGCAGGACCGCGAGCGCTACCTCCGTGAGGTCTTCGCCGTCCAGTTCGCCGGCTGGTGCTTTCGCTTCGCGGCCTTCTGGATGCTCTTGGAGGCCTTCAACGTGGGCGGCTCGGTCAAGAACGTGCTGCTCGTCCTCGGAGTGAACGCGGTGTCCGCCGCCGTGCCGTTCACCCCCCAGGGGGCGGGCGTGCAGCAGGCGCTGCTGACGCAGGTGTTCGCCGGCACGGCTACCGGTGCAACGGTGGCCGCCTACTCCGTGGGACAGCAGATCGCGATCGGCGCGCTCACCTTCGGCATCGGCTTCACGGCCCTCGTCTTCATCTTCCGCGTGCGCAGCTTCAAGGAGGTGATCGCCCGCGGTAAGGAGGACCGGGCCAGCGAGAAGGGCGGAGCCGCCGGCGAAGAGCCGGGGGTGGACGAAGAGCCTGCCGGCGCTAGGTCCCGAAGCCCTCGCGCGCCTCGCGCACGAGAATGACGGCCTCGGGGAACATCAGGCGCATCGCCTGGAGCAGGTCCTGGGACTGCTGCTCCGCGTTGCCCTGAAGGTTCATCCGGGCGAGGCCCGCGACCGTCATGTCGACCGCCAGCTTGATGGCGTTGTCGGCCCACGCGACCTTCTGGGCGCCCTGCATCTGCGACGCGAACTCCTCCATGCGACGGCGGAGCTCGTCGGGGTCACCGAACAGGCCGCCGAAGGGATCTTCAGAAGACATGCCCCAAGGTTAGGGAACGTTCAGCGTTCCCACGAGACGCCGTGATCGCCCAGGAAGTTGAGGAACGCGACCGGGTCGAAGGCCGCCGCCGGCCCGAGCGCTCCGGCGCGGTCGTATCCCTCCGCGCTCAGCAGCGTGGCGGCGTGAACGAGGATCACCGCCGTGAGCCCGTAGACGTCCGTTCCGCGCGCAACGGCTCGGCTCTTGCGGCCGTCCCGGGAGCGCGCCTCGGCCACGACGGTCCAGGCGGCGGCCCGTCGCTCGTCTTCGGGCGGGCCCTCGGGCAGCACGCCGACGGCCTGCTGGAGCAGGCCGCGCAGCGGGGTGCGCAATGCCAGCTGTAGGCCCGGCTGCAGGTAGGGCAGGAGCGCGGCCCCGATGGCGATCGGCACAACGGTCCGCGCGCTGAGCAGCGATACGACGCGGCGTGTCTCGGTATGGCGCGGAACCGTGAGCACCTCGCCCGAGGGGTAGCGCGACATGGCCTGGCGGCCGAGTGGCGGCGGGAAGTCGAAGCTCGCCCTGAAGACGCCGGCGGGGGCCGCCCGCCAGTCGCCGCCGTCGTATACGACGTCGCCGCCCTTCATGCCTTCGAGAGCGGAGCGAAGCGTGCCGCGGGTCATCCCGAAGCCCTCCACGTCGTATGCGAGCACCAGCTCCTCCAGCGGCTCGTGGCCCTGGGCGGCTATGCGGGCGATGCAGTCGCCCGGCAGGAAGTCGAACCCGGCCGCGGGCACGAGCGCCACGCCCGCATCTTCGGCGGCCGGGCCGTGCCGGTCGAAGACCATGCGGATGAAGGTCTGCTCGGCGGCCGAGTCGACGTAGTGGATGCGGCTGTCGACAGCGGCTCGCACGAGCGCCTCGCCCGAGAGCGTGAACGGGCCTGCGCAGTTGATCACCGCGCTCGCGCCCTCGAGCAGCTCGCGCAGCCCGCGCTCGTCGTCAAGGGAGACCGCCCGCACCGGCGTTCCGTGCTCCGCGCCGAGCGGGTCGAGCTTGTCCCGGTTGCGCCCGCTGAGGACGTGCTCCACGGCGCGGCGGCGGAGCTCGGCGGCCACGAGCCGGCCCGTATAGCCGCTCGCTCCGTACAGCACGACGGTCACCGCGTGCACGATACAGTCGCCCCGTGCACATCTCCGAGGTGATGACACACGGCGTCGTCACGGCCGAGACGGCGGACAGCCTGCGGCACGTGGGCGAGCTCATGCGCGACCGCAATGTCGGCTCGGTCGTCGTCTGCGACGCCGGCCGTCCCGTCGGGGTCATCACCGATCGCGACCTCGCGCTGGCGGTCGTGGCCGACCGCGTCGAGGTTGTCGACCACGCGGGGTCCCACGCGTCGCGGCCGCTCGTCACGGGCGAGTTGGAGATGGACCTCGAGGAGGCGGTGGCGCTCATGATCCAGCACCACATCCGCCGGCTGCCGGTGACCGACGGCGAGGAGCTGGTCGGCATCGTGACCATCGACGACCTTGCGGTGCGCGCCGGCGACCTGCACCAGGCCCAGCAGATCACCGCCGAGGTCGCCAAGGCCGCGTTGCCCGAGTTCTACTTCCACCAGCGCGGCGGCTGATCGGATGGCGCCCATGACAGCGGACCAGCTGCGCACGCGCCGGCGGGTGGAGGGATTGATCCGCGTGATGTCGCCGATGCTGGACGTGGTCCTGGCGGTAGGCGAGCGCGTCTCGAAGATCGTCGAGCCGGAGGACAGCGGCTACTACCCTCCGCGCGTGACCCGCCGCTCCGAGCGACCGCCCAAGCCCACCCCGTGAACAAGCAGGAAGCGCTTCAGTGGGAGGCCACCTGGGCCCGCCCGGCCGCGCTCGCGGCGTTCTTCGCGGCGGTGCTACTGATCGCGCAGATCGTCCTGCTGCAGACGGTCATCGACGACCGCCCCGGGATCGAGGCGATCCCCGACTTCCTGCTCTCGGTGGACGAGAACCCGGCGATGCTGCTCGGGTCGCGCATCGCCCAGGCCGTGGCCGCGTTGCTTGTCGCGGGCGTGTTCTACTACCTGTTCCGGGCGCTCCGGACGCGCGAGGCGGGCCTACCGTCCTGGTTCGTCTACTTGATCTTCGGCGGTCCGGCGCTCTACGCCGTTGGGCTCATCCTCGGCGCGCTGGGCCAGCTCGACGTGGCGTCCGACTTCGCGGGCGGCGAGCCGATTCGCGGCGACGCGGGCGACGAGCGCGCCGACCAGCTGCTCGAAGACAACGCGAGTGCCGTCGTGTTCGGGCTCAACTTCGCCGGCCAGGTCGCGACCGCCTTCCTGTTCGTGATGCTGCCGCTGCGGGCGCGCCGGGTCGGGCTGCTGAGCCCGTTCATGGGCATCCTGGGCGTCGTCACCGGCGCGCTGCTCGTGCTCCAGATCGTGCCCGTGGTTCCGGTCATCATCGAGGCCTTCTGGCTGGGCGCGCTCGGATCCATCTTCCTCAACAACTGGCCGGGTGGGCGCGGGCCCGCCTGGGAGACCGGCGAGGCGGAGCCGTGGCCGTCGCAGGCCCGGCGCGGCGCCGACCCGGCGGACGGCAACGGCCAGGGGGGATCGCTCCTCGACCCCTCGGATCGCCCGGACCCCGAGCCGGTGCCGGAGCGGCCCAGCTCGCGGAAGCGGCGCCGGAACCGCTAAGGCGTCAGCCGGGCAGGACGAGCAGCACGTCGCCGAATTCGTGGCGCAGGTAGCCGTGCTCGCGGGCGCTCGCGTAGGCCCGCTCGAGCAGTCCCGGGCCGGCCACCCTCTCGAGCAGCTGCAGATGCGAGGAGTCGCGGTCGTGGAAGCCGCTCAGCACGCCTTCAACGGTGCGCACGGGGCGTTCTGGGCCGATCACCAGATCCGTCCAGCCGGACGTGGCGCGCAGATGCCCGTCCGGCTCGGCCGCCGACTCCAGCGCGCGCACCGATGTGGTGCCGACGGCGATCACGCGGCCGCCCAGCGAGCGCGCGAGGTTGATGCGCGCGGCGCTCGCCTCCGAGACTTCGAAGCGCTCGGGGTACGGCGGCTCGCCCCGCTCGAGCGACGAGACCCCCGTGTGCAGCAGGACCGGCACCACGTCGACGCCGCGCGCCACCAGGCGCGTGATCGCCTCCGCCGTGAAGGGCCGGCCTGCGCTTGGCATCTCCGCGCTGCCGGGCTCGTCGGCGTAGACGTTCTGGTAGGCCTCGAGCGGCCAGTCCCCGGCCGCGTGGCCGTAGCGGATCGGGCGCCCGTGGGCCTCCAGGTACTCGATCAGGTCGCGACCGCCGAGCAGCAGGTCGGCGACCCAGAGCCGCGAGCCGAGATGCGCCGCGAGCAACTCCGCCTCCGCGCCCGCGGGAAGCTGCAGGCGCTGGCCGGCGTGGCCGCCGCGCCGGCGCCCGTCGCTCGTGCGCAGCTCGACGATCCAGCGTCCCGGCTCCTCGCCGGGCGCGGGCGTCGAGAGATGAAGGAGCATGCGTGCGCCGCCGGCCGCGCGAGCCGGCAGCGCCGCGGGCAGCGTGCGGGAGGTGTTGACGACGAGGACGTCGGGCGGGCGGAGCAGCTCGGGGAGCTCGTCGAAGTGGCCGTGATGAAGCAGGCCGTCCCGGGGGTCCGCGACGAGCATGAGCACGCGGTCGCGGGCGAGGCCGCGCAGCTCCGGCGGCCGCTCGGCCTCGCGCAGCTCGGGCGCGGGAACGGGCGCGACGATCACGCGGCCAGCTCCACGAGCTCGGCCGCACGGTAACGCCCGCTCGGCAGCTCGCCGCTCGATCAGCGCGAGCAGGCCCGGCACGCTCAGCTCCGGCGGCGGGCGGTCCGAGATGTCCTCACCCGGGAAGGCGTCCTGGTGCATGCGCGTGCGCATGTCACCCGGGTCGACCGCGTAGACGCGCAGCTCGGGCTGCTCGGCGGCGAGCACACTCGTGAGCTGCTCGAGCGCGGCCTTCGACGAGCCGTAGCCGCCCCAGCCCTCGTACGCCTCGACGGCGGCGTCGGAGGTGACGTTGATGATCGCCGCATGCTCGGCGAGCAGCGGCCGCGCCAGCTGGAACAGCCGCAGCGGAGCGAGCACGTTCACGCGGTAGAGCGCCTCGAGCTCGGCGAGCGGATAGCGCTCGAGTGGCGGCAGCGGGCTGGGTCCGAGGCCGCCCGCGTTGTTGACGACGAGCTCGATCTGCGGCCCGGCGGCCGCTACAAGCGCGCGGCGATGTGCCTCGGCCCCGATGTCGCCCGCCAGCGCGACAACGTCGGTGAGCGCCGCGAGCCGCTCACGGGCCGCCTCGAGCTCGCCCTCGCCGCGGGCGTCGACGACGAGCCGCCAGTCGCGCCGCGCCAGCTCGGTCGCCAGCGCCAGCCCAAGCCCGCGGGACGCGCCTGTGACGATTGCAGTGGACATGGCGCCGAATCTAGGCGCCGAGCGGTCTCGGCCACCATCGGACGTTGGGCCTAGGACCTGGGGCGGCGCGAGCTAGGACTCGACCCAACCGCGGCGCACGGCGAGCACGGCGGCCTGGGTGCGGTCGCTCACGCCGAGCTTCGCGAGGATGCTGCTCACGTGGGCCTTGACCGTCTTCTCGGCGATGCCCAGCTCGCGAGCGATCAGCTTGTTCGGCAGCCCGCGCGCAACAAGGCCCAGCACCTCGCGCTCGCGCGGCGTCAGCCCGCCGTCGAGCTCGGCTACGGCCGGCTCGCTCTCGCTCAGCTCGCGCATCACCCGCGCCGTGACGGCGGGGTGGAGGAGCGCGTCGCCCGCGCTGACGGTGCGGATCGCACGGACGAGCTCCTCCGGCTCGACGTCCTTGAGCAGATAGCCGGCGGCGCCGGCTCTCACCGCGGGCAGCACCTTGTCGTCGTCCAGGAAGCTCGTGAGGGCGATCACGCGTGTCGCTGGGCGCTCCTCGAGGATGCGCCGCGTTGCCTCGATGCCGTCGACGCCCGGCATGACCAGGTCCATGAGCACGACGTCGGGCCGGCCGTCGAGCGCCGCGGCGACGGCCTCCTCGCCGTCGCACGCATCGGCGACTACCTCGATGTCGTCCTGCAGCTCGAGGAAGGTGCGCAGGCCCTGGCGGACGACCGCGTGGTCATCCGCGATCAGCACGCGAATCGCCGCCAAGGGGGACCTCCAGCCCGATCGTGGCTCCCGCGCCAGGTCGCGACTCGACGCTGAGCCTGCCGCCGAGCGCACCGGCGCGCTCCTCCATCGACGTGAGCCCGAGCCGCCGCGAGCGCAGCGCGGCGGACTCCGGCTCGAAGCCCACGCCGTCGTCCTCCACCGTCAGCAGCAGCAGCCCGTTCGGCTCCGTGAGCCGCACCGCGATGTGAGCGGCGCCGGAGTGACGCAGCGCGTTGCCGAGCGCCTCCTGGGCGATTCGGAACACCTCCGCCGCCGGCCCGGGCGCGAGGCCGCCTCCACCGGAGAGCTCGAGCTCGATCTCGCGCCGGTGGATGCGCCGCAGCACATCGACGTGCTTGCGCAGCGCCGGGCCGAGTCCGTCCGTCTCCACGGCGGCCGGGCGCAGCTGGAAGACGAGCGAGCGCAGCTCCTCGACCGCCTCCCGGGCGAGCTCGCCGAGCCGGTCGACCTGCTCGCGAGCCGCACCCGGATCGCGCTCCAGCAGAGCGCTCGCCGAGCGTGCCGCCAGCCCGAGGCCGAACAGCTTCTGGACTACCGAGTCGTGCAGATCGCGGGCCAGCCGGTTGCGCTCCTCGATGGCGCTCAGCTCGGAGGTGCGTTCGTACAGCCGCGCGCTCTCGATCGCGAGCGCGGCGTGCGCCGCGAGCATCTCGATCAGGTGCTGGTCCTCGTCCGTGAACTCGTCCGCGCCCTCGCGGTCGGTGAGGTAGAAGGCGGCGATGATGCCGGCGCGCGAGACGATCGGAACGCCGAGAAACGAGCCCATGCGCGGGTGCATGCGCGGCCACCAGCCCCGGAAGCGCGGGTCGCCCGTGATGTCCGGCGTGCGCTGCGAGCTCTCCGACTCGAGCATCGCCCCGAGCAGCCCGTGCGTGCGCGGCAGGGGACCCATCGCGGCGACCTCCTCCTCCGTCATCCCGGCGGTGATGAACTGCGCGAAGCCGCCCTCCCCGTCCGGGATACCGAGCGCCGCGTAGCGCGCCCGCGCGAGACCGCGCGCCACATCGACGATCCGCTCGAGCACCCGCTCAACGGAGCGCTCGGCCGCGATGGCCAGCACGGCCTCGTTCATGGCCTCGAGCGCGTCGGCCGATCTGTCGGGCATCTCCCGGTTGACGATACCCGGGCGCTCCTGGAGGCTCAGGCGATCGCGGGCGCCTCCGGCAGCCGCTCGAGCGCGGCGTCCATGTCCGCCTCCGAGAACTCCGGGTCCTCGAGCTTCCCGGCCAGATAGGCGTCGTACGCGGACATGTCGAAGTGGCCGTGGCCGCAGAGGTTGAACAGGATCACCCGCTCCTCGCCGGCCTGCTTGGCCGCCTCGGCCTCGTCGAGCACTGCGCGGATGGCGTGCGCGGGCTCGGGCGCCGGCAGGATCGCCTCGGTGCGGGCGAAGCGGATCGCGGCCTCGAACGTCTCGTTCTGGCGGTAGGCGCGCGGCTCAACGAGCCCCGCCTTGACGAGCCCGCTGACCATCGGCGAGTCGCCGTGGTAGCGCAGCCCGCCGGCGTGCACCGGTGGCGGCACGAAGTCGTGGCCGAGCGTGTACATCGGCATCAGCGGCGTGAGGCCGACCGTGT
The DNA here is from genome assembly GCA_963734025.1 of uncultured Thermoleophilaceae bacterium. Classification (GTDB taxonomy): domain Bacteria; phylum Actinomycetota; class Thermoleophilia; order Solirubrobacterales; family Thermoleophilaceae; genus JACVRW01. The sequence continues at coordinate 70,217 of CAVTFR010000009.1, forward strand.
CGCCGAAGTCGTAGCGGTAGGCGCCGCGCGTGAGCGTCGGGCAAGCGGCCGGCTCGGCGGCGACGAAGCGCGTACTCGCCTCGCCGCGCAGCACGCGGCGCAGGAACGGAAAGGTCATCCCGGCGAAGTTCGACCCGCCGCCGACACAGCCCACGATCACGTCCGGTTCGTCGCCCGCCATCTCCATCTGGGCCATCGCCTCCTGCCCGATCACCGTCTGGTGCAGGCAGACATGGTTCAGGACCGAACCGAGCGCGTAGTTGGTGCCCTCGCTGCCCGCGGCGACCTCGACCGCTTCGGAGATCGCGATCCCGAGCGAGCCGGTGGTGTGCGCGGACTGCGAGCGGCCCGCCTCGGTCGTGTCGCTGGGAGAGCGGATCACGCTCGCCCCCCAGCTCTCCATCATCGCCCGCCGGTACGGCTTCTGGTCGTAGCTCGCGCCGACCATGTAGACGACGCACTCGAGCCCGAACAGCGAGCAGGCGAGGGCGAGCGCCGAGCCCCACTGGCCGGCGCCGGTCTCGGTCACGAGCCGCTTCGTCCCGGCCTCCTTGTTGGCGTAGGCCTGCGCGACGGCGCTGTTCGGCTTGTGCGAGCCGGCCGGCGAGACGCCCTCGTACTTGTAGTAGATGCGCGCCGGCGTATCGAGCGCCCGCTCGAGCCGGTGCGCCCGGTAGAGCGGAGTCGGGCGCCAGAGACGGTAGACCTCGCGCACCTGCTCGGGGATCTCGACCTCCGGCTCCATCGAGACCTCCTGGCCGATCAGCTCCATCGGGAAGATCGGCGTCAGGTCGTCCGGCCCGGCGGGCTCCATCGTGCCGGGGTTCAGCGGCGGCAGCGGCTCGCCCGGAAGGTCAGGAAGGAGGTTGACCCAGTGCGTCGGGATGCGGTCCTCGGTGAGCGTGAACTTCGTCTCTGCGGTCACGGCGGCGATCCTAACCGGGGGATAGCATCGGCGCTCGATGGAGAAGGCCTCGCGAACGCGCCTCGTGGCGCTGGCCGTGCTGCTCGCGGTGGCCGCGCCGCTCGTGATTGTGGCGCTCGCGGGAGGCGGCGACGAGGAGCCGGCGGAGCGTCCCGCCGGCCTGCGCCTCGAGCGTACGCCCGGCGGCCTCCCGGAGATCACCATCTATCTCGAGGACCGCTCCGTCAACCGGAGCTCGACGGCCGGCGGTGCTGCGACGGTCGTGGTCGAGTGCGTCGACGCCGAGGGCCGGCTTGTCTGGGACCGCCCGCAGGCCTGGCCGTTCGCGGACACCGACCAGGGAACGCTCGACCCGCATGCGCACATCGGCATGGACCCCGCTCTGCTCGACCGCATCGCGCGCTGCCGCCTGACCGGCACGGACCCGCCGCTCGAGGGCCGCTTGCTCTAGCGGTTGAGCGATCGGTGTCACTCGTTGAAGACGCCAAATCGAGTCAGGCACAATTCGGTCAGCAGTCTTCAAACCAATGGGAGGTGACGGATGATCGGTGCGTTGATCCTCGGTTTGGTTGCAGGCTTCCTCGGCCGCGCGCTCGTCCCCAACGACGCGTTCGCCGGCATGTCGGGTCCGAAGTCGTGGGGAGTCTCGATCGTGCTGGGACTCGTCGGAGCCCTGGTCGGCTACGTGATCTTCACGCTCGGCCTCGGCATCGGCGACGACGACGCCTTCGACCTCGGCGGCATCCTCAGCGCCATCATCGGCGTCGTGATCGTGCTGCTGATCGCCGGCTTCGTCCTGCGCCGCACGGGAGGAAGCGGGCGCCAGACCCCGCGTCCGGCCGCCTGACGACCGGTTAGACCGCGCCGGCCGCCGTCGCCACTTCGGCATAGGCGGCGGCCGGATCGGCTGCGCCGAAGATCGACGATCCCGCCACGAACAGCGTGGCGCCCGCCGCCGCGCACTCGCGCGCCGTGGCGGCATCGATGCCGCCGTCCACTTCGATCGGCATGTCCGGGCCGAGCAGCTCGCGCAGCCTGGCGACCTTCGCCGTCGAGGTCTCGATGTAGGGCTGACCGCCCCAGCCGGGGTTGACGGTCATGCACAGCAGGTGGTCGAACATCTCCGCGAGCCCGGCCACAGCCTCGGGCGGAGTCGCGGGGTTGATGGCGAGCGCGGAGTGCAGGCCGGCATCGCGGACGGCCTTCAGGGCGTAATGGACGTTCGGCGTCGCCTCCCAGTGGACGATCAAGGTGTCGGCGCCGGCGGCCGCGAACTCCTCCACGCGCCGCTCGGGCCGTTCGACCATCAGGTGCACGTCGAGAACGCCGCCGCGGTCGTGGACCAGGTCGCGCAGCGCCTTGACGACCAGGTCGCCGATCGAGATCGGCGGGACGAAGTGCCCGTCCATCACGTCGACGTGGATGACACGCGCGCCGGCGTCCATCACCAGCTCGACCTGCTCGCCGAGCCGGGCGAAGTCGGCGGCGAGGATCGAGGGGGCGACCCGCACGTCGCGCATGAGGTCGTGTGCCATCGCGGCGACCCTACCTGCAACGGCAGAGGGCCCGGTCACCCGGGCCCTCCGTCCACCTCAGGGGAACTTCTGTTCAGCCCTCGTCGTCGTCCTCCGACGGGCTCTCCGTCCGGTTCTCCTCCTGGTCCTCGACCTGGTCGAGGGACGTGATGTCGCTCTGGCGCCGGACCTCGCAGTCGGGGTCCAGCTGGTCGAACTGGTCGGTGACCACGAGGTCGCGGCCCTCGCCGCAGTGGACGATGTCCACCTCGCCGTCGCGGACCATGATGCGGTCACGGCCGGTCCCGCCGGTGAGCTCGTCGCCCTCGGGATCGCCGATCGCGCTCACGTCTACGCGCGCGAGAGCCCAGAGGACGTCCGAGCCGTCGCCGCCGTCCGACTTGTCACGGCCGGGGTTGGCGAAGAGCTTGTCGGTCCCGCCGCCTCCGGTCTGAACGTCGTCGCCCTGGCCGCCGGACATGAAATCCCGGCCTGCGCCGCCGTTCAGGGTGTCGTTGCCGATGCCGCCGTGCAACCGCTCGCAGCGGAAGAAGCCATCGCCGCGCGTCCGGCCGAGCCGGGCGCTTGCGCCCAGCCGGCGGAACGAGGACCCGGCGCCGCCGTCGACCGTGTCGTCATCCGGACCGGCGAAGATCCGGTCGCAGCCGGGCCCGCCGTCCAGGTTGTCGACCCCGGCGTTGCCGGTGATCAGGTCGAAGCCGCCGCCGCCGACGACCGTGTCGTTGCCGGCGTTTGCGTGCAGCACGTCGCCGCGCCGCCCGGCGAAGCCGCCGCCGCCCTTGATCGAGTCGTCGCCGAGCCCGCCGCGGACGAAGTCGCGGCCGGAGCCGCCGTCGACGGTGTCGTTGCCGTCGCCGCCAAGCAGGGCGTCCCAGCCCGACTCGCCGTTGAGCGCGTCGTCGCCCGCCGATCCGCGCACACCGTCCGCGTTCGGCCCGGCGTTGACGGTGTCGTTACCCGAGCCGGCGTGCACGAGGTCGCGCCCCGCCAGCGCATTGACGCTGTCGTCGCCGCCCTTGGCAAGGATCCGGTCGTGGAACGGCGTCCCGGTGAGGGTGTTCGGACCATCGTCGCCGACGATCCGAGCGGCCATCGCGGCCGTGGCCACGATGAGTGAGAGCGCTACTGCTCCCGTGATGATGAAGATGAGCCTGTTGCTACGCTGGCTCAAGGGGCATCCTCCTTGTGGTGGTGGGTGCCCCTCCAACCGTTCCTGGGAGAAAAAGTTGCGCGCCGGGTGGCTACGTGCGCGCGGTCTGCTTCGCGTGGGCCCGGATCTCCGACAGGATGCGCTCGAGCCGGGGCTCCGTGTCGCGGTCGACGAAGCTCATCGCCGCCGCCACCGACGGGTGCACGCGAGCGATCTCCGCGTGCAGCGCGTGCGCCACGGCGCGGTAGGCCGGGTGTCCCTCACGCCCCGAGCGCAGCTCGATCAGCTGCATCGCCTCGCGCGCGTTCATGTCGAGGATGTAGCGGATCCGGAAGCCGAGGCAGAGCGCGTAGGGCGCGAGCTCTGGGCGGCCGAGCGCGACGATGCGCTCGTGCTCCGCGCGTGAGCGCTCGATCCCCGCGCGGTAGGCATCCGCCACGCCCGCGGCCTCGAGCTCCTCGGGCACGCCCGCGCCCAGCTCGGGGCCGAGCGTCTGCCACTGAATGGTGAGCATGCGATGGCGCTGCAGGTCGCGGAACGCCCCGTAGTCGGAGACGACCTCGAAGCGGTAGCGGAGCGCCTCGAAGCCGCGGCCCGGGCGATGTCGGCGGTTGCGCCGCTCGCCGACGAGCTCGGACAGCATCGTCGCGCGCTCGTCCGGGGGCAGGGTGCGAACGGCGGCGCGCGCCTCGTCCTCCGAGCACGAGGCCGCTTCGAACAGCAGGGCCGCCAGCAGCTCCTCCTCGCTCCCCTGCACCGACAGCAGGCGCACCTCCGGCCCCGCGGCGTCCGCGCCGCGCGAGCGGTCGAGCCCGAGCCGCGCCGCCCAGCGCTCGGCACTGCGGCCGCGCTCCTCGAGATACGCGATCCACTCGCCGCCGCGATCCGGGCGGTCGACGCGCGCGACGAAGCTCGGCATCACGGCTTGCAGCTCACGCAGGATCATTCCCGCGTAGTCGCGCGCCTCGGGCAGCGGCGACGCGAATAGCCGCAGCAGCAGCTGCTCGTAGGCCTGGCCGCTGGCGAAGATGCCGACGTGCGACAGCGATGCGGCCGGCAGCAGCCCGCGCAGCAAGTCGAGCGCCTTGGCCTTGATCGAGCCCCGGTGCGCCGCCTCGGCCTGCCCCGGGTCGCGCGGGAAGCGCCCCTCGGCCCACGCCATCACTCGCGGCAGCGCATGGGCGTAGCTGTCGAACAGGAAGTCCATCGCGGCCCCGTACTCCGGCCCGAGCTCGGCGCTGCGCCAGTAGCGGTAGCCGAGGCCCTCGGCGATCGGCGCGTCGTAGGGGATGTAGCGCGTCGACTGCTCGAGGTAGGCCGCGAGCCGCCCGCGCTGGAGCTGCTTCGTCATCACGTTCGACACCCACTCGCATGCGATGTGCGCGCCGCCGAGCTGGGCCACCGAGTCGTCGCCATAGCCGAGGAAGATGCGCTCGTAGAGCGCACGGGCGCGCTCGCCCTCCTCCCCGTCGAACGGCGGGCCGGGCGCGGCGTCGCCGGCGAACTCGTCCAGGTACATCCGCCGCAGCGTCCCCTGGTAGCGCGAGTAGCGCGCGAACATCGCTCCCTTGACCGTCTCAGGCAGCCCTGCCAGCGCGAACACCGGCCGGTCGAGGTTCGTGAAGTGCGGTGCGAGCAGCGCGCGCTCGGCGTCGCTGAAGGTCTCGACCGGGTAGTCCATGGGCCGGGCCACGATAGCGCCGGTCCCGGCGTACCTGTGCCTCAGGCGAGCCGGGCGTCGAGGACCCGCTCGAGGCGGGCGTCGGACTCGTCGATGGGCACCGCCTTGTCCAGGTGCATGTCCATCCGGCGGCCGTCGATCACGAGCGTCGCCACCTGGTTGTCGAACCATGGGCCGCCGCCGGAGAGCCGCCAGCGGATGCCGGGATCGCTGACGCCGGCGCGCTTCGCGAGCTTCTCCCATACCCACTCGAAGGCAGAGGACATGCCGAGCCGGATGATCCTGCGCTCCTTGCCGTCGAGCGGGTTGCGGTAGGGCGAGCAGACGGCCTGCCAGATCGCGCTCTCGACGCCGGAGCCCTTCGGGTAGGCGACCTCGAAGAGGTAGGCGTGATGGACGTCGCCGGACAGCGTGACGATCGAGGCCGGGGCCTTCCCGCGCTCACCCGAACCGACCGCGCGCTGGAGCTCCACCATCTTGTGAAACGAATCCTGGAAGGCGCCCCAGTGCTCGAGGTCGAGCTCCTGGCGCGCCCACTCCCCGACGCCGGCCATTCGCTCGCCCCACGCGCCGCCGGCCACCGCCTCGCTCCAGGCTTCGACGTACTGCATCCCGGGGCCGAGCAGGTAGGGCAGCGACGTGCCGAGCAGCAGGTGGTCGAAGTCGCCCTCCGTGTGCTCGACGATCCAGTCCCACTCGGCTTCGTCGACCATCTTGCGGTCGTCCTCGTCGAGCACGCGCCCCGCCCGCGCGTCGATCACGATCAGCCTGGTGCCGCCGATGTCGCGGCAGTAGCTCCAGCGGCTGCCGGAGTGCTCGCGGTCGCCACCGTGGACGAACTCGCGCAGCACCTGCTCGCCGTCGTCCGTCTCCTTCACGCGCGCGAGCACCGGGTCGTCACGGATGAGCTGAGGCGTCAGATTCCCGAGATGCTGGTAGACCCAGTACGACATCAGCGCACCGATGCAGTGCTCGCCCCACCAGTCGGTCTTACGCATCTCCTCGAGCCACTTCTCCGAGACGTTCCAGTCGTCGTGCACGTCGTGGTCGTCGAAGATCATCGACGACGGGACCGTGGAGAAGAGCCAGCGGATATCGGGATCGGACCAGCTCTCCTTATAGAGCTCGGTGTACTCCTCGAAGTCGAGCACGCGCCGGCCCGGGGGCTTGTCCACGTCGCGGCGCGTCTCGATGAACGACATCGTGGCCGGCGAGACCTCGTCGGCGTAGACCTGGTCGCCGAGCATGAGCAGCACGTCCGGCCACTTCTCGCGTGACCCCTTCTGCATCCGCTCGGCGAGCGTGTGGAGGGCGTCGATCTCGCGGCCGCGCTCGTCCTCATCCTTGCGCAGCGAGTGCGGCGGCGCGTGGGGCGCGGCCACCCGGCACGAGCCGAACAGCATCTGCAGCGGGCGCTCCTTCGGGTAGGTCTTGAAGGCGCTCCGAGGGCGCTCGTCGCCCGGCTCGGGCCAGACCCTCTCGCCGTCGAGCCTCAGCTCGTACTCGTGCCAGCTGGACGGCTCGAGGCCGTCGGCGCAGACGATCGCATAGTGATGGCCGCAGACGCGGAAGGTGCGCTCGCTCGCGCCGAGCACTTCGACCTCGCAGGGCTCGTCCGTCTCCACCCAGAAGACGGCCTCGTTCTGGCCCACGTGGCGAAGCAATGGACCGAGGATCAGGCTTGCCATCCGAGACCCCTACCCCGCGTTCGAGGGAGCAACACACGTGTACTAGCGTTTCGCCCGTGGAGGCGGATCTTCAGACGGTGGGCCGCTCGATCCACGCCGCGTTCCCCCCGCGGACCCGCAATCCGCTGCGCGCGCTCGACGAGAAGGCGATGGCGCTCGCCTCCCAGGACGCCGAGCTGCGGGCCGCTCTCTTTCGCTTCGTGGACGTGACGCCGGCCTGTCGCTCGCTCGACGATCTCGCCCGTCATCTGGCCGACTACCTGGACGAGGTGGACGAGCGCCCGCCGCCGATCGAGGCGGCGATGAGGATGTCCGGCACGCGCGCCGGGCGCGCCGCCCTCGGCGCCGCCGCCGCGGCGGGTGTGCGCCACATGGCGCACCGCTTCATCGTCGGAGAGAGCCCGCGCGAGGCGATCAAGCCGATCCGGCACCTGTGGGAGCACGGCGCGGCGGTGTCGCTCGACCTGCTCGGGGAGGCGACCGTCACCTCCGCCGAGGCGGACCGCTACGCCGAGCGCTGCATGGATGCCCTCGAGACGCTCGCCGCCGCCGCGCCCGCTTGGCCCGCACGCCCGCTCCTCGAGGAGGACTCGGTCGGGTCGCTGCCGCGCGTGAACCTGTCGGTGAAGGTGTCCGCTTTGAGCCCGCTGCTGCGGCCCGAGGCGCCCGATGTCGGGCGCGACGACGCCGCCCGCCGCATGCGCCCGCTGCTCCTGCGTGCCCGCGAGCTCGGCGCGCACCTGCACATCGACATGGAGTCGGTCGACACGCTCGAGGCGACGATGGGGCTCATCTTCGACATGCTGGGCGACCCGGAGCTGCAGGACGGGCCGTCGACCGGGGTCGTGCTCCAGGCCTACCTGCGCGAGTCGCCCGAGCAGCTCGAGCAGGTGATCGATTGGGCGCGCTCGACGCCGCGCGGCTCGCCGCTCGTCGTGCGGCTTGTCAAGGGCGCCTACTGGGACCACGAGGTGGTCGACGCGCGCCAGCACGGCTGGACGCCGCCCGTGTTCGAGGAGAAGCGCGACTCGGACCGCAACTTCGAGGTGCTCACGCGGCGGCTGCTGGAGGCGTGGCCGTACGTGCGGCCTGCGATCGCCTCCCACAACCTGCGCTCGGTGGCGCACGCGATCGCCGTCAACCGGGAGCTCGGCCGCTCGGACGGAGATCTGGAGCTGCAGGTGCTGCGCGGCCTCGGCGACGACCTCGCCGCCGCTTTGGCCGAGCTGGGCATGCGCGTGCGGATCTACTGCCCGGTGGGCGACATGGTCGCGGGCATGGCGTACCTCGTGCGGCGGCTGCTCGAGAACACCTCGAACGAGTCCTTCCTCGGCGACCAGCAGCGCGGAGTGTCGATCGACGAGTTGCTGGCCGCGCCGTGACGCCGCCCGGCTTCCGCAACGAGCCGATCCTCGAGCTGCGCCGCGCCGCGGTGCGCTCGTCGCTGACGGATGCTCTGCGCGAGCTCGATGCACGGCTGCCGCTCGAGGTGCCGGTGCTGATCGGAGGCGACCGTGGTGAGGTGACCGGGCTCGACTCGACCGACCCGGGGGCGCCCGAGCGGGTGGTGGCGCGGGCCGGCTCGGCGGGCGACGACGATGCGGCCGTGGCCGTGGGCGCGGCCGTCGAGGGCTTCCGCGACTGGGGCGCGCGCTCGGCCCCGGAGCGGGCGTCCGTATTGCGCGACGCCGCCGAGCGCCTGCGTTCGCGCCGGCTCGAGCTGGCCGCCCTCCAGGTGCGCGAGTGCGCGAAGCCGTGGCCAGAGGCAGACGCCGATGTCTGCGAGGCGATCGACTTCCTCGAGTACTACGCCGCCGAGGCGGTCGAGCTCGAGCGCGGCCGCGAGCTCGTGCAGGTGCCCGGCGAGCGCAACACGATGCGCTATGCGCCGCGGGGGGTCACGGCCGTGATCGCGCCGTGGAACTTCCCGCTCGCGATCCCCTGCGGGATGACCGCCGCCGCGCTCGCGGCGGGCAACGCGGCGGTTCTGAAGCCGGCCGAGCAGTCCCCGGCGAGCGCGGGCGCGCTGGTCGAGGCGCTGCATTCGGCAGGCGTCCCGGCGTCGGCGCTGGGGCTGCTTCCCGGCTACGGCGAGGCCGGCGCGGCCCTCGTGCGCGACCCGCGCGTGCACGTGATCGCCTTCACGGGCTCGGGCGCCGTCGGCCTCGACATCCTGCGCACCGCCGCGGAGACGCCGGATGGCCAGGGCCACGTGAAGCGCGTGGTCTCGGAGATGGGCGGCAAGAACTGCGTGATCGTCGATTCCGATGCCGACCTCGACGACGTCGTCCCGGAGCTGATCCACTCGGCCTTCGGGTTCGCGGGCCAGAAGTGCTCTGCCGCCGCGCGCGCGCTCGTCCACGAGGCGGTTGCAGAGCGGCTCGTGGAGCGTCTGGCAGGCGCCGTGCGGGTGCTCGACGTGGGTCAGGCCGACAGCTTCGCGACCGAGGTGCCGCCCGTGATCGACGAGGAGGCGCAGCGGCGGGTGCTGCGCTACCGCGAGCTTGCGGGGAACGCGATCGCCGCCAGCGCGGACGACGTCCCGGTTTCCGGCTGGTTCGTGCCGCCGACGCTGGCCTTCGGCCTGCCTGAGGAGTCGCCCGTCAACCGCGAGGAGGTGTTCGGGCCGCTGCTGTCGGTCACGGCGGTCCGCGACGTCGACGCCGCCATGGACATAGTCGACTCGCTGCCGATGGCGCTGACAGGCGGCCTGTTCTCGCGCTCGCCGGCGACGATCGAGCGCGTGGCGGAGCGTTCGCCGGTCGGCAACCTATACGTGAACCGCGGCATCACAGGGGCGATGGTGGGCCGCCAGCCCTTCGGCGGCAACCGCCGCTCCGGCGTCGGCTCGAAGGCGGGCGGCCCGGACTACCTGCTGCAGTTCGTGGAGCCCCGGATCGTCACGGAGAACACGATGCGGCACGGGATCCCGGTGGAGTGAGGAGCACGGACCTCGGCGGCGACGCCGCCCGGCTCGGGGCTGGGCGGCGTCGCATGCGTGCCGGGGTCACGAATCGAGGTGCAGGACGTCAACGCTGTCGAAGCCGCGCACCGGTGGACTGCCGCCCGTCAGCGGCCGGAGATGGAGGACGCGACACGGCTCTCGTCGGGCCCGCCGTCCGGCCGGCCGGACCCGGCGGCGATCGCGGCGGCGACGCCGCTCTCCTCCGGCCCGCCGTCGTAGCGGACGCCGGGCGGGTTCTTGATCGAGTTAGGGTCGAACGTCGCGGGGGCCGAGCGCTGGGTGAGCGTGGCTGTTCCCTCCTCGGGGCCGCCGTCGTAGCGCACGCCGGGTGGCCGGGAGGAGACGACGCGGGTGCCTTCCTCGGGGCCGCCGTCGTAGCGGGTGCCGGCGGCCGGGCTGGGCGTGCTCACCTGCGTTGCCGAAGCGGCGCTTGTTTCGCGATCGTCTTGGGTGGCCAGGATCACGACGGCCGCGCTGAGACCGATGACCGCGATCATCGCGGTGGCGAGCAGCCCGCGCACCAGGTTGAAATGGGAGCGCAACACGACTGCGGGGTGGTGGCTGGAGATTGCATTGCCCATGACTGCCTCCTGTCCGGGGCCGGCCGCTCCGCGGCCCACCCGGTTGTGTTGTGTGACGAGGGCGATCCTGCATCGGCCTGGTTGCAGGGCGGCGACGAGGCGGTAGCAGGCCGGCAGCAGTCCCGTTGGCGGGCAGCGCAAGGCTGCTGTACGTTGGCCTCACTGCCCCCGACGCTCGCTGCTCGCATGGACTTCCGCATCCTGGGTCCACTCGAGGCCCTCGACAACGGCCACGCGGTGAGGCTGGGTGGCCGCAAGCAGCGCGCGCTACTGGCCTTGCTCCTGTTGCACCCGAACGAGACGCTCAGCACCGAGCGGCTGATCGACGAGCTCTGGGGAGAGCGTGCGCCGGCAACCGCTGCCAAGACGCTGCAGGTCTACATCTCCCGCCTGAGGAAGGTGCTCGCGGTCACCGAGGGCGACGGTTCGGCGGGCGTGCTGCAGACCCGCGAGCACGGCTACCACCTGGAGCTCGATCCAGACCGCCTCGATGCGCACCGGTTTGGGCGGCTCGTCACAGAGGGCAGGAGCGAGCTGGCCGCAGGCGACCCCCAGCGCGCGTCGTCGACGCTCGAGCGGGCGCTGTCGCTATGGCGCGGACCGCCGCTGGCCGACCTCGCCTTCGAGCCGTTCGCGCAGCCCGAGATCGCACGGCTCGACGACCTGCGACTTGGGGCGCGCGAGCAGCTGATCGAGGCGAAGCTGGCGCTCGGCGCCCACACCGAGGTGGTAGGGGAGCTGGAGACGCTGATCGGCGAGCATCCCTTCCGGGAGCGGCTGCGCGCGCACCTGATGCTGGCCCTCTACCGCTGTGACCGCCAGGCCGACGCGCTGCAGGCGTACCAGGAAGCGCGCGTGGCGCTGGTCGAGGAGCTGGGCATCGAGCCGGGCGAGCATCTACGCGAGCTCGAGCGAGCAGTGCTCGCGCAAGACCCGAAACTGCACCTGGCGGTGGCGAAGACGCCGGCGACGGCCGGGCGGGCCGTGGAGGCGTCGGGCAGCTCCTTCGTGGGACGCGAGCGCGAGCTCGGGGAGCTGGTCGCAGGGCTCGATGATGCGTTTGCCGGCAGCGGACGCCTGTTCCTGCTCGTCGGAGAGCCCGGAATAGGCAAGAGCCGCCTCGGCGAGGAGCTGATCGCGCACGCCCGAGAGCGCGGGGCGCGTGTCCTGGTTGGGCGCTGCTGGGAAGCAGGCGGGGCGCCGGCGTACTGGCCCTGGATGCAGTCCCTCCGGCCGTACATTCGCGACGCGGACGCGGACAGCCTTCGCTCCCAACTCCACGAGGGCGCGGGTGACGTCGCTCGGCTGTTTCCCGAGCTCCGCGATCTCCTGGCCGATCTGCCGCCCGCACCAACAGGCGAGTCGGAGGGGGCGCGTTTTCGGCTCTTCGACCACATGACCGCATTCCTGCGAAATGTGGCTGCCGAGCGGCCGCTGGTGCTGGTGCTCGACGACCTTCACGCGGCAGACGAGCCGTCGCTCCTGCTTCTGCGGTTCGTCGCACGCGAGCTTGGCGAGAGCCGGCTGCTCATCGTCGGTTCGTTCCGCGACCTGGATCCGACTCTCGCGGAGCCCCTCGCGACGACACTCACCGAGTTGACTCGCGAGCCGGTCACGCGAACGCTTGCGCTCACCGGCCTCGACGAGGCAGACGTCGCCCGCTTCATCGAGCTCGCCACCCCGGACGGGTCCGCAGCCGAACTGAGCGCCACGGTGCATGCCGAGACCGAGGGCAACCCTCTGTTCGTCGGGGAGATCGTGCGTCTGCTCGCGGCGGAGCGACGCCTGGGTGAGCCGGCAACGCGGCCGCTCGCAATCCCGCAGAGCGTGAGAGAGGTCATCGGCCGCCGCCTGCGCCATCTCTCGGACGAGTGCAACCGGCTGCTCAGCCTGGCCTCGGTGCTGGGCCGCGAGTTCGATCTCGAGGCGCTGGCGGGAGTCAGCGGACTCGAGCTCGACCCCCTTCTCGAATTGCTCGACGAGGGCATCGACGCACGCGTCGTAGCGGAGGTTCCCGGCTCGATTGGCCGCATGCGCTTCGCCCATTCCCTGGTGCGGGACGCCGCCTACCACGGCCTGACGAGAAGCCGCCGCGTACAGCTCCATCGGCGCTGCGGCGAAACTCTCGAGGCCCTCTACGCGCCGGACCTCGACGCTCATCTCGCGGAGCTCGCGCACCACTTCTTCGAGTCCGTTGCGGGTGGAGACAGCCAGAAGGCGGTCGACTACGCCCGGCGGGCCGGCTCCCAGGCTGTTGCCGTCCTCGCCCACGAGGAAGCGGTGCGCCTGTACGAGATGGCGATCGAGATGCTCGAATCGGATAGCAGCGCGCCCGCCCGGGTCCGCGCTGAGGTGCTGCTCGCTCTGGCTGACGCCCAGGGCCGGGCGGGTGATGGCGCGGGTGCGAAATCAACCTTCTTGCAGGCGGCCGAGCTCTCGAGGTCGGCGGATCAACCGGATCTCTTCGCCCGTGCGGCGGTCGCCTACGGAGGACGGTTCGTGTGGCATCGCGCGGTCAGCGACGACCAGCTCGTTCCGCTGCTCGAGGACGCGTTGGCTGCGCTGGGGGAGGCGGACAGCGCCCTGCGTGTCCAGCTCCTCTCGCGCCTGGCGGCCGCGCTGCGCGGCGAACCCTCCCGGAAGCGGCGCGAGCGGATATTCGAGCAAGCCATCCAGTGTGCGCGCAGGATCGGGGACCCGGCAACGCTCGCCTATGCGCTGTCCGCCGCCGAAGCCGCCCTGCATGGCCCCGACAACGCTCAGGGGCGGCTCGCAGAAGGCGCGGAGATAGTCTCGCTGGCAACCGAGACCGGGGACCAGGAGCGGCTCTTCGACGGGCACGAACACTCCTTCTGGGCGGCGTGGCAGCTCGGCGATCCCGACCGTCGAGCGCGCGAGCTCGCCTCGATGACCCGCGTTGCCGAGGAGCTGAGGCAGCCCGCTCAGCACTGGATGCTCGCCGCAGCGCAGACGACGCTCGCGGTGTCACTGGGCCGGTTCGAGGAGGCGGCCGAGCTGATCCCGCGAGCCGCCGCGATCGGCGAGCGTGTCGTGGGCTGGAGCGCGGTGGCGACGCGCAAGCTGCAGCTCTTCCTGCTGCGTCGCGAACAGGGACGCCTCGAAGGCTTCGAGCAGGAAGTCCGCGATCACGCCCACGAGTTCCCTTCCCCGCTCGTGCACCAGGCCGTTCTCGCCGACGTCTACGCGCGCCTGGGGCACGCCGATCGGGCAGGGGCCCTCCTGAACGAGCTCACGAGCCGAGACCTCCCGGACTGGCATGTGGACGAGGAATGGCTCGTCAGCCTCTGCATGCTTGCGGATACCTGTGCAATTCTGGGAGACACGGAGACTGCCGCCCAGCTGTACGAGCTCCTCCGGCCCTACGGCTCGGTTAACGCCGTGGCCGTCCCCGAGCTCGCGCTCGGCTCCGCCGCAGGGACGCTGGGCATGCTCGCGACCCTGCTGAGCCGGTTCGACGACGCCGAGCGACACTTCGAGCAGGCGCTGCAGATGAACGAGAGGATGGGGGCTCGTCCCTGGGTCGCCCACACGCAGGAGGACCAGGCGCGCATGCTGCTCCGCCGGAACGCCCACGGAGACCGAGAGCGAGCGGAGTCGCTCCTGTCGCAGGCGCGGGCGACCTACGACGAGCTCGGGATGTGGTACCGGTAGCGGTCGACGCACCGAAATTCGCCCCCCGCCCCCACTAAAGTGATGGCCGCTTTGGCGGCTCCCAGCTTCGATCTTCAGTCCCATTCCCTGCACTCGGACGGTGCCCTACCGGCCGCCCAGGTTGTCGAGAACGCGGCTGCGGCGGGCGTGGAGCTGCTCGCGCTTTCCGATCACGACACCATCGATGGGGTCGACGAGGCGCTTGCCGCCGGTGCCGTTCATGGCGTGCGGGTCGTGCCGGCAACCGAGATCTCGGCGGTCGACGGGGAGTACGAGGACCTGCATGTGCTCGGCTACGGGATCGACCACCGCAGCGCGCTGCTCGGCGAGCGGCTGAAGGACGCCCGGGCGGACCGCGAGCGCCGCGCCGACGCGATGGCGGAGCGGCTGCGGTCGCTCGGGTACGCGATCGACCCCGCGCCGATCGAGGCGCGCAAGGCGGCCGGGAAGCCGGTCGGCAGGCCGCATCTGGCGGCCGCCGTGCTCGCTCACCCGGCCAACGCGGAGCGGCTCGCCGCCGAGGGCCACGAGGACGTGTCCTCGTTCATCCCCGCCTATCTGATCCAGGGCAAGCCGGGCTATGTCGCGCGCAGCCACCCGACGGTGGAGGAGGCGATCGCCTGGATCCACGAGGCGGCCGGCGTGGCGGTCTGGGCGCACCCGTTCTGGGACATCAAGACTCCCGAGCAGGTGCTCGCCGCGATCGACCGCTACCGCGCGGCCGGGCTCGACGGGGTCGAGGTCTTCTACGCGTCGCACACGGAGGAGCAGACGCTTCTGCTCGCCGACCGCTGCGCGGAGCTCGGCCTGCTGGCCACGGGATCGTCCGACTATCACGGGCCCGAGCACCGCCTGTTCAGCCGCTTCCGGGCGTTCGACCTGCACGGCCGGGAGCCGAACCTCGGCCCGATCCCGCACGGCACGCTCGCGGCGCCCACGCGCTCGCTCGACAGCACCGGGCTCTGCTTCTGGCTGACCGGGCTGTCGGGCTCCGGCAAGTCGACCGTCGCCCGCCTCGCCGCCGGCCGCCTGCGCGACCGCGGCCACCGTGTCGAGGTGCTCGACGGCGACGACGTCCGCCAGAACCTCTGTGCCGGGCTCGGCTTCTCGCCCGAGGACCGCCGGGAGAACGTGCGCCGCATCGCCTGGGTCGCGGACATCCTCTCGCGCAACGACGTGATCACCTTCGCCGCCGCCGTGTCTCCCTACCGCTCGATGCGGGCGGAGGCGCGCGCCCGGATGGGGACGCGCTTCGTCGAGGTGTACGTCCGCGCGTCGGTCGACGAGTGCGAGCGCCGCGACGTCAAGGGCCTCTACCAGCGTGCCCGCGCGGGCGAGATCAAGGGCTTCACCGGCGTCTCCGACCCCTACGAGGAGCCGAGCTCGTCCGAGCTCACGCTCGACACCGAGACGGAGACGGTCGAGCAGTCCGCCGAGCGCCTGATCGAGTACGTCGAGGAACGCCTCGCCGGCGCGCGGCCGGCGGCCGCGACGAGCGCGTGATCAGCGAGCGCTAGGTGTAGGACCCGGGGCGGACGCGGTCGGGCAGCGGCTCGCCGTGAGAACACGATTGCGGCACTTCTATTGCCGGAATCGTGCTCTCGGCGAGCAGGGCGCTCAGGACTAGGCCGCCGCGTAGCGCTGGGCGCTGCGTGCCTTGCGCTTCTCGGCCTCGACCTCGCGGTCCTTCGGCGGCGCCGCGGTCACGAGCGAGTCGAGTAGGCGCGACGATGCCTCGGCGACCTCCTCGATGGCGCGCTCGAAGGCCTCCTCGTTGGCCTGCGACGGTTTGGTGAAGCCGCTGATCTTGCGCACGTACTGGAGAGCGGCCGCGCGTACCTCGTCCTCGGTTGCGGGCGGCTCGAAGTTGTGGAGAGGGCGGATGTTCCTGCACATGCGCCCGAGCTTAGGGCACGCCGAACACGCTCGGCGGATAACGCTTGTAGTGCCCGAAGCGAGTGCCGTTCGGCGGGCTCTGCCAGTCCGTGGCGAGGCGCGCCAACGACAGGGCCCGCGGCAGGAACCAGTCGATCTTGCGACCGGCACACGACTGGGCGTACCCCGGCCGGTTCAGCCACAGGTACGCATCGACCATCGGATGCGCGGTCGCCGTGGTGGGCGCCGGGCCCAGCCCGCGCAGCTTGGGCGAGCACCAGATGTTGATGCGCCTGCCGTTGGAGGCCTTGTAGTGGACCGGTCCGCGGCCGTTCTGGGCGGTGTTGATGACGAAGTGCTTGCCGCCGAGCCGGCGCGAGAGGTCGAGGCCGTGGCGGACGTTGGCGGCGGTCCAGTCGTAGTGGGTGACGTTCAGCATGAAACCGCGCACCTTGTGGATGCCGATCTTCCGCAGCTTCTTCGCGGTGAGCCGGGCGGGCTCCCAGTCCGAAGCCCCGGCCTCGAGGTAGATCGTGGCGCCCGGCAGGCTGGAGAGGACGTCGACGCCGTAGCGCAGGAGCTCGATGCGATCGTCGCGCCGGCTCGGCGCAAGGCAGTCGATCGTCCCCACCGAGTCGGGCTCGAAGCCGATGATCACGCGGTCACCACCGATCACCCGGGCAAGGCGTCGGTACCACCTGCGCGTGATCCTGTCCGCCCGCGGCCCGCCGCCCTGGTACGTCGGGCTGCACTGAGTCGCCTCGGCCCGCATCACGGTCATGATCGGCACGGCGCCCTCGGCCTTGGCGCCGTCGATGATCCGCCGCACCTTGACGGCGAAGTGGGGGGAGGTGTGGCGGCCCACCCAGATCGCCCGCGGCTCGCGCGCGATCTTGTAGATGAGGTTCGCCTGGTGCTGGCGGCCCTTGCGATTGAGCCAGTGATAGGAATGCCAGGCGGGGGCGTCGCGGTCGGAGTAGAGCGTGAGCCCCGCGAGCGGGTTGGGGCCGTCAAGGTCCTGGGCCTGTGCGGTCGGCGCCGAAACAAGCATGAAGACGCAAACCAGCAAGAGCATTGCCGGACGAGGCATGGCCTAGAAGGTAATCGGCAGAAGGCCTGGTGTCCTCAAGCCGGGCGCGGCTTTGCAGGCCCGGGCAGAGCGAGCTCGTCCTCGTCGTCCGCCGGGGCCGCCGCCTTCTGCTGCTGGGCCTTCATCTTCGCCATGAACTCGGCCTGAGCCTGGGCCGGGGTCCGGCGCAGCGCGCCCATCAGCGGCAGCACGCTCAGCACCAGGATCGCCGCCTGCCGGAACGCCCAGGCGAAACCCTCGCGCGCCGAGCCCGCGGTCTCGCGGATGATCGCTTCGTCGAAGCCGGGGGCGGGCTCGAAGCGGTCGCTCGTGCCGCCCGTGTAGTCGTGCAGCGTCGACTCGATCACGACCCCCGCCTCCTGCCTCGGGATCTCCCACTCGTCGACGATGTCGTCGATCTCCTCCTCCGCGAACCAGCTCATGTGCGCATGCAGCGCACCGCCGAGGGTCGCGATCAGGATCGCCACGCCGATTGCCACCCCGAGCTGACGGGCCGTGTTGAGCACGCCCGAGGCGAGACCCACCTCGGGACCCGCCACGGCGCCCATGGCTCCCACGTTCAGCGCCGGGAAGCAGATCCCCATGCCCACGCCGATCAGGAGCAGGCCGGGCAGGATGCGCAGATAGCTGAGCGCGTTGTCGGCCGTGGCCGGCATGAACGACACGATCAGCATCCCGATCGCCATCGCGATCAGGCCGGGCCTCGCGAGCTCGCCCGGCGCACGCGAGTCGGCGGCTCGGCCTACGAACGGCCACACCACGAGCCCCATCAGCGGAACGGGGGTGATGGCAAGCGCGGCCTCGAGCTGGGTGTAGCCCCAGAGGTTCACGAACAGCAGCGAGAGCAGCAGCAGCGAGCCGATGGCGCCGCCGCCGAAGAAGAGCATCCCGATGTTGGCGTTCCGGAATTGACGGTTCTCGAACAGGCCGGGAGTGATCATCGGGTTGGGCGCGCGCCGCTCCCACCACACGAACAGCACCCCCAGCAGGATCGCCCCCTGCATCAGACTGAGCCACAGCGGCAGGTCGCCGCCGAAGGGGTTGGCCTCGATCAGCGCGACGGTGAACATGAAGACCGCACCGCCCAGCAGCAGCATGCCCTTCACGTCGACCTGGCGCCCCGCTGACAGGTCCCAGGTCTCGGGCCACCAGCGCAGGCAGAGGATCACGCCGATGATCCCGAACGGGATGTTGATCAGGAAGATCCAGTGCCAGCTCGCGACCTCGACGAGCACGCCGCCGATCACGGGGCCGAGCGCCGACGAGACGAGCGCCACCACGGCGATAAGCGCCAGGCCGCGGCCACGCTGCTCGGGTGGGAACACGAGCACGGTCATCGCGAACCCGAGCGGTGCGAGGATGCCCGCGCCGGCTCCCTGGATGACCCGGAAGGCGATCAGCCACTCGATCGACCATGACAACGCGCAGAGCGCCGAGCCGATCGTGAAGACGATCAGGCCGATGACGAAGAACTTGCGTCGTCCGAACTGATCCGCGAGCCGCCCCATCGACACGAGCAGGACCGCGAAGATGATGTTGTAGGCGTTGATGACCCACGTGACCGTCGCGATGTCGGTCGACATCTCGTCCTGCAGCTCCGGGATCGAGACGTTGACGATCGACACGTCGAGCAGCGACATCGCCCAGCCGATCATCATCACGCCGAAGATCCGCCACTTGTTCGCATAGAGGAACTCGGTCGGCGGGTTCTTGCGCTCGACGGACCCGTTCACCGTGGCGGCGGCGCCGTCACCGTCCACGCCGGCCGGCCTGCGGCGCCTCAGCCTCACGGGCTCACCGCCGGCGGCGCCGACTCGGGCGTGCGCTCGTTCAGCGGGAGCTTGCCGCCCTCGGGGATGCGCCCGTCGAACTCGAAGTCCTCGGGCTCGGTGCCGTCCTCCGGCTCGTCGTTGTTGATCGCGTCGAAGTCGTTGGGGATGCCGTCGTCGTCGATGTCGTCGTCGCCGCGCTGGCGGGTGGGGCGGAGCGCGCCGTCGGGACCGAACTCGGGCAGCGTGCCGCCTGCGACCATCAGCGCAACCTGCGACATCTCGGTCAGCTGGCCGGGATCCTCGTTCGCAATGTCGTCGTAGCGCTTGATGTCATCCTCGACCTCCTCGTCGTCGTCGTACATCCGGCGCTCGATCTCCTCGCGATCGGCGACCATGAGCCAGCGGTCGTCCTGCACGATGATGTTGGAGCCGACCGCCGTGATGTTGAAGGGACGGTCGTAGAGGTCGTCCTCGTCGACGTCGTCGAACAGGGCGGTCAGGTCCTCTCCGCCCATCTTGCCCGGGATGGTCGCGCCCATGAACGACAGGATCGTCGGGGCGACGTCGTGGGTGGTGGCATACCAGTCGACGTCGTTGCCGCCCTCGTCGCCGTCGGGATGGCGGATCAGGAACGGGATCTCGTAGGCGGGCCGGTAGGAGGTTGGGGCGGCGATGCCGAGCATGGCGTGCTCGCCCAGCGAGATGCCCTGGTCGCCGATCGCGACGACGAGCGTGGAGTCGAGCAGGTCGAGCTCGGAGAGCGCGTCCATCAGCCGTCCGACCTCGTCGTCAACGGCCTCGACGTGCCTGCGGTAGGCCCCGCGCACCCGCTCCTCGTCCCTGCCGCTCCAGTTGAGCTCGACCATGCGCCCGTTCAGTGGCCCGATGCCCTCCTCCTCGACTTCTCCGGGCCTGACGTACACGCGCGGCGCCACGGCCGCGTCGAGCGGGTCGAAGGGGTCGATCGCGAGGAAGAACGGGCTCTCGCCGGCCAGGCCGCGGAGCTCGCGGATGCCGGCGCGGAACGTGCGCGCGGCGGCGTTCGTCTGGCGCGCGATCGCGGGCAGTAGTTCGCTCTCGATGCCGGGCTGCCCGGTCGAGCGGGCGCGTTCGGTCGCACCCGTTGTCTTCACGTCCGGCCAGCGCGGGCCGGTCAGGGTGGGGTTGTCGCTCACGTACGCGGTCGTGACCCCGTGCCCGCGCAGCGTCTCCGTCAAGACGGGCTGGTGATCCCAGATCGGCGTGAAACCCGGCACGGCCGCGAGCCCGTCGGTGTGCCTCCAGTCGCGGAACGGGTAGGCGCGCATTCCGGTGATCAGCGCGCGCCGCGCAGACAGCCCCGGCATCGACTCCGGGACGGTGCGGTCGAAGCGCAGCGAGTCGCCGGTCAGGTCGTTCAGGTTGGGCGTGTCGGCCGGCGAGCCGCCCTCGAAGGCGTCGACATGGTCCTGGCGAACGAGCGGCAGGACGACGAGCACGACGTTCCGCGAGCCGTCGCGGTCGTCCTGCTGCCCAGCTGCCGCGTTGGGCAGCGCGCCGACGCCGAAGATGCCCGCGCCCGCGGCGCCGATGCCGCCGCGGCGCAGAAGCGAGCGCCGGTTGATCACCCCCCGATCACCGCCTTGGTGCCGCTCGGTGCGAATTGCGGCAGCGTCCCGCCGGCCTCGTCCTCCAGTATGCGCCAGAGCCGGTCGACGACCTCCGGGTGCTGGTCCGCGACGTCGGTCAGCTCCTGCGGGTCGGACCTCTTGTCGTAGAGCCGCTTGCGCATGCCCTCGCTGTCCGAGAGCAGGAACCAGTCGAGGTCGCCGACGAGGACGTAGTCGTCGTAGCAGGAGGTGAAGTGGGGCCGCGACGGAGGCTCGCCTCCGTCGAACAAGACCGACAGGTCCTCTCCGCCCATCAGCCCGGGCGCGCGCACGCCCATGAACCCGAGCGCGGTGCGCGGCAGGTCGTGCGTCGAGGCGAAGTAGTCGCTCGTGTCGCCGGCGCGCTTGCCCTCGGGGTGCCTGATCATGCACGGCACGTGGTAGATGTGCCAGTGCGCCCGGGCCCCGTGCTTTCCGAGGATGCCGTGCTCGCCGAGCGTCAGGCCGTGGTCCGACATGTACATGATCACGGTGTTGTCGAGCAGCTTCTGGCGGTCGAGCTCGTTCATCAGTCGCCCGACCCACTCGTCGACGAATTCGATCTCGGCGGCGTAGAGCTCGCGCACGCGCTCGATCGTGTCGTCGTCCACGTCGACGTCGATCACCCATGAGTAGGGCGTCTCGAACGGTTGGATCGGCGTGATGCCCTGCTTCTCGATGCCCTTGGGGGTGGTGCCGAAGCGCGCCTGGTAGACGCGCGGGGCGTCGAGCGGCTCGTGCGGGTCGAAGGCGTCGATGCCAAGGAAGAAGGGCTTGCCCTCATCCTTCAGGTCGTCGAGCAGCCGCAGCCCCGAGCGGATCACGCGCGCGGTCGGATAGTCGCCGTCCGAGTCGCGGTAGACCGAGTTCCAGCCCGCCATCGCCCGGAGCCGCCCCACCTCGACGGTGTCGGACAGCTCGGGGAGCAGGTAGCGCTCGACCGTCGATCGGGTGGCCGGGCGTTTGAAGGGCTTGTTGAGGAAGCGGTAGGCGCCCTGGGAGTAGCTCGGCTTGACGACGTCGAGGGTGCGCCTGAAGTTCGAGAAGCGCGGCCCGATCAGGAACGGGTTGTCGGTGCAGTAGGCGGTCTCGATGTCGGCCTCGCCCAGCACCTCGGTGACGATCGGCTGGAAGTCCGGGATGGGGATCCAGCCGGGGCCGACGGGGAGGCCCTTGGTCGGGACGTAGTTGCGGAACGGGAAGGAGCGGACGCCGGTCAGCAGCGCCCGGCGGGCGGGACCCGTCGGCATGGCCTCCGGGACAGCGTGCGTGAACGTGAGCGAGTCCTTGGCGAGCGCGTCGATGTTCGGCGTCTTCGCCAGCGAGTTGCTGTTGTAGTACGAGATGTAGTCCGCGCGCGTGGAGTCCGTGAAGAGCAGCAGGACGTTCGGCGCGTCCGCGTCGTGCTCGGTGGAGGGCTCGAAGTAGTCGTCGCCGCAGGCCGATGCGGCAATCGCGGCGGCGCCGGTCGCGCCCGCCCCGAACAGCCCTCGTCGTGTAAAGCCTCCCCGGGAGCCCATTCCGAGGGCCGCAGGCTAGCTGACGGGCCGGGCCGCCACCCGGCTGTCAGAGTCTTCCGCAGTCGTCGACGGCGCGCTGGCGCTCCTCGACGAAGGACACCTTGACCGGGCCCGTGCTGCGGGTGTTGAAGGCGGAGACGGCCACCGCCGGATACTTGGCCTCGGCGGCGGTCAGGCAGCTGCGGTAGCGCGCCTCGAGCGCGATGACCACCACGGACAGGGTGAGGAGGGTCAGGGCGACCACTGCCGCGATGGTGCCGGTGCGACGGGGGTTCTGCAAGGGCGCGGACTCCGTTCCTTTCGTTGCAACATGCCATCGCACAGGAGACAAGGGGGTACCATCTCGTGGCTATGCCGACTTGTCGGTATTCGGCGGGTCGGTTCGCCTCCCTGCTGCTGGCTCTTGTCGTGTGCGGATCCGCCGCTCCGGCGTTCGCGGAATCCGGCACACCAGATTTTCCCCTGACCCCCCGAAAGCTCCTCGTCGAGGGGAGCGGGTCGTCGCTTCGGGTGCCGGTCCCGGTGCTGTGCCCGAACACCGAGGTCAGCGGATGCTCGGGCTTCGTCACGCTTCGGGCCCGCTTCCCGGCGTCCTCGAACGTGCAGACGATCGGGCGCCTTGGCTACAGCGTGGGGTCACACGAGTTCGAGTTCGTCAACGTGCCGCTCGGCCCGGTTGCCAGCCGCGTGCTCACTGAGCGGGGCACGCTCCCGGTCGTAGCCAGGGTGGCCGGAGCCAATACTTCTGTCCGCCGGGGGTTCCTGCTTATTCGACGTCAGGATGGAGAACAGACCGGGCCGCGAGGTCCACAGGGTCCGCAAGGCCAGCCAGGCTCGACCGGGCCACAGGGTGCGACGGGGCCGCAGGGCGCCCTCGGAGCGACGGGACCGGCGGGACCGCAGGGCGAGACGGGACCGGCGGGACCGCAGGGCCCGGTCGGTCCGGAGGGCGCCACCGGACCCCAGGGCGCGACAGGCGCGACGGGAGCCCAGGGCGCGGCAGGGCCGCAAGGCGAGACCGGTGCGACGGGTGCTCAGGGCCCGGCGGGTCCTCAGGGCGAAACAGGCGCGACCGGCGCTCAGGGCACGGCGGGTCCGCAGGGTGCGACGGGAGCCACCGGCGCGACGGGTGCGGCGGGTCCTCAGGGCGAAACAGGCGCGACCGGCGCTCAGGGCCCGGCGGGTCCGCAGGGCGAGACAGGCGCGACCGGCGCTCAGGGCCCGGCGGGGCCGCAGGGTCAAACGGGAGCCACTGGCGCCCAGGGCCCCGCTGGACCCCAGGGCAACATCGGTCCGACCGGCCCCGCCGGACCGCAGGGCGCCACGGGACCGGCCGGACCGCAGGGCGCCACCGGCGCGACAGGAGCACAGGGCTCGGTCGGAGCGCAGGGCGCGATTGGCCCGACGGGCCCGGCCGGACCAACCGGTGGGACGGGGCCCGCGGGGCCCCAGGGCCTGCCCGGTTCGCAGGGCACCCCGGGCGCGGCCGGCGCTCAGGGACCAGCGGGCCCAGCCGGACCGGCGGGCGCGACCGGCGCCACCGGACCGCAGGGAGCACCTGGCCCGACCGGACCCGTGGGTCCGACTGGCCCGACCGGGCCGGCGCCGCTCACGGCCGTCGGGTCGTTCTTCGCCACCAGCCCCAGCGCGAGCGTGGCACCGGAGCGTCGGCCCCGCTCACCACCGCCGGGGCCGGAAACACGGCGGGAGCGTTCACGCTCGCGACGAACACGGTGACCGTGGTCAACGCGGGCACGTACCTGCTCGAGTACATGGTGGCGGTCACCAGCGCGACCGCGGTCTTCGCCCTGGTCGTCAACGGAGTTCAGGTGCCTGGCACGAACGGAGTCGCCCGGGCCGGTGGCACGAACACCACCGCTCGTCAGCTCAGCGCACGGCAGCCGTGACACTTGACCGCTGGTTCGACCGTCTCTCGTGCGAAACATCTCGAACCGGCACGGATTCGTTGGCCGGGGCCGTGCTGGAGGGTGCAGCACGCCGACCAGCGTGATGGCTCACGCTCCTCAAGGTGGGCTAGCAGAGGCTTTGTTGGCGGGCTCCATCCGGGATCACCGCCTCTTAACGGGCCGGCCGCGCGCTCGTAACAAACGGGCCCCGGGTAGACCGGAAGCATGCCGCGCATGAACCGCACCCGCCTGCTGTCGCTCGCCCTGCTCGTCGTCATCGCGCTCACCGGCGTCTCCGTCGCGCGCGCCGGTGACAAAGACGACCATCATGGAAAGGGACACGACGCCGATCCGCTGGTGATCGCCCACCGCGGCGCCTCGGGCTACCGCCCCGAGCACACGCTGGCGGCGTATGAGCTGGGCGCGCGCCTGGGGGCGGATTACGTCGAGCCGGACTTGGTGCGGACGAAGGACGGCGTGCTGGTGGCACGTCACGAGAACGAGATCTCGGGCACCACGGACGTCGCGACCCGCCCGGAGTTCGCCGACCGCCGCACGACGAAGGTGATCGACGGCCTCTCGTTGACCGGCTGGTTCACCGAGGACTTCACGCTTGCCGAGCTGAAGACGCTGCGCGCGGTGGAGCGCATCCCGGCGCTGCGGCCGCGCAACACGCGTTTCAACGGCTTCTACGAGGTGCCGACCTTCCAGGAGGTCATCGACCTGACGAAGCGGCTCTCGAAGGAGCTCGGCCGGCCGATCGGGATCTACCCCGAGACGAAGCACCCGACCTACTTCCGCGACATCGGTCTTCCGCTCGAGGAGCCGCTCGTGCGCGTGCTCAACCGCAACGGCCTGAACAGCCGGCGCGCGAAGGTGTTCGTCCAGTCGTTCGAGGTCGGCAACCTGCAGGCGCTCGACGACGAGCTGCGTGTGCCGCTCGTGCAGCTGCTCGGCGCTCGCACTCAGAAGCCGTGGGACTTCGTCGTGTCCGGCGACCCGCGCACGTACGCGGACATGGCCACTCCGGCCGGCCTCGAGGACATCGCAGAGTACGCAGACGGCGTGGGCCCTTCGAAGGACTACATTGTCCCGCGCGACGCCGCGGGCAACTCGCTGCCGCCCACGTCGTTCGTCGACGACGCCCATCGTGCGGGCCTCCTCGTCCACCCCTACACATTCCGCAACGAGAACAGCTTCCTGCCGCTCGAGCTGAGGTCGTCGGACGACCCGGCCGCCTACGGCAACGCGGCCGCCGAGTACGAGCAGTTCTTCGAGCTCGGCGTGGACGGTCTCTTCTCCGACAACGCCGACACCGCCCTGCGAGCACGCGGCGGCGGCAAGGCGGGCCCTGGCGAGGCGCGCCTTCTGGCCCGAGCGATCCTGCCGTCGGACGCGTACCAGCCTGGGCCGCAGTCGGGCGCGATGGTGGCCCCGACCAACGGCGTGACGCCGCCGTTCCCGGGGCAGCCGATCCCGGGCTTCTCCGCTGTGCTCGACGGGCCGGCGGGGACCTACTACGGCATGCCCGACAACGGCTACGGCGCGAAGACCAACTCGGCCGACTTCCTGCTGCGGCTGTACCGGATCCGGCCCGACTTCAAGACCGCCAACGGCGGCAGCGGCGAGGTCGACGTCCTCGATTTCATCCAGCTGCGCGATCCGGACAACAGGGTGAACTTCCCGCTCACCCGGCCCGACCGGCTGCTGACCGGCGCGGACTTCGACCTCGAGTCCGTGCGGCGCGCGCCCAACGGTGACCTCTGGTTCGGCGAGGAGTTCGGACCCTTCCTCCTGCACACGGACGCGGGCGGCCGCGTGCTCGAGGCGCCGATCCCGCTGCGTGGCGTTCAGTCGCCGCAAAACCCGTTCCTGCCGAGCCCCGACGCGTGGAACATCCCGGCGAGCCGGGGCTTCGAGCCGATGGCGCTGAGCAGCGACGGCCGCCGCCTCTACCCGATGCTCGAGGGAGCCCTCCGGAACGATCCCGATCCGCGCCGGCGTGTCATCAACGAGTTCTCGATCCGCGCCGGCGAGTACACGGACCGCACCTGGAACTACCGCGTCGACGCCGAGTTCCCGGATGCCGTGATCGGCGACATGACGGCCGTCGACAGGAATCGCTTCGTGCTGATCGAGCGTGACGACGCCCAGGGCGTCGAGGCCCAGCAGAAGAAGATCTACCTGATCGATCTGCGCAACACCGACGACGAGGGCTATCTCGAGAAGGAGCTGGTGCTCGACCTGCTGGCGATCCGCGACCCGTACGACGTCTCTCTGCCTGCGCGCCCCGGTGAGTTCGGCGTCGGCGACCCGTTCTCGTTCCCGCTGCAGTCCGTCGAGAGCCTCGAGGTCCTCGACGACGACCGGCTGCTGATCGCGAACGACAACAACTACCCCGGCAGCGACGGCCGCTGGGTCGCGCGCGACCGGCCCGACGACGTCGAGCTGATCGTGGTGAGGCTGGGCGAAGAGCTCTAGGAGGCGGAGGCGCCGGTCCGCACCTCGGCCGGCGCCTCGATCTCGCGCTTCAGGATCTTGCCGGTCGGGCCCTTCGGCAGCTCGTCGACGAACCAGATCTTGCGCGGGTACTTGTAGGCCGCCACCTGCTCCTTGACGTAGGCCTTCAGCTCCTGGGCGTCGAGCGTCTCGCCCTCCTTGATGACGACCGCCGCGGCAACCTCCTCGCCTAGTGAGTCGTCGGGGATCCCGACGACAGCGGCCTCCTGCACAGCCGGGTGCTCGTAGAGGATCTCCTCGACCTCGCGCGGGTAGACGTTGTAGCCGCCGCGGATGATCAGGTCCTTCTTGCGATCGACGATGAAGAAGTAGCCGTCCTCGTCCACCCTCGCCATGTCGCCTGAGCGGAACCAGCCGTCGGCGTCGATCGACTCTTCGGTCGCCTCGGGTCGCTGCCAGTAGCCCTTCATGACGTTGTGCCCGCGGATCACGATCTCGCCGACCTCACCCTGCGTCGCCTCGTTGCCGTCGTCGTCCCAGACCTGCATCTCGACACCCTCGATGGGAATGCCGATCGAGCCCGCCTTGCGCTCGCGGTCCGGGGGATTGAAGGATGCGACGGGCGACGTCTCGGAGAGCCCGTAGCCCTCCAGGATCGGGCAGCCGAACTTCTCCTCGAAGCCGCGGATCAGCTCGACTGGGATGGCCGCGCCGCCCGACATGCAGAGGCGCAGCGTCGAGGCGTCCGCGGAGTCCGCGCCGCCCGCGTGCAGCATCGCGTTGTACATCGTCGGCACGCCCTGGAATACGGTGACGCCGTCACGGCCGAGGATCTCGAGAGCCTTCTCCGGGTCGAAGCGCGGGATCATCGTCACGGTGGCGCCGACCACGACCGCGCTGTTCATCGTGCACGTCTGCCCGAATGAGTGGAAGAGCGGGAGAGCGCCGAGCAGCACATCCTCGTGCGAGAACCTGCCGAGCGTGACGGAGGTCATCGAGCAGTTCCTGTGCAGGTTGTCATGGGTCAGCTCGGCCCCCTTGGGCTGGCCGGTCGTCCCCGACGTGTAGAGGATCACAGCCGTGTCCTCGGCGCTGACCTCGGCGAGCTCCACGATCGGGTCCTGCTCGGCCAGCAGCTGCTCGAACTCGCCGGGCACGACCAGGAGACATTCGGCGCCCGCGTCGGTCGCACCCGCCTCGGCGGCCTCCGCGAAGCCATGCCACGCGAGCAGCAGCTTGGCGCCCGAGTCCGAGAGGTAGTAGGCGACCTCGCGCTCCACCAGCAGCACGTTCATGGGCACGACGACGGCCCCGGCGCGGAGGATCCCGTAGTAGATCGCGGGGAAGTAGGGGACGTTCGGGAGCATCAGCCCGACGCGGTCGCCCGCCTCGACGCCCCGCGCCCTCAGCAGCCCGGCCACGCGCGCGCTCGCGCCGTCGAGCGTGGCGTAGGTCAGCTCGGCGTCATCCAGCTTGAAGGCGACCTCGTCGCCGTGCCGCCCAGCGGTCTCCGTGAGGATCCTGGCCAGGTTGTCGCTCATTCCCTCTCCCTCGGTTGCTGCCCCGCAGCGTAACCCGTTCCCGGCGACCGAACCGAACATTTGTCAACTCCTGGTTGACAAATGTGCGGCTCGCTTCCGGGAGCTCTCTAGCGGAGCTGCGACAGGGCCGTGCCCACGTCGCGCGCCGCGTCGAACAGCGGGTCGGGCCAGAGGCCGAACAGCAAAGTCAGCAGCGCACACACGATCGCAACCGCCGCCACCTCGGGCTGGGCGCGGGTGTCCGCCTCGGGCGACCAGCCCGATACCGGCTTGACGCGCCGCGGCGGGACCGAGGGCAGCTCGATCTCGTAGCGGCCCATCCACATGGCGGCGATCACGCGCAGGTAGTAGGCGAGCGACAGGATCGAGCCGATCACGATGGCGATGCCGAGCCAGGTGTAGTCGCCGTCGACGCTCGCGTCGATCAGGAAGAACTTGCCGATGAAGCCGCCGGTCGCGGGGAAGCCGGCGAGCGAGAGCATCGCGATCGTCATCGGCCAGGCGAGCCACGGGTTGCTCTGGCCGAGGTTCTCGAACGAA
This sequence comes from uncultured Thermoleophilaceae bacterium, assembly GCA_963734025.1. Lineage (GTDB taxonomy): Bacteria > Actinomycetota > Thermoleophilia > Solirubrobacterales > Thermoleophilaceae > JACVRW01. The sequence continues at coordinate 98,747 of CAVTFR010000009.1, forward strand.
GCCAGGTCGTCACCGTACTCGGATACGCGCTCACGCGCCACCACGACCGCGAACGCCGCCACGTTCATCAGCAGGTAGACGGCCAGGTAGAAGACGGTCGCCTGCAGCGCCGAGGTTCGTGCCGACGACGACGCCCGCGAGCAGGTAGCCGGCCTGCGCGATGCTCGACCAGGCGAGCATGCGCTTGAGCGAGCGCTGCGCGATCGCACCGACGTTGCCGACCACGATCGTGATGGCCGCCAGAACGGCGAGCGCCGGCGCCCACTCGAGCTGGGCGAGCCCGAGCGCGCCGCCGAAGAGCCGCAGCAGGATCCCGAACGCCGCCGCCTTGGTCGCCACTGCCATGAAGGTCGTGATCGGCGTGGGGGCGCCCTGGTACACATCCGGCGTCCACTGGTGGAAGGGCGCCACGGAGGCCTTGAAGGCGAGCCCGGTGATCGTCAGCGCGATGCCGCTCAGGAGCAGCGGGTCGGTTGCCGACAGCTCGTCGCCGCCGAGTGCGGAGGAGATCCCGTCGAACTGCATCGAGCCGGCCGCGCCGTAGATGAGCGCGAGCCCGTACAGGAGCGTCGCCGAGCCGACCGACCCGATCACGAGGTACTTGAGGCCCGACTCGAGCGATTCGCGCTTGAAGAGCTCAGTCGCGCACAGCACGTAGAGCGGGATCGAGAGCACCTCGATGCCTATGAAGAGCGTGATCAGGTTCTCGGCCCCGGCCAGCACCACCATGCCCGTGATCGAGCCGAGCAGCAGCGCGTAGTACTCGCCCTGGCCGGCCGTGCGCGGCGCGTGCGCACGCAGCGAGAGCAGGATCGTCACGAGCCCCGCCGCGTAGAAGAGCATCGAGAGGCCGAGCGTCAGCGTGTCCATCGCGAGCGCGCCCTCGATGATCGGATCGCGGTCACCCGGGTCCCAGATCCAGATCGTGAGCCCGACGGCGATCAGGATCGTCGCGGCGGTGAGCCCCGGCACCAGGGAGCGCCGCACGAACTGCGAGCGGAACAGGCCGACCATCATCACGACAACGCAGCCGCCTACGAGCGCCAGCAGCGGCGACAGCAGCTTGTAGTCGATCTCCGGCGCCTGGACCTGCGCGAGCAGGCTCACTTGACCACCGAAGCCTCGGTCTGCCCGGTCAGCGCCTTGGCCGCCTGGATCGACTCGACGGTGGAGCGCTCGGTGCGCTCGACGACGAAGTTCGGGTAGACCCCGAGCGCCACGATCACCGCGACGAGCGGCGCGATCGCGGCGAAGTTGATGCCGTCGATCTCACGCGATTGCACGCTCGGGCCAGGCCGGTTGTGCATCGTGCGCTGGAAGACACGGATCATGTAGACCGCCGCCAGCACGACGCCGATGCTCGCGATCAGGCCGTAGACGAGCTTGTCCTCGAACGCGCCGAACAGGACGAGAATCTCCCCGACGAAATTGGCCGACCCCGGCATGGCGAGGGTCGCGAAGGTCGTGATCAGGAAGAGCGCGGCGAGCACGGGGGCCCTGAAGGCCATCCCGCCGAGCTGCTCGACGGATTGGCTGCCGCCGGCGCGCGCCGCGATCACGCCGATGATCAGGAACAGCGGCACCACGACCAGGCCGTGGTTCAGCATCTGGAGGACGGCGCCCTGGGCGCCCTTGTCCTCGAGCGCGAAGATCCCCAGCGTGATGAAGCCGAGCTGGGCGATCGAGGAGTAGGCGACGACCAGCCGCACGTTGTCCTGCGAGAAGGCCAGGATGGAGCCGTACAGGATCGAGAAGACCGCCACGATGATGAAGAGCTCCTGCCAGTGCTGGGAGCCCTCCGGCATCACCGGCAGCACGATCCGGAGGAAGCCGTAGACGCCCACCTTCGAGAGCACGGCGGAGAGCAGCGCCAGCACCGGGATCGAGGTCGAGCGGTAGGTCTCGGGCACCCAGCCGTGGAGCGGGAAGAGCGGCGCCTTGACGAAGAAGGCGAGCGCGAACAGCAGCACGATCCAGTGCTGTGAGCCCTCCGGGATAGAGCGCTCCTCGAGCACGGCCAGCGAGAACGAGATCTCGCCGCCGTCCGGCGTGGCGAGCACGCCGAGCGCGATCGCCGCGCCGAGCATGAGCAGCGAGCCGACGAGCGTGTAGATCACGAACTTCGTCGTGGCGCGCACGCGGTCGCCGGTGCCCCAGCCGCCGATCAGGAAGTAGAACGGCACGAGCATCAGGTCGAAGAAGACGATGAAGAGCGCGAGGTCCTGGGCCAGGAAGGCGCCCAGCACGGCGGTCTCGGCGAGCGCCAGCCAGAAGTAGAAGAGGCGCTCGCGCTCGTGCTCGCGGAAGGCGGCGACGAGCGTGCAGGGTACCCAGGCGAGCGCTGTCAGCACGACCATGAACAGGTTGAGGCCGTCGATCCCGAGCTGATAGCGGATGCCGAGCTCGGGGATCCACTCGTCGTCGGTCACGTATTGGAGGCCGTCGGCGCCGGAGTCGAAGTCGGCGAGCAGCACGATCGCGTAGGCAAGTACCGCAACCGTCCCGGCAAGCGCCGCCCAGCGTGCCATCCCGCGCGGCAGCACGGCCCCGACGATGCCGGCGAAGAGCGGCAGGAAGAGGATGATCGACAGGTGGATCGTCACGAGCTCGCGATGAGGAAGTAGAGGAGCAGGGCGGCGGCGCCGAACAGCAGCAGCAATGCGTAGGCGCGCAGGAAGCCGGTCTGGATCGCGCGGGCGAAGAGCGTCCCGGCGCGGACGATGCCCGTCGTGCCGCCGACGATGAATCCCTGCACGAAGTCGGCTTCGATGACCCGGCGCCCGAACCCGCCGAGCGTGGCGGCGGGGCGCACGAAGACGGCGTCATAGAGCTCGTCGAAGTACCACTTGTGCTCGAGGAAGTCGTGCAGCCGCCGGTAGCGGTCGCGTAGCTCGAGCGTCACGCCGCGGCGGCGCACATAGAACGTGTAAGCGACGAAGATGCCGGCTATCGAGATGATGCCGCCAGCCGCCAGCCCGACCCACTCGGCGCCGACGCTCGGATGGTCCTCCGCGTAGGTCGACGACTCGAAGGTGGGTTCGAGGAAGTGCTCGAGCGTGTCGGTCACGCCCGGGATGCCGACCACGCCGGCTACGAGGGCCAGCACGGCGAGTGGGGCCATCGCGACCTTCATGGCCCAGGAGCGCTCGGCGACGACGTGCTCAGGGCCGGGGAAGCCGACGTCCGTGTCCTCCGCCTCACCCGTCATCGGGTTCATCGGCTCGCCGTGCGCGAGGTGGCCCTCCTCGAGCTGCCGCGCCTCCGGCACCGGCTCGCCGCCGAAGACCCGGAAGACCATCCGGAAGGCGTAGAAGGCGGTCAGCGCCGCTCCGAGGTAGCCGGCGATCCCAAGCACGACGAAGCCGCCGCCTCGGTTGAGGGTGTAGGCGAGGATCTCGTCCTTCGAGAACCAGCCCGCAGTCAGTGGGAAGCCCGCCAGCGCGAGCGCGCCGATCGTGAAGGTGACGAACGTGAACGGCATCGCCCTGCGGAAGCCGCCCATCCGGTCCATGTTCTGGATGCCCGCCATCGCTCCGATCACCGAGCCGGCGCCCATGAACAGCAGCGCCTTGAAAAAGGCGTGCGTCATCAGGTGGAAGAGCCCCGCGCCGTAGGCGGCCGCCGACACGCCCAGGACCATGTAGCCGATCTGCGACATCGTCGAGTAGGCGATCACCCGCTTGAGATCGGTCTGGACGAGCGCGACCGTCGCCGCGAACACGAGCGTGGCGGTGCCGATCACGGCGCCGATGTCCGCGGCCGTCGGCGCCAGGTCGAAGAGCGGGAAGCAGCGCGCGATCAGGTAGACGCCCGCGGTGACCATCGTGGCCGCGTGGATCAGGGCGGAGACCGGGGTCGGGCCCTCCATGGCGTCCGGGAGCCAGGTGTGGAGCGGCAGCTGAGCGGACTTGGCGAACGCGCCGACCAGGATGAAGATGCAGGCCCAGACGATCGCCGGGTCGTTTGTCGAGAAGACCTCCGGCGCGCGCTCGAACACGCCGAGGTAGTCGAGCTGACCGGTGTAGTCGAGCAACAGGAAGGCGGCGATCACGAGCCCGACGTCGCCGATCACGTTCATCACGAACGCCTTGATGCCCGCGTAGGTCGCGGTGCCGCGCCGGTACCAGAACGAGATCAAGAGGTAGGAGGCCGCGCCGACGAACGCCCAGCCGATGATCAGGAGCACGAAGTTCGCCGCCAGGACCAGCAGCAGCATCGAGAAGACGAAGTAGTTGAGGTAGGCGAAGAAGCGCGTGTAGCCGTGATCGCCGCTCATGTAGGCGACCGAGTAGACGTGGATCAGGAACGAGACGCCCGAGACCACGAGGCACATGAAGACCGAGAGCGGGTCGATCAGGATCGAGACGTCGACGTTGAAGTCGACCGTCGCGGCGTAGGTCCAGGCGCTGTCGACGAGGTGGCGCTCCTCGGCGGGCAGGTCCTGCATCTCGATGAGCGCGAGGATCGACGCGACGAACGAGCCGAGGATGGCCGCGCTCCCGACAAGCCCCGGCAGCCGGCCCGGCAGGACCCGCCAGCCGAGCGAGATCACGAGCATTCCGGCGAGCGGGAACGCGAGGACGAGCCAGCCGTACGAGGTGGCGCTCACCCGCGCAGCTCCGACATCTCGTCGACGTCGATAGGCAGGCGGTTGCGGTACATCGCGACGATGATCCCGAGGCCGATGACGACCTCACACGCGGCGATCACCATCACGATCAGGGCGAAGACCTGGCCGGCCTCGTTGCCGTGCATGCGCGAGAAGGCGACCAGCGCCAGGTTGCCGGCGTTCAGCATCAGCTCGAGGCACAGGAGCACCACCAGCGGGTTGCGCCGGGTGAGCACGCCCGCTGCGCCGATCACGAAGATGAAGGCCGAGAGGACGAGGAACCAGATGACGTCCACGGCTTAGACCCGCACCTCGAGAGTCTCGGTCTCGGTGGGGCCGCGGTCACGCGGCGGTCCCACGGCGGGCCCCTCCTCCTCGAGGCCGCGCCGCCGGCGCGCGAGCACGATCGCCCCGACGGCGGCGATCAGCAGCAGGAACGAGGCGGCCTCGAAGGCCACGAGGAAGCGCGTCAGGAGGAGCTCGCCGATACCGGCGGGGCTGCCGAACCCAGGCCCGATGTCGGCGCCGCGCGAGTCGAGCGCCTCGAGCCCGCTGGCGATGAAGGCGATGCAGAGCTCCACGCCGAGCGCAACGGCGAACAGAGGCCCGAGCGTTCGCAGGGCGCCGTGCTCGGGGCCGAGCGGCTCGTCGGCGCCGCCGATGTAGGCGACGACGAACAGGTACAGGACCATCACGGCGCCCGCGTAGACGACCACCTGCGCCGCGGCGAGGAACTCGGCGTTCAGGAGCAGGAACAACACCGCCAGCGCGATCAGATGCGCCACGAGCGAGAGCACCGAGTAGAACGGGTTGCGCAGCATGACCACGCCGAGCGCGCCCGCAAGCGCGCCCGCCCCGGCGATGAAGAACAGGACCTGCTCGAACCACATGGGCGGCGCCTATTCGCCCTCTCGGCGCAGCGGAGTGTGCTCGGGCGGATCGGCGAGCAGCATCTCCTTCGTGAAGATCAGGTCCGAGCGGCTGTAGTCGGCGAGCTCGTAGTCGTTGCCCATGGTGATCGCGTCGAACGGGCACGCGACCTCGCAGTAGCCGCAGAAGATGCAGCGCGCCATGTTGATCTCGTAGACCGCCGCGTAGCGCTCGCCCGCCGATACCTGCTCCTCGGGCGTGTTCTCTGCCGCGACGACGCGGATGCACTTGGCCGGGCAGGCCGCCGCGCACAGCGAGCAGCCGACGCACTTCTCGAGACCGGTGTCCTCGAAGCGGTGCAGCTTATGGCGGCCTCGGAAGCGCGGGTAGACGGGCGTCTTCTGCTCGGGGTACTCGATCGTCACGGGCCCCTCGACGACGCGCCCGAAGGTCGTCTTCAGCCCGCGCAGGGTCTCGCCGAAGACGCGATACACCGCGCCGACGCCGCCGGGCTCAGGGCCGCGCTTGACCGGCTTGGCCGCGCTCTTCCAATCTGCAGGCATCAGGTCACCACCAGAACGATTGCCGTTACCAGGACGTTGAGGGTCGCCAGCGGCAGCAGCACCTTCCAGCCAAACGACATCAGCTGGTCGTAGCGCAGGCGCGGCAGCGACGCGCGGATCCAGATGAAGAAGAAGGTGCCGGCCAGGATCTTGATCAGCATCCAGAGCGGCGCGAGCGCGATCGGGCCGGGCCCGTGCCAGCCGCCGAGGAAACAGGTGGCCGCGATCGCGGAGATCACGAGGATCTCCATGTACTCGGCCATGAAGAAAGAGCCGAAGCGCATGCCGCCGAACTCGGTGTTGTAGCCGCCGACGATCTCGGCGTCGCCCTCCGGCAGGTCGAACGGCGCGCGTGCGGTCTCGGCGAAGCCGGCGACCATGAAGATGCAGAAGCCGACGAACTGGGGCAGGATGAACCAGATCCCGTCCTGGGCGTCGACGATGTCGACGAGCGACATCGAGCCGGCCGTCATCACGACGCCGAGCAGCGACAGGCCGAGCGCGACCTCGTAGGAGATCAGCTGCGCCGCGGCGCGCATCGCACCGAGGAACGAGTACTTCGAGCCCGACGACCAGCCGCCGAGCATCGTCCCGTAGAACGCGAGCGAGCCGAACGCGAAGAAGTAGAGGACGCCGATCGAGACGTCCATGCCGTACAGGCCCCAGTCGCCGCCCCACGCGCCGACCGGGCCGAACGGGATGATCGCCATCGTCGCAACCGCGGTCACGACCGAGATCACGGGAGCGAGGGCCATCATCCAGGGCACGGCGGTGGAGGGCGTGAAGGCCTCTTTCGAGAGCAGCTTGAGGACGTCGGCGGCGGGCTGCAGGACGCCGCGCCAGCCGACGCGGTTCGGGCCGATGCGCGACTGGAAGCGGCCGAGGATCTTGCGCTCGCCGAGCAGCACGATCGGGACGATCTGCAGGAACACGACGAAGATGAGGATCGACTTCACGATCATCACCCAGATCGCCTCGTCCGGCATCAGGCGACCGCCGCTCCGGCGCGCGCCGGCCTGATCGCCACCGGGCCGTCGGGCAGCGCCACGTCCGTCACGAACACGCTGCCGTCGGGCACCGCGCTGCGCACGGCCGCGGCCGCGACCTCGCGCTCGCCCTCCACGCTCAACTCGATGTCGTCCCCGTTCTCGACACCGATCTGGGCCGCGTCGCCCGCTGACAGCTCTGCGCGCGGGCCCGTCGCCAGGAAGCTGAGCGAGGGCGAGTACTCGATCTCGGGACCGCTCCAGAGCGTCGGGACGCGCGCGAGCCGGAGGCCGCTCGGCGCCGCCGGCGGCGTTTCGAGCGGGTCGCTCGAGAAGGGCTCCGGCGCGAGCGCCGCCGCGCCTTCGCCGTCCTGCCAGCGCCTGCCGAGGCCGCCGATCGCCTCCAGTGTCAGGCCGGCGTAGATGGGGACACGCTCGGCGATCAGGGCACTGACCTCCGGGCTGCTCCGCACCTCGAGGCCCGCGCCGGTCCGCTCGCATAGCTCGGCGAGCAGCGCCCAGCCGGCCTGCACCTCGCCGGCGTGGCCGAGCGCCTGGCGCACGCGCTGGAGGCGCCCGTCCGGGTGGGTGACGGTGCCCTCCTTCTCGGCGTAGATCTCGGCCGGGAAGACGATGTCCGCCTGCGCCTCGAGCGTCTCGGTCCGGAAGCCCGCGAAGGCGATTACCGACGCGGCGCGGGTGAGCACCGCCTCCGGCAGCTCGGCGTCGACGGCGAGCAGGGCACCGCGCGCGGCGTCCGGGTCACCCGCCTCGGCGGCGTCCGCCAGGCCGGGCCCGAGCACCGGCGAGCAGCCGACCTCCCGCAGACCACGCCCGTTGGTCCGATCCGGGATCGCGATCAGCCCCGACTCGTCGCGCTCGGCGATACCGAGCGTCTCGGCGAGCGCGAGCAGCGCCTCGAGCCCCTGATCGCCGCGCTCTCCGGCGAAGACGCGCTCGCCCCAGACGACCACGACGTCGTCCGCGTCGCGCAGCAGGTCGGCTGCCGCGCGCACAGCGTCCGCCGGGCCGGCGGGGCCGGCGCCGTTCGGCTGGGGGCGGCCGGCTATGAAGCCGCTGGTGGCGCGTGCGCGGCCGGCGAGGTCGTCGAGCGATCCGCCGGCGCGGCTCGAGCCGAGCGCCGCCGCCAGCGCCGCCAGTGCGGCCTCGGCCGCGCCGGGGGCGAAGCGGAGCGCCGCCGCGGCGTTCGGGTCGAGCGTCGACGGGCGGCTCGATGCGACCACGAGCCGCGCGCCGTTGCGGCGTACCGCCTTGCGCACGCGCAGGTCGAGGATCGGCGCCTCGTCGACTAGCTCCGTGTCGAGCACGAGGATCGCGCCGGCGTGGTCGATGTCCGAGACGCGCGCGGCCAGGTCCGGGCGCGCAAGCGCCCGGGCGAGCCGTGGCGCAGCCGTGGGCCCGGCGTTCAGGTGTGGGGAGCCGAGCCCCTCGCGGAGCAGGTGCTGGAGGAGGAAGCCCTCCTCGTTCGTGGCCGAGCCGCCGACCACGGCGACGGTGTCTGCGCCGGAGCGCTTCAGCGCCGTGGCGGCGTCCGAGAGCGCGCGCTCCCAGGACACCTCGCGCAGGTAGCCGCCATCGCGGACGAGCGGCACGGTGATGCGCTCCTCGGCCGAGAAGGCCTGGTAGCCGAAGCGGCCCTTGTCGCAGAGCCAGCCGTCGTCGACCTCGTCGTTGTCGCGCGCGAGCACGCGCACGACCTTGATGTCGTCGCGGATGGTCAGCTTGACGTTGCACTGGGAGGGGCAGAGCGTGCACACGCTGCCCGAGTCCTCGATGTCCCACGGGCGAGCGCGGAAGCGGTAGGCACGCGAAGTGAGCGCCCCCACGGGGCACAGCTCGATGATGTTGCCGCTGAAGGGCGCCACGTAGGGGTGGCCGTCGTGCGTGCCGACGAAGGTGTGGTCGCCGCGGTCGAGGAAGACGAGCTGGTAGTCCTCGGCCACCTCCTGCGAGAAGCGCACGCAGCGGTAGCAGAGGATGCAGCGCTCGCGGTCGATCGCGATCAGCGGCGACAGCTCGAGTGGCTTCTTGAAATGGCGCTTGGGCTCGATGAAGCGCGAGTGGCCCGCCCCCCAGCCGTACGAGATGTCCTGCAGGGGGCATTCGCCGCCCTTGTCGCAGACGGGGCAGTCGAGCGGGTGGTTGACGAGGAGGAACTCGACGACCGCGTTCTGGGCGTGCTTGACGCGGTCGGAGGTCGTGTTGACGACCATGCCGTCGCGGACGGCGGTCGAGCAGGAGGTCTGGAGCTTCGGGATGCCCTCGATCTCGACCAGGCACATGCGGCAGGCGCCGACCGGCTGGCCGAGCTTGGACTCGTAGCAGAAGTAGGGGATCTCGACGTCGCCGTGCTTGGCGGCGTCGACGAGCATCGCGCCCTCAGGGGCGCGCACCTCGCGGCCGTCGATCTCGAAGGTGATCCAGTTCTGCTCGGGCCGCGCCATGGCTAGGCGGCCCCTGCCCCGGCTGCGGCTCCCAGCTCCTCGGCGCCCATCGGTCGGATCGACGCGAGGTCGCGGCGCTCGCGGGCGGCCTCCATATGCTGCTCGAACTCGGGCCGGAAGTGCTTCAGCATCGACCCGACCGGCATCGCCATCGAGTCGCCCAGCACGCACAGGCAGTTGCCGATGATGTTGCCCTGGACCTGTTCCATGATGTCCAGGTCCATCGGCGTCCCCTCGCCCTCGTCGATGCGCTCGAGCATCTTGACCGTCCAGTTGGTGCCCTCACGGCAGGGGACGCACTTGCCGCACGACTCGTGGCGATAGAACTCCGCGAGCCGCAGGGCGAGCGGGACGAGCGGCTGGGAGTCGTCGACCACGATGACCGAGGCGGTGCCGAGCATCGAGCCCGCCTCGGCCATGGACTCGTAGGTGAACGGGAGGTCGAGGTGCTCCTCGGTCAGCACCGGGGCGGACGACCCGCCGGGGAAGAAGCACTTGAGGCGGCGGCCCTCAGGCGGGCCGCCGGCCAGCCCGTAGATGATCTCGCGCACGGTGATGCCGAGCTCGACCTCGTAGTTGCCCGGCCGTTGCACGTTGCCGGACACCGAGACCAGCTTCGTGCCGGTCGAGTTGCCCTTGCCGAGCTCGCGGTACCACGCCGCGCCCTTCTCGATGATGATCGGCGCGTTGCAGAGAGTCTCGACGTTGTTGATCAGCGTGGGGCCCTGGTAGAGGCCCTGATTGGCCGGGAACGGCGGCTTGAGCCGCGGGTTGCCGCGCTTGCCCTCGAGCGCATCGAGCAGGCCGGTCTCCTCGCCGCAGATGTAGGCGCCTTGGCCGCGGTGGACGACGAGGTCGAACGACGTGTCGGAGCCGAGGATGCGCTCCCCGAGGTAGCCCTTCTCGTAGGCCTCGGCCACGGCGGCGTCGAGGATGTCGGCCTGCAGCTCATACTCGCCGCGAATGAAGATGAAGCCCTTGTTCGCGCCCGCGGCGATCGCGCCGAGGATGCACCCCTCCACCAGCAGGTGGGGGTTCTTCTGCATCAGCAGGCGGTCCTTGAAGGCGCCCGGCTCGGACTCGTCCGCATTGCAGCACAGGTACTTGTCCATCTGGCCCTTGGGGATGAAGCTCGCCTTCTTGCCCATCGAGAAGCCGGCGCCGCCACGCCCCCGCAGGCCGGACTCCTCGAGCTCGTGCAGGACGGCCTGCGGCTCCATCTCGAGCAGGGCCTTGCGTGCCGAGCGGTAGCCGCCCAGCCGCTCGTAGACCGCGATCGTGTGCAGGTCCGGCTCGTCGACGTTGCGCAGCAGGATGCGGGTCTCGGTCACTCTGGCTCTTCCTCTTCGGGCGTGACGCTCGTACCCGGGTCGAGCGGGTGCAGCGGCTCGCGCCGGTGCGGCGCCGGGCCCTCCGCCGGGGGCACGTCGAGGAGCTCCGGCTCCTTCCAGGTGCCGCCGGCGGGATGGACGTCGGGCTCCTCGGGAGGACCCGCGTCCTGGCGCGGCGCGGGAGGTATGGCGTAGCCGGGGTCGTTCAGTCCGCGCCCGGGAAGCACCTCGCGGCCCTCCTTGACGGCGCTCACGAGCTCCGCGGCGTCGGCGGTCGTGAGCGGCCCGACGTAGCGCCCGTCGACTGACGCCATCGGCGCCATGTCGCACGCGCCCAGGCACTCGAACTCGCGCAGCTCGACGTCCTCGAGCCCCTGGTCGACCGCCTCGCGCTCGATCGCGTCGTAGACCTTCTTCGCGTTGCGGACATGGCAGGCGACGCTCGTGCAGACGTACACGTAGCGGCTGCCCGTCGGCTCCGTGCGCAGCATGTCGTAGAAGGTCGCCACGCTCGAGAGGTAGGCCGGAGTCACCTGCATCACGGCCGCGACCTGCCGGAACGCCTCGGGCGAGCACCAGCCATGCACGCGCTGGGCCGCGCCGAGCGCGGGCAGCGTCGCCGAGTGGCGGTCGGGGTAGAGGCGCATGAGCCGCTCGATCTCGCTGCGCAGCGCCTCGGGCACCTCGACCAAGCCCGGATCTGGGATCGTGGCCGGGTCGTCCTCGAGGCGAACGCCCTCGTCCCAGCCGGCCGGCAGCGGGGCCGCCTGGAGGGCGCCCTCGTCGCCGACGGCCGTCATGCGGTCTGCCGTATCCGAGGCCGCCGGTGGGCCGGCGACAGGGGATTGCCGTTCATCGTTCACCGGTCGATTCCCCCGAGGATCGGGTCGAGCATCGCCACGCAGGCGATGAAGTCGGCGATCAGCGAGTCCTGCGCCATCTCCGGCAGCGCCCGCAGGTTCACGAAGCTCGGGTCGCGCATGTGGACACGCGCCGGCTTGGCGGAGCCGTCGGCGACCACGAAGCAGCCGAGCTCGCCGCGCGGCGACTCGACCGCCACGTACGCCTCGCCCGGCGGCACCCGGAAGCCCTCGGTCACGAGCTTGAAGTGGTGGATGAGCGCCTCCATAGAGGTGGCGAGCTCGTGGCGCGGCGGCAGCGCGACCTTGCGGTCGTCGGTTATCCAGGGCCCCTCGGGCAGGCCGTCGAGCGCCTGCTCGACGATCTTGATCGACTCGCGCATCTCGTCGAGGCGGACCTTGTAGCGGTCGTAGTTGTCACCCACCGAGCCCACCGGCACGTCGAAGTCGAAGTGCTCGTAGGAGCAGTACGGCATCGCCTTGCGCAGGTCCCAGGCGTGTCCGCTGGCGCGCAGGAGCGGTCCCGTGACGCCGAGCTCGAGCGCGCGCTCCTTCGACATCACGCCGGTGTTCTTGAGGCGCCGGAGCCAGATCTCGTTGCGATCGAGAAGCGACTCGTACTGCTCGATGCGCTTCGGCATCAGCTCGAGGAAGGCGCGCACCCGCTCCTCGAAGCCGGGCGGGATGTCCTCGATCACGCCGCCGACCTGGAAGTAGCGCGTGTGCATGCGCTGGCCCGACGACATCTCGAACAGGTCCAGCACCAGGTCGCGGTCGCGGCAGCCCCACCAGAGCATCGTGATCGCGCCGATGTCGAGCGCGCCGGTCGCGAGCGCGAACAGGTGCGAGGCGATCCGGTTGAGCTCCAGGTGGATAACGCGCAGGTACTGGGCGCGCGGCGGCACGTCGACTCCGAGCAGCTTCTCGACCGCCATGCAGTACGCCTGCGCGTTGAAGTAGTAGGCGAGGTAGTCCATCCGCTCGACGAAGGTGATCGCCTTCCAGTACTGCTGGTCCTCGCAGCTCTTCTCGATGCCGGTGTGGACGTAGCCGATGATGGGCTTGACGTCGCGCACGACCTCGCCCTCGAGCGTCGTGAGGAGCCGCAGCACCCCGTGGGTGGCCGGGTGGTGCGGGCCGATGTTGATCGTGAAGAGCTCGTCGTGAGGCTCCTCGCCCATCGGCTCCATCGTCACCGAGCGCTCGCGCTCGCGGTACGGGACTGAGAGCGGGTCAGTCATACCAGCGCGGGAACTTCTTCTCGTTGAAGGTGAACATCACCGGCTCGCCGCCCATCGGGAAGTCGCGGCGCTGGGGGAAGCCGGAGTAGTCCTCCGGCATCAGGATGCGGCGCATGTCCGGGTGACCGTCGAACACGACGCCGAACATGTCGAAGACCTCGCGCTCCTGGTAGTCGGCGGTCGGGTAGAGGTCGATGACGGTCCGCAGGTGCGGGTCCTCGGCTCCCAGCCGCGTCTTGACGTTGAGGCGGTCGCAGCGCTCCATCGAGAGCAGCTGGTAATGGACGCCGAGCCGCGGCTCCTCGGGCAGGTAGTCGGCGCCGTGCAGGCTCATGAGCGCCTCCCACGCCTCGTCGGCGTCGCGCAGGTGGGCGAGCACGTCGTGGATGCTGTCGGGCGCCACCTCGAGCGTCGCCTGCTCGCGCGCGTAGGTCGTGCCGGTGACGGCCTCGTCCGCGACGCTTTCGCGCACCCGCTGAGCGATCAGCTCCAGGCCGGTGGCGTCAGGCAACGGGCTCCTCGGTCCCCTCGGCCTGGTAGCGCTCGCGCCAGCCCATGTCGGGGTTCCCCATGATCTTGTCCTGGAGCTTCATGATCCCGTAGATCAGGGCCTCGGGACGGGGGGGACAGCCCGGCACGTAGATGTCGATCGGGAGGAACTTGTCCGCGCCCGCGACCACGGCGTAGTTGTTGAACATGCCGGCCGTCGAGGAGCAGGCGCCCATCGCGATGACCCACTTCGGCTCCAGCATCTGGTCGTAGAGCCTGCGGATGATCGGGGCCATCTTGATCGAGACGCGCCCGGACAGGATCAGCAGGTCGGCCTGGCGTGGCGTGAAGCGGATCGCCTCGGCGCCGAAGCGCGCGAGGTCGTTCCGGGGCGAGCCGATCACGGTGATCATCTCGATCGCGCAGCAGGCGAGGCCGAAGCCGAGCGGGAACAGGCAGTTCTTGCGGGCCCAGTTCTGGGCGGTTTCGAGCGTCGTGAACACGAGCCGCTCCTCGACGAACTCGTCGAGGTCCCTGCCTGCGAGCTCGCCGCGCAGCATCTGCTGCGCGCGCAGCTGGCGAACGCGCAGGTCCTCCTTGCGGCTCGAGTCGACGGGGGTGCGGATCACTTCCATTCCAGGGCGCCCCTTCTCCAGACGAATACGAAGGCGACCAGCAGCAGCACCACGAAGATGGCGGTCTCGACGAGCGCGAAGGTGCCGAGCGCGTCGAGCTGGAGCGCCACCGGGTAGAGGAACACGACCTCGATGTCGAACAGGATGAACAGCATCGCGATCAGGTAGAAGCTGATGCCGAAGCGGAACGTGCGCCTGACGTCGGACGGCAGGCCGCTCTCATAGGGCTCGCTCTTGACACGTCCCGGGCGCTTCGGCCCGAGCACGTAATTCGCCATGGTGAATGCCGTGCCGATGCCGATGCCGAGCAGCAGAAACACGAGGGCGGGCAGGTAGCTCTTCAGCACTGCACGCGGAGGTATAACGCAACCTTGTGCGGCGAGGCCACATAGTGCGAAAGGGCACCCCCTGACCGAGATCCACATGGTGGTCGGGATCGCCGTCCTCTTGTCCAACGCCGTGGCCGCCGTGTGGGGTGCGGTGGGCTGGCTGCGCAAGGAGGCGCGGGCCTCGCTCGTCTTCTGGCCGCTGCTGCGCGTGGCCCAGGCCACGGTCGTCGTCGAGGCCATCCTCGGCTTCCTGCTGTTGGCCCGCGGCGCGTCCGCGCCCGACGGCCTGCACGTCGCCTACGGCGTCGCGCCGCTCGTGATCACCGTCGTCTGCGAGGCGATGCGAGCGGGGATAGCGCAGCGCGAGCTCGAGGACGTGGAGGACGTCGACGCGCTCGACCGGCGCGAGCAGGTCGTGCTCGCCAAGCGCGTGGCGCTCGGCGAGATGGGGGTGATGACGGTGGGCGCGCTCCTGATCGTGACGCTGGCCCTGCGCGCCTATCAGACGGGGGGTTGAGCCGGACTACTCGTGCGCGTGCTCGTGAGCGAGCTCGCCGTGCTCCTGGCCCGCCTCGTGGCTGTGCGCGTGCGAGTGCGTGACGTCGCCGTGCGAATGCTCGTGCTCGTGCTCGACGTGCTCGTGCTCGTGCGAGCTGTGCGGGTGGGTGTGAGTGACGTCGCCGTGCGAGTGCTCGTGCGAATGCGGATGGTCGTGCACGTGCTCCTGCATCCCGTCTACCTCCTGGTCGCTTCCACGACCTTGGATTCTTGCGCGTAGTCGCGCTGAGGTCGAGGCCGGCGTGTCACCCGGTCGAGCGCAAAGCCCGCAGGCAGCTCGAGGTCGTGCTTCGCCAGCAGCTCGCTGTCGGCCAGCAGCTCGTGGCATTCGGCGTCGGCGACCACGCGGCCGTCCGCGAGGATCACGGCGCGCTCGCAGAGCTCGGCGGCAAGCGGCAGGTCGTGGGTAGTGAGCAGCATCGTGCGGTCGATGCCTTCGAGGATGTCGAGCAGCTCGCGACGTGCGCGCGGGTCGAGGTTGGCCGACGGCTCGTCGAGCACCAGCAGGCTTGGGCGCATGGCGAGGACGGTCGCGATCGCGACGCGCCGGCGCTCGCCCATCGACAGCTGGTAGGGCGCGCGCTCCGTCACTCCGCTCATGCGCACGGCGTCGAGCGCCTCTCCGACACGCCGCTCGACCTCCTTGGACGGAAGCCCCTGGTTGAGCGGGCCGAAGGACACGTCCTCCGCGACGGTCGGCATGAAGAGCTGGTCGTCGGGGTCCTGGAAGACGAGCCCGACTCGCGCGCGCAGGGCTGCGAGTGTCTTGTCGCCGACCTGGAGGCCCGCGACCTCCAGGCTGCCGGTACCGCGCATCAGGCCGTTCAGGTGCAGCATCAGCGTCGTCTTGCCGGCGCCGTTGGGGCCGAGGACGGCAACCCGCTCGCCGTGCTCGACGTGCAGGTGGACGTCGCGGAGGGCGGGACGGCCGTTCGGGTAGCTGTAGCCGACTCCGACCGCATGCACGGCGCAGCTCATGCGACCACCCCGGCGGCGATCCGCAGGGGCACGAGCAGGGTCAGCACCGCGGCCACGAACGCGACGTCCGCACGCCCGAAGACGAGCGGGACGAGCCGCGGCATGCGGCCGTCGTAACCGCGCGCGAGCATCGCGATGTAAACCCGCTCGCCGCGCGAGTATGTGCGCAGGAAGAGCGCGGTCGCGACCCGGCCGAGAGCCGCGGCGTGCAGCGCGTTGCGCGGCTCATAGCCGCGTGCGGCGAGCGCGGCGCGCATGCGACCAACCTCCTCGACGATCACGAACAGGTAGCGGTACATGAACGCCGCGATCAGGATCAGCACGCGCGGCAGACGCATCGACTCGAGCCCGCGCAGGACAGAGGGGAAGGTGGTCGTGGCGCCCAGCAGGACCGCCGCGACCGTCCCGATGGTGGCCTTGGCCGCGACCACGGCGAAGGTCTCGAGGCCCGCCTGATGGAGGGTGAGCGGGCCGAGCGACCATGTCTGGCCGCCCGTGCGGAAGAGCGGGATCAGCAGCGCTGCGAGGAGCACGACCGGGAGGACGAACCGCGCCCGGCGCCAGACGTCGCCGGGACTCACGCGCGCGAGGGATGCCACCCCGACGAGGACGAGCCCGCAGGCGGCGAACACCGGCCATGCCTCGATCGGGGTCGAGACCGCGACGATCGTCACGGACACGAGCCCGACGATCTTCGCTCGCGGGTCGAGCCGGTGAACCGGGCTGGCGGGATCTCCCGCCAGCCCCGTCAGCTCGAGCGAGTGGTTGCAGAGGGCCACCGGCTCGAGGTCCTCAGGCCGGCGCTCCTCGCGGACCGGCCGCGTCGGGCCTGCGCCTCACGAGCCAGGCGAGCCCCCAGCCGATCGCGAATACGCCGAGCGTGCCGACGAAGCCGGCCACGCCGGTCGCGACGCGCTCGTTCTCGATCCCGGGGAAGGCATAGTCCGGGATCGGCGAGTCCTCCTGAAGGCTGTGAAGCTTGCCCTCGTCGAGGAACGCCTTCTCTTCGGCGACCTTCTCGAGGCCGTCGGGGTTAGGCGAAGCGAACGGCGAGACCGCCGTGGCCAGCCCGACCGCCACGGCCA
This sequence comes from uncultured Thermoleophilaceae bacterium, assembly GCA_963734025.1. GTDB lineage: Bacteria > Actinomycetota > Thermoleophilia > Solirubrobacterales > Thermoleophilaceae > JACVRW01. The sequence goes on from CAVTFR010000009.1 coordinate 115,746, forward strand.
GCGCCACGACGACGAACACCCCTGTCGGGATCCTCCGCATCTCAGGCCTCCAATCCGATCGTGGGCCCGAGCGGCTGCGCCGCGGGCTGCTTGAGCTCCTCGGGCGCGAGCGCGACGAGGTCCGGCCGCGACGCCAGCACCGCGCTCACGGCCGCCACGGTGATGATCGCCTCGCCGATCCCGATCAGCGAATGCACGCCGAGCATCGCAGGCAGGGAGGTGCCGAGCGGGATCGTGTCCGAGACCGCGAGCTCGAAGCTCGTCGCGGCCGCGCCGACCATCACCGCAAGCCACGAGACCACGCCGGCGACGCCGAGGAAGGCGGCACGTGTGTGCGGCAGGACTCGGATGGCAGCCACGACCATGAAGCCCGCCAGGAGCGCGCCGAGGACGCCCATGTTGAGGACGTTGGCCCCGAGCGCCGAGATGCCGCCATCGGCGAACGCGAACGCCTGGACGGAGATCACCACCGCCATCACGAGGCAGGCGAGCCAGGGGCCGAGCAGCACGGCGGCGAGCGTCGCGCCGAGGAAGTGGCCGCTCGTGCCGCCGGCGATCGGGAAGTTGAGCATCTGGGCAGCGAAGATGAACGCCGCGAGGACGCCGAGGAGCGGCACGCGCGCGTCGTCGAGCTCCACGTTTGCGACCCGTAGCGCGTACGCGACGGCGGCGATCGCCACCACGCCGCAGGCGAGCGCAACTCCGCCGCTCAGGAAGCCGTCCGGGATGTGTAGGGCTATCGGGATGTCGAGCACGCGCTGGGCTCCTCTCTCGTTAGGGTTCAGGTCTCCTCGCGGGCGCAGTCCGCGCAGAGGCCGAGGATCGGGAAGTGGCTGAAGCGCGCCTCGTAGCCGAAGCGCTCGTGGATGATGGTCCGCACGTCGTCCATGTCGGACGGCTCGACCGCCATCACGGCGTTGCACGAGTCGCAGACCAGGTACTCGCGCTCGCGGGCGCCGGTCGGCATGTACAGGCCGGGGCCATGGCCGAGATGGCAGTGCCGTACGAGCCCGACCTGCTCGAGCGTCTCGAGGTTGCGGTACACCGACGCGAGGTCCGAGCGCGGCAGGCGGCCGGCAAGGCCGTCGGCGATCTGCTCGGCCGAGATCGGGGCATCCGCGGCGTAGAGCGCCTCGAGGACGAGCCGCCGCGCCGACGAGATCCGCATCCCTCGCGCCCGCATCGCCTCGACGGCGGATTCCACGTCGGGGGCTTCGAGCGAAGGACCTGTGTGCGGAGCCGTCATGTCAACCCAATACGAACGGAACCTAATATCGGATCAGTCGCAATTGCAACTAATTCACACTACGCCCGGGATGGCGTTCGCCGTGAGCAGGCAGCCCACGCCGACGATCACCACGGCCGAGGCGGCTGGTAGCGCCGCTGCGACCCTGCTCAGGGCCGCGCCTCCGCGCCCTCCGGTGCTCAGGCGTCCCAGCCTGGGGAGCAGCTTGCGCGCGTAGACGACGGCCAGGCCGAGCGCCGTCAGCGTGCCGGCGAGTCCGAGGCTGAACGCGACGATCAGGAGCAGACCGAGCCCGATCTGGTGCTGGGCGATCGCCCCGAGCAGGACGACGAGCGCCGACGGGCACGGGATCAGCCCCGCTGCCGCGCCGAGGCCGATAAGGCTGCGATTCGTGACCGTGTGGTCGGAGTCGGGCGCGTGGTCGTGGTGGTGGTGATCGTCGTGGCCGTGCCCGTGCTCGCGGCCGCGCAGGTGGTCCATGAAGTGCTGGAAGCCCGCCTGCGTGAGGGAGTGGGCGTGGTCGTGCGAGTGGGAGTGGTCGTGCGAGTGGGAGTGGCGGTGGCCGTGATCGTGGTCGTGCGGAGTGGCCGTGATCGTGGTCGTGGGAGTGGGAGTGGCCGTGCTCGTGGTGCCCATGCCCGCCGTCGGGGCTCGGCCCGGCATCCGCGCTCAGCGCGACGCCATTTTCGGCCGCGGCGCGGCGGGCCCGCGCCCAGCGCACCCGTGAGCGCAGCACCCCGGCGCCGATCGCCACGACGAGCGCACCGGAGACCAGGTTGAGCCACGGGTACAGGTCCTCGGGCAGGATGTACTGCGACAGCGCGAGCGTGACGAACCCGAGCATGAACACACCGATGGTGTGGGCGATCGTGACGGTGGCGCCGAGCGCCACCGCGTGTCGCGGCTTGCCCTTCGTCCCGACCAGGTAGGCGGCGACCATCGCCTTGCCGTGGCCGGGCGAGAGCGCGTGCAGCGCGCCCCAGCCGAAGGCCGCGAGCAGCAGGATGAACAGCACGCCCTCGCCGGCCGCCGCTTGCTCGAAGAGCGCGGCGAAGCCGTCGCCCCCGGTGCGGCTGGTGGACACCTCGCCGGCGCCCTCGGAGCGTGGCGCCGTCAGCGTGCCGCTACCGGGTGCCACCGAGAAAGATGCCTCGCGGCGGTCGAGCGGGCTGTTCAGCAGATCCTCCGGGTAGCGGCGCAGGCCGTTGGTGGGATCCCCGCTCGGCGCCTGGGTGCGCACCGCGGTGTCCTCACCGGCCGCGGACACGATCGCCTTCCAGCCCACGCGGTCCTCGAAGGTTTCGTCCTCGAGCCCGACCCGCCGCGGCGAGTCCACAGCCGCGCTGAGGTCGACCTCGAGCCGCGTGGTCTTGAGGCCGCCCGCACCCGGCGGGAAGCTGAGGCTCGGCTCGCCCACCCGGCGCAGCTCGGCCGGCCGCCCGTCGACGCTGAGCGAGAGCCCGCGCTCCACCTCGTCGAGCTTGCGCTGGAGCAGCTCGGCGCGCGGAATGCCGCGCTCCTGGACGGTCGGGATCTCCGCCTGGTCGAGCACGTAGCGGACGTCCACGCGCTCCGCCGAGATGGACACCTTCGACATGTGATTGATCGAGAAGTTGCCGAGCGGGTGCGCCTGCGCGGCAGGCGCGGCGAGCGCCAGCACGCCAAGGGCCAGCAGCGCCGGCAACAGCATCCGTGCCTTCATCGGAGTCCCTCCTCGAGGAGTGCCGCCGACGCCGGCGGCAGCGCGGCCCGGCCGCGCCGGGCGAGGTCGAAGTAGCGCTCGGCAGCCTGCGGCCGGCCGACCCGCTCATGGGCGACCGCGGCGTGCAGGCTGTAGAGCGGATCGCGCGAGCCGGTGCGTAGCGCGCGGCGGGCCCAGGCGGCGCCCGCGCGAGCGTCACCTGAGCGGACGAGCGCCCAGCCGAGAGCGTCCGCGGAGCGGATGCTCGGCGCGCGCTCCCAGACCCGGCGGCCGAGCGCCACCGCCCGGCGCGGGTCGCCGTGGTCTGCCTCGAAGAGGACGGCCTCGGCGTCGGGGAGCGTGTCAGCGGCGGCGTACAGCTGCTGCTGCGCGCGCGCCGCGTCGAGCGCCGACTCGGCCGCGCCCGGGCGCCCGTGGGCCTGTTCGACCTGGGCGAGCAGCGTCAGCGTGGCGGTCAGCGGCAGCTGCGCCGCGGCGCGACGCAGGCGGGCGGCGGCTCTCCCCAGATCGCCGCCCGCCGCGTCGGCGCGTGCGAGTCCGATCGTGCCGGCTGGGTAGCCGGGCAGTGATCGGAGCGCAGCCGTATAGGCGAGCCGCGCCGCTGCGACCCGCCCTCTCTGAAGCTGAAGATCGCCGAGCAGGACCTGGACGTAGGCGACGTTCTCGGGGTCGCCGCCGCCGGCCGAGACCGCGAGCCGCATCGCCGCGACGGCGCCTGTCAGGTCACCGGTCAGCTCGCGGAGGTAGGACACGCGCGAGTAGGAGGTCAGGTTCGGCTTGACGTCGAGCAGCTGCTCGAGGGTGCTCTCCGCGGCGCCGTAGCGGCCGAGCTCGACCTGGGCGTCAGCGATCTCGGGCAGCGAGCTGACGAGACCCGGCGCGAGCTGCTGCGCCTCCCGTCCGCGCCGCAACTGCGCGAGGAAGTCGTGTCGGAGCCCGGCGAGCGTGCCGGCGCCCAGCACCGCGTCGACGTTGCGGGCGTCGCGCCGCAGAGCGGCGTCGAAGCTCTGCCCGGCGCGCGAGTAGAAGCCGGGATCGCCGCTCTCGCGGGCCCTCTGGAGATACGCCTCGCCGAGGGCGGCGTAGACGCCGGCGCTCGCGTCGGCGTCGGCCGCGGCGCGCTGGAGGATCGAGATGCGCTCGGCCGCGGACGCGGCGGGCGGGATCTCGGCGCCTGCGGCGGGGCCGTCCGCGGCGAGCTCGAGGTCGCGACCGCCACCGAACGACAGGATCAGGGCGAGCGTGAGGCCGAAGGCGGCGAGCGGAGCGAGGAGCTTGAGGAGATTTGGGCGAATCGTGGTCATTTGAAGTCCTCTGTGGGGAGATGGCCCGGCGGCCCGCCCGTCACGAGGACGGGCGGGCACCGGTTACCGGGGGTGCTACGGCAGCTGCGCAGGCGGGGGCTGCGGCACGGGGGCGTGCTGCGGCTCGATCCGCTTGAGCGTGCTGTTGAACCCGTCGTTCGCCAGGGCGACGTACGGGAACATCGACCGGAGCGGCTTGTCGTTCTGGTCGACGCCGTCCCCGAGCGGGATGTTCTTCGCGGGGGACAGCAGAGCGCCCGCGATCACGCGGAGCTCGATGTCAACGACGTCATCCGTCAGACGCCGGCCGTTCGGGAACCCGGCGAGGTCTCCCGCCAGGACGCCGAAGCGGTTCGGCTTGGCCGACGGTGCCACGCCCAGGTTCAGCTTGAGCGTGTCGGCCGCTGCAGGGTTCTTGCCGATCTGCGTCAGTCCGGGCACGCCGGTCAGCAGGGCCTGCACGATGTCGGTCCGGTTCGTCTCCTGGATGCCGAGGCCGAACAGCGCGTTGAGGATGCGCGCCGGCTCCGGGTTGAGCGCGAACTGACCGAAGTTCTTCGCATCGTCCGCGGGGGACGTGGCGTTGAACTTGTCCTTCTTGCCGATCGGGATGATCACCTCGTTGATGAGGGGGTTACCCAAGCGGCTGACCTGCACGTAGCCGTCGCCACCGCGCTTGCGCTTGCTCGGCGCGAGCACGGAGCCACGCTTGCGCTCGGTGGTCGACCACACGCCGACGACGGCGTTGTTCGACTTCATGTCGCCGACCTGCTTGCCGTCGCGCGTGACCTCACGCTCCGGCACCTGCAGCACGAACGACTTGGTGTTGTAGCCCGCTACGTCGTCCTTGCCGCCGCCCTGGTTGCCGAGCCCGATGTTCGGACGGCCGGGCTTGTCGATGTTGATGCCGTCGAAGACCGCACCGAGATCGACGAAGAACGCGTCGTCCGCCGGGGTGACGATCGTCTTGCCGCCGCCCCTGAGCGGGGTGACGCCACCGGCCTCCACCTGAGCGAAGTTCGGGATCGTCTTGGGTCCGACGTTGTCCGGCACGACCGGAGCGTTGTCGGCGATGCGCTTCGAGCTCACCAGCCGGCGGTTCTTGTAGGTCTCCTTGTAGAGGTCATAGGTCTGGACGAGGTTGATGTCCGGATCCTTGACCGAGTCGACCGTCGGAGCCGCATACAGGAACGAGTTGGGGTTGCGGAACCGCGTCGTGAACTTCCAGCGGTACGCAACGTCCTCGTACCCGTCGCCCGTGTTGTCGATCTTGACGTAATAACGGGCGTTCTCGTCAAGCGGGTAGAAGTTCGGCCCGCCCGCCGGATCCGCGAGCGGAATCCAGTTGGCAACGACCGTCAGGCTGCCCGGGGCGTCCTGAGCCGTGTAGGCCCAGACGTCCGTGTTGTCCGCAGTCGGATCCTTGAGGATCCGGGGCGCTTCGCGATGGCTCGAGCCGATGCTCAGTGGCACCGCTACAGCGAGGGCCAACAGGGCCGCGAGAAGCGAGAGTCTCTTCATCAGAGCTCCTCTTTGATTGATGGGCCAGGGATGTCCCGGGCACTCACTGGCCGATTCATTCGCGCCGGCGGGGAAGTCGGATCACTCGAGGAACTCCTGCAAATCAGCCACTTCTGTAGCTGCCTCGCAACTGCGACGCGATCTCATCAGGGACCCCGAGTAATCCGCAGGGCAACTTGGCGCGTAAGACTTCACCAATACCTGCGTTAGAGACGGTGGATGGCCGGATTCACCCCGCGACAGCATTCGATCAGTGCCGATGTGGCGCGCCTGAAGGAGGCCCGCGACTTCGCCGAGCGCTGCGCGGCCGACTTCGGCCTCGGCGAGGACGACACCTACCTGGTGAAGCTCGCCATCAGCGAGGCAGTCACGAACGCCATTCAGCACGGCTCCTCCTCGCCCAGCGACCCGATCGTGATCACCGTCGGGGAGGAGTCGGGCGCGCTCGTGTTCGAGGTCGAGGACACCGGCCGTTTCAGGCCGCGGGTCCGCCGCGGGGTGCTGCCCGAGTCCGGCCGCGGCCTCGAGTTCATGCGGCTGCTCATGGACGAGGTCGACCTGCGGCCCGGCATAGGCGGGACGCTTCTGCGCTTCTCCAAGCGGCCGCTGCTCTGAGCGGGGGCTTTGGCGCCCCGACGGCGGCCATTCGCCGCCGAAAGAGGACGACCGCCGGGCGAATCTCTCGCTAGGGGAGGTCGTCACCGGCCGTCGCCGGGGCAGACCTACATTCGCCGTCGTACGGGGTGGTCCTCCCGGCCGCCAATTAATATGGCTCGCCCGTGCGCCGTCCGCTCGCCATCGCCCTCGCGCTCGCCGCGTCGCTGCTTGCCGCCTGCGGCGGCGAGATCGAGGTTCCGGAGGACGATCAGACGGCTCATCGCGGCGCCGTCCTCTTCAACGAGCGCTGCTCGGGCTGTCATTCGCTCGAGGCCGCGAACGCCTACGGATCGAAGCCGGAGGGACAGCTCCAGGGCGGCGAGCGCACCAACGGGCCGAACTTCAACGTGCGCAAGGAGAGCCGCGACGACGTGCTCTTCGCGATCCGCAACGGCGGCTTCTCGGGGGCGATCATGCCGGCGAACATCGTTGTCGGCGAGGACGCCGAGGCGGTGGCCGACTTTCTGTCCGAGTATTCGGGCCAGGAGAGCGGCGGGGGATGATGTGACCACGTCCGGCCAGACGGACGAGTGACGCGGGCGCCGGCCGGCCGCAACGTGGCGCCGTGCTCGACCTGAGGCAGCTCCGAGTGGACCCCCAGCCGGCGCGCGAGGCGCTTGCCCGTCGCGGCGTCGATCCGGCGATCCTCGACGAGGCGCTCGAGCTCGACGAGCGGCGCCGCGCGATCCTGCCGGAGCTCGAGGAGCTGCGGCGAGCGAAGAACGAGGCCTCGAAGCGGATCGGCGAGCTGCACCGCTCGGGTGAGGATGCCTCCGATGCGATCGCCGAGGTGCGCAGCGCATCGGGGCGCGAGAAGGAGCTCGCCGAGGAGCTCGGGTCGGTCGAGGAGCGCCGCGCGGCGGCGCTCGCGGCACTACCCAACCTGCCCGACCCGAGCGCGCCGCCGGCCGACGAGGTGCTGCGCGTGGTCGGCGAGCCGGGCGCGGAGGGACGCGACCATGTCGAGCTGCTCGGCGACCTGGTCGACCTCGAGACGGGGGCCCGTGTGGCCGGCTCGCGCTTCGCGTATCTCAAGGGGCCGGTCGTGAGGCTGCAGTTCGCCCTCGTGCAGTGGGCGCTCGCGCTCCTCGGGGAGAAGGGATTCACGCCGGTAGTGCCGCCGGTACTGGTGCGCGAGCAGGCGCTCTTCGGAACGGGCATGCTGCCCGACACCGAGCAGCAGATCTACCGCGTCCCGGACGACGACCTGTACCTGGCCGGCACCTCCGAGGTGCCGCTCGCGTCGCTCCACGGGGGCGAGATCCTGGCTCCGGGAGAGCTGCCGCTCCGTTACGCGGGCGTCTCCACCTGCTTCCGCCGCGAGGCGGGCGCGGCCGGCAAGGACACGCGCGGGATCTTCCGCGTCCACCAGTTCGACAAGGTCGAGATGTTCTCGTTCGTCGCGCCCGACGCATCCGTCGAGGAGCACGAGCGCCTGCTCTCGATAGAGGAGGAGATCCTCGGCGCGCTCGAGCTCCCCTACCGCGTCGTCAACATCGCGGTGGACGACCTTGGCGCGTCCGCGACCAAGAAGTACGACCTCGAGGCGTGGCTGCCGGGACAGGGACGCTTCCGCGAGCTGACCTCGACATCCAACACGACCGACTTCCAGGCCCGCCGCCTCGACATCCGCCAACGCCCCGCCGAGGGCGAGGCGCCGCGGCACGTCCACACGCTGAACGGAACCGCGGTCGCGATCGGCCGGACGATCATTGCGATCGTCGAGAACCACCAGCAGGACGACGGCAGCATCGTTGTGCCGGAAGTGCTCCATCCGTTCGGCGCGCCGGAGCGGATCGCGGCCGCGGACGGCGCCTAGGATTCGAGGCCGCCCCGGAGGGGTGGCAGAGTCCGGTCGATTGCAGCTGCCTTGAAAGCAGCCGGCCTCGCAAGAGGCCCGGGGGTTCGAATCCCTCCCCCTCCGCTTCCGCAACCTCGCTGTTAAGGGTCGCCGTCCTCCGGTCGATAACGGCTCAACTGGCCTGAAGACCAACCAGACCTGCACCCCCCGGTGAGGTCCCCAAGGAGGACCGATGTTTCCGACTCGCAAGCTGCGGGTGGCGCTGATCGCTGCCCTCGCATGCACTGTCGCCGTGCTGCCGAGCGCCGGAGAGGCGTTCGCTGCTGCCAAGCCCAGCACCCGGCTCTACGCGTGCATGAAGCGCTCGACCGGCAAGGTCCGCTTCATCAGCAAGACCACCCGCTGCAAGCGCGGTGAGAAGAAGATTTCCTTCAAGGCGCCGGCCGGCAACAACGGCTCCTCCGGATCGCAGGGCCTCCGGGGCCTGACCGGTCCGCAGGGTGCTCCCGGCGCGCAGGGCGCCCCGGGCGCCGATGGCGCTCAGGGTGCTCCTGGCGCTGATGGCGCTCAGGGCCTCCAAGGGCCGGTCGGCGCGAATGGTGGCGACGGTGCCAACGGCGCTGATGGTGCAGACGGCGTGGACGGTGCCGACGGCGTTGATGGTGCCGACGGCGCTGACGGTGCCGACGGCGCGGACGGTGCCGACGGCGCTGAGGGGCCGCAGGGCGATGAAGGTGCCGACGGCGGAGGGCGACCAGGGCGACCAGGGCGACAAGGGCGACCAGGGCGACAAGGGCGACTAGGGTCCGCAGGGGCTCCAGGGACTCCAGGGCGAGAAGGGCGACAAGGGCGACCCGGGTGAGAAGGGCGACCAGGGCGACCAGGGTCTCCAGGGTGTCGCCGGCGCGGACGGCGCCAACGGCGCGCAGGGCCAGCAGGGTGACCCGGGTGCTCCGGGCGCCGACGGCGCCAACGGCAACGACGGCGTCAACGGCGACCGACGGCGCTCAGGGCCCGCAGGGTCCCGTTGGTCCCGTGGGTCCGGTTGGTCCCGTGGGTCCGCAGGGTCCCGCCGGTCCGGCCGGCACGTCGAACAGCCAGCGGCCCGCCCCGACGCCGGTGACCAACGCGGACGTGCAGGCGGGACGTGACTGTCACCGACACCACCGACTGCCCGGCGGGCAAGGTCGTGCTCGGCGGTGGATACCAGCTCACGATCGGTACGGGTGGCTTCGGCAACACCGGTCCGCGTTTCTACGTGACCGAGTCCCGTGCAGTCGACGCCGACACCTGGCAGGTCTCGCTGTTCGTCTGGTCGACCTTCGGCGGCACCAACGGCACCACACAGGACGACGCCACCGTCGCGGCGCAGGTCATCTGCACCGTCTGACCAACTACGAACCAAACGAGGCGGGAGGCCTTCGGGCCTCCCGCTTCCCGCCTTCGGAGGAACGATGAAGACCCGCCCCATCATCACCGCCGTAATCGCCCTGGCAATCACACCGCTCGCCGCGTGCGGCGGCGGAGACGACGAGAGCTCCAACGCCGACAGGTTCGAGGGCCCGGAGAAGAACGTGGCCGCCGTCGTCGACGAGCTGCAGAGCTCGAGCCGCGAGGGGGACACGAAGACGATCTGCCGCGAGATCTTCACGGCTGACCACGCCGCGAAGGTCGCGCAGGCCGGCGGCACGAGCTGCGAGGCGAAGGCCAAGCAGGAGATCGCCCTGCCCGAGGAGACGATCGAGGTCCAGGGACTGATCGTCGACGGCTCGGGAGCAACGGCACGCGTCAAGGAGCAGACGGGCCGGGTCTCGACGCTCGTCTTCGTCAAGAGCGACGGAGACTGGCGCATCGCCGGCATCCGCTGACGCCAGGGGGCGAAACCCCGTCGCCTCCGCCTTCGCTCTGCATGCGACGCGAGTCTGCGGGTCCCGAGCACGACGATGTCCGGGCTCTGGTCGAGGAGCTCCTGCGTACCGGCCTCATGTTCACGGATGTGCTGAGCGGCCTCCTTGACGACCTGCCGGACGGAGCGTTCCCGGGTGAGGACTCCGGTGAAGTGCTGGTGGAGATGCTCACCGGCTCGGTTCGGCCCGTCGCCGATGCAGCCGGTCCCGCCGTGGTGAAGTCAGCAATCACGCTCGTCGGTGCGATGGCGGACAGGACGGTGTCCGACCTCCGGCGGGCGCTCGAGGTTGCCCGGGAGCGGAAGCGCTAGCATTGCTAGCACAGATGGAAAGAGTGATGATTCAGGCAGACCGGGCTTTGCTCGAACGGGCTAGACGGGCAGCTCACGAGCGCGGGGTCACGTTCCCGCAGTTCGTGCGCGACGCGCTCGAGCGCGAGCTCGCGACGAGGGCCGAACCGCCTCGACCGCTCTCCTGCGCGGGAGTGATCAGCACGGGCGGCAGAGCGCGGGAGCGCTCCTACGCGCCGGACGCGTGGCGCTGATCATCGACACCGGGCCGCTCGTCGCGCTTCTCGATGCCACGGACCCCGATCACGAGCGCTGCGCAGCCCTCCTCCAACACACTGACGAGCCCCGGATGGTCCCGGTGTGCGTCCTCGTGGAGGTGGAGTACATGGTGCGGCCGTGGGCGGGGGCTTTCGGCGCGCTCGTTGCCGAGTTCGATCGCGGCGCGTTCGAGCTGCTCGATCTGCCGCCGCGCTGGCTGGTTCGGGCGGGCGAGCTCCTGGACCGCTACCGCGAGCTTCCGTTGGGCCTCGTTGATGCGACGGTCGTCGCCGCCGCCGAGATGCTCGGCGAGACCAAGATCGCCACGCTCGATAGCCGCCACTTCGGCGTGGTTCGTCCCGACCACGTCCCCGCCCTCAAGCTGGTCCCCTGACCGTGCGCGATGCCGAAGCGGAGGGGGCGCCCGTAGGCGCCCCCTCGATCCAGCTCCGCTGAATTGCTGCGATCAGCGAACGCGGTACGGGCCCTTGTACTTCCAGGCCTTGCCGCGCTTCTTGCCCTTCTTCGCCTTCGCCGAGGTGGCGGGCGCCAGCTCGCTCTTCGACTCGGCGAGCGTCCACGTCGAGTGAGCGGCGGCGTCGGACATCTGGTCCAGCGCCACGTGGTTCAGGTTGAAGAACGTGTCGCATGCCTGGTGGTAGCAGGGGTCGAAGGCGAGCCCCGCGACTCCGCCGAACACCTCCTCCTGCGCGGCGGTCTTGCTCCACCTCGGCGCCCGTGAACAGGCCGCCCGCTGCGATCCCGTTCGTGATGAACGGGCCGTAGTCGGAGCGGCCGTCGAACGCGGTCGGCTCATAGGCCAGGCCCTGACGGAGATCGAAAGGCGATGGCGGTTGAGAGGTTGAGCACCGCTCATCGCTGCTCGACACGCTGCCGAATCGGACAGCGAGGGGCCTTGCGGCCCCTCGCTCGTTTAGGCCCTGATGCTGGCGCTAATGCCGCTCGGCGGTCGCCGCGCTCAAGGCGTCCACGATCCCGTGCCCGTAGAAGCCGTTGTACGAGGGTCGGCCCTCACAGAGCTGCGTCGAACTCGGTGGGATTCGGCGTCGGGGCAGGCGTGATCGCCGTGCCGTTCTCCGCAGGACCTGTCTCGACCGTTCTCAGGCCGTAGTTCGAGCCCGCCCTTCTTCTTGTCACGCTTGCCAAACTCGCTCACGATCCCGCCGCCGCGCCGGTGGGTGCGGCGAGGCCATCGACGTGCCCTGCAGGTACGCGTAGTACGTGCACGAAGTCCGCGTCGCTCTGCGCTCGCAGATGATCCGGTTCGAGATCGGATTGCCGGTCAGCGGTCGACGTCCGGGATGTCGTCGAGCTCGATGTCGCCGGTGCGGGCGACGAACTCGGGGTACGTCGAGAGGACCCGGTTCTGCGGGTTGGCCAGCCCGGTGGCGGTGTCGAGCGAGTCTCCGCCCGGGGCCGCCACGTCGGCGTGACCGACGCCATAGGACGAGTAGAACGACTTCCGCTCACTCGGGCCGAGGGCGGTGATGGCTGAGGACGTTCCTGCCCTCGGTCGGGAGGTCGAGGCAGCTCGGCGGCACCTCGCGCTCCTTCTCCGTGCCGAGCGGGAAGTCCGGGCTGGTCGTGTCGGTCACCGTCTTGCTGTAGTCGATCGCCTCGTTGCCGGCTGCCGCGACGAGCGTGACGCCGTGGCGGTGGGCGTAGCCGAGCGCCCGCTCGGTCGCCTTGATGATCGTCTGCTGCTCGAGCTGCTCGGCCGGCGAGTCGGCCGGATGGTTCTTGCAGTTGAACAGCCAGGGGTCGATGAAGTAGCTCATGTTGACCACATCGATCCCGTGGTCGCCGGCGTAGGTGAGCGCGTCGACCGAGGGCTGCAGGAAGAAGAACCCGGAGTCCTGGCCCGCGCGCAGGTTGACGAGGCTCACGTTCGGCGCGACACCCGTGACGCCGATGCCGTTCGCCGCGGCGGCGACCGTGCCGGCGACGTGCGTGCCGTGGCCGTCCTCGTCGACGTCCGCGGGGTCCGAGCACGAGCCGTCCGGCTCGTCCGCGCAGGGACCGTCGATCTCATTGCCCAACGAGTCAACGGGGATGTCGGTCGGTGAAGTTCCGGCTCAGTGCGCGCATTGAAGTTGGCCGCGACGTCGGGATGCGAGCCGTCGATTCCCGTGTCGATGATGCCGACCCTGACGCCGCGATCGCCCGGCTGCACCGCGTGGGAGCCTTCGGGGGTCGCACGGATCATCCGCAGGTCCCACTGGAGTGCCGCAAGCGGATCCGCGCCCGCGACGGTTGCGCCGGCGTCGCGGCGCATGCCGGCGGGCTCACCATTGAAGTCGCCCTTCTCGAAGGCGAACTTGTCGACGCCGCCTCCCTTGCCGTTGCGCGAGGCCTGCGGGACAAAGCCGATCCGCTTGTGGCGCGCGACTCCCTCGATCGCCGCGCTCCGGCTCGGAGCCGTCAAGAACCGCGGGTTCGAAGAGCGTGCGGTGGCCACGCGGACCTTGAGGTTCTCGCGGACGATCCGGCCGCCGGCGGCCCTGACGGCCGCGCGGGCGTCCGACGCCGGGACACCCAGCTTGTAGAGGACCACGTAGCTCTGGCTCCCCGGCTGCTTCGTAGCCGGCCGGGCCGCGCTCAGCGCGGCCCCGGCGAGCACCACCAGCATCGCCAAGACAAGTGCAATCAACCGCCGCATCTCTCGCTCCTCCCAAGTGGTGGCTGCGCAACCAGGCGGCAGTCTCCTGATGCGATGTGCCCGCGCCCACCGCAGCCCAAACCACGCGCGAGCGGACAGGTCCACCCCGCCGCTCGGGGGAAAGGTGAGTCGCGAGCGAGCGGCCGATGGACCGACGCGATGGGCTAACGCAGCTTCGGCGCTCTCGCGCGCGAGTCCACTTCGGTCCCGTACGGGACCGCCTTTCCGACGCGACCGGCCGCGGGCTCAGGTCGCCCTTCAGCGCGCGGAACGATCGCCGCCGCGGCCCCGACGGTTGCGCCCGACCTCCAGAGTCCGCGCGTGTTGTCGGTCCTAGTGCCGAACGCGAGATCAGCGGACGCCGTGGGCCCGGTGGCGCAAGCCGACCCTCAGGTCGGCCGCCACGAGCCGGTGGTCCGACGACGGGAAGCCGTTGCCGTCGGGCAGCAGCGCCGGGTCGAAGAGACCGACGAGCCGGAACAGCGGGTCGTCGCTGAGCGGCCAGAACACGAACGAGCGCTCGATCTCGATCCCCGGTCGGGCAGCACGTAGTCGGCTCGCAGGTTGCCCGGCGCGGTGTCCGCGAAATCGGCCGTGTCGAACGCCGGGTCGCCCCGGTGTGTCGCGTTCGCCCCGCCTTGGAGCGCGGCCTGCTCGGGGCCGCCGGGGCTGGTGGGAGTGACGCTCGTGTTGATGCGCGGGTTGTCGAGCAGCTGGTGGATCGCGTTCTGAGTGCTGTCGCCGTCGAACGGGTCGGCGTTGTTGTCGCCGGCGATCACGAAGTGCTCGCGCTTGCCGAGCCCGCCGCGGTGTCCGCGGTCGTCGTAGATGTAACCGCCTGCGCCTGGCGTGACGTAGTCGGCCCAGAAGCGGATCTCGTCGTGGTTGCGGGTGCCGTTCCGATCCTCCGGCCCGTCGAACACGGGCGGAGTCGGGTGATGACCAGGAAGTGCACCCGCTCGCCGCGCCCCAGCTCGAGTGGGAGATCCCAGTGGCTCTTCGACGAAAGGCGAAAGACGTCGAGCTCATCGGGTGCGTACCAGTCATGCGGCGCCGCCGTGGTGGGGTCGTCCGGCAGCAGCGCCCGGGCATGTCCTTCCAGAGGAAGTGCTGGAACGTGCGCGCATGCTTGCTGTCGATCGGTAGGCGCGAGTAGACAGCCATACCGAACTTGCCTGGGAACTCGCCGAAGCCGAACGCGTCGTTGCCGTAGAGGCCGGAGCCAGGCTGCGTGACGACCTGACCGTTGTTGTCGAAGTCCTTGCCCGACGCGATCCCCGTGTTGGAGGGTTGCACGAAGCGGTACGGGAACAAGATCGGCCGGGCGCCGTTCTGCGACACCGACAGGTAGTTGCGCTGGAACAGGCGCGCCGCCTGCTCATCCGGCACGAAGTCGAACTCATTGATCAGCAGCACGTCCGGCCGCGACCGCTGGATGATCTCGGCCACGTTGCGCAGCTGCGGATCGGTGGTAGTCGACAGGTCGGCGACCAGCTCGCCCTCCGCGTTGCGGTTCACCGAGGCATTGAATGTCGCGAAGCGGACGGTCGGGGAGGAGTGACCGTGTCCGTGCCGGTGGGCGAATGCCGCCGGCGCGGCGATGCCGAGGGCGACGAGTGCGGCCGCCGATGCGGCGGCGAGCTTGGACGCGAAGTTCATGGCATCTCGTTCCTACCCAGGGCCCGACGGACCGTAGCCCGCGATGCCCGGCGAAATGTGACCGCCTGGGAAACGCGAGCCGGCCTCGCGACGCCGTCCGTCGGGTGATGAACACCGCACGGGCGATCCCAGGTTGCTAGGCCGTCGGGCGCCAGGCGGGTGCTCACCGCTGCCGCAAGGAGAGCCTCGAGGAGCTCGTGGTCAGCGTCCAGGCCGACCTCGAGACCGACGGGCTCGCCGCCGCCTGATGATGGCGCTCAAGCCGACTGGCGCTGTGACCGCTGCGGCCACGGCACCCTCGACGAGCGGCGCGTCCGCCGGGCGCACCAGGCGTTGCAGCGCGCTGCAGCAGCGCTGCCCGCAGCCCCGTCAGCGTGGCCGGCGCGCTGAGAACGGCTCTCACTATGCTGGGGGGGCGTGCGCGCGTTCCGGGCGGCACCAGTGGTCCCGCTCCCGACCGCGGCGCTTCACCTCGGGGCGCTGTCGGCGCTCGCCATCGCCCAGCCGCTCTTCGATCTCATCTCGAAGAATCCGGACTTCCTCGCGGCCCGCGCGATGATCGGCTGGCAGGTGGTCGCGCTCGCGCTGTTGCTGGTGCTGGTGCCGCCGCTGTTGGCCCTGGGGGTGGAGGCGCTGGCTGGGCTCGCGAGCCGGCCGCTGCGGGCCGTGCTTCACCTGCTTTTCATCGCCTGTTCGTGGCCCTGATCGCGATCCAGGCGCTCAAGGCGATCGCCCCGAGCGCGGGCAGCGCGGTGCTGATCGCCGTTGCGGCGATCCTCGGGCTCGCGGCCGCTGCCGGTTACGCGCGCGCGAGAGGACTGCGCTCTTTCGTCACCGTGCTGTCGCCCGCGCCGGCGGTGTTCCTGGCGATCTTCCTGTTCTTCTCGCCGGTGAGCGACCTCACGTTCGCTTCGGGCTCGGCTGAGACCGCCGACGTGAGCTCGCGCGTGCCCGTGGTGATGGTTGTGTTCGACGAGGTATCCACGATCGCGTTCGAGGACGCACGCGAGCGCATCGACCCAGTGCTCTACCCCAATCTGGCGGCGCTGGCGCGGGACGCCACCTGGTTCCGCTACGCGACGGCGCCTACCGACCTGACCGGAACGGCAACGCCGACAATCCTCACCGGCACGCTCCCCAAGCAACACCAGCCGCCGATCCTCTCGAGCTATCCGCGGAACCTGTTCACGCTGCTCGGTCGCCGCTACCGGATGAAAGTCTCTCAGGAGGCCACGGACCTGTGCCCGCGGGACCTGTGCGAGGACGCGAGCGGGGAGAGCGCCGCCGCTCGCGACCGTGCCTGGCCTCTGACCTGGGCCTGGTGTACCTGCATGTGATCGCTCCCGAGGGGATCGAGCGCGACCTGCCGTCGGTCTCGGACACGCTTGGCAATTTCGGCGCCGACACCGGCACGACGAAGGCCGAGGGCTCGCCAGGGCACGCCGGGCCACCGAGAGGTGCTGCACGAGCTGGGCGGCGGGCGCCCGGCGCGCTTCGAGAACTTTGTCCGCTCGATCGATCGTAGGGCGCGACCAACGCTCTATTACAAGCACTCGCTGCTACCGCATGTGCCGTTCCAGTACTTCCCGGACGGCCATCGCTACCGCACTGAGCCGCACGAGGTGCTGCCGGGCCTGGTCGATGCGCCCTCGTGGGGCAACGACTACCTGCTCCGGCAGGCCTACCAGCGCCATCTGCTCCAGGCCGGCTTTGCCGACCGCTTGCTCGGTACGTTGCTGCGCCGCCTGCATGAGAAGCGCCTGTACGACCGGGCGCTGATCGTGGTCACCGCCGACAATGGCGAGAGCTTCCTGCACCACGCGAGCCGGCATCTGGCGACCCGGGAGACGGTCGCAGGACATCGCCGACACGCCGCTCTTGATCAAGCGCCCGTTTCAGCACACCGGGCGTATCTCCGACCGCCACGTGCGGACCATGGACATCCTCCCCACGATCGCGGACGTGCTCGGCATACGAATGCCGTGGCGCGTCGACGGTGTGTCGATCTTCGACCGCGCGGCGCACATCCCGTCGAACGTCGTCGTCTACCAGCGCTCCGGGGGCAGGCTTACACTCTCGCTGCGCGAGTTCAAGCGCCGCATCCGCGCCTCCCTCAAGCGCAAGATCCGCCTACTTCGGATCGAACGGACGGCCGCCCGGCCTGTTCGGCATCGGCCCCCACCATGAGTTGATCGGCCGCACGGTCGCGAGACTCCCGCGCGCACCGGTAAGCGCCGAGATCAACGGGGCCGGCGCATACTCCTCCGTACACCTACGTTCCGACTTCCTGCCCGCACATCTCACCGGCACGATCCACGCAAACCGGCGGCTCGCACGTGCGCGACCTGGCGCTCGCGCTGAACGGGCGGATCGTCGCCGTCGGCCAGAGCTTTACGCTGGCCGGTAACGACACTGAGAACTTCTCAATCCTGATTCCCGAAGGCGCGTTTCGCGAGGGAGCCAACCGCGTCGAGCTCCTGTCCGTGGCGGAGGAGGGTGGCGGCCTCCGTCTTGCCTCCATCGCCCGCGCCGGATAGCTCGCCTGGGTCAAGCCCCGGCTGAACGATCTGAGTCGGCGACTCCGGCCAAGCGGTGCGTGCTTGTGCGCGGCTTGCATGGGTGCAGCCGGACACCGTCATGACCAGCAGGCCCACCCCGAGGGCCGCGGGGCCCCCGCGCGAGAGACGTCGCTGGCGACTGCGGGTGCGCTGAGTGCGTGCGAACCAGAAAAGGCCGGTGAGGCAGAGCACGGTCGCCACGAAGAAGTTCAGGCGCAGACCGAGGACGTGGTGGGCAGGATCGGTGCGCAGGAGCTCTTCGAAGATGCGAAAGCCGGAGTAGCCGGCCACGTACAGAGCGAACAGACCGGGCGGCGCGGATCTGGCGGTGGCGGCCGAGCCAGACCAGCGCGGTGGCTAGGCCAAGGTTCCAGCTCAGCTCATAGAGGAACGTCGGGTGAAATGTGTCGTAGGCCGCGTAACCATCGGGGCGGTGCGCTTCGTCGATCTCGAGTCCCCAGGGCAGGTTGGTGGGCCCGCCGAAGAGCTCCTGGTTGAAGTAGTTGCCGACACGTCCGATGGCCTGGGCCACGAGCAGGGCGGGTGCCGCGGCGTCAAGGAAGCGCGGGATGTCGGCACCGCGGCGGCGGAGCACGAGGAGTCCGGCGACGGTTCCGAGGGCGATCCCGCCCCAGATCCCCAGGCCGCCTCTCCAGACGGCCAGGGGACCCCACCAGTGGTCGGGCACCTCGTTCCAGCTGGTCGCCAGGAAGTAGAGGCGTCCACCGATCAGCCCGGCAGGGAAGGCCCAGAGGGCGACCTCGAAAACGAGTTCGCGCGAGCCGCCTTGACGCTCCCAGCGACGCGCGGTGATCGCGATCGCGGCGAACAGACCGAGGAGATACATCAACCCGTAGACGCGGACCTCAAGCGGCCCGAGGTGGATGCCATTCGACGCCGGGCTGGGGATCGAGGCGAGCATTGCGGTCTCCTCGCGCGCGTCAGAGTGCGGATGGTCGGCGAAGCGTGTCAGGCAGAGTAGCTGCGTGCCGCTCGTCCCTCTGGCGACTGGTCAAGGGGCCGCGACCGGGCTCACGGTTAGTCTTTGCGCATGCGTCCGCCGGGCTCGGTCTCGCGGCGTCTTGTGCTTATGGTCGCCGCAGCTCTCGGTCTGCATCAGGTTCGCGCGAGTGCAGGCTGGGGTGCGCATGCACACGGCGAGTTGGACAGTGCTCACGGCTATGTCCCCGTCGCGACGTGGAGCGTGCTTGTCGTTGGCGCTCTGCTGGCTGCTCATTTCGTGTTCCTGCTCGCGACGCCGCGTCGTTCGGAGCCGCGATGCCCCGACGCGCGTGAGGGCCTGCTGCGGCGGTGGTCTTTGACAGGCGCGACGCTCGCTCTTCTATGCGGGGCTCAGGAGCTCCTGGAGCATCTATGGGTGACGGGCGATCTCCCGGCTCTGAACCTGGTGATCGCCGGAGGCGGCTGGACAGCGATTCCGCTGGCCGCGCTACTCGGTGCCGGTGTCACGGCGTTGGCCTGGGGATCGGACGTCGCGCTGAGCGTCCCGGTCCGAGCGGGCCTTACGGGCGTTCAACAGGTCCTCTGGCCCGTCCTCGTGAGCAGCGTCGCGAATGCTCATCACCGTCGTCGTGAGCCCCTCGCGGACCTGGCCGCTGAGCGGGCGCCTCCGGTCTCTCCGGTCTCCCTCTAGCGGTCGCCGCGCCCTGGAGCGGGGCGCGGGAATCCGGGTGGCGAAAGGACCGGGATGTTCTGGTTGTGGCGGTGTGCCTGCGAGGCCTGGGTGGTATCCCGTGGCTAGCGGCAAAGCACTGACGGATCGCGATCGACTCGGGCTGCTACACGTCCTGGCTCAGATTCCGAAAGGTGCAACGCAGCGGTTGATTGCGGAGCGGCTTGGAGTTACGAAGGTGGAGGCCCGGCAGCGCCTTCGCGCGGCGGTGTCCGACGGCTTGGTGATCGAGGCGGTCGAGCAGAGCGTCGCCGAACCTGGTCGCCGCGTGTTTTCGCTCCGCCATCCCGAAGGGGTCGAGGAGCTTGAACGGCTCCAGGCGCAGGGGCCGTGAGCTGAGTCCGAGCCGCGACGTCATCGATGGAGACGCCCCCCGACGCCGGCCCTGGGCCGGTCGCAGTCGAGCGTTCCGGCTCTTCACGATCATCGCGCTGGCTCTCGCGTTGGGGACGATCGGCGGACTCGTGATCCTCTGGCCGGGGCACGTCACGGATCACCACCGACCTTTCGGTCGAGAGCTACAGGGCGAAGGTCGAGCGCGTCGAGGAGACGACCTGCCCGGGTTTCATGGAGCAACGCTGCCAAAACGTGACACTGCGCCTCCAGAGCGGCCCAGACAAGGGCGACAAAGCCGCTCTCCTGCTCGGTGCGATCGGCGGGCTCGACCCGGATGTCGACCCCGGCGACGAGATCAGGGTGACGCCGGCGCCCGAACGTCCCGACACCGGCGAGCCGGTGGTGGGCACCGGCTACAACTTCTACGACTTCGAGCGGGGCAAGCCGCTGGCCCTGCTCGCCCTGCTGTTCGTGGGGATCGTGCTGCTGTTCGCCCGGCTGAGAGGCGCGCTCTCACTCGTGGGGCTGGGCGCGAGCCTGGTGATCGTGCTCGTCTTCATGGTGCCCGCGATCCTCGACCACAAGCCGCCCTTGGCGGTCGCGATCGTGGGCTCGCTGGCGATCGCTCTCACCACGATCCCGTTGGCCCACGGATGGGGAGTGAAGGGTCTCGGCGCGCTGCTTGGGACCACGGGGAGCCTGTTGCTGACCGCCGGGCTGGCGGTGATCTTCACGGAGCTGACCCACCTGACCGGCTTCTCAAGCGAGGAGGCGACGATCCTTCAACTGTCGGGAGCCGACCTCTCCCTCCAGGGGCTCCTGCTGGCCGGGATCGTGATCGGCGCGCTCGGGGTGCTCGACGACGTGACCATCAGCCAGTCCTCGACAGTGCTGGCCCTGCGCCAGGCAAACCCCGGCTTAGGCTTTCGCCAGCTGTTCACGCTCGCCCAGCGCGTTGGCCGAGACCACGTGAGCGCGACGGTCAACACACTCGTGCTCGCCTACGTCGGCGCCTCGCTCCCAGTCCTGCTGATCTTCTCGTCCGCCGACCTGGGATTCACGGAAGTGCTCAACCTCGAACTCGTGGCCAAGGAAGTGGTCGCCATGCTGGTGGGTTCCATCGGCCTGATCTCGGCTGTGCCCGTAACGACCGCCCTCGCCACGATGCTCGCGCTCGGCGAACTGCCGGAGCAACTCGACAGCGATCCGATCCATGCGCACTAGGAACGCGTCGGGCTCGCCATACAGAGGATCGTTGAAGCGCTTGGCCAACTTGGGAGCAGGCGTTGACTCGAGGTCACCGAGACACCCGGAATGGACCAAGAGCATGCGTCTCGAGTCTTGGCGACGCCGCTTGCGGAACGCATAGCGATAGCTAGCCAACGGCCCGAGCCGTACCCGGTGCGGTCGGGACCAAACGGCGGCGGCGTTATCGTGGAGCCATGGAGCGAGCCCCTTCGGCGAACTGGTGCAGAGCGAGG
The DNA here is from genome assembly GCA_963734025.1 of uncultured Thermoleophilaceae bacterium. Classification (GTDB taxonomy): domain Bacteria; phylum Actinomycetota; class Thermoleophilia; order Solirubrobacterales; family Thermoleophilaceae; genus JACVRW01. The sequence goes on from CAVTFR010000009.1 coordinate 136,839, forward strand.
AGGAGCTGCGCGAGGTCGTTCCGCCGCCCGCCGCCGACTCGCCTCCGTTGCGCAAGCAGATCGACCATCTCGACGAGCACTGCCGCGACTTCATCGCGCGCTCGCCGTTCTTCCTGCTTGCCACGGCGAACGCGGCAGGAGACTGCGACGCCTCGCCGCGCGGGGGCCCGCCGGGCTTCGTGAGGGTGCTCGACGAGCGCCGGCTCGTCGTCCCCGAGTACCCGGGCAACCGGCGCGCCGACTCGCACCGCAACCTCCTCGAGAACCCGCGCGCGGCGATGCTTTTCGCGATTCCCGGGCTGCGCGAGACGCTGCGCCTGGGGGGACGAGCATGCATCACGCGCGACGCCGAGCTCCTGGCGGACCTGGGCGTGAACGGGCGCGCGCCGAAGCTCGGCATCGGTCTCGAGGTCGAGGAGGCGTTCATCCACTGCGCCAAGGCCTTCATACGCTCGAGCCTGTGGCAGCCGGAGACCTGGCCGCAGGAGCTGCCCTCGGCCTCGGCGATCCTGCGCGACCACATCGACGTCCCGGACGTGACGACCGAGGACGTGGCCGCGCGCCTCGAAGAGGGCTACGCGAAGACGCTCTACTGAAGGCCCGGACGAGGCCGGGCGCCTCGTTACGCTCCGACGGGGTGATCAGTCCCGAACAGCTCGCCTCTGCGCTCGATCGCCTGGACCCTCGGGACCGGGAGCTGCTGTCGCTCTCGCTGCGCAGACGCGTGCCCGACGACGACCTCGCGCGCATGTACGACGTCGACGCGGCCGAGGTGGCGCGGCGCCGCGCGGGAGCGATCGACCGGCTGTCCGGCCAGCTCGGCATCCAGCGCGGTGAGGACCTCGGCGCGGTTCTGAAGGCGCTGCTCGAGGACGAGATCTGGAGCGCGACGGGTGCGCCCGGCAGGGAGCTCGCCGAGCCCGCCCGGGCTCTGTCGAAGCCGCCGGCGCCGGTGCCGGTCCCGACCGAGCCCGGACTCGAGATGCTGGCCGCACGCGAGGGCAGGGAGCCGCCGGCGAGCGAGCCTAGGCCGCAAGGCGCCTCGGAAGAGCCCGAGCCGCGCCGCGGCCCGCACCTCGCCTTCGCCCTCTTCGGGATCGGCCTCGCCGCGCTGCTCGGGGCGGTCGCGCTTGTCGGCATCAGCGAGCTCGGTGACGACGGCGAGGCGTCCATGGCGCGTGGAGGCGGTGGAGACGACGGCACGCGCCACTTCGTCCCCCAACAGAGCGGTCCGGCAGCGGCCCCCTTCCCGTCCGAGCCGCAGGAGGTCGCCTGCTACACGACCGCCTACGTCCAGCGTCCCGCCACCCTCCGCCGACGGCCGGCCGGCAGGCCGTTACTGCGGGTGGCGGCGCGAACGGAGTGGAAGTCGCCACGGGTGTTTGGGGTGGTGCGGCGCGAGGGCGAATGGCTCGCCGTGCAGGTGCCCGAGCTCCCGAACGGCCGGGTCGGCTGGCTGCCGACGCGGGAAGCGCGGCTCGACTGCACGACCTGGTCGCTGCACGCCGACCTCTCGGAGCGCAAGCTGGTCGTGCGCCGCGGGGGCCACGCCGTGCGGGTGCTCCCGGTGGCGATCGGGCGGGCGACGAACCCGACCCCGCAGGGACGCTTCTCCGTCACCGACAAGCTTCGCGTGACTGCTTCGGGCTCCCCGTACGGATGCTGCGTGCTCGCGCTCACGGGTCACCAGACGAACGTGCCGGCGGACTGGCCCGGCGGCGACCGGCTCGCCATCCACGCCACTCAGGACCTCGGGAGCATCGGCCAGGCGGCGAGCCTCGGCTGCCTGCGCTCGCACCCGGCTCGGGTGCGCTGGCTGATCGAGACGATCCCGCTCGGCGCGCCCGTCTTCATACGCTCCTGATCTCACGGCGGGCAGAGCGGTGACGTTGAAGTGAGTGTGAAGCTGCCGCCCTTCCAGGCGGTGCTCGACGAGCACCGTGTCGACGTCTATCGCTTCCTCGTGGCGACCGCCGGTCCCACGGATGCCGACGATGTCTTCCAGGAGACCTGGATTGCCGCCCTGCGGGCGTATCCGCGCCTGCGCCGCGCGGACAACCTCCGCGCCTGGCTGCTCAGGATTGCCCACAACAAGGCGGTCGACGCGCACCGGGCCCGCGCCCGGCGGGCGCTTCCAGTGGCGGAGCCGCCCGAGCAGCCGGTCGAGGCGCCGGTGGCGGACGGGCGCCCGGAGCTCTGGGGGCACGTCCGCGAGCTGCCCTCGAAGCAGCGGACGGCGGTGTTCTGCCGAGCCGTGCTCGGGATGTCATACGCGGAGCTCGCGGTGATGCTCGATTCCTCCGAGGAGGCGGCGCGGCGCAATGTCCACGAAGGGCTGAAGAGATTGAGACGGGAGCTGAGTAGATGAGCGAGATCGAGACCATCCTGCGCCGGGCGGCCGAAAAGCTGCCCGCCGCCGCCCCCGATCTCGGCGCCCGAGCCGAGGCGGAGGGGCTCATCGACGTGGCCTACGCGTCGGTTGACTCGCCGGTCGGCCCGCTCGTGGTGGCCGCCACCCCGCGCGGGCTCGTGCGCGTCGCGTACACGGATCGCAGCTCACCCGACGAGGTGCTCGCGGAGCTGGCCGGCCGGGTGTCGCCGCGCGTGCTCGAGGCCCCCGCCCGGCTCGACGGGGTCCGGCGCGAGCTGGACGAGTACTTCGCCGGCGGTCGCCGGGAGTTCGAGACGCCCATCGACTGGTCGCAGCTCGCCGGCTTCACGCGCAAGGTCCTGCGAGCGACGGCGCGCATCCGCTTCGGCGACACGAGCACGTACGCGGGCGTGGCCACGGAGGCGGGCAGCCCGCGCGCGGTGCGCGCGGCCGGCAACGCCCTCGGGGCGAATCCGGTTCCGGTCGTGGTCCCCTGCCACCGCGTGCTCCGCACCGGCGGGGCGCTTGGGGGCTACGCCGGCGGCACCGAGCGCAAGGAGTTCCTGCTGCGGCTCGAGGGTGTCTTGACTTGAAGTCTTGTTGAACCGCTAGCTTGACGCGCATGACGGCGACCGAGACCGCAACTCAGCCCACGCCGGGAGGAACGACCCTCCAGGGCCAGAGGCGATGGCTCGCCCTTTACGTGCTCTGCTTCGGCGACCTCCTGATCGTCCTCGACTCGACGATCGTGAACGTCGCGCTTCCCTCGATACAGGCCGACCTCGGCTTCTCCGAGGCGTCGCTCGCCTGGGTGGTCAACGCCTATCTGCTCACCTTCGGCGGCTTCCTGCTGCTCGGCGGCCGGCTCGGCGACCTGTTCGGGCGGCGGCGCCTGTTCCTCATTGGGCTCGCGTTGTTCACGGTCACGTCACTCGCGTGCGGGCTGGCGGGCTCGCAGGAGTTCCTCGTCGTGGCGCGTGCGGTGCAGGGCTTGGGCGGCGCGATCGTGTCGGTGGTCGCCCTCTCGCTGATCATGACGATCTTCACCGACCCGGCCGAGCGCGCAAAGGCGATGGGGATCTTCGGCTTCGTGCTCTCCGGGGGAGGCACCGCCGGGGTGCTGCTCGGCGGTGTGCTCACCGACCTGTTCGCCTGGAACTGGATCTTCCTGGTCAACCTCCCCATCGGGATCGCCGTCTTCCTGTTCTCTCTCTCGCTGCTCCCAAACGACAAGGGCGACGCGGGCGACCGCCGCCTCGACATCGCGGGCGCCGTCACCGTGACCGCCGCCGTGATGCTGGGGACGTACGCGGTGATAAACGGCAACGACAACGGCTGGACCTCCGGCGTGACGCTCGGCCTGCTGGCCGGCGCCGTAGCCCTGCTGGCCGCCTTCGTCACGATCGAGGCGCGCGTCAGCTCACCGCTGATGCCGCTTGGGATCTTGCGCCTGCACAACGTCCGCGTGGCGAACGTCGTGGGCGCGCTGATGGCGGCAGCGATGTTCGGCTGGTTCTTCCTCGCCGCGCTCTACCTGCAACTGGTGCTGGGCTACAGCCCGCTCGAGGTCGGGCTCGCCTTCCTGCCGACGACGCTCGTGATGGGTTTCGAGTCGATCGCGCTGTCGGACCGGCTCGTCATGCGCTTCGGCATCAAGCCACCGCTCGTCATAGGGCTGACCTTCTTCTCGATCGGCCTCCTCTGGTTCACCCAGGCGCCCGCCGACGGGGACTTCGTCGCGGACGTGCTGCCCGGCATGATCCTCATGGGCATCGGCGGCGGCATCACCTTCAACCCGCTGCTGCTCGCAGCCATGGGCGACGTTCAGCCGACCGAGGCGGGGCTGGCGTCGGGGATCGTCAACACCGCCTTCATGCTGGGCGGCGCACTCGGGCTCGCCGTGCTCGTGGCCGTCGCCGACTCGCGCACGGACAGCCTGCGCAGCGGCGGCGACGGGCCGCTCGAGGCGCTCACGGGCGGCTACCACGCCGCGTTCTTCGTGGCGGCGGCCTTCGCCGCGACCGGGGCGCTCCTGGGCCTGCTCCTGCGTCCGGTCACGCCGCCGGGCGGTGAGCCGGAACCGGCGCCGGCCTAGTTCGCGGCGGACCCGTTGAGGGTTCCATGTGTGTACTGAACGGCCCTCTGCTCTTTGGGTTGCCCGGCCCGTCGGGCTGGAGTTAGGGTTGCGGCCATGCGACGCACAGTGCTCATCGGCGTTCTCACGTTGATCGTGACCGGCATCAACGCCGCCACCGCCGGAGCCACTTTCCCGGGGCAGAACGGCCCGATCCTCTTCCGCCAGATCGATCCCGAGACCGGGTTGGGGACGCCGCTGTTCCGGGCGCTCGGGGACGGCACCGAGGTGACCGTGCTCAACAGGCGACCGGGCTTCTTCTCGGACTGGCGTGCGGACGGCAAGCGGATCGCGTTCGATTTCTTCCAGCCCGACGGCGACGAGCAGATCGCCACCATGAAGCCCGACGGCAGTGACCTGCGCGTGATCACCTCCGGGCCGGGCATCCACGAGATCCCGTCGTGGTCGCCGAGCGGGCGCCGCATCGTCTTCAACTATTCACCGGTCCTTCCGGACGCGCCCGACTTCGAGACCCGCCTCTGGACGATGCGCCCCGACGGCAGCCAGGCCCGGCCGCTGCCGATGCGGCGCCCAGGCTTCGACGTCGAGCCCAGATACTCCCCGAACGGCCGCTGGATCGTCTTCGCGCGCAACCGCCCGCCCACGAAGAAGCGCGAGTTCCAGACGGCGATCATGATCGTCAAGGCCAAGGGCGGCCGCGTCCGCCGACTGACGCCTTGGGCTGACTACCCCGACCAGCCGACCCCTCGACACAAGTACCCCGAGCACCCGACCTGGTCGCCCGACAGCCGCTGGATCCTCTTCAACCTCGGCCCGAACGGGACGATCCAGGCCATCCGCCCCAACGGCCGGGACCGCCACACGATCCTCGCGGCGACGAAGGGGTTCGGCGGCCACAAGCCCTGGTACTCGCCCGACGGCTCGCAGATCCTGTTCGTATGCGAGAAGCAGGGGACGTTGCCTACGCCGCCCAAGGGTCAGAACGACGACATCTGCGTCATGGACGCCGACGCCTCGAACATCGTCAACCTCACCAACACGCCTAAGACTTGGGAGAACTGGCCCAGCTGGGGACCGGCAGCGGAGGGGTAAATCGCGATGAGGATGACTGCGACTACGCCGAGGCAACTCGTGGGCACTGCGGCTCGCGCGCGATCAGCCGGTGGCGCGCCGGGCACGACTGCTGCTTCGGACTGCCATGGAGGAGGGCCTCCTCAATGCCGGCCGTATCCCACCCACGCCATGACCAGTACCCCCCTCGAGCTTCGCCCTACCACCTGAGCTCGAGCAGCTTGCACGCGCGCAGCTGCACCGCGGGCACGAGTCAGCTGAGTCAACCCAGTACGTGACCCGGCACGGGGGTGGGGGGCACCCACCCCCCGAGGGGGAGGCGGGGAACGGTGGCGGACCGGCGCCTACAGTCCACGCCGGGCCTTCAACGCACTCGGTCGCGCGCCAGGTGGCTCGCGATTAGCTCGTCCGCGGCGGTCGTGCTGCGGGAGTAGCCGGCAACTGCGGCCACAAAACCATCGCGGCTCACCGCGCACAGCGTCAGGCTCGTCACGGCGCGCACGGAAGCCGTGCGCCGACAGGCGCGAAGCAGCGCGATCTCGCCAAAGCCGTCTCCCGGGCCGATCGTCCCGATCAGTCGCCCGTCTCCGACCACTTCCGCTGCGCCTCGCTCGATCACGTAGAAGTCATCGCCGGGGTCGCCCTCCGCGAATACGAGCTCGCCCGGCGGCAGGCTGGAGCGCGTCAGCCCCGCGGCGAGCTGCTCGATTGTGGCCTCGGGCAGGGCACGCAGCATGGGCACGCGCTGGAGCAGGGCGATATCGGTGTCCTTTACGCGCACGCGATCGTCGAGGGCGTGCAAGCTCCGCCACGCCACGAGCACGGCGAAGGGGGCGAACAAGCCGATCAGGACGAGCGCCAGGCGGATGCCGACCGCGTCGATCACCAGCGGCGTGACGATCGCACCCGCCCCGACGCCGAGCGTGATGATCGCCTCGAAGGCGGCGAAGGTGCGGGCCAGCACGGCATCGTCGGCGAGCCGGGCCGGCAACGTGAACGCGCCCACGTCCACGAGCGCGTTGCCGATGCCCACCAGGGCGAGCAGTAGGATCGCCGCCCACTCGTGCGGGATCACGCCGATGCCCGCCAGCGGGGCTCCCCAGAGGGCGACACCGATCCCAAACCACCGGGCTAGCCGTCCCCCTCCGACCAGCAGCGCGACCGCGAGGGAGCCCGCCACGGCCCCGGCGCCGACCGCGGCGGTGAGCACCCCCACACCAGCCTCGCCCGATCCGAGCAGCTCGATCGAGACCACGACAGAGAAAACCGTCAGGGCGCCACGGGTGAACGTCTGCACCGTCGTGAGCCCCGTGAGCAGCGTCAAATGGCGGTCGGCCATGATCGTGCGCAGGCCCTCGACCGTCTGGCGCAGCACCCGCACAGCCGGGACGACCCCGACCCGCGGCGGGGTTTCGTAGCGCACCCGGGCCACGAGGGCAGTCGACAGCAGCGACACGCCCGAGGCCGCCGCGAACACGGCCGCAGGCCCGCTCAGGTCGAGCAACAGGGCTGCGAGCAGCGGCCCGACCAGCGTGGCCACCGAGTCGAGCAGACCACGGACGACGTTGGCGCTTGTCAGCTCGTTCGGAGTGACGCAGAGAGTCGGCAGCAGGGCGGAGTGCGCCGGTCTGTACAGGGTCTGTGCCACGGTCGCGACGACCAGCGCCGCGTAGACCAATCCTGTGGGTCCGTCCGCCGCGATCACCGCGGCCGCAATGCCAAGCGTGATCGCGCGTACCAGGCCGACCCACGCGAGCACCACCTCCCGCCGCACCCGATCCGCGATCGTCGCCGCAAACGGCGCAACCAGAGCCGCCGGAGCCATACGCAAAAGGCCGACGAGTCCGATCGCGGCGGCGCCGCCATCGCGGAACGCAACCACCCCCAGCGCGACGGTGGCCGCCCATTCCCCAGTCCACATCGCTCCGAACGCGAGCTGCGCACGCCTGAGATTCCGGCTTCGAAAGTTCTGAGAGCACGCCGCAGCAGCGTCCGCAATCCGGGCTCTCGCACGCCCCATTCGCGGACTATGCCACCTCGCCCCCTCCAATCAGGGCCCTGAGCCCCTTGCGCGCCTCGCTCGCAGGCGGCGTTGGCGGCGGAGCAGCCTCGTCGTCAACTTCTCTAGCGTGGCGCGCTTGCGCTTCCGCTTTCGCTCTAGATCAGCACCGAGGCCGAGACCACTGGACCTGCCCCGTTTCGGACGACAGCGAGAGCGTTCGAGCGACCCGTTTCTCCTCCTACGACAGCCCCGCGGCTTCGAGGGCCTCCTCCCGGCTGAAGTACTCGCGGATCTCGATGACCTTGCCTTGCAGCAGCGTGACGACCTGAGCCAGGGGCTGTTCGAGGGTGACGCCGCTACCCGTACCTCGCCCGCGGACGAGGAAGACGACAACTACCCGGTCTCCGAGGTCGCGGACTTCGAGGATCTCGCTGTTGAGGTCTTCATACAGATCATGCAACTCGCTAAGCCAGCGGCGGAGGCCTTCGTGCCCCCGGAAGACGCTTCCCTCTCCCTCGATTGCCTGCTGGGTCGCCGGCCGGTACTCGGCTTTCGGATGCACGCCCGCGAGAAGACCTTCCAGGTCCCCCTGAATGACCGCCCTGTGGGTCTTCAAAATGAGCTCCACGTTCTCCTGCGACATCGCCAGGCGAGTATCTCGCGGGGGGAGGGAGGTCGCCAGTGAGCCTCCGCGACCCCAGAAGACCGCCGGGTAAGGCGCCACAAAGAAAACGGTTGCTCAAACAAATGACCCGTGACGGGGCGAAGAAAGAGTTGGAGCGGATCGCCACCGAGGCGCCATACGAGCGCGACCGCATCCAGGCGATCCGGCTGCTCCGGGAGATCTGGGCCGAGGAGGAGGTCGACCCTCAGACCCGGGCTGGCCGAGCGGTTCGCCCAGATGGCGAGACGCGGCGCCAGTGAGCGAGCTCGTGGCGGCGGCGTTCGGGGCGCTCGGGCCGGCGCCATCGCACCGCGAGCTCGCGCTGGTTGCCGACGCGCTGCCCTCGAGCGGGGACCCGGAGACGCTCGCGCTGTGGGACGGCCCGGAGTACGGCGATGGTTACCGGCGGCTCGTTGAGCTTGCGGAAGGAGGCCGGCGCGGGCGTGTTCGTGGCTTTGGACTTGTATTGCTAGGTCAGCTGCGCGGGGACGATTTCGGAGTACGGGGGGGAGGGAACTTGGGCGGCGGGTTGCTGAGGGGTCTCGCCGGTGACGGTCATCGAGGTGTGCCCGAAGCACGGGCGCCCGAGCGGCAGCGCCATCGCGGCGGCGGAGCTTCTAGGCGCATGGAAGGCGGTCGTTACGCCCCCGGGCGCGTCAGGCGGTACGGGTAGCGGGGCGCTCCGGTGTAGAGCACGGTCTCGGGGTAGCCCCCCGTCCGCTCCGGAAGAGCGAGAGCACCGCGAGAGCCACGGTCCCCCGTCCGGAAGGACGAGCGGTGGTCCCGTCCGGAAGCCGGCGAGGCCCATGGTCCCCCGTCCGGACGCGAGCGAGGCACATGGCCGCACCCCCGCTCCGGACGCCGCGCGATCATGCCTTGCGAGGGGTGGATCCCACCGAGCCGCCCCCTACTTACCGAGCAGGGACGCGCCCGCCAAGCCGCTCGGGGAGCGGGGTCGCCGGGGGCTGGAAAGCGCGTAGAAACGCGGGAGGGGTGCCGACGGTCCCGCCTCGGTGCCCAACCGCCCGTTAGCGCGCCTACGGGCGCGGCGCTTTGAACGCCCCACCCCCACTTGTGGCGCAACCGTGAGGGCGAGCACGGGCGTAGTTACTCGCGCGCGCGTGGTCCGACCGTCGCGCTGGGTTGAGCGGGCACATGGGGGTGCGCGGGTGGGCGGAGGGGGTGCTCGTGTGGATCTCCGCGGGGTCGGGCTGGTGGCTGGCCGGCCTGCCGCTGCGGGCGCGTGCGGGGGTCGCTTGGCGGTCCTCGCGGGGCTGCGGCCGGTGGCGTGTTTCCAATTCTGTTTCCAACCGGGCCTTGGGCGCGGGTGCCGGCGAGTTGGCGGCTGGCCGGCGGGGGGCGGGGGATCCCGCTTGTGGAGCGGGCTGGAGCGAAACGGAGAGGGAGGGATTCGAACCCTCGATGGAGGTTTCCCCCCATACTCGCTTAGCAGGCGAGTGCCTTCAGCCACTCGGCCACCTCTCCGGAGAGCGTCGATGGTAGCCGGGGTCGGCTACCCGGCGACGCTCACTCCTCTGTGTCGGCGGGGTCCTCGTCCGCGAGGATGCGGTAGAGGTCCTTGCGCGCCTGGCCGAGTACCTCCTTGGCGCGCTCGATCTGTGCGTCGTCCCCGGCCATCGCCACCTGCATGGCGGCGGCGGCCAGCGGGCCGATCAGCGAGCGGACCTCCAGCCGGCCCTCGCCGAAGCCCTCGGCCGACTTGGTCCAGGGCTCGCCGAGCTGCTCGCGGTGCTCCTCGACGTGGGCCTTGCCCTCGTCGGTGAGCTCATACGGAGTCCTGCCCTCGCCCTCCTGGGGGCGAATCAGGCCCTCGTCCTCGAGCAGCGCCAGCGTCGGGTAGATCGACCCGGGGCTCGGGCGCCATGCGCCGTCCGAGCGCCGCTCGATCTCACCCATGAGCCCGTAGCCGGTCAGCGGGCCTTCGTCGAGTAGGACGAGCACGGCCGCGCGGACATCGCCGCGGCGCATGCGCCGCCGCCGCCCGCCGCCGCGGTAACCCCAATCGCCGTGCATGCCATACCGGCCCCTCATGGATCCCCAGCCGTGGCGGCCCGTGTGGCCGCCGCTGCGGTGCTTGAATCGATGCATATGTAACTCCTGTCTTGGAAGATCACGATGCATCAACGATATATCGTTAGGCTCTGAACGTCAAGGGCAGACCTCAGCTACCCTCTACCGACCGAGCGCCCGTAGCTCAGCTGGATAGAGCGTCGGTCTACGGAACCGAAGGTCACAGGTTCGAATCCTGTCGGGCGCGCTCCTTCGTCCTGCCTCGGGCGGAACAACCTGCAACTCCGCCCAAACCGGAGTCGGCCGCGCCGTCACCCCGAGCTTGTCGGCAGTGGCGAGCGCCCTGCCGAGGAGCGTGAGCGCCGTCTCGCGGTCGCCCGGGTGGTCTCGCCGTAGCAGTGTCTGTGCGTAGTCGTGCTGGGTCAGCGGGGAGCGGATGCGCGGCCCGCCCGATCGCGGAGACCGCGTTCCGAGTCGCCTGGCGGAGTGGTCGCGGTAGCCTTCTGACGTGACCGCCTCAGAGTCCGGCGAGCGTCCCGCATCTGCCGAGCGTGCTGCGGCGGAGCCCGAGCCCGAGGTCACTCCGCGCGAGGTTCGCCAGCGCGAGCGCGAGGCTCGGCGGGGCGAGCGGCCACAGGGCATGGTGCCCGGCCGAGAGCGGCGCCGCACGAAGCTGGAGCGCGGCTCGATGCGCGTGGTCGCGACCGGCGGGATCATCGGCATCGCCGTGGTCCTGGGCGCGGTGCTCGTGGGCCAGGACGTCGCCGGCTGGATCGTCGGGCTGGTGGTCGGGCTGACCTCGGTCATCCTGGCCGCGCTGCTGTGGTCGTCGCGGCAGCTCTAGTAGTCGCGCACCATTTAGGAGTCCTTCACAACGCCTTGAGCTGGCTGCCGTTAGATCGGGGTCGGGAAGCTGGTGTAGCAACAGGGTTCGCCGCGCGGGGTTGCTCCTTTGGCGCCGGGCGATCAGCTGGTGTGCGCGTTTCGGAGGTTGCGCTCAGGCGGGACTCGGCGTGGGTGTCTGGGGCTCCGCGGCTGACTCCTCGAGCGCTTCGCCGGCGCGGATGGGCGCTGGGATCAGCGCTGCGCCTACGAGGATCAGCGCGAAGGCTCCGATGCGCACGCCTACCACCAGGGGGTCGTCGCCGAGCCGGTCTCCGAAGACCGCCAGCCCGGCGAGGATCGTGGACAGGTTCGCCGCCACCGAGGTGACGGCGATCACGGCGACGCCGTCGCCGATCTGGAGGCTGCGAGCGGAGGCGTAGAACGAGAAGACCGCGGCTGTCACGATGACGACGCTCCATGGGCTGAGCAGGCCGACCGGGCCGCTGCCGAGGTCCCCCGAGAGCGCCTTGATCGCGACGTCTGAGATTCCGAACCCGAGGCCGGCGGCAATGCCGAGCAGCACGCCGCGCTGCGCCGGGATGCGCTCGATCAGGTGGGAGAGGATCAGAAGCAGGCCGACGCAGACGGCGATGCCCTCGAAGACGATCATCCCCGCGAGCGAGTAGCCGGAGCTGGCCCCGCCTCCTCCGCCCCCGCCGGTCAGCGTCAACAGGCTGAGCGAGACGGCCACCAGGCCGATGCCGATCCACTGGCGGCGGCCCAGCTGGAAGCCGAAGAAGCGCTCGGCGAGCACCGCCAGGAAGACGAGCCCGCCCGCGAGCACCGCCTGCCCGATCGAGATAGGGGCGAGTGTGAGCGCTGCCACGTGCAAGGCGAACGCCACGGCCGCCACGCCCCAGCCGATGCTCCACCAGCGGGAGCGAAAGAGATCGGCCGCGCTGCGCAGCGGATGGCGCATGTCGACGTCGGGAGCCTCGACTGCCCCCCGGTGCTTGAACAGGAAGGCAAGATTCGTGCCGAGCGCGGACAGCAGCGCACAGATAAGCCCCACGCCGACGGCCAGCGAGACGTTGCTCATCGTGGACCCGTGCTCCAAGCCTTCGTCGGGGCGGGGGTGCCGGCGGCGGCCGTGGGTGTGCCGCTATCCGCGTGGATCGGGGGCGCTTTTCTCTCGGTCCGCATAGCCTTCACGGAGGAGCGCGGCTTTCTCTTCATGCGCGCGTTCCTCTCCGGCACTTGCCTGCGAGCTCGGAAGCACGCGCGCGGCTTCATCCAGCACCCGTGGGCCCGTCGCGGCATCGCTGCCACGCCCGGCACCTCGAGAGCGGCGATGACGTAGGGCGTCCAGCATCTTCATTTCATTGGTCTCCAGTCTGGGAGTGGTGAGCGACCTGTCCAGCGGCACGTCTGGCCTGCTGGCGCTCGGGGCTCACGCGCACCACCTGCCAGGCCAGGCCAACAGACTCGAGCAGCCTGATGAACAGCCCGCCGAGGTCGAGCTCTCGGCGGCGCAGGCCGTGGAACGCGGAGGTGGGGAACGCGTGGTGGTTGTTGTGCCATGACTCACCGAAGGTCGCGAGCGACAGCCAGGCCACGTTCCTCGACTGGTCCTCGGTCGAGAAGCGGCGGCGGCCGAAGAAGTGGCAGATCGAGTTGATGCTGAACGTGGCGTGGTGGAGGAAGAAGATCCGCACGAGGCCGCCCCAGACGAGCGTCAGGAAGGCGCCCGTGAGCGTTCCCTTGACGATCAGGCCGACCAGGAAGGGGATCATCAGGCTGGCGACGATCAGCGGCTTCTCGGCCGCCTCTATCCGGCGCATGGTGCGGTCCTTGAGCAGGTCGGGCGCGTAGCGGCGGCGGTCGGCTTGGCCGACGGAGTTGAACAGCCATCCGACGTGGGCGTGCCAGAGGCCCCTGATCCCACCGAGCACGCCGGCCTCAGAGTCGTGCGGGGTGTGTGGGTCGCCGTCGTGGTCGGCGAAGTCGTGATGCTTGCGGTGATCGGCCACCCACTTGATCACCGAGCCTTCCACCGCGAGCGTGCCGAGTACCGCCAGCGAGTAGCGAACGGCGGGATAGGTCTGAAACGAGCGGTGAGTCAGCAGGCGGTGGAAGCCCACCGTGATCCCCAGGCAGGTGGCGATGTAGCCCACCACGAGAACGGTCAGGTCGATCCACTGGATCGGGCCACCCCAGAACACGGCCACCGCAAACCCGAAGGCCGCAAACGGCAGCACGATCGCGACGAAGTTGGTGATTTGCTGCGCCGTGGGACCCTTGGGTGAAGACGAGGGAACGCCGGTTGGCACAGGTTCCGCCACGGCTTCACCCGTCGCGAAGCGCCGGACGCTCATGGCGTCGCGATCAGCGCGCCGAGCTTGGATTCGATGCAGCTCAGCAGCTGGTCGTAGGAGTCGCAGAAGGCCTGTACGCCTTCGTGCTCGAGCTCGCGAGTGATCGTCCTCAGGTCCACGCCTTCGACGCCGGCGACCAAGAGGACGCCTTTTGCGGCGGCGACGTCGGAGTTGAGGGCGTGCCCGACGTGGCCGTGGTCTGCGAACGCGCGCAGGGTCTTGTCGGGCATCGTGTTGATCACGCCGGGGGCGATCAGCTGCTCGACGTAGAGGACGTCTGAGAAGCCCGGATCCTTGGTCCCGGTGCTGGCGAACAGCGGCCGCTGCGCGGTCGCGCCGGCGTCTCGCAGCACCCCCCAACGCTCGCCGCCAAAGCGCGACCGGTAACGCCCGTAAGCCAGATGGGCGTTGGCGATCGCGACCCGGCCGCGCAGCGGCGAGTGCGGCCCGAGCGCGGCGTCGGCCTTGGCATCGACACGAGAGACAAAGAACGAGGCCACCGAGGAGATCCCAGCAACCGGCTCACGGGCGGCGACCCGTCGCTCGAGGCCGCGCAGGTAGGCCTCGATCACCTCCTCGTAGCGTTCGACGGAGAAGAGCAGCGTGACGTTGACGTTGACCCCGGCGGCGGTCAGCTCCTCGATGGCGGCCACACCGGCCTGTGTCGCCGGCACCTTGATCAAAACGTTCGGCAGATCGAGACGCCGCCAGAGATCGAGCGCCTGCTCGACGGTCGCCTCGGCATCGTCCGCCAGATCAGGCGTGCACTCGAAGGAGATGAAGCCATCGCCGCCGCTGGTGCGCTCGTAGACCGGCCGCAGGATCGCGGCCGCGCCCCGGACATCGTCGAGCGCGATCGCGAAGAACAGCTCCTTCGTATCGCTGACACCGGCTGACTCCAGCCTGCCCAGCTGCTCGTCATAGCGATCCGAGCCGGTGATCGCCTTGGCGAAGATCGTCGGATTAGACGTGGCGCCGCTGACGGCGTACTCGTCGACCAGCGTGGCGAATTCGCCGCTCTCCAACAGCTCGCGCGACAGCGTGTCAAGCCAAATCGAGACCCCCGCCTCGTGCAGCCGCTGGAGCCGGTTCATCGTGAGGCCCCCGCCGGCGCCAGCTGCGCCGGCGCACGCTCTTCCCCTCGATCCGTCGTCGTCGCGGCAACGCGCCTGCTTCTCGCACTCGCGCGCTCGTCAGCCATGCCATCGCCGGAGCCGCCGCCGTTGCGATCGACGGCCGCGCGCAACGAGGGGTAGATCTCGAACAGCTCGTCGAACCGCGTGATCTGGAAGACCCTCAGCACGCTCCGATTCGCCAGTACGACCGCCAGCCGCCGCCCGGAGCGCTCGAGGCGCGCCCTGGCGGCGTTCAAGGCCCCGAGCCCTCTCGAATCGAGAAAACTGCAGCACGTCAAGTCGACGATCACGTCACCCGTCCGGTCCTCGGTCACCCCGAGCAATGCCTGCTCGAGCGCCAGCACCGTCGCCCGCTCGACCTCGCCCATGACCGAGACCACGGCCGCCCCAGTGTCGAGCTGCTCGGTCGTCGCCACACGAAACCTCCGACCGGCTCCGGCCAGGCCGCGGCGAGCGAATCGCCTAAGCCCAGGCGAACGATGCGGCGCCCCGGCCGGGGTAGACCCCGGTGGCCCTCGCCCCGCGCCTCGCGACACAACGCGCTCTGCCATACCTGACCTCCTGCGTCTCGGGTCCCTCGCGCCGACCGAAGGTCTGGGGCCGGCATGCTTTTCGACCGGACGCTGAGGTCGAGGTCGCCAGGACCGCGGTGCTGGGGTCCAAGCACTTTTGAGCGTACCACTCAGGAGACGCTCGATACGACCAGATCGAGTGTCCAGCGTCTCGACCCGCTCGTGAGCTCCGAAGCGGACGATCCGCGTCGCGTGCTGATGCCCAACCAGCGAAAGGAACGCCTCAGGACGACCACCGGGTTGGGTGGCCGCCATGGGTCACCACGCAATCGCGCGCAGCCTCGAGGTCTCCGAACCCTAA
>CAVTFR010000010.1:0-95543 GCA_963734025.1 uncultured Thermoleophilaceae bacterium
CTCGTAGTCGGTGACGCCCGGGATCTCCTTGTTGCAGTTGAGCGCCATCAGCGACGAGTGCCCGATCGCCACGGCCTTGGCGCCGAGCGCGAGGCACTTGGCGATGTCGCCGCCGTTGCGGATGCCGCCCGCCACGACGAGGTCGATCTCGTCGGCGAGGCCCACGTCCTCGAGCGCGCGGCGCGCCTCGGGGATGGCCGCCATCAGGGGGATGCCGGTCTCTTCGGAGGCCACGTGCGGGCCCGCCCCGGTGCCGCCCTCGGCGCCGTCCAGGTAGATGATGTCCGGCCCGCACTTTGCCGCCATGCGCACGTCGTCGTACACGCGCGCGGCCCCGAGCTTGAGCTGAATCGGGATCTCGTAGTTGGTGGCCTCGCGCGTCTCCTGGACCTTCAGCGAGAGGTCGTCGGGCCCGAGCCAGTCGGGGTGCCGCGCGGGCGAGCGCTGGTCGATGCCGGCGGGCAGCGAGCGCATCTCGGCCACCTGCTCGGTCACCTTCTGGCCCATCAGGTGGCCGCCGAGGCCGACCTTGCAGCCCTGCCCGATGAAGAACTCCACCGCGTCGGCCAGCATCAGGTGATGCGGGTTGAAGCCGTAGCGGCTCTGGATGATCTGGTAGTACCACTTGGTCGAGAGGTCGCGCTCGGGCGGGATCATCCCGCCCTCTCCCGAGCAGGTGGCCGTGCCGGCCATCGAGGCGCCCTTGGCCAACGCCATCTTGGCCTCGATCGACAGCGCCCCGAAGCTCATGCCCGTGATGTAGACCGGGATGTCGAGCTCGATCGGCTTCTTCGCGAAGCGCGCGCCCAGCACGGTCTTGGTCACGCACTTCTCGCGGTAGCCCTCGATCACGAAGCGCGTGAGCGTGCCCGGCAGGAAGATCAGCTCGTCCCAGTGCGGGATCTTCTTGAACATCGAGAAGCCGCGCATCCGGTAGCGGCCGAGCTCGGCCTTCATGTGGATGTCGTCGATCACCTCGGGGGTGAAGATCTTCGAGCGCCCGAGGACGGTGCGGCGCGAGGGTGCGTTCTCGTCGGGCATCACAGAACCAGCTTCCGCTCGCTCGGCTCGAGGCTGTCGTAGTTGTAGAGCTTCTTGCCGCACACGAACTTCTTCAGCTCCGGGGGCTCGCCGAGGCCGTAGATCCGGAACTTGCGCTCGATCAGCTCGGTGTCGGCGTCGGTCCAGTCGCCCTCGACGCAGTCGATACCGAGCGAGGCGACCTTGCCGCCGACGTACAGCGTGCCGTCGTACATCGAATCGCCGAGACCGTGGCCGACGTCGCCGAGGATGATCTGGCGGCCGCGCTGCATCATGAAGCCGGTCATCGAGCCGGCGCTGCCCATCACGATGATGGTGCCGCCCTTCTGGTCGATGCCGGTGCGGGCGCCCACCTGGCCCTTCACGACCAGGTCGCCGCCGCGCAGCGCCGCGCCGGCTAGCGAGCCGGCGTTTGACTCGATCACGACGACCCCGGACATCATGTTCTCGGCCACCGACCAGCCCACGCGGCCGTGGATCTGCACCTCGGGGCCGTCGATCAGCCCGCAGCCGAAATAGCCGAGGCTGCCTTCGAAGGTGATCCGGCAGCGCGTCAGGATGCCGACGCCGAGCGAGTGGCGCGCGCTCGGGTTGAGAATCGTCACGTCCCTGACGCCCTGGTCGTAGACGAGCCAGCGCAGCTCCGCGTTGATCTTGCGAGTGGACAGCTCGCGCGCCTCGATCACCGCGCGGTCGCCGTCGATCTCCGAGACCTTCGGGATCGTGCCGTCGAGCTCGACGAGCCCGCGCGCGTCGTAGGTGGCCGTCACCTCGTCCAAACCATCACCGCGCCCTCGTAGGGGTCGTAGGTCTCGATCTCGCGGTCGACCACCTTGCGGATCGCGATCTCCTCGGAGGCGAGCGCCACGATGTCATCCGACTCGTAGAGCACCAGCGGCTTGGCCCCGAGCTCGTCCTTGGCCACGCCGAGCGCGTCCTCGGTCACGCAGAGATAGGTGAAGACGCCGTCCAGCTCACCGAGGCTGCGGCGCATCGAGTCCTCGAGCGAGTCGCCCTGCGCCATCCGCTCGGCCAGATAGACGGCGATGATCTCGGAGTCGCACTCGCTCTGGAAGCGGTGACCGGCGCGCTCGAGGCGGCGCCGCCACTGGTGGTAATTGGTCAGCTGGCCGTTGTGCACCACGGCCACGTCGGGGAACGGATAGGCCCAGTAGGGGTGGGCGTTGGCGATGTCGACGTCGGACTCGGTGGCCATGCGCGCGTGGCCGATCGCGTGGGTGCCGATGAAGGAGTCGAGCTTGTAGTCGGCCGCCACGGTATCGGCATCGCCGAGGTCCTTGATGATCTCGAGCGAGCGGCCCAGCGAGAGCACTTCGGTGTCGCGCACGTCCTCGACGTAGTCGGCGAGCTGCTTGAGGTCGCCGTCAAAGCCGAAGGCGACCGTCAGCGCGTGCTGCGAAGTGGTTGCGTCGATCGAGCTGATCGCGGCCCCTGACGCCGTCATGCGGCTCTCGATATCCGCCCGCTGGCGATTCAGCCGCTCGGCGAAGTCGAACTCCTGGTGCCCGTTCGACTCCGCTAGCTTCACGTGCATCACGTAGCCCTCGGCCTCGGGCCGGTAGAGCGCGTAGCCGGTCGAGTCCGGTCCGCGATGCTTCATGGCCTGGAGCATGGCGGTCATGTCCGCGCCGACCCGGTGCTCACCGCCCCCGCTGCGATAGATGATCCCGGCGATCCCGCACATGGCTCGGCCCCGCTAGGGGAGCACCTCCAGGTACTCCTCCTGCTCCCAGTCGGTCACGGCCGCGAGGTAGCGCTCCCACTCGTCGCGCTTGTAGTGGTCGAAGACCTTGTAGAGGCGGCCGGGCATCGCACTGAGGACCACCTCGTCCTTGGCGAGCGCGTCGAGCGCAGCCCCGAGCGAGTCGGGCACCTTCTCTATGTCCTCGCCCGCCTGCAGCAGGTCATATGTGTTGCCGGTCTGCGGCGGGCCCGGATCGCTCTCGTTGCGGATGCCGTCGAGGCCCGCCACCAGTAGCGAGGCGACCGTCAGGTAGGGGTTGCAGGACGAGTCGACGCCGCGGTACTCGAAGCGGCCGCCGGAGGCCACACGCACCGTGCAGGTGCGGTTCTGCCAGCCCCAGTTCTTGTACACCGGCGCCCAGAAGCCCCTGTCCCACATGCGGCAGTAGGAGTTGACCGTCGGGTTGCCGACGCACATGAGCGCGCCGAAGTGGTCGAGCATGCCGCCCAGGAAGTGGCGCGCGGTGTCGGAGAGCTGCGCAGGGCCCTCGGGGTCGTGGAAGACGTTGTTGCCGTCCTCGTCCATGAGAGTGAAGTGGTGGTGATGGCCGTTTGCCGAAACGCCGGTGAACGGCTTGGGCATGAATGTGCCAAGCAGCCCGTGCTTGCGACCCACTGCGGCGATGATCTGCCGGTAGGTCGTGATGTTGTCGGCGGTCCTGACGGGACGGTCGAAGCGGAAGTTGAGCTCGAGCTGGCCGGGCGCGTCCTCGTGGTCGCCGTAGCTCATGTCGAGCCCCAGCTTCTGCCCGTAGTCGATCACGTCGAGCAGCACCGGACGCAGCTCCTCGAACTGGTGGATGTGGTAGCAGTACGGCTTCGTGACGCCGTCGACGGACCCATCCTCGCCACGCCTGAGCCACATCATCTCGGGCTCGATGCCGATCAGGAAGCTGTAGCCGAGCTCCTGCTCGAACTCGTTGACGACGCGCTTCAGGTTCTGGCGCGGGTCGGCGTCGAGCAGCTCGCCGGTCTCGGTGTCGTAGCAATCGCAGTAGACGCGCGCCACGCGAGGGTCCCATGGCAGCACGGCGAAGGTGTCGAGATCGGCGATCGCCGCGAGCTCGGATTCCTCCGGGCCGAAGCCGATGTAGTTGCCGTCGCGGTCGGTGAACAGGTTCGCCGTCGCGCCGTATACGAGCTGGTAGCCCCTCTCGGCGACCTGCGGGAAGAAGTCCGCCACCACGCCCTTGCCCATCACGCGGCCCGTGATCGACACCTGCTGGAAGAAGACGTACTTGATCCCCTGCTCCTGAATACGGCGGGTGATCTCCTCGATGCGCTCACGCCGGCCCGGCTGGTTGCGGGCCTCTTCCAGCGTCGCGGGCGGCAACGTCGTCCGAGGCGTCTCGAGGACCGTGTCGACGGTGCCGCCGAAGCTCGGGGCGGCGCCGTTTACCGTGACGCTGTCGCTCATGCATCTACCTCCGGAGGTTCGGTCGCGGGGACGGGCCGGCTGCCCGCGCGCGGCGACTATATCACCGCTTTGAGCAAATTTGTATATCGGCTCAGGCGCGCGAATTCCGGGCGATTGCGGGCACCGGAGGCAGGTCCTCGAGCCAGCGCATCACGTGCAGGTCGATGCTGCGCGGGAGGAATATGTCGGTCGAGTGCATGACCGGCGCGCCCTCCGCCGTCGAGGTCACGTGGTCGATCTCGAGCGCCGCGACGGTCTCGTCCACGCCGAGAGCGCGGCCCACGCGATCGCGCTTCGTGACCACGCGAGCGGTGATGTGGGCGCGGGTGTAGGCGACGGGGACGCCCTGGCTGAGCAGCACGTCGAGCACCATCTCGCCATGCTCGAGTGCCTGGCGCGTGCGCGCGGCGGCCGGCAGCTCGACCTCGGGGTGGACGACGTCGCGCATCCAGGCGCCGCGGCGGCCATCCATCACGAGCACGCGCGTGACCGTGCTGGCCTCGGCGTCCGGATCGAGGTCGAACAGCTCGCCGAGCTCCGGGCCAAGCCGGCGGCTCTCCAGCTCGAGCTCGCCGAGCTCGAGCTTCACGCCCCGCTGGCGAGCGAGCTCGGTGTAGGAGATGAGCCGCTCGAGCCCCTCGTCGAGGCTGGTGCTGGTCGAGCGCCCGACGTAGGTGCCGCTCCCTTGCCGGCGCACGATCTCGCCGCTCTCCTCGAGCCGCTGCAGCGCCGTGCGCAGGGTGCCGCGCGAGATCCCCAGCTGGCCGGAGAGCTCCTGCTCCGGCGGCAGCCGCTCGCCTGGGCGATGGCGGCCGGTGGCGAGCCACGTGCGCAGGGCCTCCTCGGCGATGTCGACGAGGGACGGCTTCCCCGGGCGGCCAGGCGCGCCGGCTGGTTCCGCGCGTGCGCTCACGTCAGAAGAGTCCCACGGTCCGCCCCTCGGCGTCGATGTCCACGTTGAACGCCGCGGGCTGCTTGCCCAGCCCCGGCATCTGCTGGATATCGCCGCAGAGCGGCACCAGCCAGCCCGCACCGGTGTAGGCGCGGATGTCGCGGACCGGCAGCTCGAAGTCCTCGGGGGCGTTCAGCAGCGCCGGGTCGGCCGACAGCGACAGGTGCGTCTTCGCCATGCAGATCGGCAGCTTGTCGAGCCCGTCCTCGTGGTACTGGCGCATCTTGCGCTGGGCGTCCAGGTAGAAGACGACCTCCTTGGCGCCGTAGACCTTCTTCGCCACCTTCTCGATCTTCACGTGGATCGGATCGTCGTCGTCGTAGGTGAACGAGAACTCGTTGGGCTGCTCGGCGGCGTCCGCCACGGCCTCGGCGAGGGCGGCCGCGCCCTCGCCCCCGCGCGCGAAGCCGTCGTTGACCTCGGCGCCGTGCGCGCCCGCGTCGAGCGCGAGCTGGCGCACCAGCTCGACCTCCTCGTCGGTGTCGCCGGGGCGCCGGTTCACGGCGACGACGCAGGGCAATCCGAACGTCTTCACGATTCCCAGGTGACGGCGCAGGTTCGCGAAGCCTGCCTCGAGCGCCGCCTGCGCCTTCGAGGAGTCGACTCGCGGGTCGTCCTCGACGCCGCCATGGTGCTTGAGCGCGCGCACGGTCGCCACCAGCACCACAGCGCTCGGCGTCAGGCCGCCCTTGCGGCAGACGATGTCGAAGAACTTCTCCATGCCCATGTCCGAGCCGAAGCCGGATTCGGTGATCACGTAGTCGCCGAGCTTCTGGCCGATCAGGTCGGCGACGAGCGACGAGTTGCCGTGCGCGATGTTCGCGAACGGCCCGGCGTGCATGAGACAGGGCTGGCCCTCGAGCGTCTGGATCAGGTTGGGCTTCAGCGCGTCCTTCAGCAGCACCGTCATCGCACCCGCCGCGCCAAGATCCTCCGCGGTCACGGGCTTGCCGCCGTCGAACGAGTGGGCGACCGTGATCGCGCCGAGCCGCTTACGCAGGTCCTGAAGATCGCGGGCCACCGCGAGGATCGCCATCACCTCGGAGGCGGCCGTGATGTCGAAGCCGGACTCGCGGGGGTAGCCGTTCGCGCGCCCGCCCTGGCCGAGCGTGATCGCGCGCAGCGCGCGGTCGTTCATGTCGAGGGCGCGCTTCCAGTCGACCCGGAGTGCGTCGATCTTGTGCGGGTTGCCGTGCAGGATCGAGGCGTCGAGCACCGCCGCAAGCAGGTTGTTGGCCGCCCCGACTGCGTGGATGTCGCCGGTGAAATGGAGGTTCAGGTCCTCCATCGGCACCACCTGGGTCATGCCGCCGCCCGCGGCGCCGCCCTTGATGCCGAACACCGGGCCGAGGGACGGCTCGCGCAGGCACAGGAGCGGGTCCTTGCCGATGTATCCGAGGCCCTGGGTCAGGCCGACCGCGGTGGTCGTCTTGCCCTCGCCAGCCTTCGTCGGCGTGACTCCGGCGACGCAGACGATCTTCCCGTCCGGTACGTCCTTCATCCGCTCGAGCACGCCGAGCGAGACCTTCGCCTTGTGGCGCCCGTAGGGCTCGAACTCGTCGGGCGTCAGGCCCGAGCGCTCGGCGATCGTCTCGATCGGGAGGAGCTCGGCCTCCTGCGCGATCTCCAGGCTGCTCTTCATTCGTAGTCCTCTCTCGTCATGGGCGGCATCAGTGGCTCACCGCCGCTGCAGCCAGCTCCGACACCAGCTTGTCTTCGTAGAAGCGCTCTAGCGCGAACGGCGCGATCAGCTCGGGCGTCCTGCCCGTCGCGGCAAGCTCGGCGAGCGTCTTGCCGACGATCGGCGCAGCCTTGAACCCGTACGTGCCCCAGCCCGAGCTGACGTGGAAGCCCTCGACCTCCGTCTTGCCGAGGATGGGGCTGTAGTCCGGGCTCAGGTCGCAGAGCCCCGCCCAGCTGCGCAGGATGCGCGCGCGCTCGAGCTGCGGGAAGAGCTCGAGCGAATGGCGGCATACCTCCTGCATGAAGTTGAGCGTCCCCTGCATGCGGTAGGTCGTCCAGGGCTCGATCTCGGCGCCCATGAGGAACTCGCCGCGGTCCGTCTGCGAGATGTAGACGTGCATCTGCGACGAGACGATCACCACGTCGAGCAGCGGCTTCAGCGGCTCGGTCACGCATGCCTGCAGGATGTGCGTCGTGATCGGCATGCGCACGCCCGCCATGTCGGAGATCAGCGAGCTCCAGCCGGCCGTGCAGTTGAGGACCGTGCCCGCCTTGATGCGACCACGGTTCGTGACGACGCCGCTGACCCGTCCGCTCTCGCGCTCGATGCCGGTGACCTCCGTGTAGGGGTGGATCTCGGCGCCGCCGCGGTCGGCGCCGCGCGCAAGCCCCCACACCACGGCGTCGTGGCGGATCACCCCGCCGGGCGGGTGATAGAGCGCGCCCATGATGGGATGGACCGCGTCCGGGTTGTCGACCTGCATCGCGGGTGCCAGCCCCTTGATCTCGTCGGGGTTGATCAGCCGCGAGTCGATCCCGTTGAGGCGGTTGACCTCCGCGCGGTTCGCCATCACGAACATCGCGCGGTCGCTGTGGGCGAGCGTCAGGTGGCCGTTCTGCGAGAAGAGCAGGTTGAAGTTGAGCTCCTTGGAGAGGCCCTCGTAGAGCTTGACCGAGGCGTCGTAGAAGCGCGCGCCCTCCTCGGTCTTGTAGTTCGAGCGCAGGATCGTCGTGTTGCGGCCGGCGGCTCCGGAGCCGATGTAGCTCTTCTCGAGGACAGCGACGTTCTCGACGCCGTGGTCGCGCGCCAGGTAGTACGCCGTCGCGAGGCCGTGCGATCCGCCGCCGATGATCACTACGTCGTAGGAGTCCTTCAGCTCCGGGCGCCTGCGCCACATGCGGCGCCTGCGGAAGATGTCAAGCACCGGGCGCCACCTCCAGCGTCGTGCGCGAGGGCGCGGGCCGGCCCGCGCCGGAGCGATGGTCAGCGGGCCGCTCCTCGACCGGCCCGAGCGCCTCGATCCCGACCGGCCCGCCGCCGAGACTGTCCGCCGCGTCGGCCACCACGGTCCAGACGTACTGCCCGAGCGCGGCGCCGAAGGGCATCAGGAAGCGGTCGTCGCCCTCGCGCAGCACGGCGCCGGGCGTGCGCGCGACCGAACCGGGCCGGAAGCCGTGGACGGGCAGCGCCTGCGGGCGCAGGTCGAGCGCCGTGAAGCGCGCGAAGGTCTCGCGCGCGAGCGGTCCGGCGATCGTGAGCGCGGCGAAGACGGTCGTCACGTCCAGGACGGTCGCGTGGCCCGCGGCGCCTGCGGCGCCGTCCTCGAGCGCGTGGAGCAGCTCCGCGACCGCGCCCGGCTCGCAGAAGACGATCGCGCGCTCGCGCGTGTAGGGGCACCACCACGCGCCGGCCGACCGCGTCGCGCGTCCGAGCTCGAGCACGCCGCCGCCGGCTCCGGCGACGATCGCCGCCAGGTCCGCGGCGTCCGCCTGGATCTCGATCTTGCCGAGCTGCGAGAGGTCCGCGAAGCCGACGGTCGCGGCGCAGCGTGCGCGCTCGGCCTCGGCGCCGTCGAAGCTCGCCGCAACCCGCCAGCCATCGCGCTCCTCGAGCCGCGCGCCGGCCGCGAGCGCCTGGCGCTCCATCGGGCTGCGCGCCGGGGCATTCCGGCCCGGTGACAGGAACTCCAGGCTCACGAGCGCAGCACCTCGCCGTCCGGATCGTAGAACGGCTTCGTCACGACCTCGGCGGCCAGCTTCGTGCCGTTGTCGGAGATCGTGACGCCGGCACCGTCCTTCGCGAGGGCGGCCGGCACCCAGGCCAGCCCGATCACCTTGCCGAGCTGAGGCGAGTAGCGCGCGCTCGTGACCTGGCCCATCGGGCTGTCGCCGTCGGGCATCACCGCGGCGCCCTCGGTCGGCACATGTCCGTTCTCGAGCGTGATGCCGACGAGCGCGGTCTCGAGCGGCTCGTCCGCGTAGCGCTCGAGCGCCCACTTGCCGATGAAGTCCTGCTCCTTGTCGAGCTTGACGATCCAGGGCATCGCGGCGCCGAACGGGTTCGACTCCGAGTCTGTGTCCTGGCCGACCAGGATGTGCATCTTCTGCAGCCGCAGGAGCCGTTGCGGCTCGAGGCCGAACGGCTTGAGCCCGTGCGCGCTGCCCGCCTCGAGCAGGGCATCCCAGAGGTGCTCGCCCTGCGCGGAGGGGAAGTGGATCTCATAGCCGACCTCCCCGACGAACCCGATCCGCAGGATCAGGCAGGGAACGCCCGCCACCTCGGCGCGCTTCCCGTCCAGGTACGTGAAGGCCTCGCTCGAGCAGTCGAGCTCGGTGACCGCGGCCATGATCTCGCGAGCGCGCGGGCCCGCGAGGTTGACCGCGCCGAGGCCCTGCGTCACGTCGGTCAGGTGCACGTCGAGGCCCCAGTCGGCGAGCCACCAGGAGAACCAGTCGTAGACGGCGCCCGCACCGCTCGACGTGGTGGTGACGTAGAACGAGTCGTCGTCGAGCCGGCAGATCGTGCCGTCGTCCATGATCCGGCCGGCGTCGCTCGCCATCACGCCGTAGCGGATCCGGCCCGGCTTCAGGTTCGAGAAGCGGT
This sequence comes from uncultured Thermoleophilaceae bacterium, assembly GCA_963734025.1. GTDB lineage: Bacteria > Actinomycetota > Thermoleophilia > Solirubrobacterales > Thermoleophilaceae > JACVRW01. The sequence continues at coordinate 9,742 of CAVTFR010000010.1, forward strand.
TCGGGTAGAGCCGGTCGAGGAAATCGCCCGCGTCCGGGCCGCTCACGATCAGCTTGCCGAGCGTGGATACGTCGATCAGGCCCGCGGCTTCGTGCACGGCGAGCGCCTCGGCGCGCGGGTTGCCGTAGTCGTAGGCGCGCCGCCAGTCGCCCGCCCACATGATGTTGCCGCCGAGCTCGCGGTGGCGCGCGTGGATCGCCGAGCGCTTGGCGGGCTCGAAGGGCCGCCCCGCGAGTGCGCCCATCGGCACCGAGACCCAGGGCGGCCGCGCGGTCGTCGTCCCGATGTCCTCGAGGCTCTGCCCGGTCTCCTGCGCCATCAGCCTGACCGCGGGGAGCTGGCACATGCGGCCCTGGCAGGGGCCCATCGTCGTGGTGGTGTAGCGCTTGGAGAGCTCGATCGAGTCGTAGCCTTCTTCGACGCTCAGCCTGATGTCCTTGGCCGTCACGTCCTCGCACAGGCAGGCGAAGCACTTGCCCTTACGGCCACTCGTGACGGGCGGCGGCACTGCCGTGGCCTGCGGCTCGGCGGCGAGGCCGGCGAGCGCCTCACGGTCGTCCGCCTCGCGGCGGCGCGAGTCCGCGTCGCCCAGCCCGAGCGAGTGCGCAGCTGCGGCGCCCGCGACCCGTCCGGACAGCTCGGCCGCCTCGAGCGCTCCGCTCCCGGCCACCTCGCCGGCCGCGAAGGCGGTCTCCGGCAGCTCGCTGAGCGCGAAGTGCCCGCGCTCCGCGTCATAAGCGGTGCGCCCGCCCGCCTGGGTGATCAGCGAGGTGGCGGGCGAGCTGCCGCCGGACACGACGAGCAGGTCGCAGCCGACCGTGCGGCCGTCACCGTCCTCGGCGCCCACTGGGCCAAGCACGACGCCGGCAAGCTGGTTGCGCCCGCGCGCCTCGAGCACGGTGGCGCCGCTCAGGAGCTCGACGCCCCTTGCCTCTAGCAGCCCGGCCCGCTGGGCCACGCCCTCGGGGCGCAGGTCGGCGACGCAGGCCACCTCCACCCCGGCCTCGAGCAGCGCGAGTGCGGCCTCGATGCCGCGGTCGTCCACGGTGGCGACGACGGCGCGCGACCCCGGCCGCACGGCGTACAGACCGATCAGCCGGCGCGCGCCGCCGGAGAGCATCACGCCGGGCAGGTCGTTGCCCGGGAATACGAGCGGCTGCTCGATCGCGCCGCCGGCGTGGACCTGGCAGCGCGAGCGGACCTGGTGGAGCGTGTCGCCCTGCCACACGGGGACGAGCCCGTCGAAGGCGCCCAGCGCCGGCGCGTTCGTGAGCAGCTCGACCCCCGCCGCGCGCGCGATCGCCGCCAGCTCGCGCGCCTGCCCGTCGCCGCCCTCGGCCAGCAGCCGGCCGCCCGGCTCGGCCCCCTCGTCCGCGAGCACGACATCTGCTCCGAGCTCGGCTGCGGCGATCGCCGCCGACAGCCCGGCGATGCCGCCGCCGACCACGAGCACGTCCGCGTGGCGGCGCCGATACTCGGTGCGCCACTCGCGCTCGGGCTGCGACCTGCGCAGCCTGCCGAGGCCCGCGGCGGCGCGTAGCACCTTCTCGTAGAGCGGCCAGAGGCGGCGCGGCCGGATGAAGGTCTTGTAGTAGAAGCCGGGCGGCGTGAAGGGCCCGCCGACGACGTCGGTGGCGCGCATCGCGTCGAACTCGAGCGACGGCGACGCGTTCATGTGGACGACCTTCATCCCCTCGCGGACCGGCTCGGTGCAGGCTCGCACGCCAGGCGCGTCGCCGACCTGGACGAGGCAGTTGGGGCACTGGCCGGCGCAGCACATCAGCCCGCGCCTGCGGTGGTACTTGAAGCTGCGCGAGAACGTGCGCCGGCCGGCCGCGAACAGGGCCGAGCCGATCGTGTCGCCCTCGTAGGCGCCGTACTCCTTGCCGTCGAAGCTGAAGCGGAGCTCGCGGCCGCGGTCGATGCGCTCGCCGCGCTGCTCGGGCAGCCGGCTCATGCGGCCCCTCCCGCGGCGCCCGGCAGCTCGGTCCACATGACCTCGTTGGTGCGCGTGTCGCGCTCGGCGATGAACCACGCGCCGCAGCCGGAGCGGTGGTTCCACCACTCGCGCTGGAGGCCTGCGACGTTGGCGCGGAAGTAGTTGTACTCGCCGAGCTCGCGCAGCGAGGGAGCGGCCTTCGGCCGCGGGTTCAGCTCTCCGCCGAAGCCGAAGTCCGTGACCTCGCGGGGGCCGCAATTTGGACAGGTGAGGACGTAGGACATGCTGACGCGCTCCGGGGGAGCGCGGGCATCTTAAACAAATTGGTCCAAAGGTTCAACCGGACGGCCCGGCACCGGACGCGTCGCTCTCGGCGACGGCACGCTCGGCGGCCTGGAAGCCGATCCGCGAGTGCGTGCCATCGCAGAACGGCTTCGTGGTGGAGCCGCCGCAGCGGCAGAGCGCGACCGCCTCGCCCTTGTCGGCGAGGTCGTACTCGTTGCCGTCCACGTCGACGATCCGCACCGGCCCCGTCACCTTGTAGGGCCCGTTCTCGCGGACCTTGATCAGCACTTGCTCCATGCCGTCATTCTTTCGCGCGATGCAGCGCGTGGCGAGGATCGAGCACCCCGAGGTCCACGAGATCGTCCCCTCGCACCACTGCGTGCTGCGCTTCCGTCAGCGCCGCCCGGTGCGCGAGCGCGGCTCCGAGGTGGTGGCCGAGGCGCTGATCGCGACGCTGGAGGACGCCGACGTGTCACGCTGGCCGCCGTCCTGGGCGATCGGCGACCGGCGCACGGAGCTCTGGGCGGTGAACGGCGAACTCGCCTTCCCGCTCGAGCGCAGTGCACGTCACGGCCGCTATGTGGCCGTGACGTGCCTCTCGCGCTGAGTCAGCCGCGGGGGGTGTCGGGTGACTCGGGGGACTCCGGGGGGCGGATGTTCTGGTTGACGGAGAACGTGTTGTCCCCGTCGTAGCGCCCCTTGATCTGGGCCAGACGTTCGTAGTTGTCCCGGTAGCTGGCGCGGACGCGGTCCTGACCCTCGTCCATCATCATGTTCACGTAAGCGCCGCCGGCCGAGTACGGGTGGAGAGCGTCGGAGTAGTCAACGCTCCACTGACGGATGGCCTCGACCTGCCCCGGGTCCGGATCGACGCCCGCGTAGACGGTCGACCAGGTCGCGTCGCGGTAGCTCCACGCCGTGTCGGACGGGCTCAGGTCGTGAGCCGCCCCGTCGACCGGGTAGAGGTGCATCGTCGACTTCATCGTCGGCAGCGCTGCGCCGAAGCGAGCGTGCTCGCGGACCGCCTCGTCCGGGATCTCCTTGACGAAGTCGGCGCGCCAGTACCAGTTCTCGCCCTTCGGGTAGAGCCCGTCGAAGGCGCTCTGCAGGTCGGGGTGGGCCATCGGCTGCACGCCCTGCATGAGCGGCTCCGGCACCGCGTCCATGAGGGGGGCCATCGCCGCCGCGGCCTCCTCCTCGCTGCCCGTGTGGCACGAGACGACCCCGCAGACCTTGCGGAGATGGATCTCCTCCGGGAACGGCGGCGCCGGCGGAATCGTGTGGAAGGCAAAGAAGGCGTTCAGCTCGCGCGGGGCGGCGGGCAGGAACTCGCGGTATACCGAGAGGATCTCCTCGGCCGCCTCGACGGGCCAGAAGGTCGGGCCGCCGACGACCGTATCGACCTTATGCAGGCGGAACTTGAACGAGGTGACGACGCCGAAGTTGCCGCCGCCGCCGCGGATCGCCCAGTAGAGATCCGGGTGCTCGTCCGCGTTCGCACGCACGGTTTCCCCATTCGCGAGCACCATCTCGGCCTCGAGCAGGTTGTCGATCGCGAGCCCGCACTTGCGGGTCAGGTGCCCGAGCCCGCCGCCGAGCGTCAGCCCTCCGACGCCGGTGGTCGAGATGATCCCGCTCGGGGTCGCGAGGCCGTGCTCGTTCGTCGCCCGGTCCACCTGACCCCAGGTGCAGCCGCCGCCGACGGTGACGGTGCGTGCCTCCGGGTCGACCTGAACCTCGTTCAGAGGCGAGAGGTCGATAACGAGTCCGTCATCGCAGGTTCCCAGGCCCGCACCGTTGTGCCCGCCGCCGCGGACCGCCAGGAGCAGGTCGTGCTCGCGCGCGAACGCGATCGCCCTCGCCACGTCAGCGGCGCTCGTGCAGCGCGCGATCAGCGCCGGGCGGCGGTCGATCATCGCGTTGTAGACCTTGCGCGCCTCTTCGTAACCGGCATCGTCCTGGCCGATCAGCTCGCCGCCGAAGCTGCCCGCGAGCTCGCGCCGCGCCGCAGCGGCCGGTGAAACCGTCGTGCTCATCCAAACTCCTTGAATCGAGGGTCCGTCCCGTGAGGCGTGAATCGGGACGGAACAGTTGTGCCGCTGCCGGCGCTCAGGTGCGCCAGCGCGGCGGCGCCTGCCCCGGAGGCGCGTAGGAGCAGAAGCGACCGGTGCGAACGGCCGCATTGAGGTGCTCAGCGAGCGCCGGCGACTCGCGCTCCGTCAGCTTGATCGCCGTCCTGATCGCCTTGGTGACGTTCACCCGGGCGCGCTCGGCGGGCGAGGCGGACGAGGGCCGGCTGCGCCCGTGCAGGCCGGTGGCGCGCGCGATCTCGCGGACGAGTGCGTCGAGTTCCTCCTCGACCGCCGCCGCCCGCTCCTCGTCGTTGAAGCGGCGCGCCTCCTCGAGCTCGCCGCGCAGCTCCTCGATCCGGGACCTGTACGCCTCCTTGGCGCGCGCGTCCAGGAGCGGGTCGAGATCCGCCGGCCTCGCCGCGTGCAGGCCGTCCTCACGCAGCCCGTTCGCACCCGCGCCGGCCGGTGCGCCGTCCTTGGCCACCAGCTCGAGCACGTGCAGCTCCCGGCCCGGGGCCGCGAGCAGCGGGGCGAGGTAGTGAAGGCCCTTCAGGTCACGCAGGCGCATCGTCGTTCCTTCGTAGGCGATGGTCCAAAACTCGCCTTCGCGGACGAAGCGGGCCTCGTGCGCCGTCGGGGGCTCCCGGCTCGGCCCGAGCGCCTCGATCCGCCGCAGCAGCCCCTCGAGACCCAGGTCCTGGCTCAGTCGGCGCGCCTCCGCGAGCATCGCAGCCGCCCGCTCGGCGTCATCCACCCGGCCTTCCTCGCGGAGCGCGAGGGCGTAGTCGAGCAGCACCCGGGCGCGAACGGAGCGTGCGCCCAGCAGCTCGCAGCGCTCGAGCGCGATCTCGAAGTACGCCTCGGCCTCCTCTCGGCGCTCGAGGAGCGCCGCGAGCTTCGCGAGCCGGAGCGCAACGGGACCGAAGGGCAGCTGGGTCAGTGCCGTCGCGTTGCGATCGGAGAAGGGCTGCAGCAGCTCGTAGATGCGCCTGCCGCGGCGCTTGTCGCCCACGGTCACGCAGGCGTCGGCGAGCGAGCAGACCCGCAGCAGCCAGAACCCGTCGCGCCGGAGATCCTCGAACCCGCGCCCCGCCTGCCGCTCGATCTCGCCGGCGGCGGCGTTGCGGTCACCACTCTCGGCGGCGGCCAGCGCGTCCCGCCAGCGCGGGATCCAGAGATAGCCCTTGCTGTGCTCCGCGACCGCATCGCTGTCGTCACCGAACACACCCTGGGCCCAGTGAATCGCCATCAGCTGGGCGTACTCGTACACATAGGCCGCGTACTCGCTGTGACGCAGGCGGGCGATGTCGAGCGCGTTCTGCCCGAGTCGCTCGGCGTCATCGAAGCGCCCGTCGAGCACCGCCCGGATCACCTGGACGCAGACTCCGTGCCAGCGGTAGAAGGGCTGGTGCAGGCGCTCGGCGAGGTCGGTGATCGCGGCGATCTCGATATCGAGCGCGGGCCCGTCGCAGAGCTCGAGGAAGCAGTGGAAGCGGCTGTTGTGGGCGAGGAAGGCGAGCTCCTGATTCCCGGTCTCAGCCGCCAGCGCCAGCATCTCACGGGTGTTCTCCAGCCGCTCCTGGATCATCTCGGGGGAGCCGAGGGCCCAGTGGCGCGCGTGCATCGCGGTGACGAGCGCCTCCGAGTCGCCCAGCCGGCGAGCCATCTCGAGCGCGTCCGAGCTCAGCTGAACGCGCCGCTCGACGTCACTCGAGTGGTAGATCTCGATAGCCAGCCGCGCGAGCACCGCGGCGCGCATCGGGCTGTCGGTCTCGGGCAGTGCCGCCAGCGCCTCCTCCAGAAGGCCGGCGCCTGTGACCCCCGCCTCGAAGCGCGCGAACAGCAGGAAGCCGCCGAGCCCCACGACGTAGCCGAGCGCAGCCCGGGCGAGCATCTCGCCGTCGTTCAGCCGCCGCGCAAGGTCGACCGCCTCCTCGAAGCTGGCTCTGGCGGCGCGCATGTCTCCGGCGCGCCAGCGCGCGTCGCCGAGCGACAGCAGCAACTCGCAGCGGAGCTCGCGCGTCGCCTCGCCCGCCCCGCCGAGCAGCCCGAGCGCCCGCTCGTAATGGGCCCCGGCCTCCTCGTAGGCAAACTGGTCGGCGGCGCGGTCACCCGCCCGGACGAGGTAGTCGACCGCCGCGTCGACATCGCCGAGCGGCGCGGCCGCGGCCAGGTGGCGCGCGATCTCCGAGAGGTGCGGGTCGAGGTCGCTCCGATAGGCCTCCTCGAGCACCGCCCCGATCCGGGCGTGCAGCTCGAGCCGCTTCGCGGGCGCGAGGTCGTCGTAGAGCGTCTCGCGCACCAGCTCGTGTACGAAGGCGTAGCGCCGCGGGAGCGCCGGGTTCTCGGCGATCACCCCCGCTTCGGCCGCCTCGGCGAGCACGTCGAGCAGCTGGGCGACACCGAGCTCGGTCGTCTCGTCGAGCACCCTCAACTGGAATTCCCTCCCGGCGACGGCCGCCACGCTCAGCGCCGCGATCGCGTCCGGAGACAGGTCGGCGAGACGGCGGCGCAGCAGCACGCGCACCTCTTCGGGGACCGGCCGCATCGGATCGACGACGCTCCCCTCGTCCGCGAGGCCGTGCGGCTCGACGAGCCGGAGCACCTCACCCAGGAAGAAGGGGTTGCCGCCTGTCAGCACGTGCAGGCGCGAAGCCGCCGGCCGTGACACCTCGTGGCCGGTCATGCCCTCGACGTATGCCTCGACGTCCTCGACGTCGAATCCCTGCAGCGCCAGGCGTGGGCCGAGCCGGGCGAGCTCCCCGAACAGCTCCGCGCGCTCGTGCGACTGAGCCTCGCGGTCACGGTAGGAACCGACCAGGACGACGGGCGCACGGCCGACGGCCTCGCTCACGAAGCGCATCAGGACGAGGGAAGCCGTGTCCGCGGCGTGCAGGTCGTCGAGCACGATCACAAGCGGCTGCGCGAGGGCGCGCTCGACGAGGAAGCGCGCTGCGGCGTCGAAGAGCCGGAAGCGCGCCGTGTCCGGGTCGACAGACCCTTTCGTGCGAGGAGAGAGGCGCTCGAAATCGCCGCCCAGCTCGCGCACCGCCTGTATCCAGGGCCAGTAAGCGGGCGCCCCGCCCTCCTCCCAGCAGCGCCCGGCCGCCACCTGCCAGCCGCGCTCGCGTGCCAGGCGCGTCAGCTCCTGCATGAGGCGCGTCTTGCCGATCCCGGCTTCGCCGGTCAGGAAGAAAACGTGCCCTACGCCCTCACGCGCCTCCTCCAGCGCGGCGACCAGCTCCTGGAACTCCGCCTCGCGACCCACGAAGGGCCGGGCGGGGGCGCCGGCCGTGGCGTTACGAGACATCCCATGAGTCTCGACCACGACCGGCGCGCTGTCCAGACCGCGCGCCGGCGGAGCCTAAGCGCCAGGGCCGGTACCGCCCAAACGCACCGACGGGGCTCCTGCCCGCGCGCAAAACGAGGCCCCGCCGGAGCGGGGCCTCGAGATTTCGCTAGCCGTGCGCCAAGGCGCGGGCTCGGCCCGCGCCGGAGCGACGCTACTCGTCGGTCTTGTCTTCAGGCGCTGGCGGCGCGTCCGGCACGTCCGGCAGCACCTCCGGCTCGTCCGGCAGGTCGTCGCCCGAGTCGGACGACGGGTCGGTCGAGCTGCCCTCTTCGCGGGCATCGCCCTTGGCGCCCACGCCGACCGTCTCGCGCTTGCGTTCCTTGGGCTTGGTGACGGAGATCTTGACGTCGTCCTCGTCGCTGTCGGGCGCCTTGTCGACCTCGATCGTCGAGCCGGGCGGCATCGACTGCGAGAGCACCTCGTCCGCCAGCGGATCCTCGATGTAGCGCTGGATCGCCCGCCGCAGCGGGCGTGCGCCCATGGCCGGGTCCCAGCCCTTGTCGACCAGGAAGTCGGCCGCGCTCTCCGAGAGGTTGAGCGAGAGCTCGCGCTCCGCCAGCGACTCGCGGATCCTCCGCAGCAGGAGATCGACGATCGTCGTGATCTCCTCCTTCGTCAGCTTGTGGAAGACGATGACCTCGTCGATGCGGTTGATGAACTCGGGCCGGAAGACCTTCTTCAGCTCTCCCATGATCCGGTTCTTCATGTCGTCGTACGAGAGGCCGGTCTCGTCGCCCACCGTGAACCCGATGCCGGTGTTCTTGGCGATCTCGGAGGCGCCCACGTTCGAGGTCATGATCACGATCGCGTTGCGGAAGTCGACGGTGCGCCCCTGGGCGTCCGTCAGCCTTCCGTCCTCGAGGATCTGCAGCAGGATGTTGAACACATCCGGGTGCGCCTTCTCGATCTCGTCGAGCAGGAGCACGCTGTACGGCTTGCGCCGTACGGCCTCGGTGAGCTGTCCGCCCTCGTCGTAGCCGATGTAGCCCGGTGGCGAGCCGACCAGCCGCGACACGGAGTGCTTCTCCATGTACTCCGACATGTCGATCCGCACCATGGCGTCCTCGTCGCCGAAGAGGAACTCGGCAAGCGTCCGAGCCAGCTCCGTCTTCCCGACCCCGGAGGGGCCGAGGAAGATGAACGAGCCGGTCGGGCGCTTGGGATCCTTGAGCCCCGCGCGCGAACGCCTTATCGCCTTGGACACGGCCTCGATGGCCGCGTTCTGGCCGACGACGCGCTTGTGCAGCTCGTCCTCCATGCGCATGAGCTTCTGGGTCTCGGCCTCGGTGAGCTTGAACACCGGGATCCCCGTCCACATCGAGACGATGTCGGCGATCTCCTCCTCGGCGATCTCCGGCCGCTCGCCGGACTCGCCCGAGCGCCACTGCTCCTCGAGCTCGCGCTTCTTGTTGGTGAGCTGACGCTCCTTGTCGCGCAGGTTCGCGGCCTTCTCGAACTCCTGCGCCTCGATCGCGGCCTCCTTGTCGCGCCGCGTCGTCTCGATCTCCTCCTCGAGATCCCGATAGACCGGCGGGGCCGTCATCGACTTGATGCGCGCACGTGACGCGGCCTCGTCGATGAGGTCGATCGCCTTGTCGGGGAGGAAGCGGTCGGAGATGTAGCGGTCGGCCAGCTCGGCCGCCGCCTCGAGCGCCTCGTCGGTGATGCCGACGCGGTGATGCTGCTCGTAGCGCTCGCGCAGGCCCTTGAGGATCTGCACGGTGTCCTCCGTCGACGGCTGGTCGACGCGGATCTGCTGGAAGCGCCGCTCGAGCGCCGAGTCGCGCTCGAGGTACTTGCGGTACTCGTCGAGCGTGGTGGCGCCGATCGTCTGCAGCTCGCCGCGGGCCAGCGCCGGCTTGAGGATGCTGGCCGCATCGATTGCGCCCTCGGCGGCACCCGCCCCGACGAGGTTGTGGAGCTCGTCGATGAACAGGATGATGTCGCCGCGCTGGGTGATCTCCTTCATCACCTTCTTGAGGCGCTCCTCGAACTCGCCGCGGTACTTCGAGCCGGCAACCAGGGCGGCAAGATCGAGCGTGTAGATCTGCTTGTTCTTCAGCAGCTCCGGCACCTCGCCGTTCGTGATCAGCTGGGCGAGGCCCTCGACCACGGCGGTCTTGCCCACGCCCGGCTCGCCGATCAGCACGGGGTTGTTCTTCTGGCGCCGCGAGAGGATCTGCATGATCCGCTCGATCTCGGTCTCACGACCGACGACCGGATCCAGCTTGCCCTCCGCGGCCAGCTTGGTCAGGTTGCGCCCGAACTGGTCGAGCAGCTTCGAGGACTTCTTGCCCTCGCCCTGCGCACCCGCCGCCGCGCCGGCGCGGCCCTGGCGGCCGCCGGGCCCGGACAGCATGCGGATGACCTCGTTGCGGATCTTCTCCGAGTCGGCGTCGAAATCGAGCAGGATGCGCGCGGCAACCCCCTCGTTCTCACGCACGAGACCGAGCAGGATGTGCTCGGTGCCGATGTAGTTGTGACCGAGCGAAAGCGCTTCCCGCAACGCCAGCTCGAGCACCTTCTTTGCGCGCGGTGTGAACGGGATCTGCCCGGAGGTGACCTCCTCGCCGGAACCGACGATGCGGACGACCTGGGCGCGAACGCGCTCCACCGTGATGTCAAGCGACTCGAGTACGCGAGCCGCGAGTCCCTCTTCCTCGCGCAGCAGGCCGAGCAGGATGTGCTCGGTGCCGATGTAGTTGTGCTTGAGGATGCGGGCTTCCTCTTGGGCTAGGACCACCACCTGCCGGGCCCGTTCGGTGAAGCGCTCAAACACGGCTGCTCTCTATCTGTCGGGTACAACGGGGCGGGTGTAACCCGTTCTTCCCACTTAATCGGCTGAAACGGCCAATCGGATGAGAGGTCTCGGGTTCCACCAACCCGCATGGGCGAGTCTACCAATGCATCCCGGCACGCTTTTCGGCTTCACGAAGGCCTAAAACCCGCGTGTTCCGAGGGATTTGGCGTTAGGCTGGCCGCCCATGAACCGGACTCGGCTCGCCGCCACGCTCGCCGTGGGCTGCGCCCTCGGCATCGGCCTCGCAGCTTGCGGCGAAGACGACAACAACGCGTTCAAGGAGGACTACAACGCCGCTGTGAAGCCGCTCAGCGAGCTGAACGCGGACATCGGCAGCGAGATCGCCGGCGCCGCCGGCAAGTCGAACGACGCGATCGCGAAGGAGTTCCAGCAGCTCGCGGACAAGGCCCAGCAGGCTCGCGACAACCTCGCGGAGCTCGAGCCGCCCGAGGACGCGACGGAGTCGTTCGACGAGCTGCTCAGCTCATTGCAGAAGGGCACGGACGACCTGCGTGCGGTCGCAACGGCGGCCAAGGAGGGCGATCCGGCTGCCGCCCGCCAGGCCTCCCGGGACCTCGTGGCCTCGGGGCAGGAGATCCAGAAGGCGGAGACGGCGCTGCAGGAGGCCGTCGACGGCTGATGCCATCCGCGCCGGCACCGGGCCGGCTGCGGAGGATCAGCTGCGCATGGCAGGGAAGAGCACGACCTCCCGAATCGAGCTCCGCCCGCTCATAAGCATCACCAGCCGGTCGATGCCGATGCCGATGCCGCCGGTCGGCGGCATCCCGTGCTCCAGCGCGCGTACGTAGTCCTCGTCGTAGGGCTGGGTCTCCTCGTCGCCCGCCGCCTCGTCGGCGCGCTGCTGCTCGAAGCGCGCGCGCTGCTCGTCCGGGTCGTTGAGCTCGCTGAAGGCGTTGGCGAACTCCATTCCGCCGGCGAAGGCCTCGAAGCGCTCGACCAGTCCCGCCTCCGAGCGATGGTCCTTCGCGAACGGGGAGAGCTCCCTTGGATAGTCCTTGATGATCGTGGGGTTCTGGAGCTCCGGCTCGACGCTCTTCGACAGGACATCGTCCACCCGCTTCGCCCACGTCCCCTCACCGGGCAGGTCGTCCTTCGTGATGTCGAGCCCGGTCTTCTCGAGGATCGCGGCGCGCAGCGTCACCCGCCTCCACGGTGGCGAGAAGTCGATCGGGCCGCTGTACCCGACGTCTTTCGCTACGTAAGCGATCAGCTCCTCGAGCCGCTCTGCGATGTCCTCGTAGTCCGCGTACGCCTCGTACCACTCGAGCATCGTGAACTCGGGGTTGTGCTTGTGCGAGATGCCCTCGTTGCGGAAGTCCTTGCCGATCTCGTAGACGCGCTCGAGCCCGCCCACGATCAGGCGCTTCAGGTACAGCTCGTCGGCGATGCGCAGGAAGAAGTCGCGGTCGAGGGCGTTGTGGTGCGTCACGAACGGCCGCGCCAGCGCCCCGCCGTAGAGCGGCTGCAGGACCGGCGTCTCGACCTCGAGGAAGCCGCGCTCGTCGAGCCAGGTGCGGATCGCGCGCACGATCCGGCTGCGCAGGATGAACAGCTCGCGCGTCTCCTCGTTGGCGATCAGGTCGAGCTCGCGGTGGCGGTAGCGCGTCTCGACGTCCTCGAGGCCGTGGAACTTCTCGGGCGGCGCAAGCAGCGACTTGGCGAGCAGCGTCCAATCGGTGGCCCGCAGGCTGAGCTCGCCGCGGCGTGACTTGAAGGCGGTGCCGTCCACGCCGATCAGGTCCCCGAGGTCCAGCGAGGTGAGCGTCTCGAAGGACTCCTCGCCCAACACGTCCCGCTTGGCGTGGATCTGCAGCTTGCCGCTGCGGTCCATGAGGTCGAGGAAGGCAGCGCCGCCGTGGCCGCGACGCGCCGTCAGGCGGCCGGCCACCCGGTAGGCGGCGTCCGTCTCCTCGCCGTCGGCGAGCTCGTCGTGGGCCGCGTGCACATCTGCGATCGGCGTGACGCCCTCGAACTGATGCGGGAACGGGTCGATGCCCTGCTCACGCAGGCGCTCGAGCTTGGCCCGGCGGTCGTCCACGGCGGGGAAACTACCGGGGCTAGCGCTCGATCTTGGTGATCTTGAGCTTGCGGGCGGGGCCGCGGGGCACCGGGACCGTGACGGTCTCGCCGCGCTTGTGGCCGAGCAGGGCGCGCCCGACGGGCGACTCGTTGGAGAGCTTGCCGTCGGACGGGTCCGCCTCCGCGGAGCCGACGATCTTGAACTTCTGCGACTTGTCGGTCTTCTGGTCCTTTACATGGACCGTCGTGCCGACGCCCGCCGTCTCGGTGTCGACCGACTTCTCGTCGATCACACGGGCGCTCGCGAGGCGATCCTCGAGGTCGGCGATCTGCTTCTCGAGCATCGCCTGCTCGTTCTTGGCGTCGTCGTACTCCGAGTTCTCGGAGATGTCGCCGAACTCGCGCGCCTCCTTGATGCGCTCCGCGACCTCGCGCCTGCGGTCGTTCCGCAGGTACTCGATCTTGATCTTGAGCTCTTCGAGGCCCTGGGGTGTGAGAACGGTCTCGCGTGCCATAGAAAAACCTCCGCTTCGTGCCCGGAGGGACGGAGCAGTCTAGCAAGGGGCATTACGGGCGCAAGCGCGCAACGGATCAGGCCGCGAGCGGCGCCGCGAGACCTGCAATTCCGCCCCACGTGTCACGCGCGTGCGCCGTCGTGGCGGCGGTGACGAGCGGCTCGCGGGCACGCCTCGTGATGCCCAGCCGCTCCGCGTACCAGGGGTAGAACTTCCGCAAATAGCGACCTGCTCGCTCCACTCCGAGGTGCTCTTCGGCGCAGTCGATCACCCACTCGAGCTCGCGCGCGACCTCGGCCGGCGAGGGCTCACCGTCGTAGACGCCGGTGAGTCGGCCAAGCCGCCACGGATTCCCGAGCGAGCCGCGCGCCAGCATGATCGCCGTGGCGCCGCTCTCGCGGAAGGCAGCGTGGGCGCGCTCGTCCGAGGAGAGGCCGCCGGAGAGGATCACCGGCACGGGCAGCGACTCGGCGAGCTCGCGGGCGAGCGCATAGTCGGGCGTCCCGGCGTGCTGCTGCGACGCGTGCCGCGGGTGGAAGGCGATGCCGGCCACGCCGGCCTCCTCGACGAGCCTCCTGGCCAGCTCCATGCCGTCGCGATCCCCGGGCCGGTCGCCCGGGCGGAGCTTGACCGTCACCGGCAACCCGCCGCCCGCACGGGCGGCCCGCGCGAGCGCCACCGCCTTGCCGGGGTCCCGGAGGAGCGCCGCGCCGGCCCCCGTCTTGCACACCTTCCGCACCGGACAGCCCATGTTCAGGTCGATCAGCTCCGCCCCGGCGTCCGCGACCATGGCGGCCGCCTCGGCCATCACGGCGGGGTCGTGCCCGAAGAGCTGCATGGAGAGCGGGTGCTCGTCCGGATGGATGCGCAGGAACTCGCGCACCGTGCGCTCGTTGCCGTGCGCGAGGCCGAAGCTCGACACCATCTCGGATACCACGAGCCCCGCGCCGAAGCGCTTCGCCTGTAGGCGCACGAACCAGTTGCCGATGCCGGCGAGCGGCGCCAGCACGACACGGTTCTCGATCGGGACGCCGCCGAGCGTCCAGGGGTCGGTGAGGGACAGCACGGTCGGCTAACGGTAGCGCTGGCCCGGGTAGCCTGCTGGGATGGACGAGGAGGCTTTCAACCTGTCGACGCGGCGGTTCCTGAAGCAGTTGGGAGTGACCTCCCAGCGCGAGATCGAGCAGGGAGTTCGCGACCAGATCGAGGCGGGCGGCCTGAGCGGCGACGAGCGCCTGCCGGCCAAGGCGACCGTGACCGTCGAGGGCCTGCCCGAGCCGATCGTGGTCGAGGGCGAGATCTCGCTCAGCTAGGCGGCACGGGCAGCAAGCGTCGCGATCAGGTCGCGCGCCACCGCGGACGGCTCCTCCTCGAGCTGCCGCCACGTGATCCTGAGCGGCCGCCAGCCTGCCGCGACGAGCCGCCGGTCACGGCGGCGGTCGCGCTCGAAGGCCGGCTGCGTGTCATGGAACTGCCGGCTGTCGAGCTCGACCGCGACGCGCTCGGCCCGCCAGAGAGCATCGACCTCGATCGAGGCCCCTCCCAGTTCCAGTGGCGCGTTGATCTCCGGCCGCGGCAGGCCGAGCTCGTCCACCAGCTCGAGGAAGCGTTCCTCGAGCTCGGTGCGGGTTCTCGTGGCGCCCGCGTTGCGTTTGTGGAGCGCCTTCCGCAGGACGTGGCTTCCGGAACGCTGCGGATAGCGGGCAAGGAGATCCGGCAACGAGAGGCGGTCGTGGAGGCGCTGGACGTCGGCCTCGTTGATGAGCCGTTCGACACGCCGCTCGGGCATGTCCGCAGAACAGTCGAGCGTCGTGCGCGGAACGGTCGTGACGGGGATGCCTTCGACCACGGTCATCTCGTCTTCCGGGAGGACTGAGCGGTGAAAGCGGATGCCCGGGCGGCGGCGCCGGGCCCGCCGGAGCGTCAGATGGATGGGCCCGGTGAACCCGTCGAGGAGGCCCCACAGCTCGGCCGCCGAGCGGTGACTGAGCACCGCGCCGGGCCCAGCCGCGAGCACGGCGGCCATCCAAGATGACAGCTTCGACTGCAGCGGGCCGAGTCCGTAAACCCCTCGATGAACCACCTGGAGCCGGCCGAGCTTCACCCGGTAGTCGATCGCCGCGCCTGGCAGGCCGAGCCGGGTCAGCTGACCTCGATCGATTACCCCGTGCTGACGTCGCGCCAGCTCGAAAATCGCCCGGTCTACGGGATCCGATCTACGTTGACGGTAACTATTGCCGTCAACGTAGATAGGACCATCTGGCGCGCCGGGATCACCCTCCCTCACAGCCGTCGTTCATACCGGACCGCCGGCAACGCCGGACGCACAAGTGTTACGCCTCGTTGCGGTCCCAGATCAACTTCAGCCCGCGCAGAGTCAGTAGGTCGTCCACCTCGTCGACCTGCTCGCAGAAGGGCGTGATCGTGCTCGCGTAGCCGCCGGTCGCGATTGCGGTGGCCTCCTCGCCGAGCTCCGCGCGCAGCCGGCCGAGGATGCCGTCCACCTGGCCGGCGTAGCCGTAGACCACACCGGCCTGGATGGCCTCCTGGGTGCCCTTGCCGATCGCGTGCTCCGGCCGCGCTATCTCCACGCGCGGCAGCCGCGCCGCGCGGGCCGCGAGCGCCTCGAGGGAGATCTCGATCCCGGGTGAGATCACGCCACCGAGGTACTCGCCGGCCGAGGACACGACGTCGTAGTTGATCGCGGTGCCGAAGTCGACGGAGATGCAGGCGCCGCCGACGCGCTCGAAGGCAGCCACGGCGTTCACGAGGCGGTCCGCGCCGAGCTCCTGCGGCCGGTCGATGCGGATCGGCATCCCGGTGCGCAGCCACGGCCCGACCAGCGCGCCGCGTCCGCCCAGGTAGCGCTCGATCACCTGCTCGAACTCGTGCGCGAGCGTCGGCACGACCGCGGACACGATCCCGGCGTCGACGTCCGCGAGGCGCAGCTCGCGCAGGCCGAGCAGGCTCGACAGGATCGCGGCCAGCTCGTCGGCGGTAGCGAAGCGGGCGGTCGCGAAGCGCCAGTGCTCCACGAGCTCGTCGTCGCGGAACATGCCGACGTGCGTCTGGGTGTTGCCGACGTCGATGGCGAGCAGCACAGCCGCGCGATTATCGCGGCAGGGGCGACCCGATGCGGAGGAGGTTGCCGTCCGGGTCGACGAGCGCGAATTCCCGCAGGCCGTAGTCGGTGTCGACCGGCGCGCCGTGGAGGCGGGGAATCCCTTCGGAGGGAAGCGACAACGACGAGAACTCGGCGTGGAGCGAATCCGCGTCGTCGACGTAGAGGTAGCAACCCGCGTCCGAGCGATACGGGTCGAGCGAAGGGCTGTGAAAGAAGTGGAGCCCGGCCTCGCGCCTCATGACGATGAGGTACTCGCCCGGCCACAGCCCATGCTCCTCGAAGCCGAGCCGTTCGAAGAAGGCCGAGGTGGCGGGCAGATCGCGCGAGGGCAGAATCGGCGCGACGCCCTAGGGGCTCACGACTGCTGAAGCGGAGCGCCCATCGCGTGGAACCCGCCGTCCACGTGCAGGATCTCGCCCGAGACCGCCCGGCGACCAGTCCGAGAGCAGGAACAAGACGGCATCCGCGACGGGCGACGGATCCTTCACGTCCCACCCCATGGGTGCCTGCTGTTCCCACAAGTCCGGCCAGCTGCTCGAAGCCGGGGATTCCTCCCGCGGCCGGCGTGTCGACGGGCCCCGCCGAGACGAGATTCACACGGACGCCCGAAGGTCCCAGGTCCCGTGCGAGATACCGCGACACCGATTCCAACGCGGCCTTTGCAACGCCCATCCAGTCGTACACCGGCCACGCCACGCTCGCGTCGAAGTCGAGCGCCACGAAGCTCGAAGGTGACAGCGGAAGGAGCGCCTCGGCCAAAGCGCCTTGAAGGAGTACGCGCTGGTCCGGAACGCCAGCTCGGCGGACTCCGGGGGCGCGCTCATGAACTTCCCCCCGAGGGCGTCCCCGGGCGCGAACGCGATCGCGTGCAGCGCGCCGTCCACAGCGCCCCAGCGCGACTCCAGCTCCGACCGCAAGGCCTCGAAGTCGTCCGGGTTGTTGACGTCGAGCTCGAGCACGTCGGGCGGCTCGGGAAGCCGCGCGGCCGCGCGCTCGGTCATCCGGCGCGTGCGGCCGAAGCCCGTCAGCACGATCTCGGCGCCCTCCTGCTGCGCGCGCTCGGCGACGGAGTAGGCGATCGAGCCCCTGGTGAGTACGCCCGTTATCAGCAGGCGTTTGCCCGCCAGCATCAGATCAAGACAGGCTGAGTGTCCGCACGCGGCTCTTCCAGCGGCGGCATCGCGTCACGTCGCCAGACCAGATCCACGCTTGCGCGAGCGACCAGCTTGCCGCGCTGGTTCATGACGCGCCAGCGGGTGCTGACGAGTCCATGGCCCTCGTCGATCTCCGACGTGGCGGCGATCTCGCCCTCGACGTGAATCGTGTCGCCGATCCTGACCGGCTGCTTGAAGACCGCGTCGCCGACGCGCCGCAGCGCGACGATCCGCTCGGGATCGAAGGGCATCAGGCCGGCCGCGTAGGACAGCACGAGCAGTCCGTGCGCGATCCGGTCGCCGAAGCGGCTGCTCGCGGCCCACTCGGCGTCGGTGTGCTGCGGATGGGTGTCGCCGGTGAGCGTGGCGAAGCCCATGATGTCGGCCTCGCCGATCGTGCGGCCACGAGTGACGAAGCGCTCGCCGGGGCTCAGGGTGTCGAAGTCCTTGGCGAAGGTGTTCACAGCGAGGGAGCCTTCTTCGGGGCACGCCGGAACGGCCCGCTGGCTCGGTTCTTCAGCGCGCGCATGAACTCGTACGCCGCGCGGCGGTGCCCCTCCTCGGAAGGGTGGAAGCCGTCCTCGCCGAACGTCGAGCGCTCCGCGGCCGCGGGGTGGTCGAAGCCCTCGAGCAGGACCACGCCGTGAGCGCGCGCGACGGCGCGCGCCGCATCGTTGAACAGTTGCATCCCGTTCTCGACACGGGCACGCGAGCGCGGGCGCAGGTCGAGAAAGCGCGAGATGTCCGGGTAGGTCGCCGACATGATCTCGGCGTTCGGCGCCTCGCGCCGGAGCCGGCGAAACATGCGGCCGAGGCGCTCCGCGTACTCGCGCGAGTCGGGCCGGGTGGACTCGAGCACGTCGTTGGCGCCGCAGACCAGCGTCACGAGATCAGGCTCGAGCTGGATCGCTCGCGAGAGCTGCTCGCTCTCGACCTTCTCGCTCGTGGCGCCGACGCTCGCGAGGTTCTCGTAGCGCACGTTGGGCCCGAGCTCACGCGCGATCTCGTCCGGCCAGCGCGGCTGGCCCGGGACGAGCCCGGCGGTGAAGCTGTCTCCCATGGCTACGTAGGTGGTCAAAGCGGGATGTTCCCTCCGGCGTTGCCGTACTCGCCGGACAATGACAGGCCCGCGAGCGCTCCCGCCAGCCTTCGGCGCGTATCCGCTGGTTCGACGAGCTCGTCGATGTGACCCTCGCGTGCGGCGACGATCGCGGACACGTTGCCGTCGGCGTACTCGGCGGCGAGCCGTTCGCGCTCGGCCTCGGGGTCGTCCGCGGCCGCGATGTCGCGCTTGTGGACGATCCCCACCGCCTGCTTCGGGCCCATGATCCCTATCTCGGCATCCGGCCACGCGAGCGCGAGGTCGGCGCCGAGGTCCTTCGAGTTCATCGTGATGTATGCGCCGCCGTAGGCCTTGCGCAGGATCACGGTCACCTTCGGCACCACCGCCTCGGCGAACGCGTGCAGGAGCTTGGCGCCCTGGCGGATCACGCCGAGCCCCTCCTGCTTCGTGCCGGGTAGGAAGCCGGGCGTGTCGACGAGCACGACGAGCGGCAGGCCGTATGAGTTGCAGATGCGCACGAACTTGGCGGCCTTCTGGGATGCCGCGGCGTCGATCACGCCGCCGAGATACCAGGGTTGGTTGGCAATCACGCCCACGGCGCGGCCGTCGATACGGCAGAAGCCGGTGACCATGTTGCGCGCCCAGCGCTCGGACATCTCGAGCATGGCGCCGTCGTCCACGAGCGCCCCGATCACGTCGCGCACGTCGTAGACGGAGCGCTGCGACTGCGGCACGAAGGTGGACGGGTCGACAGTCGGCACTGCCGCCGGACCGCCGTGCGGGGGCTGCTCGCCGGCATGCGCCGGCAGGAAGGCAAGGAGCTGGCGGGCGAGCGCCGCCGCCTCGCGGTCGTCCTGTGCCACGAACTGGCACACGCCGTTCTTCGAGTGCACGCGCGGGCCGCCGAGCTCGGCGGCATCGACGTCCTCACCCATGACCTCACGCACCACGCCCGGGCCGGTCAGGAACATCGCCGAGCCCTCGGTCATAACGACGAAGTCGGTGAGCGCCGGCGAGTACGCGCCGCCACCGGCCGACACGCCGGTGATGATCGAGATCTGCGGGACGCGTCCCGACAGCTTCACGCTCTCGCGGAAGATGCGCCCGTAGCCGCCGAGCGCCGCGATGCCGTCGTCCATGCGGGCGCCGCCCGACGCGACGAAGCCGATCACCGGCGCGCCGGCGCGGCCGGCGAGCTGCATCACCCGCACGATCGTCTCGGCGTGCGCCTCGCCCAGCGAGCCGCCCGCGAACGTCTGGTCCTGCGCGTAGCAGTAGACCGGGCGTCCGGCGATCTGACCCGCGGCGCCGACCACGCCGTCACCCGGCTGCATCCGCTTCGACTCGCGCCGTGGGAGCACGGTCGAGCGAATGACGTGCAGTGAACCCGGGTCGCAGAGCGCCTCCAGGCGCTCGTGGGCGGTCAGCGTGCGGGGCTCCTCGACTACGACGGCTGCCGCGTGCCGGCCGTTGTTCGACCGGCGGCGGGCCATCGTCTTCTCGGCAAGTGCGCTCATGAAGCCTCCAGGCAGAGCACGGCGTTGTGGCCTCCGAATCCGAATGCGTTAGAGATCCCGATCGCGCGCACCTCTCCGTTCTGGAGCGGACGCGCCTCGTTCGGGACGTAATCCAGGTCGAGCCCCTCGTCGGGCTCCTCGTAGTTCAGGGTCGGCGGCGCGATCCGGTCGCGCAGCGCCAGCAGGGTGGCGATCGCCTCGACGGCTCCGGCCGCGCCGAGCAGGTGCCCGATCGCGGACTTGGTCGAGCTGATCGGAAGCTTGGCGGCGAGCTCGTCGCCGAAGGCGGCCTTGAGGGCGTTCGTCTCGGCCCGGTCGTTCAGCGGCGTCGAGGTGCCGTGTGCGTTCACGTAGACGATGTCGTCGGGCGTCAGGTCCGCGTCCTTCAGTGCGAGCTCGATCGCCTTCGAGGCGCCGCGGCCGCTCGGCTCGGGGGCCGTGAGGTGGTATGCGTCCGACGTGGACGCGTAGCCCCGCAGGTAGCCGAGGATGCGCGCCCCCCGCTCCCTCGCGGCCTCCTCCTCCTCGAGCACGAGCACGCCCGCGCCCTCGCCCATCACGAAGCCGTCGCGGCGACGGTCGAACGGGCGTGAGATGCCGCTGTCGGACAGCGCGTCCATGCGCCCGAACGCGGCGGTGGCGAGCGGGGTGATCGCGGCCTCGCTGCCGCCGGTGACGACGCGGTCCGCGTCGCCGTAGCGGATCAGGCGTTCGGCCATGCCGATCGCGTGAGCGCCGGCCGCACAGGCGGACACGGTCCCGAAGGACTGTCCGCGCAGGTCGTACTTCATCGCAACCACGCCGGAGGCGGCGTTCGCCATCAGCAGCGGGATCGAGAGCGGCGAGATCTTCTGCTCGCCCTGGTCCCGCATGATGATGTGCTGGTGCTCGAGCGTGCCGATCCCGCCGATGCCCGTGCCGATGATGCAGGCGGTCCGGTCGGGGTCGCCGGGCGGGCCGTCCTCCCAGCCCGCGTCCTCGAGCGCCTCCTTGGCGGCCGCGAGGGCGAATTGGGTGAAGCGGTCCGAGCGGCGCGCTTCCTTGACCGAGAGGTGGTCGGTGGGCTCGAACTCAGACGCACGGCCGAAGCCGTCCTCGATCCCGGACACCCCGGCGCTCCAGCGCTCGTGCAGGGTGCGGGCGCCGACGCCCAGCGGCGTGACCGCGCCTACTCCGGTTATGACGGCGGAACGCGTCATCCGAGCTTCGACATCACCAGGTCGACGGCCTGCCGGACGGTCTTGACGCCTTCCATGTCCTCGCCCTTGAGCTGCACGCCGTAGTCGTCCTCGACGATCTGCGCCAGCTCGACGAGGTCGAGCGAATCCACGTCCAGGGCCTCGAACTCGGCGTCGGGGCCGATCTGGTCCGACTCGGCGCCGAACTCCTCGAGAGCCTTGAACACCCGGCTCTCGATCTCCTCACGTGTAGCGGTAGCTGCCATTTGTTTCCTTTCGTTCGTAGAGACCGCCGATGATCAGGCGGTCAACCCTCCATCAACCGTCAGGCAGACTCCGGTTACATATCCGGCGCCGTCGGAGGCCAGGAAGCGCACGCACTCGGCGACGTCCTCCGGCGTTCCGGGCCTGCGGGCGGGCACGTGCTCGAGCAGGTTCTCGGCGATGCCCTCTGTCATATCTGTCTCGATCAGGCCCGGGGCGACGGCGTTGACCGTCACCCCACGGCGCGCGACCTCGGCGGCGACGGTCTTCGTCATCGCGACGAGCCCCGCCTTCGAGGCCGCGTAGTTCGCCTGGCCCGGGTTGGCCCGCTGACCGACGATCGAAGCGATGTTGACTACCCGGCCATAGCGCGCGCGAATCATCGGCCGCAGCGCGCGCCGGGTCAGCCGGAAGGCGGCCGACAGGTTCGTGTCGATCACCTTCGCCCAATCCTCGTCGTCGATCTGCGGCGAGAGCCCGTCCGCGCGCACGCCGGCGTTGTTCACCAGCACGAGCACGGGCCCGAACTCCTCCTCGAGCGCTTTGAAGAGCTGGTCGGCGGTCTCCGGGTCGGCGATGTCGCCCTGAAGCGCCTTCGCGCGGCCACCGGCGCTCGTGATCTCCTCGACCACGGCCTCGGCCGACTCGCCGTCGCTGCGGTAGCCCAAGCCGACGGGCCAGCCCTCAGCGGCCAGCGACTTGGCGATCGCCGCGCCGATTCCACGCGATCCGCCGGTCACGAGGGCGCTTCCTTGCGGTCTGCCGTTCATGGCGCCCATTCGATCACTCCCGCGCCCCACGTGAAGCCGGCGCCAAAGGCGGAGAGCAGCACGTTCATGCCGGGCTCGAGCATCCCGCGCCGGCGCGCGTCGACCATCGCGATCGGCAGCGTGGCCGACGACGTGTTGCCGAAGCGGTCGATGCAGTCGATCACGCGCGACTCGTCGAGACCGAGGCGCTCCCCGACCGCGCGCAGGATGCGGATATTGGCCTGGTGGTAGACGAACAGATCGATGTCGTCGAGCTCGAGGCCGGTGCGTTCGACGGCCTCGACGGTGGCCTCGGACATCCGCTGAACGGCGGCCTTGAAGGTGTCGTGGCCCTGCATGCGGATGTACTGCTCCTCGTGCGAGGCGCGGATCGAGGGACCGCCGCGGCCGTCGCAGGCGAGGACGATCTCGCCGACCCAGCCGCCCGCGCCGTTGGCGGGGCCCACCACGGCCGCCCCGGCGCCGTCTGCGAACAGCGCTGCCGTGCCGCGGTCGGAGGTGTCGATGAAGCGGCTCAGCACGTCAGCGCCGATGACGAGCACCTGCTCCGCGCGACCGCCCTCGACCTGCGCGGTGGCCATCGACAGCGCGGACAGGAAGCCGGTACAGGCGGCGCCGAGGTCCATCGCGCCGGCGCGGTGGGCGCCGAGCTCGGTTGCGACGAGCGGCGCCGCGTTCGGGAGGATCTCGTCCGGGGCGACCGTCGCGAGGAGCACCAGGTCGAGATCGGCGGCGTCGACGCCGGCCTCCTCGAGCGCGAGCCTGCCGGCCTCCACCCCGAGACTCATGACGGTCTCGCCCTCGGAGACGTTGCGGCGCTCGTGCACGCCCGTGCGGTGGACGATCCACTGCTCGGTCACGTCCGCGCCGGCGGCCACCACGTCGTTGCCGACGATACGGTCGGGCACCGCCATCGAAATCGAGGCGAGCGAGGCTGTGCGCAGCTCGCGCGGGCGGCCCGGCGTCCGCGTCGCGACAGCGGTCTGGCTGAAGCGGCCCTCAGGCATGGGCGGCCTCCGTCGCCTCGGCGAGCGGCGCCTCGGCCTCGACGCCGTCGAGCGACTTGCGGACGAGATTGGTCAGCACGCGGCCCGGGCCGGTCTCGACGAAGCGGCGCGCCCCGGCGCCCTCGAGCGCGTGCATCACGTCGAGCCAGCGCACGGGGCTCGTGATCGCCGCCACCAGGCGCGCGGGGATGTCGTCGAAGGGCTCTGCCGTGACACAGGAGTAGACCGGCACGTTCGGCTTGCCGATCTCGGTCTCGCTCACGATCTCGCGGAACGGCGCGACGGCCGGCTCCATCAGCGGCGAGTGGAAGGCGCCCGCCACCGGCAGCCGCTTCGCGCGCACGCGCCGCTCTGAGAGAGCCGTCTCGGCCTCGTCGAGCGCCGCGGTGGCGCCGGACAAGACGAGCTGGTCGGGAGCGTTGTCGTTCGCGATCGAGAGCCCGGCCTGCTCGGCGACCTCGTGGATTGGCCCGCGGTCGCCACGGGCGCGGACCGCGATCATGCCGCCGTCGCCGGTCTCCTCGGCTGCCTCCTGCATGAGCCGGCCGCGCGCGGCGACGAGCGTCAGCCCATCCTCGGCCGAGATCGCCTCGGCTGCCACCAGCGCGGCGATCTCCCCGAGCGAGTGCCCCGCCATCAGGTCGGCGCGCGTGTTCGCCCGCAGCTGCTCCCAGCCGGCCAGCGCCGCGCAGAAGATCGCGGGCTGCGCCCAGCGGGTGCCGTCGCCGGCGCGCTCGAAGAGGTCGTCACCGACCTCCCGGAGAGCCTGCTCGAGCAGGTCCGGGCGGTGGCGCTCGACGCTTTCGCGCATGTCGGGCGTCTGGCTCCCCTGGCCGGGGAACAGCAGGGTCGTCTGGGGTGAATCACCCATGTATCAACACTTTCTCGGAGAGAGCCCATCGGTTACCCGCGCGCGGCCCCTACCCCCCGGCTGGGGGGGTCCTTTAGCCTGCTCAGGCGGTGATCACGCTCTACAGAGCCCTTTTCTCCACCAATGTCGAGCGCGTGGCCATCGCCCTGGGACTGAAGGGGCTCGAGGTCGACTCGGTGGTGATCTCCTACGAGGACCGCTCGCCGGTGGTCGCGGTCAGCGGCCAGGGACTGGTGCCGGTGATCGTCGACGAGGGCGAGGTGGTGGCGGACTCGATCCGGATCCTGCGCCACCTCGACGAGCGCTATCCCGAGCCGCGCCTCTTCCCGGCCGACCCGGCCCGCCGGGCCGAGCTCGACATCTTCCTCGAGTGGTTCAACGAGGTCTGGAAGCGGGCGCCCAACGCGATGGAGGACGAGCTCGAGAAGGCTGAGCCGGACCCAGCGTTGGTCGACGAGCTGAGCGCGCGCATGAGGGCCACCCTGCCGCTCTTCGAGAACCTCCTCGACGGCCGCGACCACCTGTTGGGCCAGCTCTCCGCCGCCGACCTGGCCGCGTACCCGTTCCTCAAGTACGGCGCGAGCCGCGACCCCGGCGACGACGAGCTCTTCCACCGTCTCCTCGAGGATCATCTACTGCTCGGCGGGGAGTACCCGAGGCTGAGAGCCTGGATCGCGCGCATCGCCGCGCTGCCGCGGGTATAGCGGCTCCTGATGGCCAGGTACACCGTCAACCCGAGCGGAGTCGAGAAGGCCAAGCGGCTGATCGAGAGCCGCCAGTACGTCCTCGAGAGCGAATGGGGCGAGGTCCAGCCGCGCGCCGCGGACGAGAACGCCTTCCTCGAGTCCCACTCGTGGGAGCAGTACGGCGAGTGGCATCTCGGGCTGACCGACGGGCCGGCCGACGACACGAAGGCGCGCTACGCGTTCGTCTACGGCGACTTCCGGCGGCTGCACCGCTCGGGCCTGATCGCGTGCCACTACCGCGCCGCGGAGTGGCGCCACAAGGAGGTCGAGCTGGCCGCGCACGACCTCCTGCAGCTGCTCGACAGGAAGGCCGGGATCAGCGGTTGAGCACGGAGCGCGCGGCCGCGGCGATCCGCTCGGCGCCCGGCATCGCCGCGAGCTCGAGGTTCTTCGCATAGGGAAGCGGCACCTCGGCCATGCCGACGCGCTCGACGGGCGCGTCCAGGTCGTCGAAGCACGCCTTGGCGATACGCGCGGCGATCTCGGCGGTCACGCCGTAGCTCGGCCAACCCTCCTCGACACAGAGCGCGCGGTTGGTGCGCGCGACCGAGGCGGCCACCGTCTCGACGTCGAGCGGCCGCAGCGAGCGCAGGTCGACGACCTCCGCGGAGATGCCCTCGTCGGCGAGCTGCTCCGCCACTTCGAGCGAGCGCGTGACCGCGTAGGAGTGCGCGACGAGCGTGATGTCGCTGCCCTCGCGGACGACGTGGGCGCGGCCGATCGGGGTCACGTGCTCCGGATCGAGCGGCACCTCGCCCTTCTGCTTGTAGAGCGGCAGGTTCTCGACCACCAGCACCGGATCCTCATCGCGGACGGCCGCCTTGAGGAGGCCCTTCGCGTCCGCGGGGCTCGCGGGCGCAACGACCTTCAGTCCCGGCGTCGACGCGAACCAGGCCTCTACTGACTGCGAGTGCTGCGCGGTGAGCTGGTTGCCGGCGCCGTTCGGGGTCCGGATCACGAGCGGGCAGCGCACCTCGCCGCCGAACATCGCGCCCACCTTGGCGGCGTGATTGATCACCTGGTCCATCGCGACCAGCAGGAAGTTGATCGTCATGATCTCGACGATCGGGCGCTCGCCGAGCATCGCCGCGCCGACTCCGGCGCCGACGAAGCCCTCCTCGGAGATCGGCGTGTCGCGCACGCGGTCCGGGCCGAACTCGTCCATCAGGCCGGCCGTGACCTTGTACGAGCCGTCGAAGAGGCCGACCTCCTCGCCCATGATGAACACGCGCTCGTCGCGTGCGAGCTCCTCGCGCATGGCGAGC
This sequence comes from uncultured Thermoleophilaceae bacterium, assembly GCA_963734025.1. Lineage (GTDB taxonomy): Bacteria > Actinomycetota > Thermoleophilia > Solirubrobacterales > Thermoleophilaceae > JACVRW01. Next base: position 35,704 of record CAVTFR010000010.1, read on the forward strand.
CGCAGCGCCTCCCGGTAGGTCATCACCTCGGTGGCGCCCGGGGCGGCGGGTGTGGGTGTGGCGGTGGCGGTCGTCATGAGCCGAGCCCAGCGTCGAACACGAGCGCCTCCTCGCCGAACGGGCTGCCCGGGCGCATCCGCTCGAACTGCTCGGCGCTGCCCGGCGCGTACATCGCGGCCGCGAGCCTGTCGACGTCCGGCTCGGGGCTCGCGTCGGCGAACTCGACCGCGGCGCGCACGATCTCGTCTGCCCGCCGGTCGACGGCGTCGAGCTCCGCCTCCTGCACTCCGGCGTCGCGCAGCTGCTCGCGGACACGCACGATCGGGTCCACGGACTGGCGCGCCGTGATCTCGTCGCGCGTGCGGTAGGCGAGCCCGGCGTCGGCCACCGAGTGGCCGCGATAGCGGTAAGTCATCACCTCGAGCACGGCCGGGCGCCGCTCGTCGCGCGCGTCGTGCAGCAGCCGGGTGCTCGCCTCGACCACTGCGTCGAGGTCGTCACCGTCGACGCGCTCGCCGTGCATGCGGTGCGCGCCCGCGCGCCGCCACAGCTCGGGCTCGGCCGATGCGCGGCCCACCGACGTGCCCATGCCGTACTCGTTGTTGACGATCAGGAAGACGACCGGGAGCTGCCAGAGCGCGGCGAGGTTGAGCGACTCGTGCCAGGCGCCCATGTTCACGGCGCCGTCGCCGAGCTCGCAGAGGACGGCCTGGGAGCGGCCCTGGCGGACGAGCGCCAGCGCCAGGCCTGTAGCCACCGGCAGCTGGCCGGCGACGATCCCCCAGCCGCCGTAGAAGCCACGGCCGACGTCGAGCAGGTGCATCGAGCCGCCGCGCCCGTGGGCGCAGCCATCGGTGCGGCCGAACAGCTCGGCCATCACCGCGTCGGGGGAGAGGCCGCGGGCGAGCGCGAAGCCGTGGCAGCGGTAGCCGGTCACGAGCAGGTCGTCCCGCTCCAGCGCGTGGACCACGCCGACCGTCGCCGCCTCCTGGCCCGACGAGAGGTGGCAGTAGCCACCGATCTTCGCCGCCTTGTACTGACGCTCCGCCTCGGTCTCGAAGACACGGCTCAGCACCATGTCCTCGTAGAGGCGCATGCGTACGTCTACGGGAAGTACGTCCTCCTCAGTCGCATTGGCGACCGCCATCGCTCAACTCTCCTCGAAGTAATCGGGGTGGGCGGCACGGATCTGCGGCAGGCCCGAAAGGACCATCCGCAGGTGATGTCGCAGCGTCTCCTCGGCCCGCTCGGCGTCGCCGTCCGCCACCGCCGCCACGACGGCGCGGTGCTCGGAGACCATCTCGGCGAGGTACCCGGGCTCGGGCAGGCTCAGTCGCCGCACGCGATCCAGATGACCGTTCGCCCGGCGGCTGAGCCACCAGGCGATGTCGCGGCCGCTCAGCTCGCAGAGGCTGCGGTGAAGCGAGGCATCGAGGGTGTCGAACGCATCGACGTCGCCCTCATGCTCAGCCCGCTCCTGCGCGGCGAGATTTGCCTGCAGCTCCTCGAGCTGGGCGGGGGTCGCCCGCTCGGTCGCGAGCCGGATCGCGCTGCACTCGAGCGCCTCGCGCACGAACGCGGCGTCCGCGATCGCCTCGTCGGAGATCAGAGTGACGAAGGTGCCGAGCTGGGGAACGATCGCCACGAGCCGGTCGTCGCGCAGGCGCGCGAGCGCCTCGCGGACCGGGGTACGGCTGACCCCGAGCAGCTCGGCGAGCTCGTTCTCGGACAGCCTGCGGCCGGGCACGAGCTCCGCGCTGACGATCGCCTCGCGGAGGGCTGCGTACACCTGGTCGCGAGCGGATGCTCCGCCCGCCCTCTCGCTTAGCGGGATTCGCACGTCGGCTAGTATACTAGTCACCTGCGGCGCTGTCTCGCGTATTTCGTCGCATCACGAGCGGGATTCCGCCGCACGCATCACTCCTCCCTCAGGGCGGCTTCGCCGGAGACCCCGGCGGAGCTCGCCTGCGGGGCGAACTGCGACGATCGGCCGATGACGAGCGCCGCCGACTTCCTCGCCCTCCACCAGCGAGCCGAGACCTTCGTAATGCCCAACGTATGGGACGCGGGAAGCGCGAAGGTCATGGCGCAGGCCGGGTTCCCGGCGCTGGGGACGACCAGCTCGGGGATCGCTTTCTCAGCCGGCTTCCCCGACGACGGCAGGATCGGGCGCGACGCCATGATCGAGCGCATCGGGGCCATCGCTGCCGCGGTCGACGTCCCGGTGAGCGCGGACATCGAATCGGGCTACGCGCCGGACGCTGACGGGGTCGCGGCGACGATCCGCGGCGTCATCCAGGCCGGGGCCGTCGGAGCGAATCTCGAGGACGCCGACCCCCGTCGTCCCGGAACGCTGTTCGAGATGGATGATGCGGTCGAGCGCCTCGCGGCCGCGCGGGCCGCCGCCGACCGTGCCGATGTCCCCTTCACCCTCAATGCCCGGACCGACAGCTACCTGGTGGACGCTCCCGACCCATTCACCGAGGCGGTTGAGCGCGCATCGCGGTATGTCGCGGCGGGCGCCGACTGCATCTTCGTGCCTGGCGGGTCCGAGGCGCCGGAGATCGAGCGGCTCGTGGAGGCAATCGACGCTCCGCTCAACGTCGTCGCGGGCCTCGTCGGGGAGCCGCTCGGGGTCGCCGTGCTCAGCCGGCTGGGGGTTCGCCGCGTCAGCATCGGCGGCAGCCTCGCCCGCGCCTGCCTGGGGCTGGTCCGGCGGGCGGCGCAGGAGATGCGCGAGGGCCGGTTCGACTTCACCGCGGGCGCCCTCCCGCACGCGGAGGCCAACCGCCTGATGGCGTCCTAGTTCCAGGCAAGCTCGGAGCGGGTCCGCCAATAGGCCTCGGGCTCCTCCGCCAGACCAGCGAGCGCCTGCGCGGCCTCCCTGTCCCAGCGCAGCTCGCGCGCGGCCAGGTTGCTCACGAGCTGCTCCGGGCTGCCAGCGCCGCTCAGGACGACATCCACCCAGGGCTGGGCCAGCACGGCGGACAGGGCCACCGCGTCGGGGGGTGCGCCGAGCCTGCCCGCGACCTGCTCCAGCTCGGGACAGCCACCGCGGGCGGTCAGGCGGCCGTTCGCCAGTGCCTCCTTGACGACCACCCCGAGGCCCTCGCCACGGGCCTGTGCAAGCGCAGGGCCGGCCGACGGCTCGAGCAGGTTCCAGGTCGACTGCACGGTGTCGAAGCCACCGGCTGCCAGCGCTCGCTCGACGGTCTGCGCCTGCTCCGGGCCGCTCGTCGTCAGGCCCACGCTGACTCCCTCGGCCCGCAGTTCGGCGAGCGCGTCGAGGACCGCGGGGTCCTCGAGCACGCCGCTGTCCACCGTCGCCGAGTGGATCTGGTAGAGCGCGAGGTGGTCGCCGAGCAGCTCGCGGGTCTCGCCGATCTGACGGCGAAAGGTGTCCACCGACAGGTCCTTGACCTCCGGTGGGTCCGCATCGACCTGCCAGCCGGCGGTGTAGGTGTAGCCCCACTTCGACCCGACCGTCACCGCCCCGGGCGCCAGCCCCCGCTGCCGGAGCCATGAGGCGAGGAAGGCCTCGGCCCGACCGTAGGAACGCGCCGCGTCGAAGTAGCGCACACCCTGCTCGTAGGCCGCGTCCAGTACCGCGTGCGCGTGCCGCTCCAGGGCCCCCACCGAGCGATCGGAACCGAGATCGTCGCCGTGCCCCAGGTTGAGGTAACCGGGGCGCCCGAGCGCGGCGAGGCCTAGCCCGATCGCGGTCACGGGCAGCTCTGCCGGGCCGAGGGTGCGCTCCCAGGGTTCGGCGGGCATCAGGCGGTCAGCCCGAGCCGCTCGGCGCGCTGCACCGCCTCGGCCCGGTTGCGCACGCCGAGCTTCCTGTACAGCGAGCTCGTGTGCTCCTTGACCGTGTGCGGGGAGAGATAGAGCCGCGCGGCGATCTCCTTGTTGGTGGCGCCCGAGGCCATATGAGTGAGCACCTCGCGCTCGCGGTCGGACAGCTGCGCGGACGGCTGCTCGGCGCGCGGCGCGAAGACGGTCATCCCCTTGCCGACCATGCGCACCGCCATCGCCACGTCGTGGGCGGACCAGTCCTTCGAGACGAAGCCGGAAGCGCCCGCCGCCCGGGCGGCCTGCGGCGAGATCCAGCCGGCGCCCGAGATCAGCAGGACGCGCGTACGCGGGGACGAGCGCCGGATCGCCTCGCACAGCTCGGCGCCCGACTCCTCGCCCAGGAACAGGTCGACGAGCGCCACGTGCGGCTCGTAGCGGGTCGCCATCGCGAGCGCCTCCTCGGCACTCGAGGCGGTGAGACAGCGCTCGACCCAGGCCTGTTCGGTCAGTAGGAGCCGGAAGCCCCAGTGGACGACGTCGTGGTCGTCCACCACGAGCACGCGGAGGTTGCGCTCGGGGCTCATTGCGGAAGCGCCCGGCTCGGCCGGGTGCGCACCGAAAGCCTCATTGCGGAAGCACCCGGCTCGGCCGGGTGCGCACCGATAGCTTCATCCCTCGTCGTCCTCACTCACCGGCACGACCAGCCGCACCCGCCACTCCGAACCGCCCTCGGGCCCGAACTCGACGAGCGCGCCGCGCTGGAGCGCCTCCACCGCCGCGAGCCGCAGGCCCATGCCGGTCCCGCGCGTGCCCCGGCGCGCCCCGTCGTTGCGGACCTCGAGCACGAACGTGCCGTCGATGCGGCCGACGTGGACGTTCACGCTCGTCGGGCGGGCGTGCTTGTGAACGTTGCGAAGCGCCTCGGCGAGCACGGACTGGGCGAGCGGCTCCACCCCCTGGGGCACCTCCACGCCCTCCTCCCAGTCGAGCTCGAGCGGCAGATCCTTGTAGTGGCGGTCGAGCCGCGCGAGCTCGTCGTGGAGCGTCGCCCCGGTGTCGAGCGTCGGCGGTGCGAGCGGGCGCGAGATCGCCTCGCGCAGGTCGGTGAGCGCCGCCTGCATCTCGTCGGCGCAGCGCCGCCTCGCCTCGTCGCTCAGGCCGTGCTCCGAGCCCAGCACGAGCGACACGCCGAACAGGCGCTGCACCACCCGGTCGTGGATCTCGCGCGCCAGGTCGAGGCGGGCCTCGAGAAGCCGCGCGCGACCCTGCTGGTTGGTGGCCATGCGGACCGTCGCCGCGAGGGCGGCGGTCTTGCCGAGCGTCCACATTGAGTGGCGCTCCTCCTCGGTCAGCTCGAAGCGGCTGCCGCCGCGGTCCGCGAAGATCACTCCGAGCAGGCGGCCGCCCGCGGACACCGGCGTGCAGGTGAGCGTCTCGACTCCGCTGAAACGCGCGTAGCGCTCGGGCACCCAGCGACCGAGGTCGCCGGCGACCTCCACCACCCGGTCCTCGGAGAGCGCCACCTGCGCGATGGGTGTCTCCTCGAGGGTGCCGTACACCCCCTCGAGCAGGTCGGGCGGAATCCCCTGGCTGCCGAGCGGCACGACGAGCTGGCGCACGTCGTCGTAGAGCAGCAGGATCGCGCGCGTCATCGAAGTCGTGCGGCAGAGCGCTTCGCAGAGGCGGTCGTAGAAATCCCGCCCCGAGCTACCGGACGCCTGATCCAGCGCGCCGAGGAGCTCGACGATCACCTCGAGCGCGTCGGTTCGGGGCGTCGGGGCTCCGCTTCGCTCCATCTCCGTCGTGAACGCTACCCGGCGGACCGGCTCAGGCCGGCTGAAGCGAGAGACGCAGGGCCTGCTCCGAGGTCAGCGACACCTCGCGCACGTGGCCGCAGGCGCGGCAGCGGCACACGACGTCGCCGTCGAAGTCGTCGAGGCGCAGGGACCACTCGACGTCGCCGGACAGGCAGACGCGGCAGGCCAGCGCGGCCGCCACGAGCGACGGATCATCGTCGCCGCGGAAGTGCGCGAGCTCGAGCGTGGGCTCCTCCATCGGAATCACCGTCCCGCGAGTACGAGGGAAGCGGAACATGGTGGCGGTCAGAACCCCCCGCTTGGGGGGATGGCATCCGGGGGGCTCGCGCCCCCCGGGCCCCCCGCGGGCAATGGCCGCGCACTTGGTGTTGCCGAGCTCAGAGCTGCCCCGCTTTTCTTACGCGCTGGTACATGAGCTCGTGCAGGAGATCTGCCAAGCCGCGCTCCGGTTGGTACTGCAACTCCGGGTCGAGCTCCAGCAGCGGCTCCACCACGAAGCGCCGGCTCGTGACCTCGCGGTGGGGCAGCGTCAGGCGCTCCGAGCTGTACTCGAGGTCGCCGAGCAGCAGCAGGTCGATGTCGATCGGGCGGGGCCCGTGGCGGACGCCGCCGGGGCCGCGGCCGAGCTCGCGCTCCACCGCCTTGCAGGCGTCGAGCAGCTGCTCCGGCTCGAGCGGCGTCCGGATCCGCAGGCAGGCGTTCAGGAAATCCGGCTGGTCGAGCAGCTCGCCCTGCGGGGCGGTCTCATAGAGGGAGGACGAGGCGAGCACCTCGACCCCCGCGGCCGGGAGCGCCGCGCGCGCGGCGCGGAGGTTGGCTTCCCGGTCCCCGACGTTCGAGCCGAGGCCGAGGTAGCCGGTCCTCAGACTTCCTTCCACACCTCGACGGACACCTCGTCGACGGGCAGCGGGATCGGCGGCTCGGGCTTGGTCGCCTTCACGCGCACGGACTCGGCGCCGAAGCGGTCGATGAGCCGGTCCGCGACCGCGGAGCAGAGGCGCTCCAGCGTCTTGTAGGAGCGCTCCTGGGCGGCGAGCGCCACCTGCTCGCAGACCTCGCCGTAGTTGATCGTGTCCTCGATCCGGTCGGTGACCGTGGCGTCGCACTCGTCGAGCTCGAACGAGATGTCGAAGACGAGCCGCTGGCCGAGCTCGCGCTCGGCCTCGCTCACGCCGTGACGCGTGTAGAGCGACAGACCCGCGATCTCGATCGATACCGCCGGCGACGAGGCCGAGCGCTCGTCATCGTCCAGCCCGTCGTCGTCGAGGTCCTCGAATTCGTCGTCGGGCTCCCGCTCCCACATCACCGCGCCACCGTAGCAGCGGCCACCACCAGCGCATCCACGACGGAAGCGACGTCGTGGACCCGAAAAACGCTTGCGCCACGCTCGAGGGCGAGGACGTTCGTGGCGATCGTCCCGGGCAGCCGCTCGCCCTCCGGGCGACCTCCGGCGAGCTTGCCGAGAAAGCTCTTGCGCGACGTGCCGATCACAACCGGCCGCCCGATCGCGACGATCTCGTCGAGCCGGCGCAGCAGCTCGAGGTTGTGCTCGGTCGACTTGCCGAAGCCGATGCCGGGGTCGAGCCAGACCCGCTCCTCCGGCACCCCCTCCGCGACCGCGAAGGCGAGCCGCTCCTCGAGGAAGGCGCGCACGTCCGAGACGACGTCGTCGTAGCGAGGGTCGTCCTGCATCGTGCGCGGCTCACCGCGCATGTGCATGAGCACGCAATCGGCCCCACGCTCAGCCACCAGGCCGGCGAGCTCTGGGGGCGACGCGGAAGGCGGCGACGTCGTTGACGATCGAGGCGCCCGCATCGAGCGCCGCGCGGGCGACCTCGAGCTTGCTGGTGTCGATCGAGACGCGCAGACCGCCGGCGCTGAGCCGCTCCACGACAGGCACGACCCGCGCCGTCTCATCCTCGGCCCCAACCGGCTCTGCCCCCGGGCGCGTGGACTCGCCGCCCACGTCGAGGATGCCGGCGCCCTCCGCGGCGAGCTCGAGCCCGTGCCGAACCGCCGCCTCGGCGTCGAGGTAGAGGCCGCCGTCCGAGAACGAGTCGGGCGTGACGTTGACGACCCCCATGACCGTGAAGTGCTCCACCACCGGAAGTATCGTGGCCGCCGTGCCTGGCCCGTTCGACGCAGTGGTCTTCGACAACGACGGCCTCCTGCTCGACACCGAGGACGCGTGGACGCGCGCCGAGCAGGTCCTGTTCCGGCGCTACGGCAGCAATTTCACGATGGAGCACAAGCGGGCCTTGCTCGGCACTTCCGCAGCGGAGTCGGCTCTCAAGCTCGAGGCGATGCTCGCCGCGCCCGGCGAGGGCGACGACCTGATGGAACAGCTGCACGAGCTGGTGATGGAGGAGGTGCTGGGCGGCGTGCCGGTCCGGCCGGGCGGCCAAGAGCTGGTCGAGCGCCTCCGGGCCGACTGCGTGCCCGTCGGGCTCGCGACCAACTCGTCGCGTCCGTTCGTGGAGCGCGTGCTCGCCTCGTCCGGCTTCCGGAGCGACGAGTTCGGCATCGTCGTGAGCGCCGACGACGTCGAGCGACCCAAGCCTGCGCCCGATATCTATCTCGCGGCCTGCACGGGACTCGGCGCCGAGCCGGCGCGCTGCGCCGCGCTCGAGGACTCGCTCCCGGGAGTCGCGGCCGCGCGTGCGGCGGGCATGTTCGTCATCGCGGTCCCCTATTTCCCGGGCCAGGACCTCGACGGGGCCTCGCTGACCGCCCCCTCGCTTGCAGATCCGGCCGTCGCCGCGGTTCTTGGTTTGACTCCCTGAGCGCGGCACGAAATCTTTACGGAATCCAAACGGAGGATCACCATCTTGAGACGGTGGCCTCGCTTCGCCTCGACAGACGCCGTGCCCTGAGCATCGCGCAGCTCCGCCTGCGCGGGCGCGTCTGGCCGATCCTGCAGACGGCCCTCGCGGCCGTCGCGGCCTACTACCTGGCGAAGCTGCTCCTCGACGAGACGCGTCCGGTGTTCGCTCCGATCGCCGCCGTGATCTGCATCGGCGCCACCTATGGAGAGCGCCGCCAGCGGGCGCTCGAGCTGATCGGAGGCGTGGTGCTCGGCATCGGCATGGCCGACCTCCTGCTCCACCTGATCGGAACCGGCCCGCTGCAGCTCGGACTGCTCGTGGTGCTCGCGATGGGGGTCGCGGTCGTGCTCGGCGGTGGCCCGATCCTCGTGACCGAGGCCGCGGTCTCCGCGATCCTGCTCGTTCTGATCGAGCCGTCCGGCAGCGGCCTGCCGCCGACGCGCCTGTTCGAGGCGTTGCTAGGCGGTGGCGTCGCCCTCGCGATCAGCGCGCTCGCGTTCCCCCAGGACCCGGTGCTGCTCGTGGGGCGCTCCATCCAGTCGATCTTCGGCGAGCTCGGCGGCGCGCTCGCGCGCATCGCGGACGCTCTCGAGAACCAGGATCCGGCGCAGGCCGAGGCGGCGCTCGCGTCCGTGCGCGGGCTCGACGGCGGGATTCGCCAGCTCGAGCAGGTGCTCGGGATCGCCCACGAGACGGCACGCTGGTCCCCCGGCCGCCGCTCGGCACGTCCCGAGATCGTGCGCTACGCGCGCAGCGCCCGGCAGATCGACTACGCCGTGCGCAACGCGCGCGTGCTCGCCCGCCACGTCGCGCGCTTCCTGCGGGCGGGCGGAGAGGCCCCCGAGGAGCTCTCGGTCGCGCTGCGCGACCTGACGGCGGCCACCTGGGCACTCGCCGCTGCGCTCGAGGAGCCGAGCCGCGCCGACGGCGAGGTGCGCCGGCTCGCCTCGCGCGCGGCCGCCCACGCCACCCGCAGCTTCGAGGGCTCGCGCGACCTCGGCCTGGCCGAGATCGTCGCCCAGGTGCGCTCGATGGCGATCGACCTGATGCGCGCGGCCGACGCGGCCACGGCGCGGTCCGAGCCTGCGGACGATCCGGTCAGCGAGGAGCTGCTCGTCGAGCTCTTCGACGACGAGCGCAGCCCGACGATCTGACACCCTGGGCCACATGGCCCGGGGCATCCACATCACCCGCGGGGACGAGCCGCCGGCCGGCGGGGTGGGCACCACGTTCTGCGGCCAGCCGCTCGTCCACGATCCGGCCGGTCTCGAGGGCGTCGACGTGGCGGTGCTCGGCGCGCCGTTCGACGAGGGCGTGTCGCACAGGCCCGGCACGCGCTACGGGCCGCGGGCGATCCGCGAGGCCGATGACGGCGGCCGCTGGGGCCGCCCGCACATGACGCTCGGCCTCGACCCGCTCGAGGTACTGAAGGTCGTGGACTACGGGGATGCCGCCGCCGTGCCGGCCGATCTCGCCCGCTCGCACGAGGCGCTCTCCTCCCGACTGCGGGAGATCCTCGCGGCGGGCGCGATGCCGCTCGTGCTCGGCGGGGACCATTCGCTGTCGCTTCCGACCCTGCGCGTGCTCGCCGAGCACTTCGGCAGCGACGGCTACGCGGTCCTCCATCTCGACACCCACGCCGACACGGCCCTCGAGCTGTACGGGGTGCGGGTCTCGCACGGCACCCCGTTCGGCGTGGCCGTGGAGGAGGGAGCGCTGCTCGGGCACAACATCGTGCAGGTCGGCCTCCGCGGGACCTGGCCCGGTCCGGAGGGGTTCGAATGGATGAGCGAACAGGGGTTCCGCTGGCACACGATGGACGAGATCGCCGAGCGCGGCCTGCGCGAGGTGATGCGGGAGGCCGTCGCGCAGGTGGCGGCGGCCGCGCCGCGCGCCTACCTGAGCGTCGACATCGACGTGCTCGACCCGGCGTTCGCGCCGGGCACGGGCACGCCCGAGCCGGGCGGCCTGACGACGCGCGAGCTGCTGTGGACCGTCCGCCACGCAGGGCGCCAACTCAGCGTGTGTGCGGCGGACGTCGTGGAGGTGAGCCCGCCCTACGACCAGGCGGGGATCACGGCGCTCGCCGCCGAGCGAACCGCGCTCGAGATCCTGGCCGGGATCGCCGCCAGCCGCCGCGCGGGTTGAAGCTCCAGGTCTCCTCGGCCGGCGCGAGCCGGGGGTCGCGGCGCTCGGGCGCCTCGCCCAGCTCGTGCGCCGTCCGAGTGATGCGGAGCGTGTCGCCGCCGGCCTCGAGCTCGATGATCGTCGCCTCGAACGGCGGCTCGATGAGGGCGCCGCAGGCCACCTGAAGGAGCGCTCCCGACGCGACGCTCTCGCGCACGTGCAGGTGCCCGCAGATCACGATCGTGGGCGCGGTCCGGGCCAGCAGGCGCGCCGCAAGCACGTCCCGGTCGATCAGGTCACCCGCGTACGGCAGGCCGCGGCCCCGGACCTCGGCAGCTCGCGAGAGGACCGGGAAGTGTGTCGCGAGCAGCATGGGTCCCTCGCCCCACGTCGCCAGCGCCGGCGGGCGGGCCATCGCCCAGCGCCGCGGCCGGCGACGCTCGATCCGCACACCGGCCAGGCGAGCCGGGTGCGCGGCGCGGAGCGCCCGCCAGCCCGGCAGGCGCACGCCGTCCAGCTCGAGCGCAGCGAGGGCGGCCGTCGGCCGGGCGCCGTCGTGGTTTCCGCCCACCACGTGCAGCGGCGGACCGCTCGCGAGCGGCGCGAGCGCGGCCAGCAGGCTCGGCGCGTCGCCATCGTGGGCGAGGTCGCCGAGCGCGAGCACGAGCTCGGCCCGCTCGGCGGCGAACAGCTCGGCCCCCGCGCCCAGGCGCTCGCCGACGCCGGCGAAGTCGTACGCGTTGTGCCAGGACGCGCGCCGCTCCGGGTCGAGCGAGATGTGGATGTCCGTGAGCACGCCGGCGCGCACGCGGTCATAGATTCTCGGGCATGACCGGCTTCCGCCTGATCGTCATGCCATACGAGCTCGGGCGCCTGCGCGACGGGGTCGGACGCGGACCGGAGCGGCTGCTCGAGGCCGGCGCCGTCGAGGCGCTCCGCTCGGCCGGCGCGACGGGAGAGACCGGGACCGCGCCAACATCCACAGCGCTCCGGGCGCGCCTCCGAGCCGGTCAGCTCGGGGCGATCGTGTCGGAGCTGCTCGAGCGCACGCCGGTGCAAGCGCTGTCGCTCACCGCCTACGACCCGGAGGCCGATCAGGACGGACAGGTGCCGCCGATCGCGCTCGGACTGCTGCGGCGGCTGGCGGCGGCGCGCGGCTAGGGCTTCTCGGGCGCGGGGTCGCTGCCCCGCATCTCCGCTGTGCCGCCGGCGAGGCCCGGGCGCGGCAGCGCCTTCGGCGCGCGCTCCGGCTTGCGCTCGGGCGCCTCGGGAGCGGACGGCGGCAGCACCGGCACCGGCGGCTCCTCCTTGCCGAAGACCTCGTCCTCCGTCTTGCCGGCGAGCAGCTCGATGAACTGCTCGCGCTCGATCGTCTCGCGCTTGAGCAGGATCTCCGAGGTCATGTCGAGCGACTCGCGGTGGTCCTCGAGCACCTGGCGCGCCGTCTGGTGCGCCTCCTCGACGATGCGGCGGATCTCGTCATCGATCTCGCGGGCGATGTCGTCCGAGTAGTCGGGCTCGGAGGAGAACTCGCGGCCCAGGAAGGGCTGGCCGTGGTCGTGGCCGAAGACGCGCGGCCCGAGCTTGTCCGACATGCCGAAGCGCATGACCATCTGCTTCGCGGTCGCGGTGACCTTCTCGAGATCGTTCGAGGCACCCGTCGTGACCTCGCTGAAGACGATCTCCTCGGCGGCGCGGCCGCCGAGCGTCATCGCCATCGTGTCGGAGAGCTCCGCGCGCGTCGTGAGGAACTTGTCCTCGGTCGGGAGCGAGATCGTGTAGCCGAGCGCCTGGCCGCGGGAGATGACGGAGATCTTATGCACCGGGTCGGTGTTCTCCAGGAAGTGGGCGACGAGCGCGTGGCCCATCTCATGGAAGGCGGTGACGCGGCGCTCCTTCTCGGACATCACGCGCGTCTTCTTCTCGGGCCCGGCGATCACGCGCATGATCCCCTCCTCCAGCTGGAGGTGGTCGATCTCGCGCTTGCCCTGGCGGGCGGCGAGCAGGGCTGCCTCGTTGACCAGGTTCTGCAGGTCCGCGCCGGTGAAGCCCGGGGTCTGGCCGGCGAGCGTGTCGAGCTCGATCGCCTTCGCCAGCGGCTTGCCGCGCGTGTGCACCTCGAGGATCTTCGTGCGGCCCTTGCGGTCGGGGCGGTCGACGACGATCTGGCGGTCGAAGCGGCCCGGGCGCAGCAGCGCCGGGTCGAGGATGTCCGGCCGGTTGGTGGCGGCGATGAGGATGATGTTGTCCTTCATCTCGAAGCCGTCCATCTCGACCAGCAGCTGGTTGAGCGTCTGCTCGCGCTCGTCGTGGCCGCCGCCCAAGCCGGCGCCGCGGTGGCGACCGACGGCGTCGATCTCGTCCATGAAGATGATGCAGGGCGAGTTCTGCTTGGCCTGCTCGAACAGGTCGCGCACGCGCGAGGCGCCGACGCCGACGAACATCTCGACGAAGTCCGAGCCGGAGATCGAGAAGAAGGGGACGCCCGCCTCACCCGCGACCGCGCGCGCGAGCAGCGTCTTGCCGGTGCCCGGCGGCCCGTAGAGCAGCACGCCCTTCGGGATGCGCGCGCCGAGCGCCTGGAACTTCTTCGGGTTCTCGAGGAACTCCTTGATCTCCTGGAGCTCCTCGACCGCCTCGTCCACGCCGGCTACGTCGCGGAAGGTGATCTTGGGCGCGTCGACCGACATGCGCTTCGCGCGCGACTTGCCGAAGGACATGACCTTCGACCCGCCTCCCTGCATCTGGTTGATGATGAACAGCCAGAACAGCAGGAAGATCACGAAGGGCAGGATGTAGGTCAGGGCCGTGAGCCAGCCCGATCCCCCCTTGGGCTTGACCGTGACCTGGACGTCGTTGGCCCGGAGCTCGTTGACGAGATTCTGCTCGGTGTCGTTGAGGAACGCGGTCTGGTACTTGCGCCCGTTCTCGAGCTCCACGTCGACCCGGTTGTTCTTGGTGTTGAGGGTGACGCTCTCGACCTGGCCGTTCTCGACCTGGGTCAGGAACTGCGTGTAGTTCGGGTCCTTCTGGCGGTCATCCGGACTGATCAGCTTCTGCGCGAAAAACGCCAGCACGACAACGATCAGAATCGGAAATGCCGCGCTCTTGAAGAATCGACTCACGAGCTACTCAAACCTGCTTCCCCTCGCAACCAGAACTGCCTCAGCAGTGAAACGCAAGCGTAGCAAGGGGGTATTCGTCTCCTTGGCCTGTTTCGGATGCCTCTCGGCCCGGCTCTAGAGCTCGTTCAGGACGGCCACGTAGGGCAGGTTGCGGTAACGCTCGGCGTGGTCCAGACCGTACCCGATCGCGAAGCGGTTCGGGATCTCGAAGCCCACGTACCGGATCGGCAACTCGATCTCGCGGCGCTCCGGCTTCGTGAGCAGGGCGCATACCTCCAGCGAGGCCGGGTTGCGCGCCCGCAGCATCTTGAACAGGTAGGAGAGGGTGAGCCCGGAGTCGACGATGTCCTCGACGATCAGGACGTCCTTGCCCTCGATCGGCGCGTCGAGGTCCTTCAGGATCCGCACGACTCCTGACGAGTCGGTGGACGCGCCGTAGGAGGAGACGGCCATGAAGTCGAGCTCGCAGTCCACGTCGAGGTGTCGCATCAGGTCGGCCAGGAAGAAAACCGCGCCCTTGAGGACGCCGACGAGCAGGAGCTTCCGGCCGGCGTAGTCGCGCGATACCTCCTCGCCCAGTTCCCTGACGCGGTGCGCAAGCTCGTCGCGCTGGACGAGGATGTCTCCCAGGGCGGGGTCGGGCGGGGCCATACGGCCCCGCGATTTAAGCAGTCGGGGGGCGCGCGCCCCACGGCGGCACCTGGCCGGCCGCGTCGAAGCCGGCGCTGTAGAGCGCCTCGCCCGCGACCCGCACCTCGGCCACGCTCTCCTCGCGCGCGAGCGCGAACAGGGCGCCGAGCGTGCGCTCGGGCGAGTCGCTGTGGCGCAGCACCGCCTCGAGCGTCGAGCCCGGCGGCGGGCGCATCAGGACGAAGTCGGCCGCCCGGCCCGGCGAGAGGTCACCGGCCTCGTCCATGCCGAGCGCGAGCGCGCCCGCGCGCGTCGCGAGATACAGGAGGTGGGCGGGGCCGAGCGGGGGCCGGTCGGCGCGCAGCATCTGCAGCTGGTACGCGGTCAGCGCCTCCTTCAGCACGCTGAGCCCGGTGCCCGCCCCGACGTCGGTGCCGAGCGCCACGCGGACGCCGTGGTCGAGGTGCCCGCTCAGCGGGAACAGGCCGCTGCCGAGGAACGCGTTGCTCGCAGGGCAGTGCGCCACGCTCGCGCGCGCGGCGCCGAGGCGGGCCAGCTCCGCTTGGCTCGGGTGGTCGTTGTGCGCGAGCACCGTCGACTCGCCCACGAGCCCGAAGTGCTCGTAGGTATGGAGGTAGTCGTCGAACGCACCGAAGAGGCCGCGCACCGCCTCGACCTCTTCGAGCGTCTCGTTCATGTGGCTCGTCACGAGCGCGCCGACCTCCTCGTGCAGGGCCCCACAGGACTCGAGCATCCCCTCGCTGCAGGAGAGCGAGAAGCGCGGCGTGACGGCATAGCGCAGCCGGCCGCGGCCGTGCCAGCGTGCGGCGAGATCACGGCCGGCGTCGTAGGCGCCGTCAGGGTCCAGGTGGAGCTCGGGCAGCAGGTTGCGGTCGGAGACGACGAGCCCGCTGGCGATTCGCAGGCCCGAGCGCTCCGCCTCCTCGAAGAGGGCCTCCTGGGCGGCCGGGAAATGCGACCCGAAGACGAGCGCCGAAGTAGTGCCGTTGGCGGCGAGGCCGGCGACGAACTCGCGGGCGATCCGGCGAGCGTGCGCGTTGTCGGCCATGCGCGCCTCCTCCGGAAGCGCGTAGCGCTCGAGCCAGTCGAGCAGCCCGAGGCCCATCGAGCCCATGATCGCCAGCTGCGGGAAGTGGACGTGCGTGTCGACGAAGCCCGGCAGCAGCACGGCGTCGCGCTCGTCGCGGACCTGGGCCTCGGGATGCGCCCGCCGCAGCTCGTCGAAGCCGCCGACCGCCTCGACGCGCCCGTCGGCGACCGCGAGCGCGCCGTCGGAGAACGCCTCGAGCGCGTCCCCGCTCTCGAACGGGTCGCGCGGCGTGTGCATCACCTGCGCGCGTACGAGCTCCACGGTCAGACGTCCCGGCGGTCGATCCACTTGGGCGTGAGCGACGCGGGGTCGAAGCTCGCCAGCCGCTCCAGCATCGGCGCCGGCTCTTCCTCGACGATCAGCATCTCACGGTGGTCCGCGCGCACGAAGCGCTCGGCCACGGCGTGCTCGAGGAAGCTCGATGAGCCCGTCGAAGTAGCCCTCGACGTTCAGCAGCCCGATCGGCTTGCTGTGCATGCCGAGCTGGGCCCAGGTGTAGATCTCGAACAGCTCGTCGAGCGTGCCGAGCCCTCCCGGGAGCGCCACGAAGGCGTCCGAGAGGTCGGCCATCCGCTGCTTGCGCTCGTGCATCGTGTCGACGACGTGGAGTTCGGTGAGCCCGAGGTGCGCGATCTCGCGATCGACGAGCGCCTGCGGAATCACGCCGATCGCCTCGCCGCCCTCGGACACCACGGTGTCGGCGAGCCTCCCCATCAGGCCGACGGTCGCACCCCCGAACACGAGCGTGATGCCGTTCTGGACGAGCAGCGTGCCGAGATCCTCGGTCGCCTCGGTGTACACGGGCCGGGCCCCGGGGCTCGATCCGCAGAAGATGCAGGCGCTTTGCACCTCCTGAGCGTAGATTGTCCGCGCCATGGAGCCCAGCGCCCGGCCGCGCGTGAAGGTCTGCTGCATCAAGAGCGTCGCGGAGGCTTGGATGGCGATCGACGCGGGCGCGGCGGCACTCGGGCTGGTCTCGCACATGCCGAGCGGGCCAGGCGTGATCAGCGACGAGGCGGTGGCGGAGATCGCCGCCGCCGTGCCGCCCGGGGTCGACTCGTTCCTGCTGACCTCGTCCCGGGACGTCGAGGCGATCGCGGCGCAGCAGCGCGCCGCGCGCACGCGCACGCTTCAGCTAGTCGACGAGCTTCCCGCCGGCGCGCATGCGAGCCTGCGCGCCGCCCTGCCGGGCGTCAAGCTCGTCCAGGTGATCCACGTGACGGGACCGGCGTCGGTCGAGCAGGCCGAGGCGGTGGCGCCGTTCGTCGACGCGCTGCTGCTCGACTCAGGCAACCCCGCGCTCGAGGTGAAGGAGCTCGGCGGCACGGGCCGCCGCCACGACTGGGAGCTGTCGCGGCGGATCCGAGCGGCCGTCGAGGTGCCGCTGTTCCTTGCCGGCGGCCTGCGCGCGGACAACGTCCGCGAGGCGGTCGAGAGCGTCGGCCCCTTCGGGCTCGACGTCTGCTCCGGGCTGCGCTCGGGCAAGGGCTTCGACCTCGACCCGGGCAAGCTCGAGCGCTTCATGGCCGCGGCGCGCTAAGTCGCTAGGCGCGCCAGGCGAAGGCCACCGACACCGGATGGCCGCGGAAGCGCTCCCACTTCGGCTTCAGCTCGAGCCAGCGCTCGTCCACCACGCCCTCGTGCATCTCGGCGAGCGTGAAGCCCGCCTCGAGCGCGGAGCGCACGTGGTCCGAGATCAGGTGGACGTGCGTCTCGATCGCGACCGGCTCGCCCGACGTGCCCGTGAAGTGCGTCGGCATCCCCGTGGCCATGATGAAGTGGGGATGGAAGGCGACGACCACCAGGTGGCCGCCCGGGCGGGCGAGTCGCCGGGCTTCGGCGTAGAGCGGCTCGAGCGCCGGCAGGTGCTCGTCGACCAGCGAGGCGATCACGAGGTCATAGGCGCCCGGCTCGAGCCCGGTTTCGGCCACGTCCGCTTCGACGAGCCGCTCGTGCAGCCCGCGGGCCCGCGCCACCTCGAGCATCTCGGGGGTCAGGTCGACGCCGTCGATCGGACCGACGCCGTGGCGCTTCAGCCAGGCGGCGGTCCGGCCGGTGCCGCAGCCCAGGTCCGCGACGCGGCCGACCTCCTCCCAGGTGGGCTCGGTCAGCTCGTCCAGGAGCGCGATGTCCATCGCGTCCTGAACGGTCTCCTCGTAGGTCGGTACCCATTCGCCGTAGCCCGTCCGCACGTCCACGGTCCGGTAGCCGCGGCGGTCGAAGTCCGAGAAGTCCGGCATGTCAGACGAACGCCTCCCCCGGCAACCCCGGCGCATCGCGGCCGGTGAGCTTCCTCAGCACGCTCGCGCCCACATCCGCGAGCGGGCCGTCGTGGCGGCGCCCGCCGTTGCCCTCGAAGAGCGCGAGCAGCGGCGAGTACTCGCGCGTGTGATCGGTGTGCGGGGCGTTCGGGTCGACGCCGTGATCCGCCGTCAGGACGAGCATGTCGTCCTCCCGAAGCAGCGCGAGCCAGCCGGCCACCGCCGCGTCGATCTCCTTCAGCGCCTCGTGGAAGCCCTCGACGTCGTGGCGGTGCCCGTAGACCTGATCGGTCTCGACGAGGTTCACGAACACGAGCCCCGCGTCGAGCTCGCGCAGCAGCTCGGTGGTGACCGCGATGCCCTTCGCGTTGGTGCCGCCGTCGTGCTTCTCGTCCACGCCCACGCCGGCGAACAGGTCGCGGATCTTCCCCACGCCGTGCACGCGGACGCCCGCCTCCTGCAGCTCCTCGAGATACGAGCGCCCGGGCGGCAGCGCCGAGTAGTCGCGCCGGCCCTCGCGGCGGGCGAAGCTCCCCGGCTCGCCCTCGAACGGCCGCGCGATCACGCGGCCGATGGCGCGCTCGCCGCTCATCAGCTCGCGCGCCTGCTCGCAGACCGCATACAGGCCCGGCTCGTCGAGCACGTCCACGTGCGCCGCGATCTGCAGCACGGAGTCGGCCGACGTGTAGAGGATCAGCTCGCCCGTCTCGAGGTGATGGCGGCCGTAGTCCTCGATCACCTCGGTGCCGCTGTAGGGGCGGTTGCAGCAGAAGCGCCGGCCGGTCGCCTCCTCGAGCGCCTCGATCACCTCGGGCGGGAAGCCGTTCGGATAGGTGGGCAACGCGTGCTCCGGGACGACCCCCATCAGCTCCCAGTGGCCCGTCGTCGACTCCTTGCCCGGCCCGAGCGGGTGCAGGCGGCCGTGGAGCACCGGCCGCTCGGCGGGCGGGACGCCCTCGATCGGGATGATCGATCCCAGCCCGAGCCGCTGCAGGTTCGGGAGGTCGAGCCCGCCGACGCGCTCGGCGAGGTGGGCGAGCGTGTTCGAGCCGGCGTCGCCCGCGTATTCCGAGGCATCCGGAAGGGCGCCCACCCCACAGGCGTCGAGGACGATGACGGCGGCGCGTGGCATAGCAAGGTATCTACCAGGATTGAGCGAACCCATCGGGCATACTGGGATCGTGATCCGCAGACTTCCCCACGTGGACCGGGTCGGGATCGAGGAGCGTGCGGCGCTGCTCGGGAAGCGCTCGATCAAGACGAGCGCGAAGCAGCAGGGCATCCGGCTCGCGGTCTCGATGACGGACCTGACGACGCTCGAGGGCGCCGACACCGCCGGCAAGGTACGCAACCTGTGCGCGAAGGCGGTCTGCCCATCGCCCACCATGCCCGAGATCCCGTCCTGCGCGGCGGTGTGCGTGTACCCGTCGTTGATCGGCGTCGTGCGCGAGTCGCTCGAGGGCACCGGCGTGAAGGCGGCGGCGGTGTCGACGGCCTTCCCGAGCGGACAGGCCTCGCTCGACGTGAAGCTGCGCGACGCCGAGGAGGCGGTGGCGGCGGGCGCCGAGGAGATCGACATGGTGATCTCGCGCGAGGCGTTCCTGTCGGGCGACGACACGCGCGTGATGGAGGAGATCGTGCGCGTGCGCGAAGCCTGCGGTGACGCCCACCTCAAGGTCATCCTCGAGACCTCCGAGCTCGGCTCCTACGACCACGTGCGGCATGCGTCGATGCTCGCGATGGAGGCCGGCGCGGAGTTCATCAAGACCTCGACGGGGAAGTCGACGGCGGGCGCGACGCCGGGCGTCACGCTCGTGATGCTCGAGGCGATCCGCGACTACGCCGAGCGCTCGGGGCGGGTCGTCGGGATGAAAGCCGCCGGCGGCGTCTCGAACAGCAAGGCCGCCCTGCACCGGCTCGTGCTCGTGAAGGAGACGCTCGGGGACGAATGGCTGACGCCGGAGCGCTTCCGGATCGGCGCCTCGTCGCTCCTGAACGACCTCCTCATGCAGTACGAGAAGACCGAGACCGGCCGCTACGCGCGGCCCGATGACTTCTCCAAGGAATGAGCACCCAAGCGACACGCACCCGGATCGTCTGGGACTACGCGCCGGCCCCGGAGTCGCCCGAGCACGTGCGGCTGCGCGACTCGTACGGCCTCTTCATCGACGGCGACTTCCGCGACCCGCTCGACGGCACGCGCGTCCCTTCGATCAACCCGGCCACGGAGGAGACGCTGGCCGAGGTCGCATTCGCCGGGCCGCAGGACCTGCGCCGCGCGGTCGACTCCGCCCGGGCGGCGCAGCCGGGCTGGGCGGCCTTGACGGGGCTCGAGCGCGGCAAGTACCTCTTCCGCGTCGCGCGGCTGATCCAGGAGCGCGCCCGTGAGCTCGCCGTCGTCGAGTCGATGGACGGCGGCAAGCCGATCCGCGAGTCGCGCGACGTCGACGTGCCGCTGGCCGCGGCCCACTTCTTCCACTACGCCGGCTGGGCCGACAAGCTCTCCTATGGCGTCGGCGGGCGTGAGGCGGCGCCGCTTGGCGTGGCCGCCCAGATCGTCCCCTGGAACTTCCCGCTGCTGATGGCCGCATGGAAGCTGGCGCCGGCGCTGGCATGCGGGAACACCGCCGTGCTGAAGCCCGCCGAGACGACGCCGCTGACCGCGCTCGTGCTCGCCGAGATCTTCCAGGAGGCGGAGCTGCCGCCGGGCGTCGTGTCGATCCTCCCCGGCGACGGCGCGGCCGGCGCGGCGCTCGTCCGCGAGCCCGGCATCGACAAGGTCGCGTTCACGGGCTCGACCGCGGTCGGCAAGGACATCCAGGCGGCGCTCGCGGGCCGCGGCATCTCGCTCACGCTCGAGCTCGGCGGCAAGTCGGCGAACGTGATCTTCGAGGACGCCGCGCTCGATCAGGCGGTCGAGGGGATCGTCAACGGGATCTTCTTCAACCAGGGGCACGTGTGCTGCGCGGGCTCGCGCCTCCTGATCCAGGAGAGCGTCGCCGAAGTCGTGATCGGCAAGCTCTGGGAGCGCATGGGCCGGCTGCGGGTGGGCGACCCGCTCGACAAGAACACCGACGTCGGCGCGATCAACTCGCACGAGCAGCTCTCGCGCATCCAGGAGCTCGTGGCGGCGGGCGAGGAGGAGGGCGCGGTCCGGCGTACCGTCGCGTGCGAGCTGCCCGAGCGCGGCTGGTGGTTCGCGCCCACGATCTTCACCGAGGTGGCGCCGGCGCACCGGATCGCGGTCGAGGAGATCTTCGGGCCGGTCGTCTCGGTGCTCACCTTCCGCACCCAGGCCGAGGCGATCGAGAAGGCGAACAACTCCGCCTACGGGCTCGCCGCCGGCATCTGGACCGACAAGGGCGCGAAGGCCTTCGAGGTCGCGAGCGCGCTGAAGGCCGGTGTCGTCTGGCAGAACACCTACAACCACTTCGACCCGACGGCCGCATTCGGCGGCTACAAGGAGAGCGGGTTCGGGCGCGAGGGCGGCCCGGCCGGCCTGCGGCCCTACCTGCGCACGTCATGAACCGGCTGGCCGTTCCCAAGACCTACAAGCTCTACGTGGGCGGCGCGTTCGTGCGCTCGGAGTCCGGGCGCTACGACCGCGTGCAGGACCGCAACGTCCCGCGCGGCTCGCGCAAGGACGTCCGCGACGCCGTTCGCGCCGCGCGGGCCGCGGCCGGGCCGTGGGCCGCCCGCACCGCCTACAACCGCGGTCAGATCCTCTACCGGGCGGCCGAGGCGCTGGAGTCGCGTGGCGGCGAGCTGGGCGTGGGCCGCCCGGAGCTCGAGGCCTCAATCGACGTGCTCGTCCACTACGCCGGCTGGACCGACAAGTTCCAGCCCGTGCTCGGCGGCATCAACCCTGTCGCGGCGCCGTTCCTGTCCTTCTCGCTGCCCGAGCCGACCGGCGTGGTCGGGATCGTGGCGCCGGCCGAGCCCGAGCTGCTCGGGCTGGTGGCCGAGCTGGCGCCCGCGCTGGCCGCCGGCAACACCGTGGTGGCGGTGCTCTCGGAGGCGCGCCCGCTGGCCGGGCTCGACCTGGGCGAGGTGCTCGGCGTGTCGGACGTGCCGGGCGGCGTCGTGAACCTGGTGTCTGGACGGCGGGCCGAGCTGGCGCCGGCGCTCGCGTCGCATCGCGACCTGAATGCGGTCGTGGATGTCTCGGGCGATGCCGCACTCGGCGCCGAGATCGACCGGCTCGCCGCGGACTCGGTCACGCGCGTGCGTCATGCCGAGGCGACCACGAGCTACGACGGCGCGGTCGCCGACGCGCTCGGGCGGCTCGAGGCGGTCCTCGAGCTGAAGACTGCCTGGCATCCCGTCGGGGCATGACCCGGGCCCGCGCCGCGGCCGGGAGCATCGGCTTCCTGCTGCTCGCGCCCGGCCTGACGGCGGGCCTCGTCCCGTGGCTCCTGACCGGCTGGGAGTCGAACGACTGGCCGCTCCCGCTGCAGGCCGTGGGGGCGGTGATGATCGCTGCCGGCGTCGCCGCCCTGCTCTACGCCTTCGGCCGCTTCGTGTTCGAGGGCCTCGGGACGCCCGCGCCGGTGGCGCCCCCCGAGCGGCTCGTGATCGGCGGCCTCTACCGCCACGTGCGCAACCCGATGTACGTGGCCGTGGCCGCAACGATCATCGGCCAGGCGCTCGTACTCGGGCAGCCGCTGCTCCTGGCCTACGCAGCGCTCTTCATGGCGGCGGTTGCCGCCTTCGTTCACCTGTACGAGGAGCCGACGCTCACGCGCCGCTTCGGTGAGCAGTACGCGGCGTACCGCCGCGGCGTGCCCGCCTGGCTGCCGCGCCTTCGCCCGTGGCGGCCGGGCACCTCCTGACACGCCGTCGGACGTTCGAGAAAGCGCGTGCTCGACGCCACGATTGCGAACGATCTTCGGCCTCTCCCGGGCCTCGCCGCATTATGTGCGCTCGCTTCGTGATCGCGCCGAATGGCTAGTAACGTCTGTGGCAATCATGGACTTCATCACGATCTTCTTCATCGCCATGGTCCTGGGCACGATCGTCCTGGCCCCCGTGTTCGGCGCCGAGAGCCGCCGGAGCTTCATCCGGCCGGATCTCAAGCCACGCGGCGGCTGGTCGCCCGCACGGCCGTGGGACTCGGGCTCGTAGCGCCGCGCCGAACCCCTACTCCAGCGCCCCCTCCACCCTGAAGACGCGTCGCAGGATCGCGAGCGACGACGCGTAGGTCGAGTCCATCCCGAAGTACGAGAGCCCGCGCGCGCCCAGGGTCCGGGCCTGGGTGTAGGGCGTGTCAGACGCGTAGTGGATGATCCCGAAGTCGATCGGGAGCTTCGAGAAGTTGACCGCCTCGCCGACCGGGTGGCGGTCTGCGTCCGCGATCTCGTAGATCGCGTTGCAGTACGGGCCCGCCTCCATCTCCACGACCGTGAACGCCTCGCGGTAGTAGAAGTCGAGGTACGCGCGGTTCTGGAGGAAGGTGCTCTTCACGGTCACTGCGCGCTGGTTGTCGAGGCCGGTGCCGAAGCGCAGGTCGCCCATCAGGTCCTCGACGCCGAACGCGTTGTCGAGCCAGTAGGTCGAGCCCGAGTGCTCGTCGTGCACGACGCTCGAGAGCATCACGTCGCCGACGTCCGCGTTGAGCGTGGCGGCCTTGCCCAGCACGTACACCCCACGCAGCGCGGCGGTCGAGACCGCCACCTCGCGCAGGATGTTGTAGGCCGCCACCCCCAGCGGGTAGTCGATGTTCACGATCACCGCGTCGCTGTCGGCGAGCGCTTGGGGGTCCACGTCGCCCAGGCGCGGGTCGAGGCGGTCCGGCAGGAGCTTGGCGAGCGGGATGATCTGAGCCGGCACCCGGAGCGCCGTGCGCGAGGGCAGGTGGGAGATGCCGCTGAGCGCCTCCGACTCGCGCCGCACGCGGCGGCCCTCCTCGCCGTGCATGTCGAAGTAGAGGCGCGCAACGAAGTAGAGGAAGTTGTCCCAGGAGCCCTCGGCGCGGCCGTCGCGGAAGGCGTCGAGCTCCTCGCGCAGGATGTCCTCCGCGGGGAGGCTCTCGACGAACTCGATCAGCTTCGCCTCGCGCTCGCGGGCCGTGCCGCTGACGATGTTGACGAGGCTGTGCGTATTGGAGCTGACGAAGTAGGTCGGCACGTCCGCCAGGCCCTGTGCGGCGAGCTCGTTCTGAACCGGCAGCCACCAGCGCCGCGTCATGCGCGCGTAGCCGACGTGGGTGCCGCCGAGCATCCGGACACGGAGCGCCATGCTCTTCTCGGCGATCAGCTGCAGGCGCTCGAAGAAGCGGTCCCCCCACGCCGCGCGCAGGCGGGCCCAGTCGTCGGCCGTCCCGCCCAGCGCGGCGGCGCACTCCTCCGGGGTCGGCTCGCTGTCGGGCGGCCAGCCGGCGGCTCGCTGGCGTACGCGGATCTTGTTCCACTCGATCTGCAGTGCGACGAGCGTCGGGATGAGATCGTCGACATCCGACGCGCTCGCGAGCAGCACCGCGTGCACGCCGCCGCCGCTGTCGTGCCAGCGCCGCCGCCGCGCCGGGGCGTCGGCCTCGTCCCACTCGGCGATCACGATGCCGTTGCGGGCGAAGACCTCGGCCTCCTGGCCCATGATCACGAGCTCGGCGCCCGCGATGCCGTCGGGCAGGCGCCGGATCGCGTAGATGAGCGCGCCGAGGTCCGGCTCGTCGCTGGCGGCGAGCGGATGCAGGCTCGAGCCCATCGCGCGGTGCGAGGACTCGAGGACCCGGATCGCCGTCTCGCCGCTCGAGCGCAGCAGCGTGTTGTAGGTGCGCTGGTAGAGCTCGACCTCGTCGCTGAGGCGGCCGGCCTCCTCGGGAGGGCTGGTGAGCACGAGCCGCGAGATAGTCACCCGCTCACTCCTTCACGTACGGGATGCCGATGGAGGCAGGCGGCCGCGAGCGGCCGACGACGCCTGCCACGACGATCAGGGTGATTACGTAGGGGAGCGCCTGGAAGAGAACGGCGGTCGACTCGGAGAACTCCGGTAGGCGCTGCGCGAGCGCACTCGAGAAGCCGAAAAGGAGCGCCCCGAGGAGCGCGCCGAACGGCCGCCAGGCGCCGAAGATGACCGCCGCCAGGGCGATGTAGCCACGTCCCGCGGTCATGTTCTCCGTGAACGAGCCGAGCAGCGCGATCGAGAGGTACGCGCCGCCGAGAGCAGCCAGGAAGCCCGATGTGATCACCGCGATGTAGCGCGTGCGGATGACCGACACGCCGACGGTCTCAGCGGCGCGCGGCTTCTCGCCGACCGAGCGCAGCCGCAGGCCGCGCGGCGTCCTGAACAGGAAGACGCTTGTGAGGACGACAAGCAGCAAGGCGACCCATGTGAGCAGGTTCGCGTTGCCGATCGCCTCGCCGAAGAAGCCGAGGTCCTCGATCCCGGGCAGCGACACGTTCGGGCACGCGCGGAACGTCTCCGGGCGTGCCCTGATCGCCGTAGTGGGCGACGAAGACGTAGCCGGTGATTCCGAGCGGCGAGGAAGTTGAGACCGAAGCCGCTCACCACCTGGTCGGCGCGAAAGCTGACCGAGAGCACCGCGTGTATGACCGCCAGCGCCCCTCCGGATGCCATGCCGATCAGGCAGCCGAGCAGCCACGAGCCGGTCAGGTCCGCGCCGAAGATCCCGAAGAAGGCGCCCATCAGCATCATGCCCTCGAGGCCGATGTTGATGACCCCGCTGCGCTCGCACAGGACGCCCTCCGAGGGCGGCGAGGATGAGCGGCGTGGCGAAGCGGAGCATCGCCGCGAACAGCGCCGACCACACGAACACGGCGTCGAGGCTCGACTCGTTCGTCTGCGTCGCCGCCACCGCGCCGACCCCCGCGAGCACGCCGATCACGATCGCGATCCAGCCGAGCCGCTTCTCGCCTTCGCGCACCGCGAACACGCCCGCGGCGACGGCCGCGACGGCCAGCACGAGCGAGGGCACGGGCGTGCGCAGCATGATCGGCGGCAGCGCGATGAAGGCCGCCAGCACGCCCAGCGGCGAGGGCCCCCCAGGCGAGCTCGCGTGCGCCGACCCGGCTCGGCACGGCGGCCTCGGCGAGCGCGCTCACGGGCGCTCGGCTCCGGAGGTGGTGCGCCCTCGGAGCGGGCGATCGCGGTCGCGGGCGTGCGGCCCGGATCTGCCGGTGCCGCGCGCTGATGAACCCCCTGCCCCTGCGCAGCAGCCCGAGCACCAGCACGTCTGCGCTCACGATGAGGATGACGAGGCCCTGGATGATGAAGGTGAGGTTCGCGGCGAGCTCCGGCTCGAAGATCGACGCGTCGAGATTCCGCTGCGAGGTCCCGCTGAGCAGCGCGCCGAACAGCAGCGCCGACGCGGCCGTCCCGAGCGCGGTGTTGCGGCCGAGCAGCGCCACGGCGATCCCGAAGAAGCCGACCGAGGCGAGCTGGATGTCGTTGGTGGCGAGCCGGAACTGCCAGCCGAGCACGTCGAGCGAGCCGGCCAGGCCCGCGAAGGCGCCGCAGGCGGCCATCACGAGCACGTAGTTCTTGCCGACGCTCATACCGCTGTAGCGGGCAGCCTCGGGGTTCAGCCCGACCGCACGGACCTCGTAGCCGGTGGTGGAGCGGTTGAGGACGATCCAGAACACGAGCAGCGCAGCGATGGCGATGAACAGGCCGATGTGAAGGCCCTGGAGGATCGGGTCGCCCCAGAACACCGGCAGCTTCGCGCCCTCCACCACGTCGTTCGACACCGGCACGCTCCTCTCGGTGTCGCTCTGGAGCGGTCCGCCGAGCCCGAACAGATAGAGGCCGATGAAGACCGCCGTGTAGTTGAGCATGATCGTCGAGATCACCTCGTGGGCGCCCACCGTCGCCTTCAGCAAGCCGGCGATCCCGGCCCAGAAGGCGCCGGCCGCGACGGCCGCGACCATCGCCAGCACGACGTGCAGGAGGGCCGGCATGTCCGCGAACGACGAGCCGACCCAGACCGCCGCGATCGAGCCCATGATGTACTGGCCGTTGCCGCCGATGTTGAAGAGACCGGCGCGGAAGGCGAACGCCACCGCGAGCCCGGTCAGGATCAGCGGCGTCGTGATGATCAGCGTCTGCTGCAGGTTGAGCGCGGCGATCGTGCGGTCCTCGCCGGTCGTCCACGGGAAGAGCCACTGCAGCCCGGTGCCCTTCCAGATCGCCTCGTAGGTCGCGATCGGGTCCTTGCCGGCGAGCAGCACGACGAAGCCGCCGATCACGAACGCCAGCACAACGGTGATCAGCGGGACGAGCAGGCCCGCCGCCGCGCACGTAGGCCGCCAGCCGCGATGCCGGCGTCTGCGATCTTGCGATGACCTCCTCGTCGCTCACGCGGGAGTCTTGCCGGCGCCCCCGCCGGTCATCGCGATGCCGAGCTCCTCCTCCGAGACGTCCGGCGGGAACTCGCCCACGATCTCGCCCTCGTAAATGGCGAGAATTCGGTCCGCCAGGGCGCGCACCTCCTCGAACTCGAGCGACACGAGCAGGATTCCACGGCCCCTGTCGCGCTCGGAGATGAGCCGCCGGTGCACGAACTCGATCGCGCCGACATCGAGCCCGCGGGTCGGCTGGTGCGCGATCAGGAGCTGCGGGTTCGAGGCGATCTCACGCGCGATGCAGACCTTTTGCTGGTTGCCGCCGGACAACGACGAGGCCGGCAGCTCGGCGTCGCGGTTGCGCACGTCGTACTCCTCGAGCAGCTCGTTCGCACGCCTGCGCATGTTGCGGATCGACAGCAGGCCGTGATTCGAGAACGGCTCGGAGCGGTACTCGCGCAGAGCGAGGTTCTCGGCCAGCGTGAAGTCGAGCACGAGCCCGCGCAGCTGGCGGTCCTCCGGGATGTGGGCCACGCCGGCGTCGGTGGTGGCGCGGACGCCGCGGCCCGTCACGTCATCGCTCATGACGCGGATGTGCCCCGCCGCCGGCGCGCGCAGCCCGGCTATGGCCTCGACGAGCTCCTGCTGGCCGTTGCCGTCGACCCCCGCGAGCGCAACGACCTCGCCGGCCCGCACCTCCATGGACAGGCCGCGCACCGCCTCGAGTCCGCGGTCGTCGAGCACCCGCAGGTCCTCCACCGCGAGCACGGGCTCGGCGGGCTTCGCCTTCGGCTTGTCCACCTGCAGGAGCACGTCGCGTCCCACCATCAGGCGCGCGAGGCTCTGCTCGGTGGCGCCCTCGGTCGACACCGTGTCGATCCTCTTGCCGCGTCGCAGCACCGTCACGCGGTCGGCGATCTCGAGCACCTCGTTGAGCTTGTGGCTGATGAAGACGATCGCGACGCCGTCCGCCTGGAGCGCCTTCAGCACCTTGAACAGGTCGGCCGCCTCCTGGGCCGTGAGCACGGCGGTCGGCTCGTCCAGCACGAGGATGCGCGCGCCCCGGTAGAGCGTCTTGAGGATCTCGACGCGCTGCTGGGCTCCAACCGTCACGTCCTCGATCACGGAATCGGGGTCGACCGCGAGGCCGTAGCGCTCGGACAGCTCCTTCACCCGCTTGCGCGCCTCGCGCACGTCGAGCATGCCGCCGCCGCGTGCGCGGCTCGGCGCCGAGCACGATGTTCTCGGCGACGGTCATCACCGGCACGAGCATGAAGTGCTGGTGCACCATGCCGATGCCGAGCTCGATCGCTCGCGATGGCGAGTGGATCTCGACCTGCTCGCCGTCGACGAGGATCTCGCCCTCCGTCGGGCTGTAGAGCCCGTACAGGATCGACATCAGCGTCGACTTGCCTGCCCCGTTCTCGCCGAGCAGGGCGTGAACCTCGCCGGGGCGGAGGTCGAAGTCGACCCGGTCGTTCGCGACGACCGGGCCGAACCTCTTAGTGATTCCGCGTAGCTCGAGAGCGTTCTCGGTGCTCAACGCGGCGGAACTTATCTCTTACTTGACCGTGTCGGGGATGTTCGGGATCTCGCCCGCGGCGATCTGATCCTGGATCTCCTTGACCTGGTCGGCGTACTTCTGGCCTGCCGCGCTGATCTTGCCTAGGCCGACGCCGCCGTTCTCGACGGTCGCGACCACGTCGGTGCCGCCCTCGAACTGGCCCTCCTGGGCCCGCTTGATGGCTTCGTACACCGCCACGTCGACCTTCTTCAAAGCGCTGGTCAGGATGTGGTCGCCGAGGTATCCCTGGTCGGCGTCCACGCCGATGCCCTGCACGCCCTTCTCCTTAGCCGCGTCGAGCGCGCCGAGGCCGCAGCCGCCGGCCACCTGGAAGACGACCTTCGAGCCCTTCGCGATCTGGTCGAGCGCGATCTCCTTGCACTTCGCCTGGTCGACGAAGTCCTGGGAGTACCCGTTGAGCGTCTGGATACCCGGATTGGCCTTCTTGGCGCCCGCCTGGAAGCCGGCGATATAAGCGTCCACCGGCGGGATCTTCTGGCCGCCGACGGTCGAGACGGCCTTGGCGTCGTTGTCCTTCGCCCACAGGCCGGCGAGGTAGCCGGCGAGATAGCCCGCCTCGTTCTCCTTGAAGAGCAGCCCCTGGACGTTCTTGGGCTTGTCCTTCAGGGCGGTAGCCGAGAAGTCGACGATCGCGAAGTTGGCGTTCGGCACCTTGGTCGCGACCGTGTTCGTCGCGTCCGCCATGAGGAACCCGACCGGGACGATCAGGTCGAACTGCTGTTGAGCGAGCGTCGTCAGGTTCGGGATGTAGTCACCTTGCTGCTTCGAGATGAGCACCCGCTCCTCGACCCCCAACTGGTCGGCCGCGCGCTTGATGCCGGCGTTGGCCAGCGCGTTGAACGAGCGGTCGTTGACCCCGCCGATGTCGGTGACGACACCCGCCTTGATTGCCTCCCCCTCCTGAGCGGCCTGGTCGCCGCCACCGCCGTTGCCACCACCGTCGTCGTCGTCGTCGTCGCCGCACCCTGCGATCCCAAGCATGAGCGCTACTACGAGCGCCAGCAGGATCGCGCGAAGCTTCCTATCCACGCTGAACTTCCCTCCTGAGTCTGAGCCGGGCCTGATGCCCGTGACCGAGCCACCCTACACCGATCATCATGCAGCGTTCATTAGGTTCTTCTTGAGCTTTTCTTCGCAGAATGCGGCTTCCAGAGCGGTTCTGGTGAGCTCGCGGAGGTCCTCGTCCTCGAACCCGAGCCGCTGCGCGCAAATTGCGTATTCGCCGCCGATCGAGGCCCCGAACCAGGGCGGATCGTCCGAACCGAGCGTCACGCGGACGCCGGCCGCGCGCAGGGCGCGCAGCGGGTGCTCCTCGTAGCTCGGGTAGATGCCGAGCACCACGTTGCTGGTGGGGCAGCATTCGAGCACGATCCCGCGCGCGGCCAGCTCGGCGACCAGCGCCGGGTCCTCGATGGAGCGCACCCCGTGTCCGATGCGGGTTACCGGCAGCGTGAGGGCGGCGCGGACGCTCTCGGGGCCTCCCCATTCGCCCGCGTGCACGCTGCAGCCGAGGCCCGCCTCGGCCGCGATCCGGTAGGGCTCGGCGAAGTCGCCCGCTGGGAAGCCGGCCTCGTCACCCGCGAGCTGGAAGCCGGCCACGTACGGATGCGGGCGTGACGCCGCGTAGCGGGCCACGCGGATCGCTCGCTCCACGCCGTAGTTGCGGATCGCGGTAACGAGCATGCGCGCCTCGATTCCGTGCTCGGCGCGGGCCTCGTCGATGCCGCGGCCGACGCCTTCGAGATGCTCCTCGTCGCTCAGGCCTACCTGCGCTACGTGGTCGGGCGAGACGATCAGCTCGACGTAGACCGCTCCCTCGGCGGCGCAGCGGCCAAGGTAGTCGAGGGTCACGTCGCGGTAGTCGTCGCCGGTGCGGATCACCCCGGCGGCCAGGTCGTACGCGCGCAGGAAGTCGAGGAAATCGGTGTAGGCGTACGTCTCCTCGTCGGCGAACAGCCCCTCCGGGACCTGCAGGCCGTTGCGCGCAGCGAGCCGGCGCACCAGCTCCGGTGTCGCGGTGCCCTCCAGGTGCACGTGCAGCTCGGCCTTGGGGACCATCAGCGCAGCAGCTCGATGACGGGAGGCGGCGGCGCGGCGGGCGGGTCGCCGAGCGTGTAGGCGGCGCGCAGCGACGCCGCGGCCGTGGCGGCGGCCTCCTCGCCGGCCGCATGGACGAGCGCCAGCGGGCGACCGCCGCGCGCGACCTCCTCGCCCGGCGCCGCCACCTCGGTGAGCCCGACGGCGTGGTCGACGGGGTCGGTCTCGCGCGTTCGGCCACCGCCGAGCGCCACCACGGCTAGCCCGACCGCGCGCACATCCACGCGCGCGACGGTGCCGGCCTCGGGAGGCTCGACGGCCACGGTCACGGGTGCCCGCACGAGGTGGCGGTCCGGCGCCTCGAGCAGGTCGGGCGGCCCGCCGAGCTCGCTCGCCATCGCCGCGAAGCGCTCGGCGGCCGCGCCGCTCTCGAGCGCGCGCCCGGCGGCGGCCCGGGCGGCATCCTCGTCCGGCTCGACGCCGCCCAGCCGCAGCAGCTCGGCGCTCAGCGCCAGCGTCACGTCGAGCAGGCGCTCGTCGCGCGCCGCTCCGGTCAGGTGGTCGAGCGACTCGCGCACCTCCACGGCGTTGCCGGCCGTGCGGCCGAGCACGCGGTCCATGTCGGTGAGGAGCGCCGACGTCGGCAGGCCGTTGCCCCGCGCCACCTCGACTATCGAGCGCGCGAGCTCCGCGGCGGCCTCGCGGCCCGGCAGGAAGGCGCCCGAGCCGACCTTCACGTCCATGACGAGCGCGGCGAGCCCGGCCGCCAGCTTCTTCGACAGGATCGAGGCCACGATCAGCGGGATCGACTCGACCGTTCCGGTTGCGTCGCGGATGGCGTACAGGCGCTTGTCGGCAGGCGCGAGCGCGGCCGTCTGGCCGACGATCGCGCAGCCCGCCCGCGCCACCGCGTGCCGGAAGGCAGCCGGCTCCGGGGAGGTGTCGTAGCCGGGGATCGACTCGAGCTTGTCGAGCGTGCCGCCGGTGTGGCCGAGGCCGCGCCCCGAGATCATCGGGACCGCCCCGCCGCAGGCGGCGACGATCGGGGCGAGCAGGAGGCTCACCTTGTCGCCGACTCCCCCGGTCGAGTGCTTGTCGAGCGCGGGGCCGGGCAGCCCGGCCTCGGACCAGTCGAGCACGCTCGCCGGAGCGCGTCATCGCGCCTGTCAGAGCCACGCGTTCGGCGGCGCTCATCCCGCGCAGCACGATCGCCATGGCGAGCGCGCCGACCTGGGCGTCGCTGACGGATCCGTCGGAGATGCCCCCGACGAGGAAGCGGATCTCGTCCTCGCCGAGCTCGCCGCCGTCGCGCTTCGTCCTGATCAGCTCGGGGACGAGCACGCCGTCAGGCTCCCAGGCGCTCGAGGAAGCGGACGAGCAGCGGGGCCAGGTTCTGGGCCGCGCGAGCGGCGTCGCGCAGCGTCTGGTCGTGGCTCAGCGGGGCCTCTGACATGCCTTCCGCCAGGTTCGTGATCGCGGACAGCGCCGCCACGCGCAGCCCGCAGTGGCGGGCGACGATCGTCTCGTGGACGGTCGACATCCCGACCGCGTCCGCTCCGAGCGTGCGGAATGCGCGGATCTCGGCGGGCGTCTCGAAGGCCGGCCCCCGGACCGCGAGGTAGACGCCCTCGCCCAGCCCGATGCCGAGCTCGTTTGCGGCCGCGTGCAGCTCGGCACGCAGGGCCGGGTCGTACGCGTCGCGCAGGCTCGGGAAGCGCGGCCCCAGCTCGTCGTCGTTCGGGCCGGCGAGCACGTTCGCGCCGGTCAGGTTGATGTGGTCGGTGATCAGCATCAGCTCGCCCGGGCCCACCTCGGGCCGCAGCGACCCCGCCGCGTTGGTCAGCACGAGGATCTCGGCGCCGGCGCCGTGGAGCGCGCGCACGGGCGTGCGCAGCTCGTCGAGGTCGCCGCCCTCGTACAGGTGCGCTCGTCCCTGCAACAGCGCCACCGAGACGCCGCCGATCTCGCCCAGCACCACGTGGCCGCCATGCCCCTCGACCGTTGGCCGCGGGAAGCCGGGCAGCTCCTCGTAGGCGACCTCGACCGGCTCGCCGACCGCCTCGGCAACCATGCCGAGACCTGAGCCGAGCACGACGCCGACGCGCAGCCGCGCGCCGGCGCGGCTCTCCAGCACCCGCGCCGCCTCGCGCCAGCTCACGGCGCGTGGAGGTCGAACGCGAGCGGGAGCAGCTCGCCGAGGGTGGTCGACTCGCGCGGGCCGCCGGGGCGGCCGAGGTGCACCGGCGTCTCGGGCCCGCCGAACTCGGACAGGCGCTGGCGGCAGCCGCCGCAGGGCGGGCAGATGTCCATCCGCTCGGCCGTCACCGCCACCGCGGCGATGCGGGTCTCACCCGCCGTCACGAGCGCGCCGATTGCCGACGTCTCCGCGCACTGGCCCTGCGGGTAGGAGGCGTTCTCGACGTTGGCGCCGGTGAAGAGGCCGCCGCCCGCGCCGCGCAGCGCCGCGCCGACCTTGAAGTTCGAGTACGGCGCGTAGGCGTTCTCCATCGCCTCGGCGGCGGCGCGCAGGAGCAGCTCCGGCGAGTCGAGCAGCAGGTCGGAGTAGCTCTCGGCGACGAGCGCCGCGTCCTCGATTTCGAGCTGCTCGGTTAGCCCGGCGACCTGGGCGTGCTCCCCTGCCAGGTCGGATGCGCCGCCCGCGAGCGCCTCGAGCTCGATGAAACTGCCGAGCCCCTCGACCTCGTCCAGGTGGATGCGGACGTTCTCGAGCAGCAGCAGCCGGCGGCGCTTCGTGACGACCACGAGCGTGCCGAGCGCCGCGTCGAGTGCCTCAGACAGCTCCGCCGCGGCGGTGACCGGAACGCGCCGGTAGCTGCTCGTCCGCGCACCCGCCTCCTCGGCGCGCCGATACTCGATCAGCTCGTCCTCGCCCGGCTCCTGCGCGCGCAGCTTGAGCCGCCCGCGCGCGCGTGAGAAGTAGGTGTCGCGCTGCAGGATCGCGCCCTCGTCCGTGGCCCCGAGCGCGAGCGCCAGCTCGAGCGTCCGCTGCGGATCGCGGTCGCGTGCCTTGATCTCGATGTTGCGGCTGGGCAGCGGCAAGGTCCGAGCGAATGTATCGGTCCGCGCGCACGTGGCCGAGCCCCGTGCTTGCGGCATGCTTAGCCCCATGCCGCAGCGACTGATCGTCGTCGACCACCCTGTCCTCGCGGACCGGCTCACGGTCCTGCGCGACCGCTCGACCGGCCACGGGGTCTTCCGCCAGGCGCTCTTCGAGGCCTCCGCAATCCTCGCCGTGGAAGCGGCGCGCGAGCTGCCCGTCGAGCCGGTCGAGATCGAGACGCCGCTCGAGCGGACCACCGGTAGCCGGCTTCCCAAGGAGATCGCCGTCGTGCCGGTGCTGCGCGCCGGGCTCGGGATGGTGGACGCCTTCCTGCGCCTGCTGCCCGACGCCCGCGTCGGCCATCTCGGCCTCTACCGCGACGAGGAGACGCACGAGCCGTTCGAGTACTACGAGCGCCTGCCGGCGCGGCTCGACGACGCGCACGTGTTCGTCGTCGACCCGATGCTCGCGACGGGCGGCAGCGCCGTGCACGCGCTCGACCGGCTCAAGGCGAGGGGCGCAACGCGGCTCTCGCTCGTATGCCTGGTCGTGGCGCCCGAGGGCCTCGCCGCTGTCGAGGAGAGGCACCCCGACGTACCGGTGTGGACGGCCGTGCTCGACCGCGAGCTCGACGAGAACGCCTACATCCGGCCGGGCCTCGGCGACGCGGGCGACCGCGTGTTCGGCACGACGTAGCCGTCAGCGGGCCCGGGCGCTGAGCCCGACGCTCGGCTCGCCGGGACGCGCTGCGAAGCGCTCGTCGAGCGCAACGCCGGCCACCCAGGCGACCTCGCCGCCGACGACCAGCACGGGCAGGGTGTGGCGCAGCGCGCGCGGGATCTTGCGATCCGTGAACAGGTCCTGAAGCGTCTTGCTGCCTCCCAGGCCCAGCGGGCGGATGCGGTCGCCGGCGCGCCACGCGCGCACGGTGGCCGAGTCGCCGAGCGCCGCCGCGGACACCGACACGTCGCCCTCGGCGCCGGGGGCCGCCTCGAGCTCCCAGCTTCCAAAGCGCGCTGTGCCGGGCACCATCAGCTCCACGGGCCCCGGCTCTCCGGGATCGGCGGCGGACGTGAAGCGCAGCGTCCCGTACTCGGCCACGGCCCGCAGGCCCTCGCCAAGGTCGAGCGAGCTGCTGCCGCGCTCGTCCAGCCCTAGCACCTCGTCGGGCACGGGGCGGTCGCCCGCCAGCCGGCGCAGCACGAGCCGCCGCAGCGCCGGCGGCTGCTCACGCAGGGCCGCGAGCGAAACGGCAGGCCCGCCGCCCAGCTCTGCGAGCGCGGCGTCGACCGCGCGGTCGAGCAGCTCGGCCTCCTCGCGGAGCTGCGCGGCCGTCACGGCGATCGTGCGCTCCGGGGCCGGGCCGATCTCGCGGAGCGCCGCCAGCAGGTCGTGGCGCACGCGCGCGCGTGCGAAGCGCCGGTCCGCGTTGGAGGGGTCCTCGCGCCATTCGAGCGCGCGCGCTCGCAGGTAGTCGCGCACCTCGTCGCGGGTCACCGCGAGGAGCGGCCGCACGAGTCGCCCACGGCGTGCCGCCATGCCGTGCAGCGCCCGCGAGCCGGGCGACACGGCGAGCCGGTAGAGCACCGTCTCGGCCTGGTCGCTCGCCGTGTGCGCGGCGGCGTAGTCGCCCTCGGCGAGCCGCTCGGCCAGGTCGTAGCGGGCCTCGCGGGCCCGGTCCTGGAGGTTGCCCTCCTCCGGCAGGCGGACGCGCTCGACACGGAGCGGCACTCCGAGTCGCTCGCAGAGCGCGCGCACGAACGCCTCGTCCTCGTCCGCTCCCTCGCGAAGGCCGTAGTTCACGTGCAGGGCCGTCACGCGCGCCTCCAGCCGCAGCGCGACGTCGAGCAGGCAGACCGAGTCGCCGCCGCCCGAGACCAGCACCAGGAGCGGTTCGCCCGCCCGCACGAGGCCGCTCGCCTGCGCCGCGTCGAGGGGAGCCTCGCTCATGACCCCTCGCGGAGAGTCGCGCGGCACAACCGGCGTGCATGGGCCACGGCCGCCCGCGTCCACACCCCGCCGCCGTCGATCTCGGGGATCAGCCCGGACTGGGCCCAGCGCCGCAGCGTCGCGGGTGTCACGCCCACGCGCTGGGCCGCCTCCTTCATGCTGAGCTCTTCGTCCACGGTCGCCCGAGAGAATAGGATCGATCCGGCTGCCCACAGGAGGAGTGGAGGGACCTTGAACTACTTCGTCACCGGCGCGACCGGGTTCATCGGACGGCATCTCGTGGCCGAGCTCCTCGAGCGCGAGGGGACGATCTACGTGCTCGTCCGGGACGGGTCGCGCGGCAAGTTCGACGCGCTCGTGCAGCGGCTCGGCGCTCGCGAGGGCCGCATCCAGGCAGTGTCGGGCGACCTCTCGCGGCCGGGCCTCGGCGTCGGGCGCTTCGAGGAGCCGATCGACCACCTCTTCCACCTCGCGGCCGTGTACGACGTCGAGGCCGACGAGGAGGCCTCCGAGCGTGCCAACGTCGAGGGCACGAAGCACGTCGTCGAGTTCGCGAACGCGCACGAGGTCGGGCGCTTTCACCACGCCAGCTCGATCGCAGTCGCGGGCGAGTACCACGGGGTCTTTCAGGAGGACATGTTCGACGAGGGGCAGCGCCTCCCCCACCACTACCACCGCACGAAATACGAGTCGGAGCGACTCGTGCGCGAGGGCGTCGAGACGAAGACGCTCATCTATAGGCCCGGGATCGTCGTCGGCCACTCGGAGACCGGCGAGATGGACAAGGTCGACGGGCCCTACTACTACTTCAAGGTCCTCCAGAAGCTGCGCTACGCCCTTCCCGAATGGTTCCCGCTGGCCGGGCCGCAGGGCGGCGAGACCAACATCGTCCCGGTCGACTTCGTGGCCAAGGCGATGGACCACATCGCCCACCTGCCGGACGACGAGCTGCCCTCCAACACCTTCCATCTCGTCAACCCCGAGCCGATGAAGGTCGGGGAGGCGATCAACGAGTTCGCAAAGGCGGCGCACGCCCCGCAGTTCGCCATGCGCGTAGACCAGCACATGACGAACGCGATCCCGAAGCCGGTGCGCGCGGGGGTCATGGCGCTGCCGACCGTCAAGCGGATCCGAGAGCAGCTCCTGCACGACCTCGGCGTCCCGCCCGTGGCGATGGACCTGCGTGACTTCCAGTGCAAGTTCGACGCGCGTGACGCCCAGCGTGCCCTCAGCGGCACCGGCATCGCCGTGCCGCCGCTGTCCACGTACGCGCCGCGCGTTTGGGACTACTGGGAGCGCAACCTCGACCCCGACCTGTTCCGCGAGCGCTCCCTCGCGAGCGCCGTCCGCGGCAAGCGCATCCTGATCACGGGCGCGTCGAGCGGCATCGGGCTCGAGACGGCGCTCAAGGTCGGTGAGGCCGGCGGCGAGGTGCTGCTCGTCTCGCGCACGCGCGAGAAGCTCGAGGAGGTCGCCGCCCAGATCGAGGAGGCCGGCGGGATCGCGCACGTCCATCCGGCCGACCTGTCCGACCTGGGGGAGGTCGACCGGCTGGCCGCCGAGGTGCTCGAGACCCACGGCGGCGTCGACGTGCTCGTCAACAACGCCGGCCGCTCGATCCGGCGCTCGGTCGCACGCTCCTACGACCGCTTCCACGACTACGAGCGCACGATGCAGCTCAACTACTTCGGCGCGCTCAAGCTGATCCTCGCCTTCCTGCCGGGCATGCGCGAGCGCAAGTCCGGCCACATCATCAACGTCAGCTCGATCGGCGTGCAGACCAACACGCCGCGCTTCTCTGCCTACGTGGCCTCCAAGGCGGCGCTCGACGCGTTCTCACGCTGCGTGGCGCCCGAGTGCGTGGCTGACAACGTCAAGTTCACCACCGTCTACATGCCGCTCGTGCGCACCCCGATGATCGCGCCGACGGACATCTACAAGGCGTTCCCGACGCTCACCCCGGACGAGGCCGCGCAGATGCTGGCCGACGCGATGATCGACAGGCCGAAGCGCCTGGCATCGCGCCTCGGGACGTTCGGCGAGATCCTCTACGCGGTCTCGCCCAAGAGCGTCGACATAGTCCTCAATACGGCGTACAACCTGTTCCCCGACTCGGCGGCCGCCAAGAGCACCAAGGACGGCAAGCCCGCGCCCGCCGACGAGAAGAAGGGCAGCGAGGAGATGTCGACGGAGGCCGTCGCGATGGCCTACCTGCTTCGCGGCGTGCACTTCTAGCGTCGTCAGCGAACGGCGCTGAAGCCGGCCCTGCGCGGCCGCGAGGAGTTGCCGACGGCGTCGGTGGCGGTAGCAAGCGCCCGGTAGCGCCCCCCTTGCAGCGTGCGGCCGCGGACCTTGCCCGAGAAGCGGACGCTGTTCGACCCCGCCTTGCCCCGCCTGCGCAGGACCACCACCGCGCGCCAGCGAGTGCAGCGCTGCGCGCCCTTGCGGGCCTTGCCGGGCGCGACGCAGCGTCGCCCCTTGCGGCGCCCCTCGAGGGCGCGCTCGATCCGGATCCGTACGCGCGCCGCCTCCGACAGCCGGAAGCGGAAACGGACCTTCCGGGCGAGCGCGGCCCCCGCCGCCTCAGCAGCGGTCGAGATCCTGCGCGGCGATGCGCGGAAGCCGCGGATGACGGGCCGGATCGCGTCGACGACGAGCGTGGTGCGCGCCGCAGCCAAGGCCTCGCCGCCGTGGTGATCGAGCACGCGCACGCGCGGTGTGAGCGTGGTGCTCATCTCGAAGCTCTTGCGGATCCTCGGCCTCCCGCCGCTCGACGTCTCGAACGAGCCGTTGCCGTCGAGATCCCACGCGTAGCGGAGCGGGAGCCCCTCGGGGTCGACACTGCCCGAGGCGTCGTAGGTCACCGGCTCGCCGCCCGCGACCCGCCGCGGCCTGAGCGTGAGTGCGGCGGACGGCGGGCGGTTGACCACGGTCGTCACGCCCAGGGGGTTGTTGAACAGGGCCCCCTGGCGCAATATGCGCGCTGCGCCGGTGGAGCGGTCGACCACGACGAGGCCGCCCTCCTGGTCGTTCAGCGCATAGTCGGCGACGAGCAGGTCGCCGTCCGGCAGCACTGCCACGCGCTGGGGAAGCTCGAACGCATCGGTGGTGGTCGAGTTCGGTGTCACGGCGGTCTGACTGCCGTTCGCGGGGTCGATCGCCGCCACCGCCGCCTGGGCGCCCGTCTGGTTCACGACGAGAACGCCGCCGCCCGGCTCGATGGCGGCGCCGAAGGCTCCGCGCAGCACGTTGCCCGGGGTGGGCATCTCGTTGAAGGACAGGAGCTGCTGCCCGCCTCCCGGACTCACGCGGACCACCGACCCGAAGTCCTGGAGACAGTCGAGCTCGGTGACCCCACCGGCGATCAGGTCGCCGAAGTCCGTGACGATCACGTTGCCGCTCGCCTCGAGCGCGATGCCGAACGGATAACACAGGTAGGAGCCCCGTGTGAGGACGCTCTGGGCGCCGCTGGCCGGGTCGATCCTGACGACGGCCGGGTCACGGGCCGGCCCGACCCCCACGTTCTCGACCACGAACAACGTCCCATCGGCTGCGACCGCGATCCCCGCCGGGTCGACGAGCTCTCCGCCCTGTGAGACGACGCTCTGTGCGCCGCTCGCCGGGTCGACCCGGATGATGCGGCCGTCGGCCGCCGGATACGTCCCCGAGGCGAACTCGCCCATGTCGACCACGTAGAGGCTCCGGCCCCCGGGGGCGACGGCGATGTCATACGGATGCTGGAAGAGCGCGCCCTGGGACCCGTTGCGAGAAACCTCCTCGAGGGCGCCCGTCAAAGGGTTCACGCGCAGGACCACCGCCGACGGCTGGCTCGCGCGCGTCACGACCGAGTTGACCGCGTAGGCAACCCAGGGGTCGTCCGCCGCGGCCGCGGCGCTTCCGGCCGG
Organism: uncultured Thermoleophilaceae bacterium; assembly: GCA_963734025.1. Lineage (GTDB taxonomy): Bacteria > Actinomycetota > Thermoleophilia > Solirubrobacterales > Thermoleophilaceae > JACVRW01. Next base: position 75,232 of record CAVTFR010000010.1, read on the forward strand.
CACCAGTAGCGCGGCCAATACGAGGGTTCCGATGCCCAGCCGGCGCATCCCTACTCAAAGTAGGGAACCTCCGCGGTTGCGGCAAGGCCCGAGTCCGGACCTGCAGGGTCAAACGAAGGCCGGGCCCCGCTTGACGAGGTTCGCGTAGAGGGCCTCCTGAACCGCCGTGCGCACGCGCTCCGACAGCTCGAGCACGAGCGCGCGGTCCGAGGTCGCCTCGGGCCCGTACGGGGCGGTCTCGATGGGGTCGAGGAACTCGATCCGCCAGCGAGAGGGAAGCGGCACGACACCGAGCGGCCCCAGCCAGGGGAAGGTGGGCGTGACCGGGAAGAAGGGCGCGCCGATGAGCCGGGCAAGCGCGGGGATGTCGGCGAGCTTGGGATAGATCTCCTCGCTCCCGACGACCGCCACCGGCACGATCGGGGCGCCCGCCCGCAGCGCCACCTCGACGAACCCGCCGCGGCCGAAGCGCTGGAGCCGGTAGCGCTCGGAATAGGGCTTGCCGGTCCCCTTCACGCCTTCCGGGAACACGGCCACGAGCTCGTCCTGGTCAAGCAGCCGCAGCGCGTTGTAGGGCGAGGCCACGACCCCGCCGACGCGCCGGATCGCGGTCGAGATCCAGGGCAGCTCGAAGGCCCAGTCGAGGACGAGGAAGCGCGGGTGGCGCGGGAGCGGGTGCTCGCGCAGCAGCGCCAGCGAGATCATCGTCGCGTCCCAGGGCAGAATGCCCGCGTGGTTGGCGGCGAGCAGCGCGCGACCGTGCGCCGGCACGCGCTCGGCGCCCTCGACCTGCACGCGCCACCAGGTGTCGTAGAGGAAGCCGAAGAAGGGCTCGACGAGCTCGGCGAACTCCTCGTCGAAGCCCCACTCGTCCTCCGTGTAGTTCCCCTCCATTCGCTCGACCAGCCGGCCGACGGTCCCGCGCGCGTCCCGCGGGAGCGCGCTCGCGGCTCGCGCGAGCGCCTCCGGCAGGTCGAGCCCGGACTCGAGCCCCTCGCGCAGGCGGCGCATGAACGCCAGCGCGTTCTCCGTCACGCCGCCAGCGCTCCCTGCCCGCGCCTGGCAACCCAGTCCTCGACCGACGCGACCGTCGAGAAGCTCGGCCTGAAGCCGACCTCCTCCACCAGGCGGGTGGTGTCGACGCCGCGCCCGTAGCGGAGCAGGCGCCGGAAGTCCTCGGAGTAGGCGTCCATGCCGAGCCGCCGCGCGGCGCCCGTCAACGGCCCGAACAGCGGTCCCGCGATCGGCAGGCCGGCGCGGCCGGCGAGCCTGATCATCCGGCCGAGGCCGATCGTTCCGTGGCCGGCGACGTTGACGGCGCCGCGCACGGGGTGCCTGACCGCCGCCACGAGCGCGTCGATCGCGTCGCGCTCGTGCACGAGCTGGATGCGCGGGTCGAAGCCGAGGTAGGTGGGGCACGCCGCCTGCGAGAGATAACGGCTGATCTGCGTGTCGAGCGACGGCCCGATGGCGGGCTGGTAGCGCAACATCGTGCAGCCGACGTCCCCGTGGCGGCGCGCGTAGGTCTCGAAGTAGTTCTCGATCTCGGCCACGTCGCGCTGGAACCGAGTGCGGAGCGGGAACAGCCGCGCCAGCTCCTCCTTGAAGAACTGCGGAGCCTGCGGCTCGGCGCCGTAGATGCCCGCGGAGCCGCGCACGACGATCGTCCGCAGCGTGCGCGCTCTCTCACAGGCGGCGAGCAGCTGGAGCGTCCCGATCACGTTCATGTCATGCATCGAGCGCCCCGACATGCCCTGAGAGGGCTGGCGGACGATCTGCTCGTGCACGAGCGTGTCCACCCCGAGCCGCGGAACGAGCCGCACGATCTCGGGGTCGCGGATGTCCGCCTCGATCCACTCCAGGCGCTCGAGCGGCCCCCGCGGCCGGCGCGTGTCGAGCCCGGCGACGTACTCGAAATCCGGGTCGGCCTCGAGCCGTTTCGCCAGCAGCGTGCCGAGATGGCTGCCGACGCCGGTGATCAGGACCCGGCGGCCGCCCACTAGGACGAGCGCTTGGCGGAGGAGCTGCGTTGTGCGGGAGCCTTTCGCTTGGCGGCGGGCTTGCGCTTCGCCGGGAGCCGCTCCTCGATCGCGTCGAGGCGACGCGACAGCTTCCGCAGCTCGGCCTTCAGCTCGCGGATGTCGTCGAGGTTCGCGGGCCGGCGGCCCTCGATCGCCCCGGCCATCGAGCGCCTGCCCTTCACGAGCCGCTCCTCGGCCCCGCGGCGCAGCTCGTCGACCGACTGGACGACGTCGTCGAGGGCGCTCTGAGCGCTCGCCCGGCTGCGCCCGGCCGACCCGAGCGTGGCGTCCACCGTCCGCTCGACCGCCTCGCGGAGAGAGTCGGGGATCTCCTTGGGGGTGCCGGGGCGCCGCGCCATCGATTCGAGACTACCCCCTGCCTTCTATCCTGCGCCGCCCCGTGACCATCGCCCACGTGACCCACCTCCGCCCGACCGCCGAGCTCGCCGAGCGCGTGCTCCTGCCGGGCGACCCCCATCGCGCTCTCGCGGTCGCGCAGGCGTTGCTCGAGAAGCCGGCCCGGATGTTCAACCACAGCCGCGGGCTGTGGGGCTACACGGGCATCGCGGCCGACGCTGAGCCGCTCACGATCCAGTCGACGGGCATGGGCGGCCCGAGCGCGGCGATCGTCTGCGAGGAGCTGATCACGCTCGGGGCGTGCCGGCTCGTCCGGATCGGAACCTGCTCAGCCCTCGGCGACGAGCTCGCGCTCGGCACCCTGATCGCCCCGGAGGCGGTGCTCCCACTCGACGGCGCGAGCGCGGCGCTCGGCGCAGGCGGCCCGCTCGCCCCGGACCCGGACATGCTCGCCAGGATCGTCGCGGCCGGCGCCGCGCCGGCGACGGTCGCGAGCACCGACCTCTTCTACGACCGCCGCGAGGGCGCGATCGCGCAGGACGCGGTCGCGGTCGATCTGGAGACGGCAGCCGTCCTCGGCGTCGCGGCCGCCCACACGCTGCCGGCGGCATGCGTGCTCGGGGTGGCGCGCAGGGCGGGCCTGAACGGCGCGACGCGGCTCGACGGCGACGCCATGGAGGCGCTCGGGCTGAGGCTCGGCGAAACCGGCTACGCGGCGCTCAGGAGTCGCTGACGGTGAGCCGCTCCTGGGCCCGCGGCACCGGCTCGTCGCCCGGCGCCACCGCCATCCGGACGGCGGCGAGGTCGCGCCCGATCTCGTCGAGGCGCTCCTCGAGCGCAGCGAGCCGGTCGCGCTCGCTCGAGCGCGAGGCACCCTGCACACGCTCCTCGAGGCGGTCGATCGCATCCTCGATGCCCTCGAGCCGCTGCGACAGCGAGCGCAGCCGGCGCGTCACGCGCTCGATGTCGGCCGCTGACGGCAGGTTGAGGGCGCCCATCGCGGTCACCTGCGCCTGGACGGCCTTCTCGCGCGCCTCGAACGCGCGCGTTATCGCGCCATTCACGACGGGGTTCGAGATCAGCTCCTCGGCGACCTTGCCGAGCGCCTCCTCGGCGCGCGCGCTCATGCGCTCGAGGAAGTCCTCATCCTGCCTGGGCTCTGTCATGCGGCAGCAGGGTAGCCGAACCCGGGTCGAGGATCGCTCCGCAATTAGGATTAACCCTCAACTTCAGGCTGAGGTCGGGTTTGGGCCTCCACGAGGTTGGCACAATGAAGGATCTGGACGCAGCCGCGGCCGCGCGCGAGGTGTCCAGTCACTCGAACGGCGGGATTGAAGTTATGGGCAGGGACGGTCGATACAAGGACGTGAACTCGCACGACCGCCCCGGATGCGGCCTGCGGGGACAACTCTCGCCCACTTCTCACGGTTCCTCGTTGCATACCAGAAACCCAGCAAGTAGCGTTACCCCTGCGGCAGGCGGCGAACGCCTGCGTGCGCCTGCGCAAAGCGGCACGCGGGGTCACGAGGGAGGGCCTGAACCAGCACGGATGAAGAAGCGGCTTCTCACCGTCCTGCTCGCTGCGGGCGTGCTCGTGAGCGCCGCATTCACCGCTTGGACGATCCCCGCGGCCGCGCAGCAGGTGCACGTGCAGCTCCCGACCGGCGAGGTCGTGCCCGTCGACGTGCCCCCGGGCACGGACCCGAACGACGTTCAGCTGCCGGGCCCGGTGGTCCAGCCGACCACCCCCGAGCCGACGACGCCGACGGCTCCCGAGACCACCCCCAAACCCAAGCCGAAGCCCGCGCCGGCGCCGGAGACCACCCCCGCGCCCGCACCCAAGGAGCCCAAGGCCGACAGCGGCCCGAGCGCCGGCGGCGGCTCGCCGCAGGAGCGCACCAGCTCGGGCCAGCGCGTCCAGCGCGACGAGGGCGACGGCGAGCGCAAGCTCAGCCGCCGCATCAAGGTTGAACCCGAGGATGAGCCTTCGTCCGAGGAGCGCCGCGGACGCCGCGCGCCGCTCCGCAACGACGACGGCACACCGTCGCGGAGCAACCCCGGCTTCGTCGACGCCCTGCCCGGCCCGTCGACGGCGACCGGTGTGCCCAACTTCATCATCCGGAAGTTCCGCGTGCCGCCGTTCCTGCTGCCGATCTACCAGGCCGCCGGGATCGAGTACGGGATTCGCTGGGAGGTGCTCGCGGCGATCAACGAGATCGAGACCGACTACGGCCGCAACCTCAACGTGTCCTCCGCGGGCGCGCTCGGCTGGATGCAGTTCATGCCGCCGACCTGGGCGGCCTACGGCGTCGACGCGAACAAGGACGGCCGCAAGGACCCGTACAACCCGGTCGACGCGATCTTCGCCGCGGCCCGCTATCTGAAGGCGGCGAATTACGAGAACGACGTGCGCGCGGCGATCTGGGCCTACAACCACGCCGACTGGTACGTCGACTCGGTGCTGCTCAGGGCGCGGCTGATCGCAGGCGTCCCGGCCGACCTGATCGGCTCGCTCACCGGGCTCACCGAAGGCCGCTTCCCCGTATACGCGCGCGCGACGTACGCCGACGACCTGGCCGAGAAGGAGCTCCTCAAGCGTGTTCAGCGCGGCGAGAACGCCGCCAACGTGATCGAGTCGAGCGACGACCGGCGCAGCATCGACATCTTCTCGGAGGAAGGCGCCCCGGTCGTGGCGGTCAACGACGGCGTCGTCAAGGCCATCGGCCGCTCCAAGAAGCTCGGGCGCCACCTGGTGCTGCAGGACGTCTACGGCAACCGCTACACCTACTCCCACCTGGGCGAGGTCTCGAAGTACTACCCCGTGCCCAAGGCCGACGCGGACAGTGGCCTCGTGCGCACCGCCAAGGCCGTGAAGGCGAACGGCGAGGACGAGGACGATCCCAGGCCGCGCGTCCCCGCATCGGCCGGCCGCCAGTTCGACGACTCCGACACGGCGCCCGAACGCGACCGCGGCGCCGACATCGAGTCGCACGATGCCACCCAGGCCTCGGCGCCGGTCAAGCATCGCCTCTTCGCCCACCCCGACCTGCCCGGGGCTCGCGAGGCGGGCGGGCTCGAGCAGCAGCTCGAGATGCTGGCGCGCGAGGGCGGCAAGTTCGAGACCTACAAGAACTTCTTCTCGCGCCCGTTCGGGCTCGACCCGAGCAAGGTGAGCCTCCGCGCCCTCAAGAAGGGCTCCCGCGTGATCGGCGGCACCATCATCGGGCGCGTCGGCCAGACCGTCCCCGGCAAGGCCGCCCACCTCGATTTCGGGATCCGCCCGGCGGGCCGCGGGGCGCCGGTGATCGACCCGAAGCCGATCCTCGACGGCTGGAAGCTGCTCGAGGCCACCGCCGTCTACCGCGCGTCGGGTCGCAACGTCCTCCACGGCGACGACCCCGCCGGGGCGATGTCGATCGGTCAGATCCTGCTGCTGCCGAAGCCGCTGCTCGAGAAGCGCGTCCTCTCCGACGAGCGCATCGAGATCTACGAGTGCGGCCGCGACGACATCCGCTCCGGTCAGGTCGACCGGCGCGTGCTCGCGACGCTCGCGTACCTGGCCGACTCCGGGCTCAAGCCGACGGTCACGTCGCTCAAGTGCGGCCACGGCTTCTACACGACCTCCGGCAACGTCTCCCACCACTCATCCGGCAACGCGGTCGACATCGCGATGATCAACGGCATCCCCGTGCTCGGCCACCAGGAGCCGGGCGGCGTGACGGAGCAGGCCGTGCGCCGGCTGATGCAGCTCCAGGGCACGATGGCGCCCGCCCAGATCATCTCGCTGTTCGAGATCGGCGGCGCGACGTTCGCGATGGCCGATCACCACGACCACATCCACGTGGGCTTCCAGCCGATGTTCGGCGCGAACAAGAAGCTCGGCAAGCAGGCGCTCGCCGTGCTCGAGCCCGGCCAGTGGTCAGACCTCATCTCGCGCCTGCGCGAGATCGAGAACCCGGTCGTGCCGACCAAGCCGTCCAAGTACGCGGTGCCGGTCGACAAGAAGGACCGGCGCGCAAGCCACGCCCACGAGGGCGAGTAGCGCGACGGCTCGGCCGCCTGCGTACGAACCCCTCTTCGGCTGCGTCCAGCTCGAGTTCGGCTTCCTGCTCGGCCCGGCGGACGGGCGCTACCTGGTCCGCGCCGAACCGTCGGCGCCCACCGAGGCCGTGCTCGTGCTCGGCACGCTCGGCGCCCCGGAGCGGCACTGGCTGCGCGACCGACGCCCGCGCGAGGTCGATTCCGTCGCCCCCGAACCCGTGCCCACGAGCCGTGCCGGCGTCGTCCGGCCCGAGTCGTTCGAGACCGCGGAGGCCGCCGCGGAATGGCTCGACGAGCTGCGCCGCGACGCCGCCGCGCGCGACGCGGAGCTCGCGCGGGCGCTCGCGATCCTGAACCGCGCGCTGCGGGCCCAGCGCGCCGCCGCCGCTGACCCGTACGTGGGCGACGTCTCGGCCGGGCGCGCGCTCGTCGTGCGGCTCGGCTACGGGAGCGGCGCGGCGCTGGCCGACGGTCGCTTCGGCGAGGCGCTCGAGCTGCCCCGGGCCGGAATGCGCCGCGTCAAGCGATCGATGGAGGCCCCCGAGGAGCGCTTCGCGGCCCTGCTCGGCGGGCACGAAGCGCCGCTCGCCGCCGAGGAGCTCGTTCTGCGGGCGCGCGCCGACCTCGACGCCGGCCGGGCCCGCGAGGCGGCGCTCCAGGCCCGGGTGGCGGTCGAGGCGCTGATCGCGGAGACGAACGCGGCCGGTCTCGAGCGAGAGCGAGAGATCGTGATCGCGGCCGCCGCGGCGGCGCTCGCGGGCGAGCCGCCGGAGGGCGTCGAAGAGGCGGTGGCCGCCATGGAGTCGCTGCTACAGCGGCGCCGGCTCGGCGGCTGAGCGCTTCGGGCGGTATCGACGTCGCCCAGTTCGTCCTCTTCCATCACATGCGGCTGCAGCGGGACGCCCTGCGGCCACTCCACGCCGAATGCCGCGAGCGGGATCGCGGCCTGAAGCAGCAGCGCGCCCCTCGCGCCGGAGAACCTCGGCCACGTGGGTCAGAGCGCCGCGAGCACCGCCTGCAGGTCCTCGACGACGTCGCCGTGGAGCTTGACCTCGGCGTCCCGGTCGTACGGGGTGGGTCCCTGCGTGACGAGCACGAGCCGCCCGCCGGCGCCCGAGGTGATCGCGGGCAGCCCCGCCACCGGGTAGACCTCCAGCGACGACCCGACGCACAGCATCAGGTCTGCGTCCATCGCAAGCGCCTGCGCCTCGGCGAGCGCGCGCTCCGGGAGCAGCTCCCCGAACAGCACGACGTCGGGCTTCAGCGGAACCACGCAGGCGGGACATTCGGGAGCGCCGTCGGCGGCCTCGAGCAGCTCGACGACGCGGTCGATGGGCAGCTTGCCGCGGCACTCCATGCAGATGCTCCACTCGATCGAGCCGTGCACCTCGATCAGGCGCTCGCTGCCCGCCAGCCGGTGCAGGCGGTCGATGTTCTGCGTGATCACCCCGCGCACCAGGCCGCGCCGCTCGAGCTCGGCGATCGCGAGGTGCGCCTCGTTCGGGACCTTGTCCGTCAGCGAAGCGAAGCGCTGCCCGTAGAAGGACCAGAAACGGTCGGGGTCGCGCCGCCACGCGTCGATGTGCGCAACCTCCATCGGGTCGACGTTCTCCCACAGCCCCGTGCCGGGCGAGCGGAAGTCGGGGATGCCGGATGGAACCGAGATGCCGGCGCCAGTGAGCACCACCGCGCGCTCGGACGAGCGGAGCAGGTCGGCGACCCGCTCGGCATCTGCGGCGATGACGCTCACCTCCCCTTGAAATCCGGCCGGCGCTTCTGCAGGAAGGCCGAGATGCCCTCGCGCGCGTCCTCGCTGCCGAACGCGTGCCCGAAGCCCTCGGCCTCGCCGCGCAGTCCCTCGTCGATGTCCGCCTGCGCCGAGCGCTTCTTGATCTCGCCGATCGCGATCGGCGCCTGCTGCGCGAGCTTGCGCGCCCACGACAGCGTCGTATCGAGCAGCTCGTGGTCGGGCACGACCTGGTTGGCGAGGCCGAGCCGGTGCGCCTCGTAGGCGTCTATCGGCTCGCCCGTCAGGTTCATCTCGCGCGCCTTCGCCTCACCGACCAGCCGCGGCAGCCGCTGGGTGCCCCCGAAGCCCGGAATGATCCCGAGGTTGACCTCCGGCTGGCCGAAGGTCGCCGACTCCGCGGCGATCCGGAAGTCGCAGGCCATCGCAAGCTCGCAGCCGCCGCCGAAGGCGATCGAGTTGACGGCCGCGATCGTGACCGTCGGGGACTGCTCCATGCCGCGCATGAGCCGATGCGCCGCCGCAAGCATCTCGGCGCCCTCGGCGTCTGGTGTCATCTTCGTGAACTCCTTGATGTCCGCGCCCGCGCTGAAGGTGAAGATGTTCGACGAGGCGATCACGAGCACCCGGACCTTGCCCTCGACCGTCTCCCACACGTCGATCAGGTCACGCAGCGCCTGCGGCGAGAGCGGGTTCGCCGGCGGCCGGTTGAGCCAGGCGATCGCGATGTCGCCGCGCGTCTCGAGCAGCACGGTCTCGCGCTGATCGCCGGCGTCGGCCTGCGGATAGGGGAAGAAGCCCTGACCGGACTTCTTGCCGAGCCGGCCCTGCGCGACCAGACGGCGCAGGATCGTGGGCGGCTCGAAGGTGTCGCCCCACTCGCGCTGAGCGCCCTCGAGCTGCTCGAGCACGGTGTCGAGGCCCGCCTCGTCCGCGCGTGCGAACGGGCCCGGCAGGATGCCGGCGCCCATCATCATCCCGATCTCGATGTCCTTCGCGGAGGCGACGCCTTCCTCGAGGACGAGGCATGACTCGACCAGGGTCTTCAGACCCATGCGGTCGACGATCGAGCTCAGCGCGGGGCTGGTGCCCGCATCAGCCGTGCTCATAGAAACCCCTTCCGGTCTTCTGGCCGAGATCGCCGGCCGCCACCAGCTCCTGCATCTTCGCCGAGACGTGGAAGCGCTCGCTGCCGTACGACTCGTGCAGGTGCTCGGCCACGTGCAGCACCGTGTCGAGCCCGAGCAGGTCGGTCAGGAAGTACGGGCCCATCGGCGTCGCGCCCGAGTCCTTGATCACCCTGTCGACCTCCTCGATCGACAGGTCCTCTTCCTCGGTCGCCTTCCACACCTCGGACATGGCTGCCGTGAGGATGCGGTTGACGACGAAGCCCGGCACCTCACCGCAGCGGATGGCGGTCTTGCGCAGCGCCTGCGCGAAGCTCGTGGCCGCCTGCATCGTCTCCTCGGAGGTCTCATCACCCTCGATGACCTCGATCAGCCGCATCATCGAGGCGGGGTAGAAGAAGTGGAACCCGCACACCTTGTCGGGCCGGAGCGTGGCCTCGGACATCTCGGTGACGGAGAGGCTCGACGTGTTGGAGGCAAGGATCGCGTGGCCGGGCGTCACCTCGTCGAGCTCCGCGAAGACGTTCTGCTTGATCTCCATGCGCTCGGGGACGGCCTCGATCACGAAGTCGACGTCGCCGAAGCCCTCGTACTCGGTCGTGCCCGTGATCCGGCCGAGCAGCTCCTCACGCTGGGCGTCGGCCTGCTCCTGGGTGATCTTCTCCTTGCCGACGAGGACGCCGAGCTGCACCTCGGTGACCTGGCGGGCCTTCTCGAGACCGGTGTCTACGAACTCCTGTTTGACGTCCTTGAGGACGACCGGGATGCCGGCGGCGGCAACGACCTGGGCGATCTCCCCGCCCATGGTTCCTGCCCCCACGACGGCGGCCTTGAACACGAACAAATGAACCTCCGGGGGTAGCGGCGAGCCGGAACCCTAGCGGAGCCCAGCCTCCTCCTCAGCCTCCACGGCGAAGCGCCCGACGGTCCGCGCGAGGGCATCCCGGAGGGCGCGGCGGATGAAGATCGCGTCGGCCACGACGCTCAGCGGGCCGTACTTGACGAGCGTGTACTCGAGGCTCAGCTCGACCTCCGCTCCGACGGCGTGCGGCGCCGCCCTGAGCGTCTGGCGGCCCATCAGCGCGGACTCGAAGACCATCGTCGAGAAGCGGTCCGGGGCCCGCTCGACGACCTTCTCCGTCACGCGGCCGCGCCCGCCCGGGCTCGACTCCCAGGCAACGCGCTCACCCTCGGCCGGCCAGTCGGGCGAGCGCTCGACGAGGTGCGCGAACCCCTCGATGAACGTGGGCCAGCGATCGACGTCGGTCCACAGCTCGAGCGCCTCCGCCGGCGGGAGCGGCACGGTCCCGCGCGCGTAGGCCGTCCTCACTTCCCGTACACCTCGTTGACGATCTCGTCGATCGAGGACCTGACGGAGTCGAGGAAGGGCCGAACCTCCTCGACGAGCCGCTCGTACTCGGCGCGCCCGTCCGCGGTCAGCGAGTAGTAGCGCCGCGAGCGGCGCTCGGGGTGCTCCCAGCTGCCCTCGATCAGGCCACGTCCCTCGAGCTGGCGCAGCAGCGGGTACATCGTGTTGGGGTTGACCGACAGCACGCCGGCGGTCATGGAGGCGATTCGCTCCATCAGCTGATTGCCGTAGCTCGGCCCCTCGTTGATGAGGTGGAGGACGAGCAGCGGCAGCACCTCGCGGCGGCGCAGCTCGCTCGTGAACGGATCGGCCGGGCGCTTCGGGGCCGCGACGGCCGCCTCGACCCCGCCGGCCTGCTCCATCGCGTCGCGGACCGCGTCGCGGCTGCGCTCTCGCTTCGACCTCTCGGCCACGGCGTCATCCTCGCAGCACCCACTCGGTACGCAGGCGTCACGCGCGAGCGTTGAGCTGTGACAGGGCGGCTGGCACAACGGCGCATGGGGACCGACCCTGAGCTGAGCCGCATCCTGGCAGGCGTCGAGGGCACGCTGGCGCGTCAGGAGCGGGCGCTTCAGCGGCAGGAGCGCGCCTTCGAGCGTCAGGAGCGGGCGTTCACGTTCGAGGTCCAGACCTTCGAGAACCTGATCGCGGTTACCGAGCGGATGATCGAGCGGCTCGATGACATGGGCGACCACATTCGCGCGAACACGCAAGCGGTCCCTGCGCGCCCTCGACCGCCTCGACGGGCCTCGCGCGAGCGAGGGCGGCTGACGCACGGCGCCGCACGTCTTCACATCTTCGTAGCCTGCGCTCGGGCCATCGGGTCGAGGCTTGAGCAATGACCCAGACCTCGGCTGCCGATGATGCCGATGTTCGGGCTGCCTGCGCGCAGGACCTGATCGAGACCTGCACCGATGAGTTGCTGGCGCATGACGAAGTTGCCAGGTCGGCGGAAGGCGGCGCGCGCCCCGAGCCCGCCGTCGGGACCGCGGCTGACTGGTGGCCGAATCCCGGTGAGGATCCCCTGGCCGAATTCTCGACCGTGACGGTCAGCTATCGCGGCGTGCCCGCTGTCCGCGATGTCGAGCTCCCGGTCCCGAGTGGCGCGATCGTCGCGCTGATCGGCCCCTCGGGCTCTGGAAAGAGCTCGCTGATTCGCTGCATGAACCGCATGAACGATCTCGTCCCGGGCGCCCACGTGGACGGCAAGGTGCTCTACCGCGGGGCCGACCTGTACGCACCCGGGGTGGATGCGGTCGAGGTGCGCAAGCGCATCGGCATGGTGTTCCAGAAGCCGAACCCCTTTCCCAAGTCGATCTACGACAACGTCGCCTTCGGGCCGCGGGTGCTCGGCTTTCCCGGTGACATGGACGAGATGGTCGAAGCGGCGCTGCGGCGCGCGGCGCTCTGGGACGAGGTTCGCGACCGATTGGACACGAACGCCTTCGGCCTGTCCGGCGGCCAGCAGCAGCGCCTCGTGATCGCCCGCTGCCTGGCGGTCGATCCGGACGTCCTGTTGATGGACGAGCCTGCGTCGGCCCTTGACCCGATCAGCACCTCCCGTATCGAGGACCTCATGCACGAGTTGGTCCCCGAGGTGACCATCGTGGTCGTCACCCACAATCTGCAACAGGCTGGCCGGGTGTCGGATTTCACCGCGTTCGTAACGGTCGAGGTGGAGCCCGACGGCCGCGCGCTCGCCGGACGGCTCGTCGAGTTCGGGCCGACCGAGGCCATCTTCAACCGACCCCGGGACGAGCGCACCGAGGCCTATATCAGCGGCAAGTTCGGCTGAGGCGGGGCGGCTGGCGCGCTAGGCGTCGATCTCCTGCATCCGGGCTCGAACGAGGTCCGCCAGGACCTCGTCGGGCACGGGCGCGTCCGGCGTGAAGCGAATCGTCCCTTTCGAGATGTCGAAGCCGTCGAGACGATCCGCGACCGCCTCGATCGCGGCCGGGCTGAAGGGGAACACGCTCAGGTGGCTCTTTGCCGCCCTGAGCCCGAGCAGCGGCCGCCCGCCGTGGAGATAGGCGGGCATCCCGTAGCTGACTCCCTCCTCGGCCTCGGGCGCAACCTTCTCGACGACCACGCGGACACGGGCGAGTGCGTCCCGTTGCTCAGGCGGAAGGCCGCCCAGGTAGTCGTCCATCTCGGACACACCCGCATCATCGCGGATCGCCGCACGGGATCTCGACGCGCAGGCGGGTTCCCCGGCCGGCGGGGCTCTCCACGAACAGCGTGCCGTCGAGCGCGGCCACGCGGTCCGCGAGTCCGCGCAGCCCCGAGCCCTTGCCGGCGTCCGCTCCGCCCACACCGTCGTCCGTGACCTCGACCGTCACGCTTCCATCGGCGCGCCGGATCGCCACGGTGGCCTCGGTCGCCTGCGCGTACTTCGCGACGTTCGCGAGCGCCTCCGACACGACGAAGTAGGCGGCGATCTCGACAGGGCCGGGCAGCCGCTCGCCGCCATCGGCGTCGATCGTCACCGGTACGGGGGCGCGCGTGGCGAGCGCACTCAGCGCGGGCCCGAGCCCTCGCTCGGTCAGGACCGCGGGATGGATGCCGCGCGCGAGCTCGCGAAGCTCCGCGAGGCTCGTCCCCAGCTCTGCCTGCGCGCGGTCGAGCATGACGGCCGCCGCGGGGTCCGTGTCAGTGCGCCTGCGTACCTGCGCCAGCAGTGCCGCGATGCCCACGAGCCGGGACTGGGCACCGTCGTGGAGGTCGCGCTCGAGGCGCCGGCGCTCGGCGTCGCCCGCCTCGACGAGCCGGGCGCGCGACGCGCGCAATTCCTCGAGGTTCGCGCGCAGCTCGGCGTCCAGGCGCGCGACGTGGGTGCGCAACAGCCCGGCCAGGAAGGCGAAGGGGAGCAGCGCGGTTGCGAGGGCCCCGGCCAGCGAGACGCCCTCGCCCGCGCCTGCGGTGCCGGCGGTCACGAGCAGGAACGTGAGCAAGCCGCTGGCGTAGACCGGCGTTAGCTGGAGCCGTTCGAGCGGAGGCGTTCGCCGCCAGCGCAGCGTGAGCCGCACGAGGACGATCACGAACAGCACGGCGTAGAGGAGCGCCTGAAGGCCCAGGGCGACGTCGGCGAGATCCTCGTCGCGCCGTAGCAGCAGGACGTTCTCCGGACAGTCGTCGCAGCCGAGCTCGCCCGGCCCTGCGAACAGCATCGCCGGGACCGACCCAACGGTGAAGAGGAGGTAGCCCGCGACCACGATCGCACGGTCGCGTCCCCGCGCCAGCCGGCCCGACGGAAAGGTCATCACGAGGTGCAGGAACACCCCGCCCCAGAGGCCGCCGACGACGAGCGCCAGCGAATACGGCAGGCGCGAGTCGGAGAAGGCGAGCGCGGCGAGGGCCCACGCGAAGCCGAGCAGCACCATGAGCGCGCCGGCGCGGCTCTCCGGCCGCCGGCGCCAGGCGTAGAGACCGGTGCCGACGAAGCTCCAGAGGACGAGCGGCCCGAAGATCGCCCAGACGGCTTTGTCCTCCCCGTGGTCGCTGGTGACCACGAGCGCGACCACACCTCCGCCACAGAGAAGTGCCGCTAGGACGACGGCGCGCGTGCGCGCGACGGTCATAGGGCGATCCTCCCCGCGCGCGCGTCCGTAGGCAAGGCAGCGGCGGTGGAGGTCAGGTCCTCAGGATCTGCCCCTTCGCGGCTGGAGCCCCGTCCGCCGCCGCACTGCGGAGAGCGACTCGACGGAGGTAGATGAGGAGCGCGATCGCGCCGTTGACGACGCAGTAGTAGATCGGGTAGAGGAGCAGAGCGAGGTCGGGCGCGCCCACCGCCGCGGCCGCGAGTGCGCCGGCCACGCTCGCGAGCACGAACGTCGACAAGGTTTCGGAGCCGGGATCGCGGTAGGTCTTGGGAACCATCATGACCGCCGCGACCAGGTCGGCGCCGACCACGCATCCCGTCGCCACGATCGGCTCGTCGGTCGCCGCCCAGCCCCCGACGCCGGCCCCGGCGACGGCGATCATGAGGGCGTCGCCCGCACCCATGCCGCCCTCGCCGCGGCCGAGCGCGAGCACCACGATCAGGCTGGTGAGGACGGCCTGGGTGGCGGCCATGATGAGACTCCAGGTCGCGCCACCGGCGCCCTGCGACGAGCAGGCGAGGATCGCCAGCAGGGCCCAGATCATCCAGGTCCCGCGGTGCGGCCGGGTCGTCCCGCGCAGGGTGTCGCGAATGTAGGGGATGGTGTCGGCGATGCTCACCATGCCCGCGAGCACCCCGGCGACCGGGATGAGCCCGGTCACCGCCGGAGAACCGTTACCCCCGGAGTCCCGCCGAAGTACTCGACCGCGAGATCGGAGGCCACGCCGGGGTCGAAGCTGCGGCACGAGAACACGTCGATGAAGCAGCGGCCATTCACCTCGTCGGCGTGGAGCGTGATCGAGCTGGTTTCGATGAACTGCATCGCCGACCAGCCCTCGAGGTCGTCGTCGCCGAAGCGGTCCAGCATCAGCGGGCCGTGCGCAACCATTCCGATGGCGTCGACGAGTGCCGGGACGAAGCGGCGGATGCGGTCCGGATCCTCGAGCCGGCTGCGATCGCAGCCGTGCAGGTCGAGCGCCGCCAGCATGCCCCAGGGCGCGTGGGTGCGTCGTGCCGAGCTGTCCTGAGTGGCTGCCGTCGTCTTCATGACGCCAAGCTGCCAGCGCCCGCTTTCAAGGCGCTTTCACTCTGCTTGCCGGCGGTTGCGCCCGCCCGCGCCTCAGGTCAAGGTCGCCGCGCCGGCCCGAATGTGGGGCAGATCGGGCATCTGGAAGCGGCGCCGGTAATCACCGGGTGTCAGCCCGGTGCTGCGCTTGAAGAGGCGCCGGAACGAGGCCGCGTCCTCATAGCCCACGGCCCAGCTGATCTCCTCGATCGGGGCGCTGGTCGTCTCGAGGGCGCGCTTGGCGCGTTCGATCCGGATCCGCTGGACGTAGGAGATCGTCGTCTCCCCGGTTGCCAGCCTGAAGCGGCGCTTGAAGGTCCGCGTGCTGAGCCCGGAGCGCCGGACCATCTCGGCCACCGGCGCCGCAACCGAGTAGTTCTCGGCGATCCATCGCTGCGCGGCGAGCACGGCCGCGTCCCCGTGGCCGGTGTCCGGGTTGAAGACCTGGAACGCGACCTGACCGCCGCTGTGCCACTCCAGCAGGTAGAAGCGCGCCACGGCCTGCGCGGTGGCAGGCCCGACGTGGCGAGCTACCAGATAGAGAGCGAGGTCGTGCCAGGCGGTCGCGGCGCCCGAGGTGACCAGCCGGCCGCCTTCACCCGAGACCACGAGTGTCTCGTCGACACGCAGCACGACCTCGGGGTGATGCTCGCGGAAGTAGTCCTCGATCACCCAGTGGATCGTGGCTTCGTGCCCGTCGAGGAGCCCGGTCTCCGCGGTCAGCATTCCGCCGGTGCAGGCCGAGCACACCGTTGCGCCGCGCTCGTGCATCGCCTTCATCCAGGCGACGGTCGCCGGGTAGCGGCCTGGCACCCAGGCGGCCTCTTCCTCGACCGCCATCGAGGGCACGATCACGACGTCCGTCTGGTCGATCTCGCTGACCGCGCGTACGGCGCCGATCGTCAGCCCGCTGGGTCCCTCGACGTGCCCGCCGCGCTCGCCGACGATCTCCGTCTCGAAGGGATTGCCCCGCCACTGGCCACGGTCCTCGGGGGCGGCCATCGCGCAGGCGGCCTTGAACGTCTCGAACAGGCCGCTGACCGGCGAGACCATCGCGTCGGGAATCGCAACGATGCTGACGTGGATGGGTGAGCGGGTGTCGACGGCCGGCTTCTCCTGTGGCACGAATGGACCGGGCTTGATCAATATCCCACTGTTCAGCCGGTCTCGTCAGCCGCATGCTCCACACGTTCGACCAAAAAGGAGCATGCGTTGACGACCACCATCGACCTGAACGAGGACAGGCTGCAGGCCTTCCTCAACCGTGCCTTCGCCGACCTCGCCGCCTGCTACGGCGGGGTCATGGTGAGCCTGGGCGACCGGCTCGGGCTCTACCGGGCCCTCGCGGGCGCGGGCCCGCTCACCTCGACCGAGCTGGCGGAGCGCGCCGGCTGTGCCGAGCGCTACGTCCGCGAATGGCTCGGCAGCCAGGTCGCCGCCGCCTACGTCGACTACGACCCGGACCTCGAGACCTACGAGCTTCCGGCCGAGCACGCGGCGGTGCTCGCGAACCCCGACAGCCCGACGCTGATCACCCCCGCCTACAACGTCCCGGCGTCGATGTGGATGGACGAAGAGCAGGCCGCCAGGGCGTTTCGCACCGGCGAGGGGGTCCCCTGGGGAGCCCATGACGAGCGCCTCTTCTGCGGGGTCGCGGCCTTCTTCCGGAACGCCTACAGCGGCACACTGGTACCGCAGTGGCTGCCAGCGCTCGACGGCGTCGTCGAGCGACTCGAGCGGGGAGCGAGCGTTGCCGACATCGGCTGCGGCCACGGCTACTCCACGGTGCTGATGGCCGAGGCGTTCCCGAACTCGACCTTCCTCGGGATCGACGCGCACGAGGGCTCGATCGCGGCGGCAATCGACCACGCCGCGGCGGCGGGCGTGTCGGATCGCGTGAGCTTCTCGGTGGGGACGGCCGCCGACCATCCCGGGCAGGGCTTCGACCTGATCTGCTTCTTCGACGCGCTGCACGACATGGGCGATCCCGTCGGCGCGGCCCGGCACGCCCGCGCGGCGCTCGCCGAAGGCGGCACGGTCATGCTGGTCGAGCCGTACGCCGCGGATCGCGTCGAGGACAACACAGGAGCCGTCGGCCGGCTCTACTACTCGGCGTCGACCACCCTGTGCTGCGCGCACGCGCTCTCCGAAGGTGGTCAGGAAGTGCTCGGAGCGCAGGCCGGCGAGGCTCGGCTCGCCGAGGTCTTCAGCAAGGCCGGATTCACGCACTGGCGCGTCGCCGACCAGACTCCGTTCAACCTGGTGCTGGAAGCACGGCCCTGAGTGCCGAACGGCGCCCGTGACTGCCGGCTGGTCGTGGGCGCCGTCGGCGGTCGTGGGCTTGGCCGGGCTGATCGCGATGCTGCGGATCTCCGCCCGCCGTCACCTGACGGCGGGCGATGCGACGTCCCGTGCCGTCAGCTCATACGAGTCGCCGTCGATGCCCCACGTCAGGATCCGCCTCGGGAAGACGTGGATCCAGGCGGGCTGGAAGGGGAAGCTGGCGCCCACACGCTCGCCAACCGCCTCCCCACCCTCGCTGTGAGTCTCCGCGCGCCCGCGGATCTCGATCCCGCGTGGCCTCCACGGCTCGACCGAGGCAAGGTCGTCGACGACGATCGCCACCTCCGGCCTGTCGCGAGCGTCGCGAAACTTCTTGCTCCTGACCATGTCGCCGGCAGCGCCGACCACGATGGCCTCGGCCTCCGGGTCGTAGAACACCCCCACGGGCATCACGTGCGGGCTCCCATCGGCCCCCAGAGTCGCTATCCGCCCGAGCGGCTGGCTGTTCAGTAGTCGACCTCGGCTTCGGTGAATGTGTCCACGCCCAAGACGCTACGACTTCAAGTGCGGTTGATGTCAAGGGCCCTCAGGCGACGAAGCGTTCCGGCTCACGGGCGAACTCGCCGGCGCAGGCCAGCGTGCAGAAGAAGTAGGAGGTGCCTTCGTACACGAGCCGGCCGGCCGCGCGGTCCGGGTCGACCGTCATCCGGCAAACGGGGTCGACCGGCAGCCGGCCCTGGGTGGACTCGGCTTGGGGGACTGCCGCGAAGATCTCGACCGGTTCGCGAACGCCGCGGAGCGCCTGGCGACCGCGAGACTCGTAGAAGACGCCCTCGAGATCGGGTGCGCGTGCGGCGGTACCACCCGTCACGAGGACCTCGCCCCCGCTCGCGAGCCCGGAGACGCGTGCGGCGAGGTTGACCGTCGCTCCGAAGTAGTCGCCGTTGCGCTCGACGGCCGGACCGTGGTGGAGGCCGACGCGCACAGCCGGGGCCTCGTGGCCGCGCATCAGCCGGTGGGTGAGGGTGAGACCGAGCAGGATTGCTTCGCCCGGGTCCGGGATGCGGAGCATGAGGGCGTCGCCGATGGTCTTCACGTGCAGGGCGCCCGCGGGCAGCTCGCCTCTGACCGCTTCGCTGAAGTCCGCCACGAGGGTTGCCGCCTGCTCGTCACCGTGAGCCTCGGTAAGGGCCGTGAACCCCGCGATGTCGGCGAAGACGAAGGTGGCGTCCGAGTCGGTCACAGGGGTTTGCCGTCGATCTCAGTCATCGCGCCGTCGGACGGTAGTGGCCGTCCGGCGCCCGCGTGTCCCAAGTCACATTGATAATACCCCCTGGGGGTATATCTTGTCGACCGGCACCCTGACCCGGAGGAGACATGACAGCCAGGAGAAGGTTCCTTCGTCACTTCGTCGAGATGATGCTCGCGATGTTCGCCGGCATGCTCGTGCTCGGCGGGTTCACCCAGCTGGTCTTCGCGGCAGCCGGCAGCGGCCTGACCGACGCCCCGGGCAGCGTCCGGGTGATGCTCATGGGGTTCGACATGACCGTCCCGATGGTCGCCTGGATGAGCTACCGGGGCCACTCCCGGGCGCGCAACGCCGAGATGGCCGC
Organism: uncultured Thermoleophilaceae bacterium; assembly: GCA_963734025.1. Taxonomy (GTDB): domain Bacteria; phylum Actinomycetota; class Thermoleophilia; order Solirubrobacterales; family Thermoleophilaceae; genus JACVRW01. The sequence goes on from CAVTFR010000010.1 coordinate 94,454, forward strand.
CTCGATGATCGCCCCGACGCTCGCGGCAGCGGCGCTCGCGGCGGTCGGCGTGCTGTCAGCCGGCGCCGCGCTCGGCGGGCAGCACGCCGTGATGATCCCCGCGATGCTCGCCGTGATGCTGTGGCGCTACGACCACTACTCGCGGTATCACGCCCGCCTCGAGTAGGCGGGCCGGCCCGCCTCGCGCGCCCGCCATACTGGATATCGGAATCATGCACGCGCCAGGAAACATCGCTCGAATCATCATCTTCGCCCTGGGTGTCGCCGCGATCCTCATCGTGATGTTCGCCACGGGCTTGGCCGACGACAAAGCGCCGCCCGGCCCCCAGGGCAGGGCGACGGTGACCTCCATGGACAACGGCAACTCCGAGTAGCAGCGCCCGCTCAGCGGCCAGAGGCTCGGCGCCCGCCTCGAACGGGCGAACGCGTCAGGCGGCGGCCGTCGTCGCCGGCTCGTCGAACCGGCGCGGCATCAGCACCTCGCGCGCGATCACCAACCGCTGGATCTGGGACGTGCCCTCGTAGAGCTGCATGATCTTCGCGTCACGCATCAGCCTCTCGACCGGGCGAGCACGTCGCGTGCGCGCTCGGCCGATGTATTCACGCCCGGTGGGCGACTCGCTTGCGCTTCTCGTGCACAGCGGCACGCTCGGGTCGCCGGGCGTCTTGCATGGCATGCGGCACTCTGGAAGGGTCCAACCATGCCCGTTGAACCCGAATCAGGGACACCGTCTGAGCTCATCGACGCGAAGATCAAGGAGCTGGACGATTGGCGCGGAGACATGCTCTCCCGAGTCCGCGGGCTCACCAAGCAGGCGGTTCCCGACGTCGTCGAAGAGATCAAATGGCGGAAGGCGTCGAACCCTTTCGGCGTCCCGGTTTGGTCCCACGAGGGGATCATTCTCAGCGGCGAGACCTACGCGGACAAGGTGAAGCTCACCTTCGCCAGGGGAGCTTCCCTGAAGGATCCAGCCGGCCTCTTCAACTCCAGCCTGGAGGGCAAGGTCAGGCGCGCCATCGACCTCCACGAGGGAGACGGCATTGACGAGGAGACCTTCATAGACCTCGTCCGTTCTGCGGCTGAGCTGAA
>CAVTFR010000011.1:0-498830 GCA_963734025.1 uncultured Thermoleophilaceae bacterium
GTGGTGTCGCCGGTTCGATTCCGGCCCTCGCCATCGCTGAAAGCCGCTAGGCGGGGGGCTGTGCTAGATCGAGCGGGATACTGGGCGCGGCATGTCGCAGGAGAACGTCGAGACCATTCGCCGGAGCATGGAGTACTTCAAGCGGACCGGCGAGTTGCTGTGGGACGTCATCGATCCGGACATCGAGATCCACGACCACGACGTGCCTGACGGTGATGTCTTTCGCGGGCATGCTGGACGGCTTGAGTGGGAGAACACCTTCGTCAGTGCCTGGGAGCAGGTGTCGGTCGAACCGGAGGAGTACATCGACGCCGGCGGCGACAAGGTCGTACTCCTGCATCGACTCGCGGCTCAGGGCAGAGGCGGCATATCGCTCGAGCGGCAGGACGGCATCGTTTACGTTCTGCGCGACGGCAAGATCATTCGGATGGACTACTACGGCAGCCGTGTCGAAGCCCTGGAAGCCGTAGGGCTGCGCGAATAAGCGATGTCGCAGGAGAACGTCGAGATCGTGCGCAGGTTCCTCGTCGTCGACGACCTCGACGAGGCGCTGAGGTACGCCGATCCCGGCATCGTTTGGAACCCTGTCGAGGAGTCGTCCGCGCAGGGGCATGACGCGGTTCGGGCCAGCACCGCGCGTTGGAAGAGCGAATGGGACGACTACGAGTTGATTCCCGAGGAGTTCGCCGACATGGGCGACCGCGTGGTCGCGACTGTCCGCTTCCGAGCGCGTGGCCGGGGAAGCGGGATTGAGGTCGACGCCCGCCTCTACGACCTCTTCACGCTCCGCGGCGGCAAGATCGTCCGCATGGATCAGTTCGCGGACCGGTCCGAAGCCCTCGAAGCCGCAGGGCTGCGCGAGTAGGGCGGGTGCCCCCGACATGGAGCGCGCCCTCCCCACACCCGCCGTCACCGCCGACGCGGCGGCGGTGACCGAGGTCGTGGCGGCGCTCGAATCGTCGCTGTACGGCCCGAGCACGTTCTCGCAGGCCGATCTCGAGCAAGAGTGGTTGGACCTCGACCTCGAGCGAGACGCGCGCGTCGTCCGCGACGGCGACCGCATCGTCGGCTACGGCGCGGTGGGCGAACGAGGCGAGGTCTGCCGCGTCGAGGGGTATGTCCACCCCGACGCGCTCGGGCGCGGGATAGGGAAGCTGATAGCGACCGCGCTCGAGGAGGACGCGGCGCGTGGAGGCGCACGCAGGATCCAAAACCACGTCCTCGAGGCCGACTCCGCCGCCCGCGGTCTGCTCGAGTCGCTCGGCTACCGGGCCGTGCGCGTCTTCCGCGAGATGCGCATCGAGCTCGACGCGCCGCCGCCCGCACCCGAGTGGCCGGGCGCGCTGCGCGTCGTCCCGTTCGACCCGGAGGGTGACGCGCTCGAGTTCCACGCCGCGCACCAGGAGGCGTTCGCGGATAGCTGGGACTACACGCCGCGCGACTTCGAGTCGTGGTCGAAGCTCCACCTCGGGAGCGAGCGCTTCGACCCGACGCTCTGGTGCGTCGTCCGCGCCGGGGACGAGATCGCCGCGGGGACGATCTGCACGGGCGACACGTACGGCGGCGGCTTCGTCCACGCGCTCTTCACGCGTCGCCCGTGGCGCAAACAGGGGGTGGGCGCGGCGCTACTCGGCGACTCGTTCGGGCGCTTCTGGGAGCGCGGCGAGCACAGCGTCGGGCTCGGCGTCGACGCGGCGAGCGAAACCGGCGCGTTCCGCCTCTACGAGCGCGCCGGGATGGCGCCCGCGCTCGGCTGGGTGGCTACGAGAAGGAGCTGCGCCCAGCGACCGGTCTACGCTCGGCTTAGGGGACTGGCCGCCGCGAGCGGCCACCGGCTACGAGCTGCCGCCGATCACACGGGTCGCCTGACTAATCGCCGACGGACTCGAGTGCGGCCCTGCGCATGCGGTCGACCTTGCTCCCCGGCTCGTCCGTGTTCAATCCGTAGGACGCAAGCTCCGGCAGGGTGACGATCTCCCCGAAGCCCGCCCAGTGGCCGTCGCTGATCTGACGTAGGTGGACCCAGACGCGGTGCGCCTCCACCATCGTGTTCTCGCTTCCCTCCGCGGCGAGAACGGCCGCGGTCACGCGCTCGACGAGGATCTCGCGGCCTCGCTCGGCGAGCGGACCGAATACGCCGGGGGCGCCCTCGGGGATGGTCACGGTCACGCGGTAGATCGGTTTCGAGTGCGCGCCGCCCGCCGACGAACACGTCCTGCTCGTTGACGAAGCACCACGAGAGCGCCTGCATGTGCGCCTTGTCGCCGAACCCGGTCGTCGGCCCAGCCTCGACCTCGAGCGCGATCGTCGAGAGCTCGGCGCCGAGCCGGCGCTTGGCGTCGTCGTCCAACGCTCCCTTGGTTGTGGTGAGCTCGATCATCGGCACTGGTGGACCTCCTTGGCGGTGACGATCGACACGGTAACATACATACATGCATGTACGTAGCAGCGAGCCGACAGAGCGATCGATGAGCCGTCCCACGCAGGCGGACCGGCGCGCGCGAACGCGAAGCGCTCTGCTCGAGTCGGGAGCCAGAGGCCTGTCCCGGTACGGCTACGGGAACCTCACACTCGACTGGGTGGCCAGGGAAGCCGGCTACACCCGCGGAGCGCTCTATCACCAGTTCAGGGACAAGGAAGAGCTGGCGCTCGCCGTGCTGGACTGGGTGGACCAGACCTGGAGAGAGGAGGTCGGCCCGCTCGTCGACCGGGAGTCCGATCCGGTCGACGCGCTGATCGCGCTGGCGCGCGGTCACGCGGTCTTCTGCCGGAGAGACGTCGCCCGGGTGGCGATGGCGCTGAGGATGGAGTTCAGCGGCCAGGACCACCCCATCGGCCGTCACCTCGAGCTGATCGCGGAAGGCCTCGTCAAGCGCTGCACCCGTCTGATCAGAGCCGGACGCAGGGCCGGCACGATCCCGGCCGGACCGCCGGCCAGGCTGGTGGCCCTCGCGTTCGTCGGCGCCATGGAGGGCGCCGTGATCGAGCTTGCCGGACAGGCGCCTCACGACGAGCTGCTCGCGGCGCGGGCCGGCGCCGGCGCGCTCGGGATCGATCCGGACAAGGTCACGGGCGCATGAGGCTTCCGAAAAGCGGCCCACACCTCGCGGCCATGGCGGATCCACGAGCTCACGCCGGACTTCCGCATCGAGGACGTCTGGCAGCTGCCGGGACGCGGCGGGGCGGACGATCTTCCCCGCATCGTCCGGCGTTTTGCCGGCTCCGATCCCTCTGAGGGCTCCGGTGCCACCCGCCTGCTGTTCGCGATTCGGTGGAGACTCGGAGAGCTGCTCGGCTGGGACGATCCCGACGCCGGGCTCGGCTCGAGGGTCCCCACGCTCCGCGACCGGCTCCCCCCTGACCTGCGGAAGGCACCGGGCCCTGACTTCGACGCCCTCCCGTTCCGTTCGCTCTACATGACGCACGACGAGTTCGCCGCAGAGGTCGCGAACCGGACCATGCACGGGGTCATGCACATCGGCCTGGTCGCTGACACGACGGGTGGCTTCCGGGCCCGGATGGCCGTACTGGTGAAGCCGAACGGACTGCTCGGCGAGGCCTACATGCTCGCGATCAGGCCGTTCCGGCACCTGATCGTCTACCCCGGAATGATGCGCAGGATCGAGCGGGAGCTTGGTGAGTCGTAGCGGTATCTCCGTCCTGGGGCGGATCGCCCTCTCGAGCTCTGAGCTCGCCAACAAACACGGGCTGTACCTGGGCCGGCGCTCGGGGAGGATCCATGCGGCCATCTACCGGCGCACCGGCGGGAGGCTCGGCGGGCACGTTCCCGGCATGCCCGCGGCGCGGATCCTGGTGCTCGACCACACGGGCGCGAAGAGCGGAATGCGGCGGAGCTCGCCGCTGATGTACCACGAGGAGGGCGGCGTCCTCGCGGTGGTGGCGTCGAAGGGCGGTCAGCCCACGAACCCCGCGTGGTTTCACAACCTCATGGCAAGCCCGGACACCACCATCCAGATCGGAGCCGTCACTCGCCCGGTTCGCGCTCGCCTTGCGACGGACGAGGAGCGGGTCCGGCTGTGGCCGAGGTTCGTCGAGTTCTATCCGGGCTACGACCTCTTCGAGCGAATCTCACACCGCCGCAGGATCCCGATCGTGATCCTCGAGCCCCGCTAGGCCGTGACGCGGTTGTACTCACCCGCGCCGAGCATGAGGCCACCGTCGACGACCAGCGAGCTGCCGGTCGTATAGCGCGCGTCCGGGCGGGCCAGAAACGCGATCGCCTCGGCGATCTCGTAGGCGTTGCCGGGCCGGCCTGCCGGCAGGGCGGGGCGCTCCTCCTCGCTTGGGTCCTCGTCGTGTGCGCCGGTCATCGGCGTGGCGATCTCACCCGGCGCCACCGAGTTGACGGTGATGCCGTGCTCCCCGAGCTCGAGCGCCATCACCTTGGTGAGCATGCCGAGCCCTCCCTTGGCGGCGCAGTAGGCGGCGGCGTTGCGGAGCGGCACGTGCTCATGGACGGAGGTGACGTTGACGATCCGGCCGCCCGCGCCGGCGTCGACCATCAGATGGGCGGCGCGCTGAGCGCAGACAAAGGGGCCGGTCAGGTTGAGCGCGATCACATGCTCGAAGTCCTCGAGCGGAAACTCGAGGAACGGGTGGCTCTCGCCGCCGCCCGCGTTGTTCACGAACACATCGAGGCCGCCGAGCTCCTCGGCGAGCACCTCGACGGTCTCGGCCGCCTCCACGAAGTCGGTCACGTCCAGCCGCGCTACGACGGCGCGGCGTCCGAGCTCCCGTACCTCACGCGCCGTGCCCTCGGCCCCGTCGCGATCGCTGTGCCAGGTGACGCCGACGTCGAAGCCATCGCGCGCGAGCCGCACCGCGGTCGCCTTGCCGATGCCCGAGTCGGATCCCGTGATGATCGCCCGCTTTGCCATGGCAGACCGGTACCCGGTGGCCCCGGGGCTACGCTCCGCGGCTATCGGCGCAGCAGCGCCGCACCCAGCATGCCGCTCGCCAGGGAAGCGCCCAGGATGCCGATCTTCGCGATGTTCGCGAGCTCGTCGTCCCCGTAAGCGAGCTCCGCGATGAACAGGGAGACGGTGAAGCCGATCCCGCCGAGCGCGGCCACACCCGGGACGCGGCCGCGCTCAGCCCCCTCGGGCAGGCTGCCCCAGCCTCGGCGCAGCGCCAACAGCGTCGCCGCGCTGATCCCGGTGAGCTTGCCGATCACGAGCCCGAGGAAGATCGCCCAGGCGAGCCGGCTCTCGAGCGCGTCCTCCAGGTTCTTCGCGCCGAGATCGATGCCGGCGTTCGCGAGCGCGAACAGGGGCACGACCACGAACGCGCTGACCGGATGCAGCCGGTGCTCGAGCGTCGTCAGGACGTCCCGGCCGTCGACGGGGTGAGCGGGACACAGGAGCCCGAGCGCGACGCCGGCGATCGTCGCGTGCACCCCTGACTCGTGCATCGCGATCCAAGCGGCGATGCCGACGGCCACATACACCGGAATCGATCGGACCCCGGCGGCCCGCAGCCCCACCACTCCGCCGAGCACGGCGGCGGCGGCCAGGAGCCACCCAACCGAGATGCCCTCCGAGTAGAAGACCGCAATCAGGCTGATGGCGATCAGGTCGTCGACGATGGCGATCGCGAGCAGGAACAGCTTCACGCCGGCCGGGATGCGATCGCCGAGCAGCGCGATCACTCCGATCGCGAACGCGATGTCCGTGGCCGCGGGGATGGCCCAGCCCGACGCCCCCTCGCCACCGGCGATCACGGCGACGAAGATCAGCACCGGCATCAGCACGCCGCCGAGCGCCGCCGCGACCGGCAGCACCGCGGCGCTCCGCTGCCTGAGCTCGCCGACCACGAGCTCGCGCTTGATCTCGAGGCCGACTACGAAGAAGAACAGCGCCATCAGCCCGTCGTTGACCCAGTGGCCCAGGTCGTTCTCCAGGTCGAGGCCGGCGACCTCGAAGCCGATCTCGAAGTCCCAGACGTCCGCGTAGGCCTGGTCGGCCGGGCTGTTCGCCCACACCAGCGCCACGACCGTCGCGACGGCGAGGGCGACGCCGCCCGCCGCCTCCTCGTGGAGAAAGTCCGTCAGCGGGTCGACGAACCGCCTCACGCGCGGCAGGCTATGCCCTGCCCGCCACGGCGTAGCATCGGCACGTGCCCGAGGCCGCCGATCCACGTCCCGAGGGACCGCCGCCCGACCTGGGCGCCCGCATCCGGGCGGCGCGCGAGGACGCCGGCCTCTCGGTTCGCGGCCTTGCGCGGCAGATCGGCGTCTCGCCAAGTCTGCTCTCGCAGGTCGAGCGGGGACTAGCCCAACCGTCCGTCGCCACGCTGTGGGCGCTCGTCACGGAGCTCGGCCTGTCACTGGACGGCCTGTTCGCGGCCGCGGAGCAGACCGACGGCTCGGCGGCGATCGTGCAGCGGGCCCGCGGCCGCCCCGCGCTCGAACTCGAGGGTGGCATCGTCTGGGAGCGGCTCACCGCCGCGCCGGACCGGGACGCCGACTTCGCCTTCGTGACGTATCCGCCCGGCGCGGACTCGGGCGCGGACGACCCGCCCGCGAGCCACGGCGGCCGGGAGTACGGCTACGTGATCGGAGGCCGGCTGCGCATCGAGGTCGGCGAGGAGGTCGTGGAGCTCGGCCCCGGCGACGCGGTGGCGTTCGGCTCGGAGACCCCGCACCGCTTGCGCGCGCTCGGCGACGAGCCCGTGACGGCGGTCTGGCTCAACCTGCGCGCACGGGTGTAGGCTGCCGAGCCATGTTCAATGAGATTGAACGGATCGGCTTTGCCGGTCTGGGCGCCATGGGCGCCGGAATCGCCCAGCGCTTGAGGGACGCGGGCTACGACGTGACCGGCTGGAACCGCACCAAAGCGAAGGCCCGGCCGCTGCTCGACGCCGGGATGGGCTGGGCCGACACGCCGCGGGCGCTGGCGGCGGAGTCGGACGTTCTGTTCACCATGCTCACCGACAACCGGGCGCTCGACGCGATCGCGAGCGGCGAGGACGGCATCCTCGACGGCCTGCGCCCGGGCACGGTGTGGGCGGACCTCAGCACGATCGCCCCCGACGCGAGCGTCGCGCTGGCCGAGCGGGCGAGCGAACGCGGGGCGTTCTTCCTCGACTGCCCGGTGTCGGGCAGCCCCGCCACGCTCGCGGCCGGCCAGATGTCGGTCATGGTCGGCGGCGAGCGCGCCGCCTTCGAGCACGTCGAGCGCCTGCTCGGCGCGATCGGCCCGAAGGTCACGTACATCGGCCCGAACGGCCAGGCGATCCTCACCAAGGTCGCCATCAATCTGGCCCTGGTCGTGTCGGTCACCGCGTTCGCCGAGGGCGTCGCGCTGGTCGAGAAGGCGGGCGTAAAGCGCGAGGCGGTCGTGGATGCCGCGCTCAAGAGCGTGATCGCCTCGCCCGTGCTCGGCTACCGCGCGCCGCTGCTCGTGGACGACAGCACCGTCTATGCGGACGTGGACCTCCAGCAGAAGGACCTCGTGCTCGCGCAGGAGCTCGCGCGCCGGCTCGGCGCGGCCGTACCGACCTGCGCAGCCACGAGCGAGATGCTGAGTGCCGCGCGCGGCGGCGAGCTGCGCGACCGCGACTTCCTCGTAAGCGTCCACGACGCCTATCAGCGGCTCGCGGGTATGGCGTGATGCCGCAGCCCTATCGCAGTCGCATCGAAGAGGTCCCGCTCGAGCAGAACCTGCGCGAGGACGAGGGCTGGATCGACATGCAGGTCCAGTTCCTGATCGACGGGCGGGACGCCGGAGCCGAGGGCCTTGTCGTCGGCCGCACGGTGCTTCCGCCGGGCGCGCGCCACGAGCGCCACCTGCATCCGAACTGCGACGAGTTCCTCGTCGTGATGAGCGGCCGCGGCGAGATCTACACGAACAGCGGCCGGGAGCCGTCTGAGGCGGGCGACGTGATCTACACACCGCGCGGCAACTGGCACGGCTTCGACAACACCTCTGATGAGGACGTCCTTCTGATCTGGGGCTGGAGCGGCGCCGCCTCCCTCGAGGAGGCGGGCTACGCGATACCCGGCCCGGACGACGAGTTCGACGAGTAGGCCCCGGCGCGCGCCGGCCGTGGCTGCCCCGCCGCGATCTCCTCGAACGCCTTGGCCGCCTCGGCGACGAGCGGATGTCCACCCATCTCGTCTGCGATCTCGCCCGCGGCCGCGGCATACCCGGGATCGTCGAGCAGCCCGTGGACGGCGTCAGCCAGCCCGGCGAGCGCCGGCGGACCTCCGTCGAGCACGACTCCGGCGCCCGCCGCATCAACCGCTCGCGCGTTCTCCGGCTGGTCCGCGAACAGCGGCAGCAACGCCATCGGAAGGCCCCAGGCAAGCGCCGTCAGCGTCGAGCCCGAGCCGCCGTGGCCGACCATCGCCGCGGCGTGCGGCATCACGGCGGCCTGCGGCACCCAGCGCTCAACGTGAACGCCGGCCGGCAGTTCTCCGAGCTCCGCGGGATCCGCCTTGTCGCCGATCGTGACCAGCACACGCAGCCCCTGACCGGCCAGCGCCTCGATCGCCGCGCGGTAGAGATCCGGGAAGAACGACATCGTCGGGACCTCCGTCCCGAATGACATGTAGACGAGCGGCTCGTCGGAGCCGCCCCACCAGTCGGGCAGCGGCGCCGCTGGACCCCTCGGCTCGCTGAAGCGAAGTGCCGCGGCAGGCGCCGGCCGGTTGTCCAGCGAGCGAGGCGAGCGCGTCAGAATGGTTGCGCCCAGCAGCACCTCGGCCTGTGGGTCCGGCTCGAGCCCGAGTCCGGTGCGCAGCTCGTCGACCACCGGCGCCGCGGTACCGATGAACACGCGATCGGTGCTGGCGGCCAGTGTGATGCCGACCGTCGCGAACGCGACGCCGAGCCGTTCCGCAGCGATCGCGCCCGAGAACTCCGCGCTCTCGCGGACCACCAGGTCGGCACCCCACTCGTCGATCAGCTCGAGCGTGCCTGGGAGCGCCGCCCGCGCGTGACAGCCGGCGAAGACCTCGCGCACGACATGCTCGTCCTGGCGCTCGCGCGGGAGCGAGAACACGGGCGCCCAGGCGGCCTCGAGGACGTCCTCGGGCGGCTCGGGAAACGCCCGGAAGGACAGCCCGGCGCGCGCGGCCTGCGGGCCGACCTGGGCCGCCCCGGTCACGAGCACGTCGTGCCCCGCATGGACGCAGGCCCGCGCGAACGGCACGAGCGGGTTGAAGTGGCCCGCGCCGCGGGTGGTTGTGAATAGGACGCGCATGAGCAAGAGGACGCCGGAAACTGCGGGTGTATTCCGTATGAAGAGTGGTGCGTCCGTGCACGGGGAATGAGACAGTGGTCACGTAAGCGTCGTAGGTCGCCGATAACGTCGTTGACGTATGCGGAACGCGCGGATCGACAGCACGCAGGATCTCGAGGGCCAGCCGGTCGTCTCGGCGTGCTTCGACCTCAGTGACGAGGAGGTCGTGGCGGCCGCCCACGCGATCCGCGCAATGAGCGCCGAGCGCTACCGGACGGCGGACCTCTCGGCCGACGACGTCCTGATCCTCCGCGAGCTGACCGCGATCGCCGACGAGCTCACCGAGCCGGGCGGCGGCATGCGGACGGTGGTGCTCTCGCCGGCGCGCCTCTCCTCCTTCCGCGAGGCGGTGGAGCACTTCGTCGAGACGCGCAGCGCCGCGGAATGGCTGCGCGACGAGGACCGCGAGCCGCTCGAGCATCTGCGCTGGATGATCCCCGCGCTCGAGCTGCTCTGCGAGGAGGCGATTCGCGCCGCGCTCACGCAGGACGGCCGGCAAGCCGGCCGTGCTCACTGAGCAGCGCGAGCAGCTCGTCGTGCGGTAGCCGCTCCGCGACGATGCCCTCACGGCCCTCGGTGCGCTCGGCCTGCCAGAGCGCGTTCAGCACGGCCTCCTCTGTCGCCTCTACCGCGGCGCCGAAGAGCGGGTCGAGGCCGGCACCGGATACTGCGGCCGACCGCGCGCCCGGGTTGTCGCGCGGGGCGCGCGCTCCGGTGGAGAAGGCGAGGAAGATCTCGCCGCTGCCGTCGTGGGCGACGGAGCCGGTCCGCGCGAGGCCCAGGCCGGCGCGGCGCGCGAGCCGGGAGAGGTCGGCCGCCGCCATCGGCGCGTCGGTGGCGACGATCACGATGCAGCTCCCCGCCGGCGCGCGCGGGCCGGTGGGCTGGCCCGCGAGCAATCGCCCGACCGGCACGCCGTCGACGCGCAGCTCCTCGCGGGAGCCGAAGTTGGCAAGCAGCAGCACCCCCACGACCGCGCCGCCCTCGGCGACCCGGCTCGCCGTCCCGATGCCCGCCCTTGTAGCCGAACGCCACCATGCCCGCGCCGGCGCCGACGGCCCCCTCGGCGATCTCCTCGCCGCTCGCGGCGAGCGCCAGCGCCCGCCCGGCGTCAGCGGCCTCGACCTGGACGACGCGAGGGTCGTTCAGCCAGCTGTCGTCGCACTCCGCCACCACCGGAATGACGACGTTCTTGACGCCGACCGCCGGCTCTGCCGCGACGGCCGCGGCGACCGCGCCGTCGTAGACGCGCCCCACGGCCATCGTCGAGGTCAGGTAGATCGGCGTCTCGATCAGCCCGAGCTCCATCACCTGAAGGGCGCCGGTCATCTCCCCCGCACCGTTGAGGATCGCGACTCCCGCCGGGACCGGCTCCGCCCAGAGCGTCTCCGGCGCGCCCGGCGCGATCGCGGTGACACCGGAGCGCGCGACGCCCCGCCCGGCGGGCGGGTTCGGCTCGTCCCGGCGGATCGTGACGTGCCCCACGCCCACCCCCGCGACGTCCGCGATCGAGTCGCTCGGCCCCGGGTCGAGCACGCCGATGCGAATGCCGTGCTCGCGCGCGCTGACGGGGGAAGCCATCCGCGGGGACCCTATCCGCGTGGATACGCTGCCGCCGTGGGACTCGCGCTGCCCGTCGTCTGGAGCGACCAGCACCGCATGCACGACCCCGGCGGCGAGATCTGGGTCGGCGTGCGCACCCCGGGGACCGAGCTGCCGAAGCGAGCCGAGGCGATCCGTGCGGACCTGAGCGCCGCCGGTGCCCGGTTCGTCGAGGCGGAGCGGCAGCCGGACGAGGCGCTGCACACGGTGCACGACGCGGCCCTCACCGGGTACCTCGCGCGCGCGTGGGAGGACTGGAAGGCGGCCGGGCTCCCCGAGGACCCGGGGCAGGACCGCGTCGTCCCCTACCTCTTTCCCCACCCGAGCCTCTTCTCGGGCTTCACCCCGGCAGCTGCCACGGCCATGAGCGCACGCGCCGGCCAGTTCGCCTACGACACCATGACGCTGATCGGGCCGGGCACCTGGGAGGCGGCGCGGGCGGCGCTCGACACGGCGCTGACCGCGAGCGACCTCGTCCTCGCCGGAGTGCCGCTTGCCTACGCGTGCTGCCGCCCGCCGGGGCATCACGCGACCCGCTCGGCGTTCGGCGGCTCCTGCTACCTCAACAACTCGGCCGCCGCGGCAGCGCGACTGCGGAGGGCGATCGGCGGGCGTGTTGCCGTGGTTGACATCGACGCGCACCACGGCAACGGGACGCAGGCGATCTTCTGGGACGACACCCAGGTCGTCACCGGCTCCGTCCACGTCGACCCGGGCGCCGGCTGGTTTCCGCACTACCTCGGCTTCGCGGGCGAGACGGGCAGCGGCGGCTCGAACCGCAACCTGCCGCTCTCGCCGGGCACGGGCGACGAGGGCTGGCTCGCGGCCGTGGACGAGCTCGCAGCCTGGGTCAAAGGACGCGGCGCCCAGGCGCTCGTCGTCGCGCTCGGCGTGGACGCGGGCGCCGGCGATCCGGAGAGCCCGCTCGAGGTGAGCGCGAACGGATACCGTGCCGCCGGCCGCGCTCTCGGCGCACTGGGCCTGCCGACCGTCGTCGTCCAGGAGGGCGGCTACGACCTGGCGACGATCGGAGGACTGGTGCGCGAGACGCTCGAGGGACTCGAGGAGGGAATCGTTGGCTGAGCAGAGCTCGATGTGGACGGGCAGGGACGAGCACGAGGGCGTGCTCGCCCAGCCGCGCAAGGACCTGAAGCCGCCGCCGCACTGGCGGCTCGAGGCGGTGGCGTACACGCCGATGCCGCGCTCGCTGACGATCGGCGCCGACCGCCGCCGCGCCGTCTTCATCCAGGACGCCGACAGCTCCGACGTCTGGCTGCTCGACCTCGAGTCGGGCGCGTCAGCCCGAGCGGCTCACGACGGGCCGCGACCCGGCGCCGTTCTGGGAGGACGTGCCGCCGCGGATGTCACCCGACGGCTCGACGGTCGCGTACGGAGACCAGGGTCACGTCTGGCTCGTCCCCGCCGCCGGGGGACCGGCGCGCAAGCTGATCGAGGGCTCGAGCCCCGTCTGGATCGACACGAGCGGCTCGTGATCTCGGTCGAGCGCGACGACACCACGCGGCTCGCCGTCGTCTCGGCGCGCGACCCCTGGCCGCGCCGGCTCGCCGCCGCACACGAAGAGCTCGACGAGTACGGCGACGAGGGCGAGGCGACCGTGTCGCCTGACGGCACCGAGGTGGCCTACACCTTCACCCCGCGCGCCGACCTCAACCGCAGCGAGATCCGCGTGGCCTCGCTCGAGAGCGGCGGCCGTGCGCGCGCTGACCGGCACGCCGCGCATGCACGACCGGGGCGCCGCCTGGTCGCCCGACGGGGACGCGCATCGCGTACACCTCGGAGCGCAGCGGCTTCTACGAGATCCACCTCGTCGCCCGCGACGGCTCCGGAGGACCGTCAGCTGACGAGCGCCCGTGCGGACCACGGCGAGCTCGACTGGCACCCCGACGGAGATCGCGCTGCTCGCGCTGCGCGGCCGCAGCAACCGCTTCGACCTCGTGGCGTGATCGACGCCGAGAAGCGGCGACGCGGACGTCGTCGCGCTCGGGCGGGACCTGGTCCTCGCCGTTCTGGACCGCCGCCGGCGACATCGTCGCCGGCTACGAGGACCACGCCACGCCGGGCGAGCTGCGCAGGCTACGGACGAGCGAGCCGAGGACGTCGTGCACGCGCCGGCGCCCCTGTCGGTGAAGAGCGCGCCGCACGCCGAGCTCGAGGACGTGAGCTTCCCGTCCTTCGACGGCCTCGAGATCCCCGGCTTCCTGATGCGCCCGCGCGAGGCGAGCCCGGAGCGGCCCGTGCCCGCCGTCGTCTATCCCCACGGCGGCCCCACCTCGCTACTACGGCGACGAGTGGGACGGCCACGCCCAGTACTTCGTCGACCGCGGCTTCGCCTGGCTCGCGATCAACTTCCGCGGCTCAACCGGCTACGGGCGCGACTTCGAGCGCCTGCAACCACGGCGTCTGGGGCGTCGACGACACGAAGGACTGCCTCGCGGCGGCGGACTTCCTGCGCACTCTCGACTGGATCGACGGCGAGCGGCTCGGCATCTTCGGCGCGAGCTACGGCTCCTACATGGCGCTGCTGTCCGTGACCGACGACCCCGACTACCGCTACCGGTGCGCGGTCGCGAAGTACGGCGACTGCGACATCACGACGTCCTGGGCGCAGGGCGACCGCGAGGGCGTCCAGGACCTCGAGCGCATGATGGGCCCGCCGTCCGCGGCGCGCGAGGCGTACCTCGCCGGCTCGGCCTATCACCGGCTCGAGAACGTGCGCGTGCCGCTGCTGATTGCGCATGGCGAGCGCGACGAGCGCGTGAGCCCGAAGCAGTCCGAGCAGCTGGTCGGAGCGGCTCCGAAAGCTCGGCAAGACCTTCGAATACGTGACCTACCCGACCGAGGCGCACGGGCTGCTCAGGGCGGGCCCGCAGCTCGACTTCTACAGGCGTCTTGAACGGTTCCTTAACTGGAATCTCATGTGAACCCCTGAGATAGTCGCCACTCTGGGGAGCCACTGAGGGGACGAGGGGGACTCGCGTGAGCAAGCTTCGCAAGGCGTTGGCAGGGGTGTTCGTCCTTGCCCTGGTACTGGCCGGACTGGTCGCGGCCGCAGCCCAGGGCCAGGAAGAGGAGAGCGGCGACGACGGCAAGCAGGTCGTCTTCGACGTAGGCGACCCGCGGCGGGATCGACAGCATGAGCCCGCTGATCGGCGTCACGGTCGCCGCCTACGAGGCCTGGAACATCCAGTACGCGACGCTCACCGACAAGGCGGCGAAGGACTTCTCGGTCACGCCGGGCCTCGCCGAGTCGTGGGAGGGCTCGGACGACGGGCTCACCTGGACCTACAAGCTGCGCCCGAACATGAAGTGGTCGGACGGCAAGCCGCTGACCGCCGAGGACATCGCCTGGACCGTCAACACCTCGCGCGAGGAGGAGTGGTTCAACCACTTCGCGGTCACCCAGAACCTGACGGCCAAGGCGCTTGACGACACCACGGTCGAGATCAAGTCGAGCGTGCCCGGACCCAAAGCTCCCGGTCATGGACGTCTACATCCTGCCCAAGCACATCTGGGGCAAGATGAGCGCGGACGAGCGCGCGAAGTACGAGGGCACGGACGGCGTCGGCTCCGGCCCGTTCGTGCTCGAGGAGTTCAAGAAGGGCCAGTTCGCGCGCTTCAAGGCGAACCCCAACTACTGGGGCGGCAAGCCGGCCGTCGACAAGGTCGTCCTGCGCAAGTACAACAACCCCGACGCGATGGTCGCGGCGCTCAAGACCGGTGAGCTCGACGCCGCTCAGGACATCCCGTCGAGCAGCTTCCACGAGCTCGAGCAAGGATCCCAGCATCGTTACGGTCGAGGGGAACCAGGGCGCGATGGGCGAGATCGCCATCAACGGCGGGGACGGACTCAAGAAGCCGCATCCCGCGCTCGCCGACCCCAAGGTGCTCGAGGCGATAGGCCACGCGATCGACAGAGAGACGATCGTGGACCGGGGGCTCGAGGGGCTCGCGACGCCGTCGCAGACGCTCAGCGTCTCGCCCGACCCGAAGTGGACGCCCGACCTCGACGATGGCGTGCTGCCCAGCTTCGACCTCGACCGGGCGAACGCGATCCTCGACGAGGCCGGCTACGAGGACACGGACGGCGACGGCATCCGCGAGATGCCGGGCGGAGGCGAGCCACTCAACTTCCGCTACATGGTGCGCTCGGACGGCGTGAACGCCCAGCCTGTCGCCGAGTTCTTCACCGGATGGCTGAAGGAGATCGGCATCGGCACGACGCGCAAGGTGGTCGACGACAGCCAGCTCACGGAGATCATCGGCAAGGGGGACTACGACATCTTCTTCTGGGGCTGGACGCCGTTCGTCGACCCCGACACGATGCTGTCGTACTTCACCTGCGACCAGATCGCGAGCGATCCGGAGAACCCGACCGACTACTACAACGACGCCAACTACTGCGATCCGGGCTACGACAAGCTCTACGAGCAGCAGAAGGTCGAACTCGACGACCAGAAGCGCGTCGACATCGTCCACGAGATGCTCGAGCGCCAGGCGAAGTGGGGCGTCTACCAGACGCTCTACACGGAGCCCGACACCCAGGCGTACGTGAAGGATCGCTTCGAGGGCTGGGTGCGCCAGCCCGCGGAGACGGGGCCGGTCCTCTACTCGAACACCTCGCCGACCTACGCGCGCCTGAAGCCGGTGTCGGCCACCGCAAGCGGCGGTGATGACGGCGGCGGCAGCGGCGCCATCATCGCGATCGCCGTCGTCGCCGTGCTCGCAGTCGGTGCCGGAGCGTTCCTGCTCGGACGCCGGCGCACGGCTGACGAGCGGGAGTGAGCGGGAGGTACGTCACAAGGAAGGTCCTCGGGTCGCTCGCGACCCTGTTCTTCGTCATCTGCTTCAACTTCTTCCTGTTCCGGATCGTCGACGTCGGACCCGGTCGCGACCCTGTTCCGCGGGCGCAACCTGACCGACTCGCAGCGGGACGAGCTGACGCGCCAGTTCGGCCTCGACAAGTCGACCTGGGGGCAGTTCGTCGACTACCTCCAACAGACCGCCCAGCTCAACCTCGGCCGCTCGTACCAGACGAACCAGCCCGTCTGGGACGAGATCATGGACGCGGCCGGCGCCGACGATCGCACTCGTCGGGGTCTCGGCGGTGCTGTCGGCCGTCTTCGGCGTGATGCTCGGCATCGCGGCCGCCTGGCGCAGACGCACGAAGACCGACTACGCGGTCACCGGCTTCACGATGACCACGTACTCGATGCCCGACTTCTGGCTCGGGATGCTGCTGCTGGTCGCGTTCGCGGTCGGGCTCGGCTGGTTCCCCACGGGCGGGATCGAGGACCCGGCGTCGACGGCCACGGGCATCTCCAAGCTCGCCGACCAGGCGCAGCACATGTTCCTGCCGGCGCTGACGCTGACGCTCGCCTACTTAGGCGAGTACGCGATCGTGATGAGATCGTCGCTGCTCGACACGATGCGCGAGGACTACCTCGTGCTCGCGCGCGCCAAGGGGCTGCGCGACGTCCTCGTCCGCAACCGGCACGCCGTCCCGAACGCGCTGCTGCCGGTGGTGGCGCTGATGGCGATCAACTTCGGCTTCGTGCTGTCCGGCGCCATCGCGGTCGAGGCGATCTTCTCGTGGCCGGGCCTCGGGCTGGCGAGCTATGAGGCGCTGAAGGGCCCCGACCTGCCGATGCTGCAGGGGCTGTTCCTCGTCTTCAGCGCGGCCGTGATCGTCTTCAACCTGATCGCCGACCTGCTCTACGGGTATCTCGACCCGCGGGTGCGCAAGGCATGAACGCCGTCGCCGCCCCCTCCCCCCGGCAGATCACCTGGCTGCGCCGCCGGCGGGCGCTGGCCGCCGCCTGGCGCGACTTCCGCCGTCACCGCCCCGGGATGGTCGGCCTCGTGGTCCTCACGCTCATCGTCGCTGATGGCGCTGGCGGCGCCGCTGCTCGCGGACGAGGCGGGCCTGCGCGGCGATCAACACGACCGAGAACCCGGTCTGGGCGAGCCCGTCGGATTTCTGCGCCGCTCGGGACGGACAACTTCGGCCGCGAGCGTCATGACCCAGTTCATCTACGGGCGCGCGCATCAGCCTGCTCGTCGGGCTGGCGGCGACCGTGCTCGCGATGGTGATCGGCTCCGTGGTCGGCATCGTCGCCGGCTTCATGGGCGGCATCGTCGGCTCGTCCTGATGCGGGTGACCGAGTGGTTCCTCGTGATCCCGTTCCTGCCGCTCGCGATCGTGCTGGCGGCGATCCTGGGCCCGTCGATCCAGAACATCATCTTCGTCATCGGCATCACCTCGTGGCCGCAGAACGCGCGCGTAATCTGCGCGCAGGTGCTGACCCTAGGGAGCGCGACTACGTCGACCGCAGCCGTGCGCTTGGTGCCTCCAACTGGCACCTCATGACGCGCCACGTGGTGCCGAACGTCGCGCCGCTGATCCTCGCCACGACGACGCTGACCGTGCCCGTCGTGATCCTCTCCGAGGCGACGCTCTCGTTCCTCGGCCTCGGCGACCCGGCGAACATCTCCTGGGGCACGATGCTCGACCAGGCGTTCGAGAGCGGGCGCGATCACGCAGGAGGCCTGGTGGTACTTCATCCCGCCCGGGCTCGGCATCCTGCTCGTCGCCCTGTCGTTCACGCTGATCGGCACGGCGCTCGAGGAGATCCTCGACCCGCGGCTGAAGGAGCGCGGTTGAGCAGCGAAGAGCACTTCCTGCGGGTCCGCGACCTGCACGTGACCTACGCGCCGCGTGGCGCAGCCGTGCCGGCGGTGCGCGGCGTCGACCTCGACCTCCACCCCGGCGAGACGCTCGGGCTGGCGGGCGAGTCGGGCTGCGGCAAGTCCTCGATGGCGGCCGCGCTGCTGCGGCTGCTGCCGAAGGGCACGAAGGTGACCGGCGAGGTGCTGCTCGACGGCGAGGACGTGCTGAAGATGAAGCCGGGCCGCCTGCGCGCCGTGCGCTGGACCGACCTGGCGATCGTCTTCCAGGGCGCGCTCCACACGCTCAACCCGGTGCAGCGGGTCGGCGACCAGATCGCCGAGGCGATCCGGCTGCACTCGAAGGACGGCCGCGGCAAGGTGTCCGACGCGGGTGGGCGAGCTGCTCGAGCTCGTGGGGCTGCCGGCCCGGCGCGCGAGCGCCTATCCACACGAGCTCTCGGGGGGCCAGCGCCAGCGCGTGCTGATCGGCCTCGCGCTTGCCTGCGAGCCGCGCCTGCTCGTGGCCGACGAGCCGACCACCGCGCTCGACGTGATGGTCCAGGCGCAGGTGCTGCGGCTGCTCGAGGACCTCCAGAAGGAGTTCGGCCTGGGGATCATCTTCATCACCCACGACCTGTCGACGCTGGCCGAGCTGTCCGACCGGATCGCGGTGATGTACGCGGGCCGGATCGTCGAGCAGGGCCCGGCCGAGGAGGTCTTCACCAACGCCGCGCATCCCTACACGCGCGCGCTCGGCGCGGCCTTCCCGGTGATCGGCGACCCGGCGTTCCGCATGAACCCGTCCGGCGTGCCCGGCGACCCGCCCGACCCGCGCCACCTGCCGAGCGGCTGCCCGTTCCACCCGCGCTGCGCCGCGGCGATCGACATCTGCTCGTCGACGGACGTCGAGCTGTGGCCGGCCGGCGAGGGCCGCGCGGCCGCCTGCGTGCATGTCGTCCGGGGCGCCGGTGGCCACGCGCATGAACGACGACGCCCCGCTGCTCGAGGTGCGCGGCCTGCACGTCGGCTACCCGGTCAGGGAAGGGCGTCGCGCGCGCCGTCGACGGCGTCGACCTCTCGATGAAGAGCGGCGAGATCGTCGCGCTCGTCGGCGAGTCGGGCTGCGGCAAGACGACGCTCGCCCGCACGATCATGGGCCTGCGCGTCCCCGACGAGGGCGAGGTGCGCTTCCGTGGCGAGCCGTCGGCCGCGATCGCGCTCGCTGCGCGAGCACCGCCGGCACGCGCAGATGATCTTCCAGGACCCGACCGGCGCCCTGAACGCACGCCAGACGATCTACGAAGCAGTGGCCGAGGGCGTGCGCATCCAGAAGATCGAGGGAGACGAGGAGCAGCTCGTGGCGGATGCGCTGGGGCGCGCCGGCCTGCGCCCCCCGGAGAGCTTCTTCACGCGCTACCCGTACGAGATCTCGGGCGGCCAGCGCCAGCGCGTGATCATCGCCGGGGCGATGGTGCTGAACCCCGGCCTGCTCGTCGCCGACGAGCCGGTGTCCGCGCTCGACGCGTCGGTGCGCGGCGAGATCCTCGCGCTGATGCTGAAGCTGGTGCGCGAGACGGGCGTCGGCATCCTCGTCGTGACGCACGACCTCGGGCTCGCCTGGAACGTGGCGAACCGGGTGGCGGTGATGTACCTCGGCCGCATCGTCGAGGAGGGGCCGACGGAGGAGCTGCTGACGGCGCCCAGGCACCCCTACACGCGCGCGCTCCTGTCGGTCGTGCCCGAGGTCGAGGAGATGGAGCAGCAGATCCTGACCGGCGAGGCGCCCGACCCGACGCGCATCCCGGCCGGCTGCCGCTTCCACCCACGCTGTCCGGTCGTGGAAACAGGCGAGGCCGAGCGGCTCGGCATACTCGAGCGCTGCCGCTCTGACGACCCGCTCATGTTGCCCGCCTGCCACGCTGTCGCCCTGGCCGCCACCTCCGGAGAGACGACGTGACCGAGACGCTGCCCTATCGCTGGTACACGGACGCCGAGCTGCTCGAGCAGGAGCGCGCGCGGCTGTTCGCGTCCGCGTGGCAGTACGCGGGGCACAGCGGTGAGCTCGCCGAGCCGGGCTCGTACCTGACGCTGCGCACCGGCGAGATTCCGCTGGTCGTGGTGCGTGACCGCGAGGGTGCGCTGCGCGCGTTCGTGAACGTCTGCCGCCACCGCGGGGCCGAGGTCGTCAAGGGCAGCGGGACCTGCAGCACGCTCCAGTGCCACTACCACGCCTGGACCTACGGGCTCGACGGCAAGCTCCGCGCGGCGCCGCGCTCGGAGGCCGACCCGCAGTTCGACCGCGAGCAGCTCGGCCTTAAGCCGGCCCAGGTCGACACCTGGGGCCCGCTCGTGTTCGTCAACGCCGATGCCTCCGCACCGCCGCTCGGGGACACGCTCGGCGAGCTGCCCGAGATCGTTCGCCGCGGCGGACTCGACCTCGACGCGCTCAGCTTCCACCAGCGCGTCTCGTTCTCGCTCGACGCCAACTGGAAGATCGCCGTCGAGAACTACCTCGAGTGCTACCACTGCGCCGTTGCCCACCCGAGCTTCAGCGAGGTGATCGACGTGCGCCCGGACCGCTACCTCCTCGAGCGCCACCCGACCTTCGGGAGCCACTACGCGCAGCCGCGCGGGCCGTCCGCCAACGGCGACGGGCACGTGGACGGCCAGTTCCACCTCATCTGGCCGAACATCAAGGTCAACGTGATGCCCGGGCGGGCGAACCTGTCGGTCGGCCCGCTCGTGCCCAGCGGGCCGGACAGCACGGACGGCTTCCTCGACTACTTCTTCGGGCCGGATACCGATCCCGGCTGGATCGCCGAGTACCTGAAGCTCGATTACCAGGTCGGCGACGAGGACCGCGTGCTCGTCGAGTCGGTGCAGCGCGGCATGCGCTCAGGCGCGTTCGAGAAGGGCCGGCTGATGCTTCCCAGCGAGGACCTGATCGGCGAGTTCCAGCGCTGGGTGGTGGCCGGCCTCGATCAGACGCCATCGCGCGGGAACGAGAACTCCCACGTGCGCGAGTAGACCTGCTCGTCGCCCTCGAAGGCGTCGAGTCGCTGGGTCACGAGGAACTCGCTTGCGGTCGCGCTCATCGCGCTGTGCGTATCGACGCGCGCATGCCAGCCGTCGCGCGCGAGCGTGGAGCTGCAACGTGCCTCGACGGAGGCCGACAGCGGGTCGCCGTCGGAGATCCGGTAGGTCGTGAGGCTCCTGTCGTCCATCTCGGTGCGCGCCTCGGCAAGCCGGCGATGCCCGCCGACGTCCCACTCGAAGGCGATCTCATGCGTGCCGTCGTCGTGGCTTTGCTCGCGGCTCGTCCGGCCCGGCTCGATGGTCTCCACGGCTAGCGGCTCGGCCCACTCCGGCGCCTCGAAGGGCGGCGGCTCGGGCTCCTCGCGACGCGGGCGCACCGGCAGCAGCAGACGCCCGTCCTGGAGCGTCAGCGTGACCGGCTCGGGTGAGGGCCAGGCCCAGGGCCAGTACGAGCTCGACAGGGACACGCGCAGCGCGTGGCCGGCCGGCACCGAATGCCCGATCGCGTCGAGCCGCACGCTCACGTCGTAGAGCCGGCCGCGCTCGAGCGGCTCGACCTCGCCGTGACCGTCGCGGTGGGTCAGATTGAGGAGCCCGCGCGTGATCAGGAGCGACGAGCCGTCCGGCGCCACAGCGCAGAGCCGAACGGCGACGAGCGCCTCGGGGCGATCCGACTCGAGCGTCAGCTCGACCTCCGGAAAGCCGAGGATGTCGAGCGGCTCCTCGAGCGGTTCGAACGTGAAGCTCACCGAGCGCGCGTCCTCCGCACGCTGGTCGGGAGGCCAGTCGCCCTGACCGCCGTCGGGACACCACGCGCCGGCGTCGGCGCCGGTCGACTCAGCGCTGCGGACACTTACCGGGAACTCGCCCGGCAGCGGCAGCTCACGCGTGTCGATCGACGGCGAGGGCCACTGCGCCTCGGTCACCCAGCGGCCCGGCCGCTCGGCGTAGTGGTCGGCGGGCGGCAGCACGTCCTGGATCCAGGCGCGCAGCGCGGGCTCGTCCATGATCCCGGTGTCGATGCCCTTGAGCCAGTGGTCCCACCAGCGCAGGCACTCCTGGAGGAAGCCGATCGTCGGGCCGGGCTCGCCGTCCTGCGGGAAGGCGTGCGACCAGGGCCCGACAAGGCCCTTGCGCGGGCCGGGCAGGCCTGCCACGAGGCGGGGCACCGCATTCGAGTAGCCGTCCGCCCAGCCTCCGACCGCGTAGACGGGCGCCTCGATCTGAGCGTAGTCCTCGCACACCGATCCCTGGCGCCAGTAGTCGTCGCGGCGCTGATGCCCGAGCCAGGCCTCGACGTAGGGCGGTGTCCGCTCCATGCGCTCGAGCCAGGTCTCCCGCCAGCGCTCGCCCACCGCCGCGGGATCGGGCGGCTGCGCGCACAGCGTGAGCATCGTCGCCGCCCACTGGAGCATGTCGACGGCGAGCACGCAGCCGCCGACGTAGTGCACGTCGTCCGAGTAGCGGTCGTCACTAGCGCACATCGAGATCACGGCCTTCAGGGCGGGTGGCCGGCGCGCCGCGACCTGCAGCCCGTTGAAGCCGCCCCAGGAGATGCCGATCATGCCCACCGCTCCGCTGCACCAGGGCTGCTCGGCGAGCCAGGCGATCACCTCTAGCGCGTCGTCCTGCTCCTGCGGGAGATACTCGTCGAGCAGGATGCCGTCCGAGTCACCGGTGCCGCGCAGGTCGACGCGGACGCCCGCGTATCCATGGCCCGCGAAGTACGGGTGGTGGTACGAGTCGCGCTTCGCGAAGGCGTCACCCTTGCGGTACGGGAGGTACTCGAGGATCGCCGGAACGGGGTCGTCATCGGCGTCCTCGGGCAGCCAGATGCGCGCGGCGAGCCGCGCGCCATCGGACATCGGAATCCAGGTGTGGTCGACGCGCCTGACGGAGCGAGGGAACTCGGTGCGGGCGCCCACGGCTGTGCGAGTCTACGTCCATGAGCACCCGGCTGACCTACACGAGCGGCGCGCTCGGGGGCGAGACGGACGACGAGTTCGAGGCGAAGCTGGCGGAGGCACGCGCAAATCCGAGCGAGCCGCTCCCGCACCTCATCGGGGGCGAGGACGACTTCGCAGGCGAGCCCTTCAGCCGCTTCGACCCGGCGGCCGAGGGGACCGTGGCGAGCCGCGCCCACGACGCCACTCCGAAGCTCGTGTCCGTCGCGGTCCAGGCGGCGCGCGAGGCGGGCCCCGCCTGGGCGGCGCTGCCATACGCCGAGCGCTGCGAGCAGATGCGCGCGGTCGCGGCCGGGATCGGCGAGCGCCATCTCGAGTTGGCGGCGGTGGCGAGCCTCGAGACCGGCAAGACCCGCACCGAGTCGATCCTCGAGGTGCAGGAGGCGGTCGACCTGATCACGACCTACGCCGACCTGATGGAAGAGAACGAGGGCTACGTCAGGCCGCTTCAAAGCTTCGTCGAGGGCGAGCGCAACACCGACGTGCTGCTTCCCTACGGCGTCTTCGCGGTGCTGTCGCCGTTCAACTTCCCGGTCGCGCTGGCGGTCAACATGCTGAGCGCCGCGCTGATCGCCGGCAACACGGTGGTGCTGAAGCCCTCCGAGGAGGCGCCCTGGTCGGGAGCGATCATCGGCGACATCGCACGCGATGCCGGGCTCGCGCCGGGCGTCCTCAACGTCATCCACGGCGGCCCCGCGACGGGGCGCGTCCTGGTCGACGCGCCCGTCGACGGCGTCGCGTTCACGGGCTCCGCCGAGGTGGGCAGGGCCATCGCACGCAAGCTCCACGAGGGCCCCTTCGCGCGCCCCGCGCTCACCGAGATGGGCGGGAAGAACCCCGCGATCGTCGCCGCCAGCGCCGACATCGAGGGCGCGGCTGAGGGCGTGGCGCGCTCGGCCTTCGGCCTGTCGGGGCAGAAGTGCAGCGCGTGCTCACGGGCGATCGTGCTGGACGAGGTGCACGACGAGTTCGTCGAGCGGATCGCCGAGTTCAGCAGCGGCCTCAAGCTCGGCGACCCCTCCGATCGTGACGCGTTCCTCGGCCCCGTCATCAACGAGGTGAGCTCCGCGCGCTTCGAGACGGCCGTCGGCGATGCGCGCCGCGACGGCGAGGTGGCGGCCGGCGGCGGCCGGCCCGCGCGCCCGGGGCACTTCGTCGAGCCGACGATCGTGACCGGCCTGCCGAAGGGCCACCGGCTCGAGCGCGAGGAGCTCTTCCTCCCCTTCGTGACCGTCACGCGCGTGGGCTCCTTCGACGAGGCGCTTGCGGAGGCGAACGCGCCCGCCTACGGGCTCACCGCCGGAGTCTTCACCGAGGACCCCGCCGAGAAGGAGCGCTTCTTGGCAGAGATCGAGGCCGGGGTGGTCTACGTGAACCGGCGCGCCGGCGCCACGACCGGCGCCTGGCCCGGGACGCAGACCTTCGCGGGCTGGAAGTCGAGCGGGACGACCGGCAAGGGCGGGCTCGGGCCCTGGTACCTGCCGCAGTTCATGCGTGAGCAGAGCCGTACCGTCGTCGCCTAGGCCGCCGGCGCGTCCAGCAAGCCCGTGAACACCTCGACGAAGCGGTCGACCTCGTCCTCATCGTGCGCCACGTTCAGATTCCATTCGAGCTCACGCCCCGGCGTCATGAACAGGCCACGGTTCACGAACCAGAACCAGGCGAGCTCGGACAGCTCGCGGTCGTGCCGGCGGGCGTATGACGTGTAGTCCGTGACGCGCTCGGGCCCGAAGCGCACGCAGCCCTTGGAGCCGAGCCCGACCGTGTGAAACGGCAGGTCCCGTTCGGCGAGTGCGCCGTCGAGACCGGCGATCAGGCGCTCGTTCAGGCGCTCGAGCCGCTCGTAGGCCGCTCTTGTGAGCACGACGGCCAGGCTCGCGCGCGCCGCCGTCATCGACAGCGGATTGCCGTTGAAGGTGCCGAGCTGGTGGACGCTGCCGTCCTCGAGCGGCCGTGACAGCTCCGGCGTCATGCCGATCGCGCCCGCCGGCAGGCCGGCACCCAGCGACTTGGCGAGCGTGACGATGTCCGGCTTCACGCCGAAGCGCTCCGTGGCGCCGCCGGGCGCGATCGTCAGGCCCGTCTTGACCTCGTCCAGGATCAGCACGACGCCGTGCCGCCGGGTGATCTCGCGCACCGAGTCGAGGTAGCCCGGCTCCGGCAGCACGATGCCGATGCCCGTCATGGCGGCCTCGATTATCAGGCAGGCCGGCTTGCGCCCCTCCGCGTCCAGTCTCGCGATGCGCGCGTCGAGCGCGCCGGGGTCGTTGAAGTGCACCGTGTGCACCTGGTCGACCGTCGCCGGCGGGATGCCGGCTCCCCACGGGAGCGAGGGCGGCGCGCCGGCCGGCCCGGCCTGATCGGACGGCAACCCGAGGCTGACCATCACGGTGTCGTGATGACCGTGATAGGCGCCGAAGACCTTCATCACGTCGGCACGCCCGGTCGCGGCCCGGGCGACACGGATCGCGCCCATCGTCGACTCCGTTCCCGAGTTGGTGAAGCGCCAGCGCTCGAGGCCGAAACGCTCGCCGAGCTGCTCGGCCACCGCGATCGCCTCCTCGGTGGGCGCGCCGAAGTGGGTCCCCTCCGCAAGCCGGCGCGACACCGCTTCGGCAACCGCCGGATGAGCGTGCCCTTGGACCATCGAGCCGAACCCGTTGTGGAAGTCGAGGTACTCGTTCCCGTCGACGTCCCACACGCGCGCGCCCTCCCCGCGCACCAGGTGGACCGGCCACGGGTCCTGCCGCTGGAACGAGGACGCGACGCCGCCGGCGAGCGTCCGCTCGGCGCGCCGAAAGAGCGCCTCGGAGGCGCGCGTGCGCGCGCTGAATGCCGCGCACTCACGTGAGCGCAGGTCTCGGATGCGCGCGCGATCCAGCTCGCGCAGCGCGGTCATGGCCTCAGCAAGCGGCGCGCGCGACCGGCCCGGAGAGGGATCCGAACGGTCAGTACGGCGCTCCAAACCGCGAGGCGGCGCATCCGCGCGGCATCCTACCCCCGGGGCGGCGCCGTCAGTGCACCGTCCCCGTGATCGCGGCCGCTCTAGGCGAGCCCCTCCAGCTTGTACTCGCGCAGGAAGCCCTCGAAGAGGCGGCGGTGGCCCTCCTCGTCGCGCAGGATGTCGATCACCATGTCCTGCGTAACGGGGTCCTTGCCCTCGCAGAACTCGATGATGCGGTTGTAGTGCTCGATCGCGCCGCTCTCGGCCTCGATCACTCCCTTGATCACGTGCACGATGTCGGTCTGCTCCTCCGGCGGCTGCAGGTAGCTCTGCTCGGCGTTGAAGTCGAGCGAGCCCGGCACGACGCCGTAGAGCTCCTTGATGCGCGCGCCGTACTGGCGTGCGTGGCCGAGCTCCTCCTGGATGTCCTCCTCGAGCGACTCGATGATCTCCTGGGCGCGGACGCCGTCGGGGTTGATCGAGTTCGCGATGTAGCTCATCACCGTCTCGATCTCCATCCAGTACGCCTTCGTGAGCATCCCGATCAGCTCGTCGCGCTCGGCGCGCATGTCGTCGCTGAGGATGCCGTGGCGAGGTGTTGTCTCCGTGGACATGTGATGTCCCTACCTTTCTGGCGAATGAGTGCTTCACCCTTGATTGTGCCCGGCTCGGGTACTCGACACTCCTCATGACCGAGACGATCGCCCCCGGCGACGAGCACATCGAGCACATCACGCGGCCTCCGCAGTCGCTCTGGAACCGCATTCTCGCGGAGCCGGACCGCGCGCCCGAGTACATCGCGCTCGTGGCGGCCGAGCGCTTCGGCCCGCAGGCGGAGGACTGGGTGCGGATCGCCGGCCCCGGTCACACGCCCGCCCAGCTCGCCAAGGTCGCGTACCGCAAGCACGTTCGGCTTGCGCGCCTCGAGGGCGGGGCGCTGGGGCTCGGCGGCGCCTTCACCGTCGCGCCGGACGTGGTGGCGCTGATCTGGATCCAGAGCCGGATGATCTTCTACATCGCCGCGGCCTACGGGTACGACCCGCGCCACCCGATGCGGCCGGCGGAGCTGCTCGCGCTCCAGGGCTTCTACGAGACTCCGGCGGAGGCGCGCGCCGCGCTCGACGGTGTGGGGAAGCGGCTCGCCCAGGCGATGGTCGAGAAGGCGATCTCGCACCGCAGCATGGACAGCCTCCACCGGCGGCTGGTCAAGTACCTCCTGAAGCGGCTGGCGCGCCGCTACGCCGCGCGCTGGATCCCGCTGATAGGCGCGCCGCTCGGCGCGCTGCAGAACGCCGGCGTGACCAAACAGGTCGGGCGGCTCGCGCTCTCGTACTACGGCTCGCCGCGCGACTAGACGGGAATCGCGGCGCCGGTCGTCGGGCTCGAGTCGCTCGAGACGAGAAAGCGGACGACCTTCGCGATCGCGACGGGCTGGACCCACTTCGAGTAATCGGCGTCCGGCATCGCGTTGCGATTCGCCGGCGTGTCGATCACGCTCGGCAGGATCGCGTTGCAGCGGATCCCGTGCGACTTGTACTCGGCGTCGAGCGCGCGGATGAACGCGAGCACCGCCGCCTTCGCCGTGATGTAGCCGGCCGCGCCCGGGAAGGGCCTCAGAACCGACTGCGCCGACACGCCGACGAAGGCGCCCTCGCCGCGGTCCATCATCCGCGGCATCCCCGCGCGCGCGAGGTTGAAGGCGGGCTTCAGGTTGAGCTCGAGCATGCGCTCGAAGGCGGAGGGCTCGGTCTCGTGGACGAGGCCGCCCGTTGCGAAGCCGCCGACGAGGTTCACCACCGCCTCGAGCTCGTCCACCGCGGCGACCGCCTCGCTCGCTCCGGCCGCATCGAGCAGATCGGCGTGCACGAGCATCACGCGATCGCCGAACTCCTGCTCCGCTCGCCGGCGCTCTTCCTCGACGACCCAGGTGACCGTGCAGCCGTAGCCCGACGCGAGCAGCTCGGCCACGACCGCCTGACCGAGCGCGCCCGTCCCGCCTGCCACGAGCACTCCCATGTCAGGAACGCTGCGCGGGGGGCGACTCCATGGCTGTGCAGGCTATCCCGTCCGAGTCCCGCTCTACCTTGGCAAGCCCGATGGAGCAACCCACTCTGATGCCCTCGAAATGCTTCATTCGCGACCTCGCGAACGGCCAGGAGGTCAACTCCATCTTCGTGGTGCGCTCGCATTCCCAGCGCCAGCGGCGCAACGGGGAGAGCTTCATAAAGCTCCAGCTGGGAGACGTCACAGGTAGCGTCGAGGCGGTCGTCTGGGACGAGGTCAACGAGCTCGCTCCGCTCTGCCCGAGCGGCTCCGTGATCCGCGTGCTCGGCCGCTACACCGTCGACGAGCGCTATGGCGCGACGCTCACGGTCAAGCGCCTGCGCGCCGCCGTCGAGGGCGAATACGACCTCGCCGACCTGAACGAGGCTCCGCCCATCCCCTACGCCCAGATGGCGGCCGACCTTGCCGAGCTCGTCGGGACGGTCCAGCGCCCGCACCTGCGCGAGCTGCTCAGGCGGCTGCTCCACAGCTCGACCCCGACCGGCGTGATCTACCACGAGGCGCCGGCGGCGAAGTACTACCACCAGGCCTACCGGCACGGGCTGCTCGAGCACTGCCTGTCCGTCGCCCAGGGAGTCAGCGCGCTGGCCGCGACCTTCCCGGCGATCGATCGCGACATCGCGGTCACCGGCGCGCTCCTTCATGACATCGGCAAGGTCGAGGCTTATGCGTCCGTGAACGGCGCGATCGAGCTCACGGACGAGGGCAAGCTGCTCGGCGAGATCCCACTCGGCTACTACACCGTGCGGCGCACGATCGAGGACATCGACGCCTTTCCCGAGGCGGACGCCGACGCCCTCCTCCACATCATCCTGAGCCACCACGGCAAGCTCGAGCACGGCAGTCCGGTCGTGCCCTGCACCCGCGAGGCGACGCTCGTCCACTTCATCGACAACCTGGGTGGCAACCTGGGGAGCTTCGACCGCATCGAGAAGTCGCTGGCCGATGGCGCCCGCTGGTCCGACTTCGACCGCGGGATCTCGACGTCGGCCTACTTCGCCGGCCGCCGGGCTGGCGAGCGCGAAGCTGCGTAGCCGCCCCTAGGATCCAAGAATGGTCGGGATCGTTCTCGGGGCGGGCGGCTCGAAACGGCTGGGGCGCCCCAAGCAGACGCTGCCGTTCGGCGACACGACGCTGCTCGGCCACGTGCTCCGGGACGTCGAGAGCTCGTCCCTCGAGCGGGTCGTGCTGGTGGTCGGCGGGGCGGCGGACGACGCCCTCGCCCAGATCGCGCCCCGGCGCGCCGAGCTGGCCCGGAACGACTCATACGGGAGCGGCTGCGCATCGTCCCTGCTCGCGGGCCTGGATGCCGCAGGCAACGCGGAGGCCGTGATGCTGCTGCTCGGCGACATGCCGGGCGTCGAGCCGGCGCTGATCGACGAGGTGGCGAGCGCGTGGGCCGAGCTACGTCCCTGGGCGGCGGTCACGAGCTACCGGGGAGAGCTGGGACACCCGTTCGTCTTCTCCGCGGCGGCCTTCAGCGACCTGCGTTCGCTCCACGGCGACAAGGCGGTCTGGAAGCTGATCGAGTCGCACCCCGAGCGGGTGGAGCGGATCGACGTCGATCGCGAGCTCCCGCGCGACGTCGACACCTGGGAGGACTACGAGGCGGCGCTCAGCGTCCTCCGCCGTTCCGCCCCGGCGCACGCCGGCGACTGAGCTCGACCGGCACCTCGGCCGACACGTTCACCGTGCGGCAGCGCCCGCAGCGGATCCGGACCCGCTTGCCCATGTGCTCGGGATCCATTCCCGTCGCGAGCACGTTCCCGCACTCGACGCAGACGTAGTCGTTGGCGCCGTTGCCGCGGAAGACGGGACGGCCGGCGTCCTCCTGGACGGCGGTCCCGCCGTCGTAGGGAACCTCCCCCTCCTTGATCCGTCTCATGGTCTTGCGCGGCATCAGATCGTGTCGAGTTTCCCCGCGAAGTCCTTGATCATCGCGTCGAGGACGCTCACGACGACCCCCTCGCCCATCGAGGCCGCCTTGCCGGTGATCTGAGCCGCGGTATGGATGTTCCCGCCGCCGTCCGAGAGCGCGAAGACGACGTTCGCGTTGGCGTGGCCCTGCCCGCCCGCCTCCCTCGACTTGACCTCCATCACCGCGCGGTGGGCGTCGGGATCCTTCTCGACCACCTCCACGGTGCCGGTGAACTTCATCGACATCGCACCCATCCTCACAACGATCTCCGCCTTGACCGCGTCCGGGCTCGTCCTCTCGATGACCCTGCCCCCCTCGACGCACGGGACCAGCCGCTCGAGGTCGAGGATCGCGTCCCAGGACTCGTCGATGGGCTTCCCGGTCGTGAATGGATGGTCGAGCTCAACCACGTCGTTTGCTCCTCCGTGTTCGTGGATCTAGGGTCTCGTGGATGCCGATCGAGGCCGGAACGCACAGGCTGGGTCCCCACAACGCCACCCTGAGCGTCGAGACTAAGCGCAAGGGGGCGGCGGCCAAGGCCGGGCACGACCTCGTCATCGAGGTCACGTCCTGGGAAGCCGAGCTCGACGTGGCGGACGACCCGGCGGTCACGCTCAGGGCCGATGGCGGATCGCTGCGGGTGCGCGAGGGGAGCGGCGGGGTCACGACGCTCGGCGACGAGGAGAAGGCGGGCATCGAGCAGACGATCGACGACGAGGTGCTGAAAGGCGCCGCGATCGAGTT
The DNA here is from genome assembly GCA_963734025.1 of uncultured Thermoleophilaceae bacterium. Classification (GTDB taxonomy): domain Bacteria; phylum Actinomycetota; class Thermoleophilia; order Solirubrobacterales; family Thermoleophilaceae; genus JACVRW01. Next base: position 30,224 of record CAVTFR010000011.1, read on the forward strand.
CCGCTCGAGCGCCCTCGAGCTGGACCCCGGCGGCACGCATGCAACCGTCCATGGGGAGCTCGAGCTGGCCGGCACTCGCCGCCCGATCACCTTCGAGCTGAGAAGTGAGGACGGGCGCCTGACCGGGCGGGCGACCGTCAGGCAGAGCGACTGGGGCATCAAGCCGTACACGGCTCTCTTCGGGACGCTCAAGGTCGCCGACGAGGTCGAGATCGGTATCGACGCCAGGCTCTAGTCCCGGTAGACGGTCTGAGCATCGAGCCCGCCCTCGACCCCCGGCGGCAGGGCCCCGGTGCCGTGCGCGTAGAGGGCGAGGTCGGCGATCGTCTGGGACTCCGGCGGGTCGCCGGCCGACGTGAACGCGCCCCCGCCCCACCTGAGGCTCTCGGGCTCGGCTCCGAGGGCCGCTCCCGCGAGCAGCTGCGCCTTCTCGCGAATCTTCGCGCTGGCGCTCGTGACCGCAGCCGAGGTCCCCTCCGACGGGCTCGTGTTGAAGCCGTGGCCCTCTCCGAAGCGGTTCGTGTCCGCGGGCACGACCTTCACGTCGAGCGGCGGCACGCCGAGCTCCTCCGCCACCAGCTGCGCGTAGCGGCCCTCGTTGCCGTCGGGCTCGGTGGTCAGGCTGAGCACCATCTTGCCGGTGGGGTGCACGCGCAGGAACACCGCTCGGTATGCCTCGTCGGCCACGTATCAACCTCCTGAGTCGGGTTCGTCGATCGATCGGCTCGACTCGCGTTCAAGCCGCTGCCGCTCGTGGTGGGCTGTCAGGGCGTTGTGCTCCTCGAGGTCGCAGAAGCTCGGCTGCGGGCCGCCGAGCGGATGCGGGGGGACCGCCGGGCGCTCGCAGCCCGGATAGATGCACCTCTTGCCCGCCTGCTCACTCGCCGCCATCTGGCCCCCAGCCGGGAGTCGTCCTGCCTCGGCTCGGCCCGTAGCCGCTCGGCATCCCCACCGAGCTGCCCTGAACCGGGATGGCGCTGGCCCATGGCTCGTCCTCATCGGGCTCTGGTGCGGGCGCCGGAGGCTCCCAGTGCTCCGCCGCGATCGCCTCCGCGACCTCGCCGAGGGCATCGAGGCTGTGACCGCTCACGAGCGCGTCGCAGTACGGCAGCGCCGCCGCCATGCCGCCTGCCCGCGGCGAGAAGCCGCTCGCCGCGACCCTCGGATTGACCCAGATGATCCGGTGGGCCAGGCGCGAGAGGCGCTCCATCTCACGGCCGACGAGCGCGGGATCGCCCCGCTCCCAGCCGTCGGACAGGATGACGACCACGGCGCCGCGAGCCATACCGCGCCGCCCATGGCGGTCGTTGAAGGCCTTGAGCGCGTCGCCGATGCGCGTGCCGCTCGACCAGTCGGGAGCGGCCGCCGCGGCGCGCTGGATCGCGCGCTCCGGGCTGCGCGAGCGCAGCGCTCGGGTCAGGCGCGTCAGCCGCGTGGCGAACGCGAACGCCTCCGCGTTCGGCCCGCTGCCCGCGGCCGAGGTCAGGAACTGCAGGTACGCGCGCGCGTAGGGCTCCATCGAGCCCGAGATGTCGCAGAGCATCACCATGCGCCGGCGAACCACGCGCCGGCGGCGGCGCGCAAGGCGGATCGGGTCGCCCGCCGTGCGCATGCTTCCGCGCAGGGTGCGCCGCATGTCCATGCGCTCGCCGCGCCGCTGCCGCTCGGAGCGGCGCGTGCGGCGTTTGGGCGTGGCGACGACGAGCCGGGCCATCAGCCGGTACAGCTGCGCAAGCTCCCCGGGCTCGAGAGCGTCGAAGCGCTTGTCGCGCAGCCGCTCCTCGTCGCTCGCTGCCACCGGCAGCGCGACCTCGCGCAGGTCATCGTCCGGCCCCGATCCCGCGGCGGCGGACGAGACGCCCTCGGCACCCACGCCCGTCTCCCCGGCGGCCTCGGGCTCCGTGGCCCGTTCCGCCGCCGGCTCGGCTTCTGTGCTCTCGGGCTCGAACTCGGCTGACGGCGCACGCCCGCCGAACACCGAGGAGAACACGGAGTCGAACGCCTTCAGCTGCGCCGAGTCCGAGACGAGCACGGCGCGGGCGGTCCAGTAGAGCCGCCGCCGCGAGACGGGCTCGACCAGGGACAGCGCCTGCGCGAAGCGAGCGGCGCGCTCGGCGGTGATCGGCACGCCGGCGTCACGCAGGCGCCGGCTGAACGCCCCGGCGAGAGCCGGCAGGTCCAGGTGGGCCGTCCTCACTCTGAACGCCGGCTCGCTCATCGGGCCACGAGCTGGTCCAGCCCGGCGGCGCGGACCACCTCCTGGTCTTCGCTGTACTTCAGGACCGCGCCGAGCGTGCGGTCGACCGCCGCGGCGTCGAGCTCCTCCACCCCGAGCAGATCGAGGGCCGCAAGCCAGTCGATCGCCTCGGCGATCCCCGGCGGCTTCTGGACGTCGCTGTCGCGTATGCGCGCGACGGCATCCGCGACCTGCACGGCGAGCGTCTCCGCCGCTCCGCGCACGCGCCGTCGCACGATCTCGACCTCGCGCTGGGGGGTCGGGTAGTCGATCCACTGGTAGAGGCAGCGCCGCTTGACCGCGTCATGCAGGTCGCGCGTGCGATTGGAGGTGAGCACGATGGCCGGCGGGTGCGTGGCGCGGATCGTGCCGATCTCGGGGATCGTGACGGCGGCCTCCGCGAGCAGCTCGAGCAGAAACGCCTCGAAGTCGTCGTCGGCGCGGTCGATCTCGTCGATCAGCAGCACGGCGGGCCGCGGCCCGGGATGCTCGAGGGCGCGCAGCAGCGGACGGCGGATGAGGAAGTCAGGCCCGAACAGGTCCTCCTCGCTGAGCTTCGTGCCGCTCGTGTCGGCGAGGCGGATGCTGAGCAGCTGGCGTGGGTAGTTCCACTCGTAGATCGCCTCGGCAGGGTCGATGCCGTCGTAGCACTGAAGCCGGATCAGCGGCGTATCGAGGACCGCGGCCAGCGCCTTCGCGGCCTCGGTCTTGCCGACCCCGGCCTCACCCTCGAGCAGCAGCGGCTGAGGGAGGCGGAGGCTGAGGTACATCGACGTGGCGAGCCCCTCGTCGACGAGGTAGTCGACGGCCGCGAGGCGCTGAGCCAGGGTCTCGACGTCGGGTACGAGGTGGCGGATCTCGCCCGCCGCCTCACCCGTCGCTTTGGGCGAGTTCATGCCGCTCCTCGAACTTTCGCCTGCAGCCCGCGCAGCAGAAGTAGACGATCTCGCCGCCGTGCTCGATCGAGGGCGTGTCGCCGGTCACCGCGATCGTCATCCCGCAGACCGGGTCGACCGCGGAGGCCGGCGCGTGAACCGGCCCGCTGCGGCGCACGGCGACGATCCGCGCGAGGATCGAGAGTGCGATCTCCGCCGGCGTGCGCGCCCCGATGTCGATTCCCGCCGGCGCTTCGACCGCCTCAAGGAGCTCCTCGGAGATTCCCTCGGCGCGCAGCTCCCCGATCACCGCCGCGGCGCGGTTGGGGCTTGCCACGAGCCCGATGTAGGGCAGGCCGGCCTCGAGACCCGCCCGCAGGACCGCAACCTCGTCCTGCCCATGGGCCGCAACGACCAGCGCCAGGTCTCCCGGCGTGGGCGTGAGCACTCCGTCCTCGATGTCGTGGGCGGCGACGATCTCGAGTCCGAGCTCGGGTCCCAGGGTCCGGAAGGCCGCGACTATGGGGGAGTTGCCGGCCACGAGCACACGCGGCGCCGGCAGCACCGGCTCGAGGAAGATCTCGATCGCGCCCCCGGACAGACAGGGATTCTGCACCGTGACCGCGCCCTGCTCGCGTGAGATCTCGACATCTTCATCGTCGCCGGGGAGGATCCTGAGCAGGAGCGGCTCCCCGCTTTCGATCGCGGTCAGCGAGTAGAGCCGGACGCTGTGCTGCGCGCAGACGCCGCCGATGAACCCTTCAATGGTGCCGTCGGCATGCACGAGGCCGGCGCTGGCGGGCGCGACGCTCGCCGGACGCTGCACCCGCACGACGGTCGCGATCACGAACGGCGACCGCCGGGCGGCGAGCTCCTCGGCCCGCTCGCGGAGCTCGCCGCTGATCACTGAGGCGGCTCCGGCCGGCCCTGCATCGCGGCCCAGACACGCGCCGGGGTGCAGGGCATGTCGACGTGCGTCACCCCGTGGGACTCGTGCAGCGCGTCGATCACCGCGTTGACGATCGCGGGGGGCGAACCGACATTGGGAGACTCGCCGACGCCCTTCGCGCCGAGCGGGTGGTGAGGGCAGGGCGTGACGGTCTCGCCGAGCTCGAAGTCCGGGCACTCGAGCGCGGTCGGGATCAGGTAGTCCATGAACGACCCGTTCAGGCAGTTGCCCTCCTCGTCGAAGGTGATCACCTCCATCAGAGCGATGCCGATGCCCTCGGCGAGGCCGCCGTGGATCTGGCCGTCGACGATCATCGGGTTGATGCGCACGCCGCAGTCGTCCACCGCGATGAAGCGACGCACCTTGACCTCGGCGGTGTCGGGGTCGACGTCGACCACGGCGATGTAGGCGCCGTAGGGGTAGGTGAGGTTGGGCGGGTCGTAGATCACCTGCGCGTCGAGGCCGCCCTCCATGCCCTCGGGCATGGTGTCGCCGCTGTACGCGCGCACCGCGATGTCCTCGATCGGTGCGCCCTGCTCGGGGTCGCCCTTCACGTACCAGCGGCCCTTCTCCCAGGCGAGGTCCTCGGGCCGCGTCTCGAGCATCGTCGCCGCGATCAGGCGCGCCTTGTCGCGCACCTTGCGCGAGACGACCGCCACGGCGGCCCCTGACACCGGGGTCGAGCGGCTGCCGTAGGTGCCGAGCCCGTACGGCGACTTGTCGGTGTCGCCGTGGCGCACCTGCACGTCCTCGGGCGGGATCCCGAGCTCCTCGGCGACGATCTGCGCAAACGTCGTCTCGTGGCCCTGGCCCTGAGTCTGCGCGCTGATGCTGACCACCGCCTTGCCGGACGGGTGCACGCGCAGGTCCGCGCCGTCGTTCATCGACAGGCCGAGGATGTCCATGTGCTTGCGCGGCCCGGCGCCCACGCCCTCGGTGAAGAAGGCGACGCCGATTCCCATCAGCTCCCCGCGCGCCCGCTTCTCCGCCTGCTCGCGCCGCAGCTCGTCGTAGCCCGCGATGTCCATCGCGACCTTCATCGTCTCGGCGTAGTTGCCCGAGTCGTACGTCCAGCCCGTCGTCGTCTCGTAGGGGAACTGGTCGGGGCCGATGAAGCTCCGCATGCGCAGGTCGATCGGGTCGACCTTCATCTCGAGCGCGAGCGCGTCGACCATGCGCTCGACGAGGTAGACGGCCTCCGTGATGCGGAACGAGCAGCGGTAGGCGACGCCGCCGGGCGCCTTGTTCGTGTAGACCGCCTTGACCTTCACGTGCGACGCCTCGAGCTCGTAGGAGCCGCAGCAGATATGGAAGAAACCGGCGGGGAACTTGGTCGGCTGCGCGGTGCTGTCGAACGCGCCGTGGTCGGCGATCACGTCGACGCGCAGGCCCGTGATCTTGCCGTCCTTCGAGCACATCTCGGCGTGCATCACGTAATCGCGCGCGAAGCCGGTCGACATCAGGTTCTCCGAGCGGTCCTCGACCCACTTGACCGGGACGCCGGCGACGATCGAGCCGGCGATCGCGCACACGTAGCCCGGGTACACCGGCACCTTGTTGCCGAAGCCCCCGCCGATGTCGTTGCACATGATGCGGATCATGTGCTCGGCGAGCCCGGCCACCTGCGCGTAGACCGTGCGGTGCGCGTGCGGCGCCTGGTTGCCGTTGTAGAGGTCGAGCTGCCCGGTCTGCGGGTTGAAGTCCGCGATGATTCCGCACGTCTCGAGCGGCGCCGGGTGGCAGCGCGGGTAGATGATGTCCCGCGTCACGAGCGTGTCGGCCTCGGCGAACGCGCGCTCCGTGGCCTCCTCGTCGCCGGCCTCCCAGGTGGGGCTGGCGAGGTTGTCCGTCTGGCCCGTCTTGTCGTCACGGATGAGCGGCGCGTCGTCGTCGAGGGCCTTGCGGGCGTTCACGATCGCCGGCAGGGGCTCGTACTCCACGTCGATCAGTCCGAGAGCGTCGCGCGCGGTGTATGGGTCGGTCGCGATCACGAACGCGACCTCCTGACCCTGGAAGCGGACCTTGTCGCCGGCGAGAACCGCCTGGGTGTCGTACGAGATCGTCGGCATCCACGCAAGCCCGAGCGTCTCTAGGTCCTTGGCGGTCACCACCGCCGCCACGCCTGGATGGGCGAGCGCCTGCGAGGTGTCGATCGAGAGGATGCGAGCGTGGGCGTACGGGCTGCGCAGGATCGCGCCGTGCACCATTCCCGGCAGCTTGATGTCGTCGAGGTAGTTGCCCTTGCCCCGGATGAAGCGCTCGTCCTCCTTGCGCTTCAGCCGCCCGAAGCCGATCGGGCGCTCGGCCGTCGCGGTCGGGAGGTTCTCGACTGTCGCCATCCTCACGCCTCCTGTCTCGTCTCAGCTTCGTGCTCGGCCGCCCACTGGACGGCGGCGACGATGTTCTTGTACCCCGTGCAGCGGCAGATCGCCCCCGAGATCGCGGTGCGGATCTCGGCCTCGGTCGGGTGCGGGTTCTCGTCGAGCAGGGCGCGGCTCGTCATCAGCATCCCCGGCGTGCAGAACCCGCACTGCAGCGCGTGCTTCTCGTGGAAGCCCTGCTGGACCGGGTCCATCCTGCCGTCGGCCGCGAGCGACTCGACGGTGCGGATCTCGTGGCCCTCGCACATCGCCGCGAGCGTCGTGCACGACTTGATCGGCCGCCCGTCCATCAGCACCACGCAGGCGCCGCAGTTGGACGTGTCGCAGCCCCAGTGCGTCCCGGTCAGGCCGGCGTCGCGAATGAAGTGAACGAGCAGCTGCCGCGGCTCGACTTCCTTGGACACCGCTTCGCCGTTGATGGTGATCGTCACCTGCATGATCAGGCCTCCTGGTGCAGCGCGCGGGCCGCGGCGCGGCGCAGGGCGCGTTTCGTCAGCACCCCGGCGAGGTGGCGCTTGTAGTCGACCGGGCCGCGGCCGTCGGCGACGGGGGAGCAGTCCTCGGAGCCGATCGCTCCGGCCTGGTCGAACAGCTCGTCAGAGGGCGCCTGGCCGCGCAGGAGCTCCTCGGCACGTGTGACGTGGACCGTTGTCGGTCCGACGGCGCTGAGCGCGAGGCCGGCGTCGGCGATCGTGTTCCCGTCCATCCAGAGCGCGGCCGACGCCGCCGCGATCGCCCAGTCGCCGGCGCGCCGCTCGACCTTCTCGTGAGCGCTGCCCGCGTTCGGGCGCAGCGGCAGCCGTATCTCGGTCAGGAGCTCGCCGTCGCCGACGGCGGTCATGTACGGGCCGATGTGGAACTCGTCCAGGCCCACGAGGCGCTCCCCATCCGCGCCGCGGATCACGACCGTCGCCTTGAGCGCCGAGCAGACCGCGGACAGGTCCTCTGCCGCGTCGGCCTGGCAGAGGGAGCCGCCGATGGTGCCGCGATTGCGGACGACCGGATCGGCGATCACCTGCTCGGCGTCGCGGAAGACGGGAAAGCGCTCGGCCAGCAACTCGGACCGCTCGAGCCCAACGTGCCGCGTGAGCGCGCCGATCCGCACCTCGTCTCCCTCCTCGCGGATGTAGGCGAGCTCGTGGAGATCGTTGATGTCGACCAGGTACTCGGGGTTCGCGAGACGGAGCTTCATCATCGGCAGCAGGCTGTGACCACCGGCGATGACGCGCGCCTCGGGGCCTAGCCGCTGCAGCGAGGCGATCGCGCCCTCGACGCTCGTGGCGCGTTCGTACTCGAATACGGCGGGAGTCTGCAAGAGGTCTCTCCTGTTATTACGTGTGGGAGCGGTCTTCCGGATCGGCCGATTCGACGTCGACCTGGCGGGGCGCGGCCGCGGCATCCTTCAGGTCGGGCTCGGCACCCTCAGTGGGCTCCGCACCTGCATCGGAGGTCGCGTCTGCCTCGTCGCCGCCACTCGGGTCGATGCCGCGCTCCGTCGCCGGCTCGTCGGACCCGGTGGTTTCCCCGAGCACCGAGCTGCCGAGCTGGCGATCCTCCTCCAGCATCTCGCGCGGTGCGTCGGATCCTCCGAGCTCGGCCGGGACGATGCCCTCGGCGGCGGTCTCGGCCCACGGACCCTTCGCCTCGGCCTCGGCCTCGTCCGGCGTCGTTCCGCCGCGCTGCTCGCTCGGCGGGTACTGCACGGGGGCGCCGGTGCCGATCACAGGCGACCTCGGCAGCTTCTCCGGCCGGGACTGGCGGACCTCGGGATAGAGGGCGCGCGCGTCGAGGCTGCCCGCCTCCACGTTCCTGAGCACCGGCCCGTTTGGGCTGGCGGCGGCGATCGGAGCCTCTCGGCCGAGCCGGGCGAGCGTCAGGGTGCCCTTCGTGTACACCTCCGAGATCCGCGGCGCCTCGATCGTCTTGCTGTCCGGGAAGTTCCGCAGCCCCGCCGCGGCGGCGCCCGGGTAGAGCCCGTCCACCAGGCCTACGGCGTCGACCAGCCCCGCCTTCTTCACGAGCAGTCCCTCGAGGAGGTCCACGCCCGCGTCGAGGTTGCGGTTGATGTCGGCGACGATCTCGTTGACCGGGGCGCTCTTCTCGATGATCTCGCCGACCCCGGCGATCGCCTCGTCGAGGCCCGCCGTGATCTGCCTGAGCGCGACGATCGTCGACACGAGGTAGTACACGAGCGCGAGCACGATGAGGACGACCGCGAGGATCAGGACCACGCCCGCCGCCGGCATCGCTAGCGCTCCTCCGCGTCGTCGACGATCACGTCGAGGGAGCCGCCGTAGTTCGCGACGACCTCGACCGTCTGCCTCACCTGGTCCTGAGTCGTCAGGAGCAGCGGCGCCGCGTCGAGATCCTTGGACCCGGCGTTCGCGGCGGCGGCGATCCGGTTGACGCTCGGCACGATGCTGCGCGCGGCGTTCAGGACCCCGCGGAGCAGGTAGACGACGACCGGCAGGATCACGAGCAGGAGGACCACGTTGCCGATCCACCAGAGCGTCATCGCGGCCTCCTCTCGGCCACGACCGCGGCCTTTGAGGCGATGCCCGGCATTGCGCCGAGGATGACGTCGAATTGCGCGTTGATCGCCTTGACCGCCGGCTCGAGCGGGCGAAGATGCTCGGACTCGACGGTCTCGAGCGCATCCGCGAGCGTCGCGAGCCCTCGCGAGGCCGACTCGAGGCGGGTCCGGATGCGGATGAGCGCCGCGGCGAGCACGGCCACCACGACGACGGCGAGCAGCACGCTGAGCAGCACCAGCACGTCGGTGTCGCTCATTCCGTGTACCCGTCGGTCAGCGCGTTCATGTAGCGGTCCTGCACCACCGCTTCCTCCACGATCTGGCCCAGCACCGGAGCGGTCGCCTGGAGCTGGGGGATGTTCGCCGTGTTGCCGGCGACCTTGCCCGCCACCTCGAGCAGGCCGCCGACGGACTTGTCGATGTCGTCGACCGCTCTGACGAGCACGAACAGGAGCGCGGCCACCACCAGGGCCGCGACGAGGCCGATTCCGAGCGAGACGGCCCACAGGGTGTTGCCCGACACCGCGATAAGGGTCACTTGCCGACCGCCACCTTTCGCAGCGCGCGGGCCGAGTGCAGGATCCTGACTCCGGAGTCGTTGATCCTGCCGACGCCGTCGAGCCCGTCTGTCTGCTCGCGCACCACCTCGACGCCCTGCACGGCGGCCCGGGCCTGCCCGGCGATCCTCCGCGCGAGCGAGACGATCACGATCACGATGACCGCCGCCACGGCTATCACGACGACGCCGAGCACGAGGCCGAGCCACCAGCCCGTGGACGCGGCGATCACGCCTGGCACCCCACGCCTCTACTCCCTTGATTCATGCTGCCTCCCTCAGAAACCAGCGACCTGTCCCGAGCCTATGCGCGGCGACGCGGTGTTTCAAGGCCGCAAATAGCGGCGTAACACGTGGACGGGGGGCCCTGCGCCAGGTTTCCCGCTTATCCTCGTAGCGGAGGCGCCCGGACGGGCCCGGCGCCGTCCAACTAACCATGGCCAAGGACACCGAGAAGCTCATCCGGCAGCTCAGCCTCATCTCGTTCCTGATGGCGGAGCGGCGGCCGGTCTCCGCGCTCGAGATCAAGCAGGACGTCGAGGGCTACTCGCAGATGAACGACGAGGCCTTCGCGCGCCGCTTCTACGCGGACCGCGCGGAGCTCGACTCGCTCGGCATCCACCTCAAGGTCGACAAGCCGGCCGAGGGCTACTACGAGGCCGAGAACTACTCGCTGCCGCCCGAGAACTTCTACCTGCCCGCGATCGAGTTCACCGACAAGGAGCTCGGCGCGCTGCGCACCGCGCTGTCGCTGCTCGACGGCGAGTTCGCCTACGCGGAGCCGCTGCGGCTCGCCCTGCAGCAGCTCTCCTGGGGCAAGCCCTCGCCGCTCGACGCGCCCGAGCAGCGCAGCGTCGCGCTGGCCGTGACCGCGGGCGCGGGTGGGCGCGAGCTCTCGCAGCGGCTCTCGAAGGTCGAGACGGCGATCTTCCGCCGCAAGACGATCCTGTTCGAGTACTACACGATCGGCCGCGACGCGGAGGAGAAGCGCAAGGTCGACCCCTACCACCTGCTCTACCGCGGCGGGCAGTTCTACCTGATCGGGTACGCGCACGAGCGCGACGACGTGCGCGTGTTCCGCGTGTCGCGGATCCGCGGCAAGGTGGGTTACTCGTCAAAGGCCGAGCACGACTTCAACCGGCCGGAGGACTTCGACCCGCGCGTCTACGCCACCCGCACCGACTGGCAGCTCGGCGACACGGTCGGACGCGCGCGCATCTATCTCTCCGACCGCGTCGACTGGCTGGCGCTGCGCCACTTCGGCCACGCCGGCGAGGTCAGCGAGGCCGACGAGGGCGTCATCTTCGAGACCGACTACGCCGAGTCGCGGCAGATGATCGCCTGGGTGCTGGGTCTTGGCGAGCAGGCACGCATCGAGGCGCCGGACGAGCTGGCCGGCGAGGCGCGCGAGCGGCTCGAGCTCGTTATCGAGCGTCACGGTCAGCCGCTAGAGCTGGCCGAACCGGTCAAGGCGCGCCGCAAGCCGGAGCTCGAGGACGACGAGGACGGCCACGAGTCGCCGATCCGGCCCGAGCGGTTCGCCCGGCTCGTCACGCTGGCCGGCCTCCTGATCGAGGCGGCGCGCCAAGCGCAGAAGCTCGACGTGCGCGAGCTGTGCGAGACGCTGCAGGTGACCGAGCAGGAGCTTCGCCAGGACATCGACGTGCTGAACGTCGTCAACTTCGGCGGTGGCTCCTACGTCCTCTACGCCGAGGTCCAGGGCGATCAGATCGAGGTGGATCCCGAGCCCTACGGGGACAACTTCGCTCGTCCCGCGCGGCTGCTGCCGCTCGAGGCGAAGGCGCTCGCCGCCGCGATCGACCTGATCGGCGAGCACCTCCCGGAGGGCTCGCTCGCCTCCGCGCGCCAGAAGATCGTCGATGCGCTCGGCCAGGACCCTGCCGATGAAGGACTCCAGATCACGACCGCCAAGGGAGACGACTCGGAGGTCGCGCGCGTCGTGTCGAGCGCGATCACCTCACAGCGGCTGCTGCGCATCGACTACTACAAGGAAAACGAGGACGAGTTCACCGAGCGGACGATCGAGCCCTACAAGCTCGCCAACGGGCAGGAGGGCTGGTACATCCACTCGTACGACCTCGAGAAGGACGCCCCGCGCTCCTACCGGCTCGACCGCATCCGCGAGGCGACCGTTCTCGACGATCGCTTCGAGCCGCGTCCGGGCGTGGAGCCCGACGTGCACGGCTGGCTCGCCACCGGCGAGGTCCCCTCGTCACGTACGGCGCGCATCTGGGTCTCGCCCGAGCGGGCGCGCTGGGCGCGCGAGGACCGGCGCGTCGTCGAGGAGCTCGCGGACGGGGCCGTGGTGGTGGAGCGCACGTACGCGTCGCACGAGTGGCTCGCGCGCGAGATCCTCAAGGAGGGCGGCGACGCCGTCGTGCTTGAGCCCGAGGAGGCGCGCCGCGCCGTGCTCGACGCTGCCGAGACGCTGGCGGGCGCCGTCAGCCGCTGAGAGAAGCACGCCCTGCCGGGTAGCCTGCTGGGCCAATGCCGTCCCGCAGGAGCCAGATCGAGATGACGCCGGACGAGGTTCGCGAGTTCCTCGCGGAGCAGATGGTCATGCAGTGCGCCACCGTCGGGCCGCGCGGCCTCCCGCACATGGTGCCGCTCTGGTTCGTGGCGTCAGACCGTGAGCTGCGCGGGTGGACCTACGCGAAGTCACAGAAGGCGAAGAACCTGGAGCGCGACCCGCGCGCCACGCTCGGCATTGAGGACGGCGTCAGCTACGAGCAGCTCCGCGGAGTCATGCTGGAGTGCGACGTGCAGCTGGAGCGCGAACCGAAGGCCGTCGAGCGCCTCGGGCTCGAGCTGTTCGAGCGCTACGCGAACGGCCTCACCCCCGAGATCCGCGAGATGGTTGCGCAGCAGGCACAGAAGCGAGTCGGCCTGACCTTCGTCCCCTACCGAGAGGTGAGCTGGGACCACCGGAAGCTGGGCGGTGGTTACTGAGACGTGATGTCGAAGCGCGACATCAGAACGCGGGCATGGATGCCCGCGGAGGTACCTGAATGAAGGGTCTGATTCTGTCCGGCGGGACCGGCACCCGCCTGCGCCCGCTCACGCATACGAGCGCCAAGCAGCTTGTCCCGGTGGCTAACAAGCCGGTCCTCTTCTACGGCATCGAGGCGATGGCGAGCGCCGGCATCTCCGAGGTCGGGATCATCATCGCGCCGGAGACAGGCGGTGAGATCCGCGCGGCGGCGGGCGACGGCTCGCGGTTCGGCGTGTCGATCGAGTACATCGAGCAGGACGCGCCGCTCGGGCTCGCGCACGCCGTGCTGACCGCGGAGGAGTTCTTGGCCGACTCGCCGTTCGTCATGTACCTCGGCGACAACCTGCTGCGCGACGGCATAGTCGCGCTCGTCGACACCTTCCGCTCCGAGGAGCCTGACGCCCTCATCCTGCTCACCCCGGTCCCCGACCCCGAGCACTACGGCGTGGCCGAGCTCGACGGCGACGGGCGCGTCGCACGGCTCGTGGAGAAGCCGCCCGAGCCGAAGACCGATCTCGCGCTCGTGGGCGTCTACATGTTCACGCCCTGCGATCTTCGACGCGGCGCGGGCGATCGAGCCGTCCGGCCGGGGCGAGCTCGAGATCACCGACGCGATCCAGGAGCTCGTCGACAACGGCCTGCGGGTCGACCCGCACATCGTCCACGGCTGGTGGAAGGACACGGGTCAGGTGCAGGACATGCTCGAGGCGAACCGGCTGATCCTCGACGACCTCGCCGAGCGCGTGGAGGGAGAGCTCGTCGAGAGCCGAGTGGAAGGCCGCGTCGTGATCGAAGAGGGGGCGCGACTCGAGCGCGCCACCGTCCGCGGTCCGGCGATCATCGGCCGCGGGTCGAAGATCACGGATGCCTACATCGGTCCCTATACGGCGATCGGCGAGGACGTGACGATCGAGCGCGCAGAGCTGGAGCACTCGATCGTGCTCGGCGGCTCCGAGATAAGCGACCTCGAGTACCGCATCGAGGCGAGCCTGATCGGCAAGCACGTCCGGATCCGGCGCGGGCCGCCGCTGCCCAAGGCCTACCGCTTCGTCGTGGGCGACAACGCGGACGTCCAGATCCTGTGAGGATCCTCGTGACAGGCGCCGGCGGGATGCTCGGCCAGGACGTGCTGCGCCGAGCCGAGGGAGCGGCCATTGGTCTCACGCGCGCGGACCTCGACGTGACGGACCGCGACGCCGTGCGCGCCGCAATCGGCCCCGGCGACGTGGTCATCAACTGCGCAGCCTGGACCGACGTCGACGGCGCCGAGTCGCATTCATACGACGCGTTGCGGGTGAACGCCGACGGCGCCCGCAACGTCGCGGAGGCCGCGGGGACGGTGATCTACGTCTCGAGCGACTACGTCTTCGACGGCACCAAGGGCAGCCCGTACATCGAGTCCGACCCCGTCAACCCGATCTCGGAGTACGGGCGCTCGAAGGCGGCCGGCGAGCGCGCCACGCTCGAGGCCAACCCGCGCAGCCACGTCGTCCGCACCTCGTGGCTCTTCGGCGCGGGCGGGAGCAACTTCATCGCGACGATGCTCCGGCTCGGCGCCGAGCGCGACTCGGTGAACGTGGTCGACGACCAGGTCGGCCAGCCGACCTACACCGGCCACCTGGCGTATGCCCTTCTCGACCTGACCGCGATCGAGGACTTCGGAGTCCACCACGTGGCCGGCCAGGGCTGGTGCTCCTGGTACGACCTGGCGCGCTACGTGTTCGAGAGCGCGGGCGTCGATTGCGAGGTCGAGCCGTGCACGACCGCGGAGTTCCCGCGCCCCGCGCCGCGGCCGGCCAACTCGGTGCTCGGCAGCGAACGGACGGCGCGCCAGCCCTGGCTGCCGCGCTGGCAGCAGGGGGTCGACGAGTACCTCGCCACGCTCGGGGTGCGTGCATGAAGCTGCTCGTGACCGGCGCCGCCGGCTTCATCGGCTCGACCTACGTGCGGCTCGTAAAGGACGAGCACGACGTCGTCGTCCTCGACAAGCTGACCTACGCGGGCCGGCGCGAGAACCTGCCGGAGGACGTCGAGCTGGTGGTCGGCTCGATCGAGGACCGCGCGCTCGTGTCCGAGCTGGCCGAGGGCAGCGACGCGATCGTCAACTTCGCCGCCGAGTCGCACGTCGACCGCTCGATCGCGGACCAGGACGCCTTCGCGCGCACGCACGTGATCGGCACGAGCGTGCTGCTCGACGCGGCCCGTGAGCGCGGCGTCGCCCGCTACCTGCAGGTCTCGACCGACGAGGTGTACGGCTCGATCCCGCAGGGCTCGTTCACCGAGAGCTCGCCGCTCGACCCGTCCTCGCCCTACTCGGCGACAAAGGCGGGCGGTGACCTGCTCGTGTCAGCCCACGCCCACACCTACGGGGTCGAGGCGGTGATCTGCCGCGGCTCGAACAACTACGGCCCGCGCCAGTACCCCGAGAAGCTGATCCCGCTCTGCATCCTGAACGCGCTGCACGACGACCCGCTGCCTGTCTACGGCGACGGCCGCCAGGTGCGCAACTGGCTCTTCGTGGAGGACTTCGCGCGCGCGATCCATGCGGTGCTCGAGCGCGGCCGCGCGGGTGAGGCGTACAACGTGGGCGGGCCCGACGAGTGCGAGAACATCGACGTGGTCCGGCGCATCCTCGACCTGACCGGACGCGACGACTCGCTCATCGAGCACGTCAAGGACCGCCCCGGCCACGACCGCCGTTACTCACTCAGCTCCGAGAAACTGCAGGGGGAGCTGGGCTGGGAGGCTCAGGTCCGCTTCGAGGAGGGCCTCGCCCGAACGGTCGACTGGTACCGGGACAACGAGCCCTGGTGGGCGCCGATCCGCTCGGGCGAGTACCGCGCGTACTACGAGAAGCAGTACGGACGCGCGCTCGGCTAGCGCGCGTCCGCCCCGATCGCCTGCCGCCGAACCGGGGGACATCCGGCGACTCCGGGTGTACTACGCAGGCTTGATGTTGTTGTTCCGGTGGAAGAAGTTGCCCGGGTCGTACGCCTGCTTGATCTCGGCGAGCCTCACCAGGTTGCGCCCGAAGGCGCTGTCAACGCCGGCGCTCTCCGCCTCGCCGGCGAGGCCGGTGAAGTTCAGGTAGACACCGCCTGTCCCGAACTCCTCGAGCTGGGCGAACGAGGAGCGGACCCACTCGATGTTGGCCTCGTCGTCGGCCTCCTCGGTCCACTGGCCGTCGATCGAGATCATGTACGGCGCCGAGCGCTCGGCGAACGCGCTGTCCTCGGGCCCCACGTCGCCGATCGCGCCGCCCATGTGGAACGTGTTGACGAGCGTGAGCGGGGCCGGCCGGCTCTGCGCCTGCGCGGCGATCACGTCGATCGCCTCGTCGTCGAGTCCCTTCAGGTACAGCGCCTTCCAGTAGGCGCGCAGCGTGTCGCGCGGGAACAGCGGGTCAAAGCCCGATTGCACCGCGGTGAACGGCGTGGGCCCGGACATGTCGAAGAGGACGGTGCCGAGCTCGCGCAGCGGCTGCATCGCCTTCATGCCCTCCTCGACGTCACCGGCGTAGACGCCGCCGACGATCGCGACCGGGCGGTCGTGCACGGCCTCGGGCATCTCCGGGTTGGCCGGGAACGTGATCGTGACGCATACCGAGGTGACCTCGTTCGGCGCCTGCTCGACGTACTCGCGCCACTTGCGGAGGACGTCGCCGACCTCCTCGACCGGGTAGAACGTCGCCGCAAAGGCCACGTCCGGCCCGAGCTCGTGGAGCTCGAACGTGAACGAGGTGACGACGCCGAAGTTGCCGCCGCCGCCGCGGAGCGCCCAGAACAGGTCGGGGTTCGACTCGGCCGACGCGGTCCGCACCTCTCCGTCCGCGCAGACGACCTGTGCCTCGACGAGGCTGTCGCAGGCGAGCCCGTGCTTGCGCCGGAGCCAGCCGTAGCCGCCTCCGAGCGTGAGGCCCGCGACGCCGGTGTCGGAGACAACCCCGCTCGGCGCCACGAGGCCGAAGGGCAGCGTCTCGCGGTCGACGTCGCCGAGCACCGCGCCGCCCTGGACGTGGACGCGCCGGCGCTCCGGCTCGACGACCACGCCTGACATCGGGGCGAGGTCGATCAGCATGCCGCCGTCGATCGTCGACAGGCCGGCGATCGAGTGGCCGCCGCCGCGCACGGCGACGGGCAGCCCGTTCTCGCGCGCGAAGTTGACGGCTTGGACGACGTCCGCCGTGCCGGTACACGAGACCGTGACGGCGGGTTGTCCCTTGTGCATTGCGTTAAAGGCGGGCCGGGCGTCGGCGTTGACGTCCCCCCTGACGGTTTCGCGCAGCTCGTCGAGCGCGCCGTTCAACGTCCCGGCGGGGGCGCCGGTAGTGCTGGCCATGTGAGGTCCCCTTGTCGGTTATGACGAACCGTGCACCGTAAGCCCGGCGCCGCGATCCGTTCGTGACAGTGGTCACGCATCGTCCGCTAAAGCCCGGCGAAGTTACGTCGTTAGTCTCGATCCAGTGTTTCGTAAGGACTCTCCGGCGCTCGAGCTGCGCGGGCTCACCAAGCATTACGACGACGGCACCGTGGCTCTCGAGGACTTCGACCTCGAGATTCCGTCGGGCGCTTTCTTCGGTCTGCTCGGTCCCAACGGCGCCGGCAAGACGACCCTGATCAGCGCGGTATGCAACCTGCTGCGCGTCACCTCGGGTGAGATCCAGGTCTTCGGCGAGCCGTACGACTCGATGGCGGCGCGCAGGTGGGTCGGCCTGGCGGAGCAGGACATCAACCTCGACCGCTTCCTCACCGTGCGCGAGACGCTCGTCTACCACGGCGGCTACTTCGGCGTGACCGACCCGGACGAGCGCGCCGACGAGCTGATCGACGCCTTCGGCCTCCAGGCGAAGCGGGACACGCGCGCGCCTCGGCTCTCGGGCGGCCAGCGGCGCCGATTGCTGCTGGCTCGCGCGCTCATGCACAGGCCGCGGCTCGTGATCCTCGACGAGCCGACCGCCGGCGTCGACTTCGAGCTGCGCCAGGAGCTGTGGCGCTACATCCGCGCGCCTGCACGCCGAGGGGACCACGATCCTGCTCACGACGCATTACCTCGAGGAGGCGGAGGAGCTCTGCGACGAGATCGCGCTGATCCGCGACGGACACCTGATCGCGCGCGACAGCTCGTCCGCGCTGCGTGAGCACTTCGGGGTCGACCGGCTCGAGGACGTCTACATCAAGGCGATGGCGTCGTGAGCGGGCTTGCCTGGCTCTGCCGCAGGGAGACGCTGCGCGTCTCGAAGCTCTGGACGCAGACGGTGCTGGCGCCGGTGATCGCGTCGATCCTCTTCATCCTCGTGTTCGGGCTCTCGCTCGGCGGGCGGATCGACCATGTGAGCGGGGTCGACTACGAGGTCTTCATCGTGCCCGGCCTGATCACGATGGGGATGGTGCAGGCCGCCTACGCGAACAACGCGTCCTCGATCTTCCAGGCGCGCTTCGACCGCTACATCAACGACGTGCTGTCGGCACCGATGCCCACCTGGCAGATGAACGCCGGATACGTGGTCGGCGGCGTGTTCCGCGCGCTTCTGATCGGCGGCTCGTTGCTCGTGCTGGCCATTCTGCTGGTTGGCCTGCCGGTGGCCAATCCCTTCGCGCTGCTGGCGGCGATCGGCTTCGGCCTGCTGCTGTTCGCGTCGCTCGGCGTCGTGGTCGGGATCTACGCCGAGAGCTGGGATTTCACGACCTTCATCAACAACATCGTGATCCTGCCGCTCGTCTTCGTCGGCGGGGTCTTCTACTCGGTCGAGGTGCTGCCCTCCCCCTGGGAGGAGCTCTCGCACTTCAACCCCGTCTTCTATCTGGTCAACGCGGTGCGCTTCGGCTTCCTCGGTGAGAGCGACGTCTCGATCTGGCTCTCGCTCGGCGTGACCGCGGCGCTGGCGCTGCCGGTGTTCCTGTGGTCCCAGCACCTGTTCGCAAGCGGCAGGCGCTTGAAGCCTTAGAGGCTCGCGTCGTCGCGTGTAGGCGCTGCCCGCGGCTCGTCGAGTGGCGTGAGCGGGTGGCGCGCGAGAAGCGCGCCGCGTTCGCGGACGAGGACTACTGGGGGCGGCCGGTGCCCGGCTTTGGCGACCCAGACGCGCGCGTGCTGGTACTCGGCCTGGCACCCGCCGCGCACGGTGGGAACCGCACCGGACGCGTCTTCACGGGCGACCGCTCCGGCGACTGGCTCTTCGCGTCGATGCACCGAACGGGGTTCGCGAACCAGCCGGTCTCACACGCAAGCGACGACGGCCTGCGGCTCGACGGCGCCTTCATCGCCGCCGCGGTGCGCTGCGCGCCGCCGGCAAACAGACCGCTGCCGAGCGAGCGCGACAACTGCCTGCCGTACGCCGCCGAGGAGCTCGAGCTGCTCGAGCCGGCCGTGATCGTCTGCCTCGGCCTGTTCGCCTGGGACGCCGCCTGCCGCCTGCTCGGCGTACGGCCGCGCCCGCGCTTCGGCCATGCAGCCGAGTTCGCGGTCGAGGGTGGGCCGCTGCTGCTCGGCTGCTACCACCCGAGCCAGCAGAACACCTTCACGGGCAAGCTGACGGAGGCGATGACCGACGCCGTCTTCGCCCGCGCCCGCGAGCTCGCCTACGGCAGCTCGAGCGCTTCGCCGAGCCGGCGGTAGCCGGCCACGGACGGGTGGATGTTGTCGTCCGTCCACCGCTCGCGCATCCGGCCCGGGCGCCGCGGGTCTTCGAGCAGGCCGTACCAGCGGAGCAGCTTCGCGTTCTCCTCGCGCGCGATCCGCGCAATGCGCCGGTTGAGGTCGCGGATCAGCGGATCGGCGGCGGGATAGCCGCCGGTCCAGGGCAGGAGCTCGGCGATCGCGACGCGCAATCCGAGCCGCTCGCCCACACGGACCATCTCGCGCAGGTGCGGTGCGATCTCGGCCGGCCCGCGCCCGATCGAGATGTCGTTCACGCCTCCCTGGACGATCAGGACATCCGCTCCATCGGCGCACTCCTCGAGCCGGCGGGCGATCTCGTCGCTCAGCTCGCCGGGGACGCCGCAATTGCGGAAGTCCGTTCCCGGCAGCGCCCGCTCGGCCCACAGCTCGTACTGGCTGCGGCGATCGAGCTGCGAGCCGATCTGCTCGCGGGCGTCCGGGTTCGGGTCCCAGCGCGGCGCCCCTGCCGTGATCGAGTCGCCCAGGGCGGCGACGACCGTGCCCGTGTTCGGCTCGGGCTGCGGTGGCTCATCCGAGCCGCCGCAGCCGCCGAGAGCCAGCAGCGCCAGCACGAGGCAGAACTTGCTCAGGAGAGAGCGGATGAAGCAATTCTGTTCGAGGCGGCTGATAGGGTGCCTCGCCGCAAGGAGCCATAGCCGAGTTCCGAGCCGTCAGGCGGCCCGGAAGCGGGGGAACCAAGTAGTTCGGGGCGAATCGCAGCGATCCGCCGCGTAGCGCCGCTCTTCTGGCGCGAGCCCGACAGCTAACCCCGTAGGCGCTGAGAAGAGAAGGAGCACCTACGCAATGCGAAGGACGTTGCCGCTAGTCGCCGCAACGGCACTGTCCCTGACGATCACGGCGGGCGCCCAGGCCGCCGATTACGCCTCACGCACCCTCAAGGTCGGCTCGAGCGGGTCCGACGTGCGTGCCCTCCAGCGCTATCTCGACAGCGCGGGCCACGACACGGACGTCGACGGCCAGTTCGGGTCCGGCACGCGGGCGAGCGTGATGTCGTTCGAGACCGCCGAGGGCCGGCGCGCCAACGGCAAGGCCTCGCGTGCCGAGCAGCGCCTGCTGCAGGACGAGGCCGAGGCCGCCGCGCCCGTCGTCGACGAGGAGGTGCCCGTGACCGAGGCCCCCGTCGAGGAGGCCTACATCGGCGACGACGGTCTCGCGGTGGCGCCCGCGTCGGCCCCCGAGGAGGTCAAGGCGATCATCGCGGCGGGCAACAAGATCGCGAGCAAGCCCTACAAGTACGGCGGCGGCCACGGCCGCTGGAGCGACAGTGGCTACGACTGCTCCGGGTCGGTCAGCTACGTGCTGCACGCGGCGGGGCTACTCGACACCCCGCTCGACTCGAGCGGCTTCATGCGCTGGGGCGAGCGCGGGGTGGGCCAGTGGGTCACGATCCGCTCGAACCCGGGGCACGCCTACATGATCGTCGCCGGCCTGCGTTTCGACACGTCGGCCCGACGGGTGACCGGCAACCGCTGGAGCGAGGAGATGCGCTCCGCCCGCGGGTATGCCGGCAGGCACCCGGAGGGACTCTGAGGAGAGGGGAACCGATATGGCGCTGATGGCGCTCTTCGCACTGCTGATCGCCGCATTTGCCGGCCTGGCGGCCGGCCGCTGGCGCGCCTTGCTGCCGGTGGTGCCGGCCGTGCCGCTGTTGGCGGTGCTCGCCGGACCGATCGCCGGGGCGGTCGCGGCGCTCGCCGCGCTCGGCATGGGGGCAGGCGTCCGCCTGCATCGCGTGGTGGCGGACGACGTGCCGCCGCGTCCGGTCTAGGAGAGACCGCTAGGGCAGCTGCTCTTCGAGCTCCTTGCGGAGCTCCTCTGCCTCCTGCTGGATCTCGTCGCCCTGCTCGCGCGCCTGGTCCTCGAACTCCTCGAGCTCCCTGCGGAGCTCCTCAGGCGACTCGTTCTCGCGAATGTCCTCGCGAAGCTCCTCGGCCTCCCGGCGCAGGTCGTCGGCGGCGGTCTCCGCCTCGTCGCGCAGCTCGTCGGCGGTCGACTCCGCCTCCTCCTGCAGCTCGTCGGCGGTCGACTCGGCCTCGTTGCGGAGATCGTCGACGTCGTCGTCGCCGCAGGCCGCGAAGGTCAGCGCGATGGCAGCGGCGGCGACCGCGGCGGCGAGGCGGTTTCTCAGCGCATGCATGCCCGCAGCGTAGTGGGAGGCGCCCGAGCCGAAGGGGCCCACGCGGTACGCTCAGGGGTTGGTGACTCCCGACCCCCTCGCATCCTTCACTCCGCAGGTACGTGACTGGTTCACGCGCTCGTTCGAGCGTCCGACCGAGGCGCAGGCACAGGCCTGGCCGGCGATCGCGGCGGGCGACAACGTGCTCGTCTCGGCGCCCACCGGCTCCGGGAAGACGCTCGCGGCGTTTCTCTGGGGCCTCGACCGGCTCGTCGCCGACCCGAGCCGCGGCCGGCTCGTCTATGTGTCGCCGCTGAAGGCGCTCTCCTACGACGTGGAGAAGAACCTGCGCGCACCGCTGCGCGGCATCGGCGGTGACATCTCGGTGGCGATCCGCACCGGTGACACTCCGCAGAAGGAGCGTGCCGCGATGCTGCGGACCCCGCCGGACGTGCTGATCACGACGCCCGAATCGCTCTACCTGATGCTGACATCGCGGGCGCGCGAGTTCCTCATCGAGACGGACTCGGTGATCGTCGACGAGATTCACGCCGTCGCCCGCACCAAGCGCGGCGCGCACCTCGCCCTGACGCTCGAGCGCCTGGAGCAGCTCGCCGGGCGCCCGCTGCAGCGCATCGGCCTGTCCGCGACGCAGCGTCCGCTGGAGGAGGTCGGGCGCTTTCTCGTGGGCACCGGGCGGACCTGCAAGATCGTCGACGCCGGTATCCGCAAGCCGCTCGACGTCCGCATTCACGTGCCCGTCGAGAACATGCGCGAGCCCGACGCACACGACGTCACCGATCCGGCCGTCGGCGGTATGGGAACCGCGGCGGGTGGCGGTGACCTGGTAGGCGACGGCCTGGGCGGCACCGCTCCCGCCGCCTCGCCCAGGTCGATCTGGCCCGCGATCTATCCCGAGCTCCTGCGTCTCGTCCGCGAGCACCGCTCGACGATCATCTTCGTGAACAGCCGCCGCGGCGCGGAGCGGCTGGCGGTGCGACTCAACGAGCTGGCCGCGGAGGAGGACGGGGAGGACGCGACCTACATCGCACGGGCGCACCACGGCTCCCTGGCACGTGAGGAGCGCCTCGTGGTCGAGGACCTGCTCAAGTCGGGCGAGCTGCCCTGCCTCGTGGCGACATCGTCGCTCGAGCTCGGCATCGACATGGGCGCCGTCGACCTCGTCATCCAGGTGGAGTCGCCCAAGTCGGTCACGGCCGGCTTGCAGCGGATTGGCCGCGCGGGCCACAACGTCGGTGACGTCTCGCGTGGCCGCATCTTCCCCAAGTTCCGCGCCGACCTGCTCGAGTGCGCGGTGGTGGCCAAGCGCATGCGCGACGGTGACATCGAGCCCACCGTCGTGCCGCGCAATCCGCTCGACGTGCTGGCTCAGCAGGTGGTCGCCGCCACCGCGACGGGCGACGAGTGGAAGGTCAGCGAGCTCCACGACATGGTGCGCCGGGCCTATCCCTTCGCCGAGCTGTCCCGTGAGTTGCTCGATTCGGTCCTCGACATGCTCGACGGCCGCTACCCGAGCGAGGAGTTCGCCGAGCTGCGACCGCGCATCGTCTGGGACCGCGTGGAGGACACGATCCGCGCCCGCCGCGGGGCCCTGCAGCTCGCGGTGACGAACGCCGGCACGATTCCCGATCGCGGCCTGTACGGCGTGCACCTGCCGGACGGCCGGCGGGTCGGCGAGCTCGACGAGGAGATGGTCTACGAGGCCCGGCCGGGCCAGACCTTCCTGCTTGGCGCGTCCACCTGGCGGATCGAGGAGATCACCCGCGACCGCGTGATCGTCACCCCGGCCCCGGGGGCGCCCGGCGCCGTGCCCTTCTGGCGCGGCGAGGGCGTGGGCCGGCCGAAGGAGCTCGGCCGTGCGATCGGCGCCTTCTCGCGCGATGCGGTCGAGCGCGAGCCGGCCGAGCTGGCCGCCGAGTACGACCTCGACGAGCGCGCCGCCCACAACCTGTCCACCTTCCTGCGGGAGCAGCGCGACGCCACGCGGGTGGTGCCAAGCGACCGCACGATCGTGATCGAGCGCTTCCGTGACGAGATCGGCGACTGGCGCCTGTGCATCCTGTCGCCCTACGGCGGGCGGCTGCACTCGGCCTGGGCGCTGGCGCTGTCGGCGCGCCTCCGCGACGAGTTCGGACTCGAGTCGGACGCGATCTGGTCGGACGACGGGATCATCGTGCACCTGCCCGATTCCGACGAGCCGCCCACCGCCGATCTGGTGCTGGTGCAGCCGGATGAGATCGAGGAGCTCGTCGTGCGCGAGCTGTCGAGCTCCGCGCTGTTCGGCGCGCGCTTCCGCGAGAACGCCGCCCGCGCGCTGCTCCTGCCGCGTGCCCGGCCGGGTAAGCGGACCCCGCTGTGGCAGCAGCGGCTCAAGGCGCAGTCCCTGCTTGAGGTGGCCAAGCGCTACGGCCAGTTCCCGATCGTGCTCGAGACCTACCGCGAGTGCCTGCAGGATGTCTTCGACCTGCCCGGACTGCAGGAGCTGCTGCGCGGCCTTCACACGCGCGAGCTCTCGCTCGTCGAGGTCGAGACCCAGCGCGCCTCCCCGTTCGCCTCTTCGCTGCTCTTCGACTACGTCGCGACCTACATGTACGAGGGCGACACGCCCAACGCCGAGCGGCGAGCGGCGGCGCTCTCGCTCGACCGCGAGCTGCTGCGCGAGCTGCTCGGGCAGGAGGAGCTGCGCGAGCTGATCGACCCCGATGCGCTCGCCGAGGTCGAGGCCGACCTTCAGCGCGCGAGCGACCGCACCCGCGCCGCCAACGCGGACGGGCTGCACGACGTGCTGCGGGCGGTCGGCGACCTGACCGAGAACGACGCGCAGGCGCGCTGCCTCGAGGCGGTCTCGGCGCGCCGGATCCTCGGCGAGCTCGAGAAGAGCCGGCGCGCCGTGCGCATGCGGATCGGCGGCGAGCAGCGCTGGATCGCCGCGGAGGACGCCGGCCTCTACCGCGACGCGCTCGGCGCCGTGCCGCCCGGCGGGCTGCCGGCGGCCTTCCTCGAGGACGTCGACGAACCGCTCGCGCGGCTGGCGCGCCGCTACGCCCGCACCCACGGGCCCTTCACGACGCGTGAGATCTCCGACCGCTACGGCGTCGACCTCGGTCCCGTGCTGCGCGAGCTCGAGCGCTCGGGCCGGTTGATTCGCGGCGAGCTGCGGCCGGGCGGGACGGAGCGCGAGTGGTGTGACACCGACGTGCTGCGGCGGCTGCGGCGTGCCTCGCTCGCCACGCTGCGCAAGGAGGTGGAGCCCGCCGAGCAGCGCGCGCTCGCCCGCTTCCTGCCCGCGTGGCAGGGCGTGGATGCCGCGCCGCCCGGAGGCGCCGGAGTCGACCGTCTGCGAGAGCTGCTCGTGCCGCTGCAGGGCGTGGCGCTCGCTCCCGAGGTGTGGGAGCGCGACGTACTGCCGCGGCGGGTCGGCGCCTACTCGCCCGCCTGGCTCGATCAGCTGTGCGCCAGCGGCGAGCTCGTCTGGGTCGGGGCGGGCGCTCTGGGGCGCCGCTCCGGCCGCGTGGCGCTCCTCTTCCGCGAGGACGCCCGCTGGCTCGGGCCGCCGCCGTTCAAGGGCGAGCGCCCGTCTGAGCCGCTCCATGACACGATTCGCGAGCGCCTCGAACGCGGCGCCGCGTTCTGGACCGACCTGCTCGCCGACCTCTCCGAGGCCGAGCCCGCCGAGCTGCAGGAGGCGCTCTGGGACCTCGTCTGGGCCGGCGAGGTGACGAACGATGCGTTCGCGCCGCTGCGCGCGCCCCGCCTCACGATCGCGCGCCGTGAGCGCGAGTCGGGGCGGCGCCTTGCGCAAGCGCCCGGTTCGGCCGGGCGCGCAGCGACGACGTTCGCCCGCCGCCGCCGGCCGGGAGCGCCGCAGGTGCAGGGGCGCTGGTCGCTCACCGCGAACCTGTTCGAGGAAGCGCCCGCGCACGGGCCGCGAATCCGGGCACTGTGTGAGGTGCTGCTCGAGCGCTACGGGATCGTCACCCGCGAGACGGTGCTCGCCGAGGGCATCAGCGGCGGCTTCGCCGCGCTCTACTCGGAGCTCTCCAACCTGGAGACGCTCGGCACGGCGCGGCGCGGCTACTTCGTCGAGGGCCTCGGCGGCGCTCAGTTCGCCCTGCCCGCCGCCATCGAGCGGCTGCGCTCGCTGCGGTCAGACCAGTCAGAGGGCGCGCTCGTGCTGGCGGCGACCGACCCCGCCAACCCCTATGGAGCCACCCTGCCCTGGCCGAAGCGCGACGATGAGGACACATCGCTCCGCGCCCGGCCGAGCCGGGCGCTCGCGCCAAGCGGCAGGCGCCCCGCGCGCGTGCCGGGCGCCTACGTGGTGAATGTCGACGCCGAGCCGGTCCTGTACGTCGAGCGCGGCGGCAAGGGGCTGCTGCCGCTGCGCGAGCCGGACGAGGCCTGGATGCGGCCCGCGCTCGAGGCGCTCGCCGAAGCCGTGAAGCGCGGGCGCGTGCCGCGGCTCGGCATCGAGCGCTTCGACGGCGAGCCGGTGGTCGGCTCGGAGACCGGCGAGCTGCTCATCGAGCTCGGCTTCCGGCAGAGCCCGCGCAAGCTCACCCTGAGCGCCTGAGCCATGACGAGCGATCTCAACCGGGAGTTCTGGGACGAGCGGGTCCCGATCCACACGGCGAGCGACTTCTACGACGTCGAGGGCTTCAAGGCCGGCCGCGAGCCGCTGCAGTCGTTCGAGCTCGAGGACCTCGGCGACGTCAGCGGGCGTTCGCTCGTCCACCTGCAGTGCCACTTCGGCCTCGACACGCTGTCCCTGGCGCGCCACGGCGCGCGCGTGACGGGGCTCGACTTCTCGGGTTCGGCCATCGAAGCGGCACGCAAGCTCGCTGCCGAGATCGGCGTCGAGGCCGACTTCGTCTGCGCCGACGTCTACGAGGCCCCGGAAGCGCTCGGCGGTCGCAGCTTCGACATCGTCTACGTGAACATCGGCGCTCTCAACTGGCTGCCCGACATCCGGCGCTGGGCGCAGGTCGTGGGCGCGCTGCTCAGCCCCGGCGGGATCCTCTACATGAAGGAGGTCCACCCGTTCAGCTGGGTGTTCGGCGAAGACGACCTCACGGTCGAGAGCGATTACTTCGCCCATCGCAACGACTACGACGAGGCCGGCACCTACACCGACCCGGATGCGGAGACCGTCCACAACCGCACGGAGGAGTGGCAGCACCCGCTCAGCGAGGTCGTCAACGCGCTGATCGGCGCCGGCCTGACGATCGAACTGCTGGGCGAGCACGACCATCAGGCGTACCCGCAGTGGCCGTTCATGGTGCGCGACGGGTTCGTCTACCGGATGCCCGAGGGCATCCCGCGGCTGCCACTCATGTACACGCTGCGGGCACGCAAGCCGGCTCCCTAGTCTGGGGAGAGTGCCCGAGGGCGACACGATCCACTCGGCGGCGCGGCGCATCAGGGAGGCGCTCGTCGGACGCGAGATCGAGGAGATCGAGACTCCCCAGCCGCGCCACGCGCTGGATCGCTGGCCGGAGCGGCTCGGCGGCCGCGCGGTGCGCGAGGTCGACGCCCGCGGCAAGCACCTCTTCATCCGCTTCGAGGGTGATCTGACGCTTCATTCGCACCTGCGCATGCGGGGCCGCTGGAACGTCTACCGGCGCGGTGAGCGCTGGCGGCGCTCGCCCCGGCGGGCCTGGCTGGTGCTGCGCACGGGTGAGCACGAGGTCGTCCAGTTCGACGGGCCCGTGCTCGAGCTGATGACCGATGCCCGCACCCGCTTCGACCAGCGCATCGCCGGCCTCGGCCCCGATCTGCTGTCGCCCGGGTTCGACGAGCAGCGCTTCCTGCGGCGCCTGCGCGAGGACGACCAGACACGCGGCGTCGGCGACGCCCTGCTCGATCAGCGCAACCTGGCGGGCGTCGGGAACATGTGGAAGTCCGAAGGCTGCTTCCTTGCGCGGGTCGACCCGTGGCGGCGCCTCGACGGTGTCAGCGACGAGGAGGTGCTCGCGGTCGTTCGCGGGCTGCAGCCGCTGATGCGGCGCTCGGCGGAGGGCGGCGGCCGCGACGACAACTGGGTCTTCGAGCGCACGGGCCTGCCCTGCCGCCGCTGCGGCACCCGGATCCGCTCGCGCGGCCAGGGCGACGACAACCGCACGACCTACTGGTGCCCGTCGTGCCAGGGGTGATCCGTGTCGGTCATAAGGGCGCCGACCACGTGGCGCCGGGCAACACCGTCGAGAGCTTCGAGGCGGCGCTCGCGCACGGCGTCGACATGATCGAGTTCGACGTGCTGCGGGCGCGCGACGGGCAACTCGTCCTCGCCCATGACTACACGGATGCCGAGGGGCGCGACTGCCTGACGCTCGAGGAGGGGCTCGAGCACTTCGCGGGCGAGGCCTACAGCGGGGTGGAGCTGGACGTCGACCTGAAGCTGCCCGGCTACGAGCGCGAGGTGGTCGAGGGGCTGCAAGAGCGCGGCCTGGCCGAGCGCTCGCTCGTCTCGACGATGTACACGGAGAGCCTCGAGCGGCTGGGCGAGCTCGCGCCCGGGCTGCGGCGCGGCTGGTCGGTGCCGCGCGTGCGGCGCAATTACCTGCGCTCCCCGCTGGCGCTACCCGCCTACGCGATCGTGCGCCTCATGCGGGCGCGCCTGCCCGGGCAGGCCGCGGGGCGAATCAGCTCGGGCGGCTGCGAGGCGATCATGGCCCATCAGGTGCTCGTGAGCCGTCGCCTCGTGAAGGCGGTGCATTCCGCCGGCGGCGAGCTCTACGTGTGGACGGTCGACGACGCCGCTCGCATCCGGGCGCTCGAGGCGCTCGGCGTCGACGGCGTGATCACGAACGACCCGCGGCTGTTCAGCCGCTGATGTTGCAGGGACCCGTCACGTGGGTGGCGGTCCGGTTGCCCCAGCTCATCTCGGCCACCACGCGCAGCTGGTAGCTCTTCCCCGCCGGGGCGCTGATGTTGTAGGTCCAGCCGGCCTGGCCCCACGTGAACTCGGCCGTGCCGGCCGACTGCCAGGGCGAGGTCGCGGCGCCGTTCAGCGGCACCCAGCCGTTCGGGCTGAGCCACTGCGCGGTGAAGCGGACGCTCATCTCGTTGGCGGAACCGTCCCCGGCCAGCTGCGCGCGGGCGCCCAGCAGGCCGCCACCGCAGGCGTTAACGCGTGCCCAGGAGGACTCGAGCTCGTCCGCCGCAGCCGCCCCGGGGGCAGCGAGCGAGGCGAGCAGAGCCGCGCCAACGGCAACTGAGGTGAATTTGCGTGACAGCTTGGAGCTCCGTCTGGTCTGGAAACGCCTCCGGTCCGCAGAGTAGTGGACACCGTCGGCTGTCGCCATATGTACCCAGGGGAGCTACCAGATCAAGCACATGGCCTTGGAGGTGCCTACGGGATCGCCACCCCTGACGCCGCTCTTGCCGGTCTCCGTGAGCAGCACGCGGCGCTCGACCTGGGACCAGCGCGCGCGCTTATGCTTGCGGCGGCTCGCGCGCGCCTTGTCGCGCCAGCTGAGCTCCACGATCCCCCGGATCACGTAGGCGGTCCCGACCGGCGGCTGCGAGAAGTGGAAGGTCCAGCCACCCTGGCTCGCGTGCCAGTCCTGCGAGCCGATGTAGACCCACTCGGTCTTGCCGCGTCCGCCCACGGTGAGCCAGGCCTGCTTCGCGCCGCTCCACCACTGGGCGGTGAAGCGTGCATACACGCGCCGGCCGCTGCCGTTGCCGGGCACGCTCGCGCGCACTCCGAAGGCGTTGGGCGACTCGCTCGTGTCGCAGATGTTGACCGTCGCCCAGAGAGGCGGCGGCCCCTCCTGGATGCGAAAGGTCTTCTTCGCGACGCTCATCGAGGCACCGGGGCCGCGGCGCTGGCCTGCCGTCTTCGAGACCGGCGGCACAACCGCGGGGACGACTCCGGGCGGCAGCTGTGGCGCGGCGTTAGCGCCCGCGGGCAGCCGCAGCTCGGCAGCCGCGCCAGGCGCCATCACGAGGACGACGGCCAGGGCCATGAGGATCGTCGGGGCGGCGAATCGTCGCACTAAGCCCCGGTTATCGGCCTCGCAGGGCGGGTCTTTAGGGCGAGGACGCCAATTTCGTGATGAGTTCGATGCTCGTGCGTAGTAGGGGTGTGAGCGAGGCCCTTGTAGAACCCCTGGCGCTGATGGCGGGCTCGCCGACCGAGGGATTCGCCGATCTCTACGAGCGCACGTTTCCACGCGTCTACGCGTACGTGGCCTCGCTGTTGCGCGATCGCGGCGCCGCCGAGGACGTGACCGCCCAGGCCTTCGAGCGCGCCTACCGCAAGCGGCGCAGCTACCGCGCCGGGCGCGGGTCGATGGAGGCGTGGCTGTTCGGGATCGCGCGCAACGCCGCGCTCGACGAGCTGCGCAGGCGCCGGCGCCGCGCCGGGCTCGAGGGCGATCCCGAGGACGCGGGCGCACCCACCCTCGACGACCACGCCGAGCTCGCCCTGCGGCGCCAGACGGTCCGCGCCGCGCTCGCGTCACTCGACGGCCGTGAGCGCGACCTGATCGCGCTCAAGTTCGCCGGCGGCCTCTCGAATGCCGAGATCGGACGCATCCTCGGCATGTCCGAGTCCGCCGCCGGCACCCGCCTGCACCGAACCATCACGAAGCTGCGAGAGGCATGTCATGAGTGAGCGCGACCAGAGCACGGCCACGATCGACCGCGACCTCGCCGCCATCGAGGAGGCACTCAGCGCGGGGGTGGCCGAGCACGGCGATCCGGCGGCGCGGGAGCTGCAGGAGCTGGCGCTCGCGCTGCGGGCCGACGCCCCCGAGCCGGCTCCCGAGTTCGCCCGTGAGCTGCGTCAGCGGGTCGAGAACCGCTTCCCTCCCGCTCCCGGTTCGCTCGGCGGGGCCCGCGCTTCGCTGCGCGAGCGCCTGCGCCCCGGCACGCTTCGCCGGGCGCTGCCCGCGATGGGGGTGATCGCGGCGATCGTCGTGCCGCTCGTCGTCGTGGTGTCGCTGGCGGGCTCGCCGGACGACGGCAGTGAAGGCGGCGGCGACTCAGGCGGCGGGTCGGTCGCGGCCGAGGACCTCGCTCAGACGGCGCCGGGAGGCGGCGGCCGTGAGATCGCGCCGGCACAGCCCTCCGGCGGCGGCTTCGCCCCCGGCCAGAGCAACCGCAAGATCGAGCGCTCGGTCGGGCTCGAGCTCGAGGCGCCCGTCGACGAGCTGGCGCGCGTCGCGGAGCAGGTCACGAGCGTGACGAACCGCCACGGCGGCTTCGTCCTCAGCTCGTCACTCTCGACCGGCGACGAGGGCGCGGGCGGCGACTTCGAGCTGCGCATCCCGTCGAACGGCCTGCGGCCCGCGCTGCGCGACCTGTCGGCGCTCGCGACCGTGCGCTCGCAGAGCCAATCCGGCCGCGACGTCACCCGTGAGCACGTCACTGCGCGGGACCGTCTCCAGGCCGCCCGCGCCGAGCGCCGCAGCCTGCTGCGACGGCTCGAGGACGCGGACACCGACGAGGAGGCCGAGGCGCTCCGAAGGCGGCTCGACCTCGTCTCCGGGGAGATAAACGGCCTGCGCGGCCAGCTGCGTGACCTGCGGCTGCGCACCGACTACGCGGTCGTGACGGTGACGCTCCTGGCCGCCGAGGACGGCGGGAGCGAAGACGGCGGCGCGGTCGGCTCCTTCGACGACGCCCTCGGCGACGCGGGCGACCTGCTCGCGGCGACAGCCGGCATCCTCATCCGGGTGCTCGCCGTGGCCCTGCCGCTCGCGGTGATTGCGCTGCTCGGCTGGCTGATCGGGGCGGCGCTGCGCCGCCGCCGCCGCGAATCGGTGCTCGCGTGACCACTCCTTCCTGACTTTTCCCCCTATACGGTGGTCAAGTCAGGACGCTGCGGTCGGGCGCCCATGGTGGTGACGGCCCGGGCGGCGAGCGTGCAGCCCGCCGCCAGCGCCTTCTCCGGAGGAGCGCCGCGAAGGCGTGCCGCGAGGTAACCGGCGGCGAATGCATCACCCGCCCCGGTGGTGTCGACCGCCTCGGCCGGCTCGGCCGCCACGCGGACGACCTCGGAGCCGTCGGTCCAGAGCGCGCCTCCCTCGCCGAGCGTCACCACCACCTCCGGAAACGCCTCGGCGAGCACACGAGCGGCAGCGACCGGGCTCTCGAGACCGGTGAGCGCCCGTGCCTCGAGGCCATTGGGCATCAGCAAACCCACCCCCTTCCCCAGCTGCCGTAAGCCCCCCGACAACAGCGCCGCCGAGGAGGGATCCACCGACGTCGACATCCCGGCCGCCCGAGCTCGCTCGAGGGCGGAGAGCGCGGCGTCCCGCGACCCGTCGCGCAACAGCGCGTACCCGGCGACGTGCAGGTGATCGCCCGCGACGAGCAGGTCCT
Source organism: uncultured Thermoleophilaceae bacterium (assembly GCA_963734025.1). GTDB lineage: Bacteria > Actinomycetota > Thermoleophilia > Solirubrobacterales > Thermoleophilaceae > JACVRW01. The sequence continues at coordinate 61,911 of CAVTFR010000011.1, forward strand.
CGGGGAAATCCGCGCTCCCGAGCGCCCCGTTCGCCCCCGCATCCGGAAACATCGTTCGCTCGCCGTCGGCCGCAACGAGCACGACGACCGTGCCGGTCGGGCGCTCGCCGTCAACAGCCACCCGCGCGTCCACCCCGAGCGCCTCCAGGTCCGCAACGGCGGCCCGCCCCGCCGAATCGTCCCCGACCCGCGCGACCAGCGCCACCTGGGCGCCGGCCACCGCAGCCCACGCGGCCGTGTTGGCCGCCTGCCCGCCGCCCTCGAAGGCGACCCGTGCCGGCGAGTCGCTTCCCGGTGCGACCGGCCCGGAGAGCCGCGTGACGACGTCGACCATCACGTCGCCCACCACCACGATGCGGCTCATGTAGGGCCGAGCGCCGTCGCCACCCGGGCGGCGAGCCCGGCGTTGCGGAGGACGAGCCGGATGTTCGCCTCGAGGCTCGCCCCGCCCGTCTCGCTGTGGAAGAGGTCGAGCAGGAAGGGCGTCACGTCCTTGCCGGACACACCCTCCGCCTCGGCGCGCTCGAGACCGGACGCAAGCACGCGGTCGTGCAGTTCGCGGTCGAGCTGCTCGTCGACCGGGAGCGGATTGGCCACGACGATGGCGCGCCCCTCCACCCCCACCGGCTCGCGTGCACGCACAACCGCGGCAACCTCCTCCGGCGAGTCGACCCGCCACGGCGCCGGGTGTCCCGAGTCCGCGAGATAGAAGCCGGGGAAGTCGTCGGTCCCGTAGCCGAGCACGGTCACGCCCAGCGTCTCGAGCCGCTCGAGCGTGGCGCCGACGTCGAGGATCGACTTGACGCCCGAGCAGACGACCACGATGCCGGTCCGCGCGAGCGTGTCGAGGTCGGCGGAGACGTCCCAGGTCTCGTGCGCGCCGCGGTGGACGCCGCCGAGCCCGCCGGTCGCGAACAGGTGGATCCCGGCCCGCACGGCGAGGTGGGCCGTGGCGGCGACCGTCGTCGCGCCGTTCCCGCCGCGCGCGGCGAGCGGCGCCAGGTCGCGGACAGCGCACTTGACGACGTCCTCACCTGCGGCGATCACCTCGAGCGCCTCCTCGTCGAGGCCGATCCGCGCCTCGCCCGCCACCACGGCGATCGTCGCCGCCAGCGCGCCCTCGGCGCGCGCCGCCTCCTCCACCTGCCGCGCCACCTCGAGGTTCCTCGGCCGCGGCAGCCCGTGGCTGATGAGCGTGCTCTCGAGCGCAACCACCGGCCGCCCGCCGGCGAGCGCTTCGGCGACGTCCGGGGCGATTCGCATGCAGGCCAGCCTAGATCGCCGGAGGGGTCAGGTCTTGCGTTCGAGCACCGTGATGACGTCGCCGAAGGCCCCGAGGTCGTGCCGCCCGCCGGACCACGAGCGTATGTGCTCCCGCAGGGCGAGGCCGCGCTCCTCCGCGAGCGCCGCGAACAGGCCGGCGCTCATCGGCGCGCGCCAGCCGAGGCGGGACTGGAGCTGCCCGCGGTTGCGGCCGTCCGCGTGATGGATCGCCGCCACGCCGCCGGGCCGGAGCACGCGCGCGATCTCCCCGAGATAGCACGCCTGGTCGAGCGGAGCCACGTGGACGAAGACGTCGAAGGACCAGACCGCGTCCACGCTCCCGTCGTCGACGCCCGGCAGGTCGGCCCCCGACGAGAGGACGTAGCTGACTGTGTCGAGTGGCCCGAGCCGCTCGCGGGATAGGTCCAGGACCCGCTGGGCGACGTCCACGAGCACGAGCCGCTTCGCCCGTGGCGCGAGCACGACGCTCCAGCGCCCGCCGCCCGGCCCGATCTCGAGCACGGTGCCGCCCTCCGGGATCACCCGCAACAGCACCTCGTCGATCAACCCCTGCTTCCACTCCGGCGAGGCGGTCCACTCCTCGCCCAGCGAGCTCCAGTCCCACCCCTCCCAGCGCTGCTCGTTCTCGGCCACCGAGTTGCCTCGCCAGGCCCGGTGGGCGGGGCCCAGGACTCCGCGCGCCTGCTCACGCTCGAGGCGGAGGTCGCGAAGACGGTGGACTGCCCGGCGCACCAGCGACACGGTCGACCAGGCTGCTACGCCTCGGTCTCGACGCGGACCGAGAAGCCCTCCGCGCGCGCGGCGTCGAGCAGCTCACGGTTGCTCTCGGCGCCGCGCGTCTGCAGGACGAGCTTGATCGCCGTCTCGCGCACGTGCAGGTCGATGCCGTCGCGCAGGTGCTCGACGTCCACGACGTTCGCGCCGCAATCGGCCACCACGCGCAGCAAGCCGGCTAGCGCACCGGGCCGGTCCGGGACGACGGTCGACAGCACCATGCGGCGGCCGGCCGCCGTCTCGCCCACCCGGATGCACTCAGAGAGCAGCGAGGCGTCGACGTTGCCGCCCGACAGCACCGCGCAGACGACCTCGGCGCCGCCGACGTCGACCCTTCCGTGCATGAGCGCTGCGACGGCCACGGCGCCGGCCCCCTCGACCACGAGCTTCGAGCGCTCCAGCAGCAGCACCATCGCCTCCGCCACCTGATCGTCCGAGACCGTCACGACCTCGTCGACGTGGCGCTCGACGATCGGCAGCGTGAAGTCGCCGGGGCGCTTGACGGCGATGCCGTCGCAGATCGTGTTGGCCGAGCGCGCTCCCACCGGGCGGTGGGCGGCGAGCGAGTCGATGTAGGGCGCGCAGGCCTCGGCCTGGACGCCGACGATGCGTGTCTGGGGCAGCACCTCGCTCGCCGCCAGCGCGATCCCTCCGGCGAGCCCGCCGCCCCCGAGCGGCACGACGATCAGACCCACCTCCGGCGCCGCGCGGGCGATCTCGAGGCCGATCGTCCCCTGGCCGGCTACGACGGGCGCCTGGTCGAACGCGTGCACGAGCGTCAGCCCCTGCTCCTCGGCGAGCCGAGCGGCGGCCGCCCCCGCCTCGTCGTAGCCGCCGTCGACCAGCTGAACCTCGCCGCCGTACTGGCGGACGGCGGCGACCTTGGCAACCGGCGCCTGCTCCGGCATCACCAGCACCGCGCGGGCGCCGGCATCACGGGCCGCGAAGGCCACCGCCTGGGCGTGGTTGCCCGCGCTCGCAGCCACGACGCCCGCGGCGAGCGCCTCGTCGGAGAGGCGGCGGATCATGTTCGTGGCGCCGCGCGCCTTGAACGATCCGGTCAGCTGAAGGTTTTCCGCCTTGAGGAGCACACGCGCCCCGACGCGCCGCCCGAGCTCGCCCGCCGGCAGCAGCGGGGTCTTCCGGACGCGCCCGGAAATCACCCTCTCTGCGTCCTCGACGTCGGCGTGGGTGACGGTGTCAGGGGCTATGGCCATCTTCATCCGGCATTATCCGCCCATGGCCAACGGGGGCGAGACCGCGCGCCTGCTGGCGCGCACCGAGGTCTTCGGTGATCTCGAGGAACGCGAGCTCGTGGAAGTGGCGCAGGTGGCGGTGCCGCGGCACTGGGACCGCGGCGAGGTGATCTTCCGCGAGGGCGATCAGGGCGACACCTGCTACCTGCTGCGGACCGGCGCGGTCGTGCTCACCCGCGAGCACCAGGATGGCCGCATGGTCGCGCTCGCCGAGCTGCGGGCCGGCGCGCTCTTCGGCGAGCTTGCGATGTTCCGGGGCGAGACGCGTTCGGCCACGGCGGAGGCGATCGAGGCCACGACCGCGGTGGCGCTGCTGGCGTCCGACATGCAGCGGCTGATCCGGCGCAGCCCCGGCCTCGCGCTGAAGTTCCTGGCGACGCTCGCAGAACGGGTCTCGAAGACGAACGAGCGGCTGCTTCAGCAGTCGTTCCAGACAGTCGCCGGCCGAGTGGCGAGCGCGCTGCTCGCGCAGGTCGTCTCGCGGCAGGCCGAGGGCGCACCGGAGACCGACGTACTCGTGCGCTCGACCCAGGCCGAGATCGCCAACCTCGCGGGCACGTCGAGGGAGAGCGCAAGCCGCTTCCTCGCCACGCTCGAGCGGGCCGAAGTCGTGACGCTCGGCCGTGGGAAGGTGACCGTCCATGACCCGGGAAGACTCCGGAACTACATCCACTGAGCGGACGCGCATGGTGGAGCGCCAACTCCGCCGGCGGGGGATCACGGACGAACGGGTGTTGAAGGCGATGGAGACGGTCCCGCGGGAGCTCTTTCTGCCGAAGGGCCAGCGCAAGCGGGCCTATCGCGACGGAGCCGTCCGGATCGGCGACGGGCAGACGATGTCGCAGCCCTGGATCGTGGCCTGCATGGCGCAGCTGCTCGAGCTGGACGGCTCCGAGACGGTGCTCGAGGTGGGCACGGGCTCCGGCTACGCGGCCGCCGTGCTCGCGCTGCTGAGCCGCGAGGTCGTGACGGTAGAGCGCGTCGGGCGGCTCGCGGAGCAGGCGGCGGCCGTGCTTGAGGAGCTCGGCTACGACAACGTCGAGGTGAGGACGGGCGACGGCTCGCTCGGCGCTCCCGACCGAGCGCCGTTCGGCGGCATCTCGGTCACGGCGGCGGCCCGCGACGAGCCGCCGCGCCCGCTCTTCGACCAGCTGGCGCCGGGAGCGGCACTCGTCTGCCCCGTCGAGCGCGGGCACCGCGAGCTGCTCGTCCGCTTCCGCGACGGCGAGGAGGAGGCCGTGGCGGCGGTCCGCTTCGTGCCGCTCCTGGGCGGCCTGGAGGCGGCGGAGGACGGCTGACCCGCGAGGACCTGTCCAAGCCGCCTAAAGGCCGCTAGGCTGCCCCGGTCGTGTTAGTCCTCAACTTCTATTCGCCGGTCTTCATCGACCAGCTCAAGCGCGGGCGCAAGACCGCCACGATCCGGCTGGGCGACAAGGGCAAGAAGTACCGCAAGGGCGAAGTCGTGCTCGTGACCGTGGGCTTCCAGCACTCGCCGCGCGAGAAGATCTTCGAGGCGGTCATCGACTCGGTGGAGGTCAAGCAGGTGCAGGACCTCTCCCGCCGCGACATCGAGCACGACAACCCGGAGTTCCGGCGCGTCGACGAGATGGTCCACTTCCTCGAGCAGATCTACGGCCGCAAGGTCGAGATGGACGACATGGTCACGGTCGTCCGCTTCTCTCAGATCTCCGACCGGCCCTCCGAGATCCGCGAGCGGATGCGGCCGGACGCGCCGGCCCAGAACTGAGCGTGTAATCCGGCCCGGTTGCCGGACACTTCCTCCTCGAGGGGGATGTGAACGGCACGCGACGCGAACGGTTCGAGCGGGTCTACCGGGACCACCACTCCGCCGTGCGCGCCTACGTACTCCGCCGCGCGGAGCCCGAGCTCGCCCAGGACCCGCTCTCCGAGACGTTCCTGGCCGCCTGGCGGCGCCTCGACGAGCTCCCCGGGGGATCCCCTGCCGTGGCTGCTCGCCACGGCTAGACGCACGCTCTCGAACCAGCGCCGCTCCGTGCGGCGACTCGGCGGCCTTCGCGAGCGCATTGCCGCGCGGCAGGACGACCGTTCGTGGCCGAACCGCGTACCGGCTCATCGCGAAGGCGAAGCCGGACGCGCAGCCGGACGAGGCCTTCGGGACGGTCACCTACCTGGTGGACGCCCGCACCTACCTGCCACTGGAGGTCCGCCAACGCGTCGTGTTCGACCACAGCGACGCCCCGGACGGCGGCCGCGAGCATGTCAGCTTCCGCATCGAATACCTCCGCTACGAGCCGCTGCCCGTCACTGACCAGACCAAGGAGCTGCTGGAGAAGGGCACCGGCCGCCGCCTGCCGTGACCATGCCGTGAACGCCCCTTGAGGGCTTGGCACTCTCACTGCTAGAGTGCCAGCGGCGGCACTCGCAATCCGAGAGTGCCAGGAGGAACATTGTTTTCAACGGAGGTATGCCCATGAATCTCAAGCCTCTTGGAGATCGTCTCATCGTGCAGGCGATCGAGGAGGAAGAGACCACTGCCAGCGGCATCGTTCTGCCCGACACGGCCAAGGAGAAGCCGCAGCGCGGCAAGGTCCTAGCGGTCGGTGACGGCAAGTGGGACGAGGATGGCGACAAGCGCATCCCGCTGGACGTCGCCGAGGGCGACGAGGTCCTTTATTCGAAGTACGGCGGCACCGAGGTCCAGGTCGACGGAGATGATCTCCTCGTCCTGCGTGAGTCGGACGTGCTCGCCAAGGTCGCGGGCTAGGAGAGGAACTAAATGGCTCACAAGGAACTGAAGTACGACGTGGAGGCACGTCGCGCGCTCGAGGATGGCGTCGACGCCGTCGCGAACGCGGTCAAGGTCACGCTCGGCCCCAAGGGCCGCTATGTCGTGATCGACAAGAAGTTCGGTGCCCCCACAATCACCAACGACGGCGTATCGATCGCTCGCGAGATCGAGCTCGAAGAGCCGTTCTCCAACCAGGGCGCCCAGCTCGTGCGTGAGGTGGCCACCGCCACCAACGACGTCGCGGGCGACGGCACCACCACCGCCACGGTGCTGGCCCAGCGCATCGTGCGCGACGGCCTGAAGAACGTCGCCGCCGGCGCCAACCCGCTTGCACTCAAGCGCGGCATCGAGAAGGCGGTCGAGCAGGTCGTCGACCAGATCCAGAAGGTCTCGACCGAGATCTCCGGCAAGGAGCAGATCGCCCGCGTGGCGGCCATCTCCGCTGCCGACGACGACATCGGCGACGTGATCGCCGACGCGATCGACAGGGTCGGCAAGGACGGCGTGGTCAACGTCGAGGAGGGTCAGACCTTCGGCATGGACCTCGAGTTCACCGAGGGCATGCAGTTCGACAAGGGCTACATCTCGCCCTACATGGTCACCGACCAGGACCGCATGGAGGCGACCCTCGAGGATCCCTACATCCTCATCGCCAACCAGAAGATCGGCTCCGTGCGGGACGTCCTGCCGGTGCTCGAGCAGGTGATCCAGTCGGGCAAGCCGATCCTGGTCATCGCCGAGGACGTCGAGGGCGAGTCGCTTGCCACCTTCGTGGTGAACAAGCTGCGCGGCACCTTCACGGGCGTCGCCGTCAAGGCCCCCGGCTTCGGCGACCGCCGCAAGCGCATGCTCGAGGACATCGCCATCCTCACCGGTGGCGAGGTGATCACCGAGGAGATGGGCCTCAAGCTCGAGAACACCCAGCTCTCGCAGCTCGGCCGCGCCCGCCGCGTGGTGGTCGCGAAGGACACGACCACGATCGTGGACGGCGCCGGTGACACCGACGCGATCAAGGGCCGCATCAACCAGATCAAGAACGAGATCGAGAACACCGACTCGGACTTCGATCGCGAGAAGCTCCAGGAGCGCCTCGCGAAGCTGGCCGGCGGCGTCGCAGTGGTCAAGGTCGGCGCTGCCACCGAGACCGAGATGAAGGAGAAGAAGCACCGCGTCGAGGACGCGCTGCAGGCCACCCGCGCCGCCCTCGAGGAGGGCATCGTGGCGGGCGGCGGCGTGGCGCTCCTGCGGGCCCAGGACGCGATCAAGCTCGACGCCTTCGAGGGCGACGAGCGCACAGGGGCGAGCATCATCCTCCGCTCGCTCGAGGAGCCGCTGCGCCAGATCGCCGACAACGCGGGGCTCGAGGGCTCCGTCGTGGTCAACGACGTGCGCCGCTCGAGGGGCAAGAACCAGGGCCTGAACGCCGAAACCGGTGAGATCGTCGATCTCGTCGAGGCCGGCGTGATCGACCCGGCCATGGTCACCCGCTCTGCGCTCCAGAACGCGGCCTCGATCGCGAAGAACATCCTGACGACCGAGGCCATCGTCGCCGAGATGCCGGAGAAGGAGCCCGTCGGCATGCCGGGCGGCGGCATGGGCGGCATGGACGGAATGATGTAAGGAGCCGTTCCTGCGGCAGTAGCTCGAAGGGCCCGGCAGACGCCGGGCCCTTCGTCTTTTTGAGAGGGTGCCGCGCGTGAACCGGCCCGCCGTCACGCTCGCCGCCACCACGCTGGCGAGCAGCATGATCCTGGTCGATCAGACGGCGGTGCCGCTCGCGACGCCGGACGTGCTGGGCGACCTCGGCGGCGCGACCTCCGAGGGCCAGTGGATCCTCACCGCGAACATCCTGCCGCTGGCGGCGCTGATGGTCCTGGGCGGACGGCTCGGCGACCTGCTCGGCCTGCGGCGGGTGTTCATCGCCGGAGCGGTCGTCTTCGCCCTGGCGACGATCGCCGCCGGCGCAGCCCAGGACATGCCGATGCTGATCACGGCGCGCGCCGATCCAGGGCGCGGGAGCGGCGCTGATGATGCCGACGGCGGTGGCGATCACGAGCGCCGTCTACCCGCAGGAACGACGCGGCTGGGCGCTCGGCATCCTCGCCGGCGCGTCGGCGTTCTTCGCGGCGCTCGGCCCGGTGCTGGGCGGCCTGCTCACCTCGATCGACTGGCGGCTCGTGTTCCTGATAAACGTGCCGCTCGCGTGGTCGCGACCGTCGCGCTCACGCTGTACGCGACTCCGGACTTCCGGCCGGACGCGGGCACGCCGGCCGAAGATCGACTCCCCGGCACCATCACCTTCGGGCTCGGCATCGCCGCGCTCGTGTTCGGGCTGAGCCAGGGGCAGGACGGACGGCTGGGGCGCACTGCCGGCGGTCGGCGCCGCTGGTCGCGGCGGTGCTGCTGCTGGTCGCGTTCGTGATCATCGAGCTTCGGGTGGAGCGCCGCTGCTCGAGTTCCGGCTGTTCCGCCACCTGAACTTCCTCGCGGCGAACGCCAGCCAGTTCCTCGCCGGGCATGATCGAGCTCGGGCTCGGCTTCCTCATGCCGTTCTTCCTGCTGCTCGTGGTGGGCGTGAGCCCGGAGATCGCAGGGATCGCGCTGATCCCGGCCACGATCCCGATCATCCTGGCGGGCCCGCTCGCCGGCCGCGCGTTCGACAGGATCGGGCGGCGCGCATCCCACTCGTGTCGGCTATCCTGATCCTGTCGGCGTCGGGCATCGCGCTGGCGGCGGCGGCGGGCGAGCAGAACGTCGGCGCGCTCATCCCCGGGCTCCTGCTTCAGGGGCTGGGGCTCGGGCGTCGTCCTCACCGTCAACGACCCGACCGGGCTGGGCGCGGTTCCCGAGAAGGACCGCGGGCAGGCGGCGGGCACGATCAACACGACCGAGCAGCTGGGCGGCGCGATCGGGATCGCCGCGCTCACTGCCATCGAGGTCGGCGCCGCCGAGCGCATCACCTACGAGCGGCTCGCCGACCGCGGCATCGACCTGACGCAGCGGCCAGATCGACGAGTTCAAGGAGTTCCTGCTGCAGGCGGAGGAGGTGGGCCGGCCGGAACGTGCCGGCCGACTCTGAGGTGGTTCGGACCGCGATCAGCGACAACCTGCTCGCCCACGTCGACTCGTTCCGGATCACCTTCCTGACCTCCGCCGGAATCGCTCTGCTGGGCGCCGTGGTCTGCTTCATCCTCGTACGCCGAGAGGACCGCCTCTACGGGGTCCGGGTGTTCGGCCGCCGCTCGCGCTGGCTGTGGATGTCATCCGGTCTCGGGCCCGGGATCTCGCGGCGGCCGCCCGACGGGAACAACGACGCCTAACGCCCTCGCTCGACGAGGTCGATCGCCTCGTGCGTGGACGCCGCGACGCCGGGATCGGCCAAGTCGATCCCCGGCGGCAGCTCCACGTGCAGGTCGTACGAGGGATCGAGCTGGACACGTACCGGCCCCGCCCGCGAGTCGAGCACGTGGCCGCCGCGCGTGCGGTCCGCCGTGGCGAAGTGGAGGTGGTAGCCGCTCACCTCGATCCCCTCGGCATAGTCGGGAAAGCGGAATCCCACCATCGTCCCCTCGACGGGCCCCAGCTCGAACTCATGCTGGTCGGCGACGACCTCGGCGAGCGGGCGGTACGGAGGAGCGCTGGCGCGGGACCGAGCGCGCCCGGACCGACCGGAACTCGCCGTCGACGCGGATGGCGCACGACGGCGTCCCGTCCTGCAGCCGTCCGTCCACGGCGGCGAGCAGCTCGTCCTGCGTCAGCGGCCCCTCGAGGCCGAAGCCGAAACTCGGCTCGAAGCGTGTGACGACCGCGAACGGTGTGCGCTCATCCGGCCCGACCGGATGAAGCACGCCGTCGATGTCCGCACGAAGGAAGCTGCCGTCGAGCGCGATCAGCTCGCCGTCGAGCCCGTTGAGCGTGCCGACGCCCAGGTTGCCGCGCTCGGCCAGCTCGGCGATGCGGAGATCGCCGTCGTACGAGCCCTCGAGCAGCGCGCCGATCGTCGATGCCTGGAACAGGGCGTGCTCTTCCCGCTCCGCGTGCAGGTCGGCGTGGCGCATGGACTGCACGTGCAGTGAGCGGATCCAGCGTTCGTCGATCATGTCGCGAGCACGCGTGCCATCGGCAGCGGATGGACGCCGAGCGCCTCGGCGCCCGCGCTACCGCGCGGCGTCGTCATCGGCTCCTCCATCAGCTCGGCCTCGTCCCAGGTGGCGAACACGTGGGGTCCACCGGCGAAGCGAAGCAGCCGCAGTGAGGCGCGGACGAGCGGCAGCGGCACATGCAGCAGGCGCCGCCGTCGGCCGAGGGCGCGCAGGACCACACGGACGATGTCGTCGTACGAGAGCGATTGCGGACCGGCCAGCACGACGTCGCTCGTCGCAGCGGCGCCGTTCAGTGTTGCCATCACGCAGTCGGCCACATCCTCGGCCCAGATCGGCTGGAAGAGCGCGTCGCCCGAGCCGGAGACCGGCACCGCCGGCAGATAGGAGAGGCGCTCGAGCAACGTCAGCCACGGATCGCCGGGCGTGTAGACGATCGACGGGCTGAACACCGTGGAATCGAGGCGCGACGCCATGACCGCCTCCTCGGCCAGCGCCTTGGCGCGAAAGAAGCGCGTGCGCGAGTGGTGGGTCGCGCCCAGCGCGGAGAAGAAGACGAAGCGCCTCGCTCCGGCTCGCTCGGCTGCCCGCACGAGCCGCAGCGTGGCCACGGCGTTCAGCTCTTCGATCGAAGCGCTCGGCTGGTCACGGATCGCGGCCGCCAGGTGGATGACCGTGTCGACGCCGCGCAGCGCGTTGCGGAACGAAGGCGGGTCGGCCAGGTCGCCCAGGGCAATCTGAACGCGCACGCGCTGGTCGCCGAGCCGGCGCGGGTCGCGCACCAGGCAGCGCACCGGCCGCGGCTCGGCCGTGAGCCGCCGCAGCAGCGCCGAGCCGACGGTCCCCGTCGCCCCCGTCAGCAGGATCATCGCCGCGCCGGTGAGGACGACCCGCCAGGGCGAGCGCTCGTTGCGATGGACCTCGACCTCGTGGAAGCCCGCCTCCTCCATCCAGCCGCGGATCTCGGATGGCTTGAAGTTGCGGCTGTGGCTCCAGGCGTAGAAGAGCAGGCTCGAGATCGCCCCGTGCTCGGACACGGGCTCGCCTGGCTCGGGCCGCGCCGAGTCGCCGATCACGAGGCAGCCGCCCGGCACGAGCGCCGCGTGAGCCATGCGGCAGAGCTCGCGATCGCGCTCCTCGGGAAGGTGGTGGATCAGGTTGAAGACGGAGACCACGTCGAGCCCGTCTCCTAGGCCGAGCTCGAACACGTCGCCCTCCCGATAGCTCACGCGATCGGCGAAGCCCTGCTCCTCGACTATGCGGCGCCCGACGGCGGCGCTGGGAGGCAGGTCCAGCACGGTCGCCTCGAGCTGCGGGTGAAGCCTGCACATCGCCATGGCGAAGCCGCCGTGCCCGCCGGCCACATCCACCAGCCGGCGCGGTGCCTTGACCGGAACCAGCGCCGCGTTCGCATCCTGCTCCGCCCGCGAGATCTCGAACAGCCCGCGGATGTAGGCCTCCCAGCGGGCGCTGTCGTCGCGTCGCTCCTCGTGCATGGCGTACGGGCGCCCGGAGCGCACCGCCTCGGGCAGCATGTCCAGGACCTGCCAGTGGAGGTCGCCCTGCTCGCCCACGAAGGTCGCGATCGAGTCGGGCGACGAGCGCACGAGCTGGCGCTCCGTCACGACCGTGTTCGAGAAGCGGCCGTCGCTCTGCTCGACGTAGCCGAGCGTGGTCAGTGCGGTCAGCAGCGTCTCGGCCCCGAGCTGGTCGAGATCGAGCGCCTCGGCGAGCTCCTGTGCGGAGGCCGGCCTTTCGTGCAGCGACTCGAACACGCCGAGCACGACGGCGGTCGTCACGGCGCGCGCGGCGACGAGGCCCGTGAAGGTGTCGATGAAGGGATCCGGCTCGCGGCGATCCAGCACGGGCCAGCACACTAGCCAGCCGCTGTCCGCTTCCTAGCCGAGCTGGGCCGCCGTCCCGTCGGGCTCGAAGCGGCGCGCGTCCGATATCAGGAGCGGCGGCATCGCCCCGGCGACCTCAACCCGGTCGCGGCCCGCCCGCTTGGCGGCGAAGAGGGCTCCGTCGGCGGCCCGGAACAGCTCCTCGTAGCTCAGCCTGCCGCCCGCGGTCGTCGCCACACCCGCCGACAGCGTCAGCTCGAGGTCGCCGGGCCTCGCGCTCGCGACTGCCCGCCGGATGCGTTCGGCTATCTCGACCGCCCCGCCGAGCTCGACCCCCGGAAGCAGCACCAGGAACTCCTCGCCGCCGAGCCGGTACACGAGCTCGAAGCTGCGCAGCGACTTGCGGATCTCGTAGGCCACCTCGCGCAGCACAACGTCGCCGCGCTCGTGGCCGTGCGTGTCGTTCACGCGCTTGAAGCCGTCCAGGTCGATCAGCAGGATCGAGACGGAGCCGCCCGTCAGGCGCGCCTGCTCGTCGATCTCGCGGGCGCGCGCCTCGAGCGCCGAGCGGTTCAGGAGACCCGTCAGCGGGTCGAGGACGGCGCGGTCGCGGTGGATCAACTCGCCGTGCATCAGCGCGCTCGTCACGGAGGTCACCGAGACGAGCAGCGCGAGCGTTGCCAGCAGCTCGGTGGGGTCGTCGGCCACGGCGCGCGGATCCACGGCCAGCGTGGCGGTGAGCAGGGCGATCGCCGTCAGCCCCGCGCCGGCGCAGACGACCTGCCAGCGGAAGCGGGTCGCCGCCATGGCGCTCGGGAGGATGGCCCAGGCGAGGACCGGGCTTTCGGGGCCACCGCTCAGGGCGATCCCCACCGCGATCACGATCAGGATGAAGATCAGGCTCTGGGCGGCGACGTTCTCGGGACGGTCCGTGCGCCGCAGCCGCGGCTCGAGCGTGGCCAGGTTGAGCGCGACGAGCGCGAACAGGCCGAGCGTCCACCAACCCTCCCAGGGTGCGGCGATCAGCAGCGCCGTGCCCATGGCGGCAGCGCTGATCGTGCGCGCGACGCGCACGCGCGCGCTCGCCTCGACCACCCGGGCGCGGTCGAGCTCGGTGGGACACAGGAACGAGCCGCTTCGGCCCATGCTTGAGCTTTTCGGCACTTGGGGCGTCGGCTTGACCGCCCCAGGCAGCGCGCGGACCAACGGTACAATCGCGTCCTCGCGCCCAGGCGCCGTGTGGACACGAGAAGGAGACCATGGCCTACGTCATAGCCGAACCCTGCATCGACACGAAGGACAACTCGTGTGTCGAGGTCTGCCCCGTCGATTGCATCCATCCCACCCCGGACGAGCCCGACTACGACCAGGTCACCCAGCTCTACATCGATCCCGAGGAGTGCATCGACTGCGACGCCTGCGTCGAGGCCTGCCCGGTAGACGCCTGCTTCGCCGAGGACCAGCTGCCCGACGAGTGGCAGAACTTCATCCAGATCAACGCGGACTACTTCAAGCAGAACGCGTAGCGGGGCGCGCCCCTACTTCGCCATCGGCAGCGCCGTCCCGGTGACCTCCGGGATGGGCGGCCCCGAGGCGGCCTGGAAGACGGCGAGCTCCTGCGGCGTCGCCGCGAGGATGCCGCGCGCCGCGTGGTAGATCGCCTGTGCGGCCGGTGCGTCCGGATCGTCGAGGACGAGCGGGCGGCCCTCGTCTGCGCCGATGCGCAGCGCCTCCTGCAGCGGGATCTTGCCTAGCAGGGGCACGTCGAGCTCGTCCGCGAGCAGCTGGCCGCCGCCCTCGCCGAAGATCGTGAAGCGCTCACCCTCGGGCGTCGTGAAGCCGGACATGTTCTCGACCACGCCGATGACCTCGAGGTCGAAGCGCTGGGCGGTGTCGGCCGCGCGGGCCGCGACCTTCTGGGCGGCCGGCTGCGGGGTCGTCACGACCACGAACTTCGCCTGCGGCAGGAGCTGAGCGAGCGTCATCGACACGTCACCGGTGCCGGGCGGCAGGTCGATCAGCAGGTAGTCGAGCTCGCCCCAGTCGACGTCCTCGAGGAACTGGCGGATCGCCTTGTGGAGCATCGGCCCACGCCAGGTGATCGCCTGGTCGCGCTCGTTCAGGAAGTGCTCGATCGAGATCGCGCGCACGCCCGAGGGGCTGTCGAGCGGAATGATCTTGCGCTCGGCCGAGACCTTCGGGCGGCCGTGCACGCCGAGCATGCGCGGGATCGAGTAGCCCCAGACGTCGGCGTCGAGCGCGGCGGCCGTGTGACCCTCGGCCTGCAGCGCCGCCGCCAGGTTGACCGTGACCGTGGACTTGCCGACGCCGCCCTTGCCGGAGCCGACGCAGATCACGTTCTTGACCATCGCGAGGGCGCCCTCGGGGAGCCCGCCGCCGCGGCCGAGCCGCTGCGAGAGCGACTGCTTCTCCTGGTCGGAGAGCACGTCGAAGGCGCACGTTCACGCGGCTTACGCCGAGGCTCGAGACCTTCTCGGTCACGGCCTTCTCGAAGTGGGAGCGGATCGGGCAGCCAGGGGTCGTGAGCGACACGATCACGTCGACGCGGCCCTCCTCGGGCTGCTCGATCGAGCGCACCATGCCGAGCGTCACGATGTCCTTGCGCAGCTCGGGGTCGATGACCCCGCGCAGGACGTCCTGGATCTGTTCACGGGTAGGCATCCACATCCATTGAAGCAGAGCGGCGCTCGCGCGCCACAACGACAAACGGGGGCCCCGTGAAGGGCCCCCGTTCGTTTACTGAGGGAGGAGAGATACTGCACTGCCGGCGAGGTATGTGGCCGGCAGTCCTACCCCGGGCCCGCCCTCTCCGGGGCGGCGGGGGGAAGCTGCGCGCTAGGCCAGCGCGCCCACGCGGTTCACGAGGCCCTCGGCCTGCGACTGCACCTCGCGGCTCGTCGCCTTGACCTGGCGCTCGAACTCGCGGCGGGTCGAGCGGACCTGCTTCTCGGCCTCGCGGCGGTTGCGCTTGACGGTCCGGACGGCCGAAGAGCGGCGCTGACGCAGCTCACGCTCGACGCGGGTGCGGGTCTTCTTGACGTCGCGCACCGCGCGGTTGCGGGCGGTCGAGCCGCGGCGCTCGAACTTGCGCAGGTTGGTCGCGACGCGCTTGCCGACCTTCTCGAGCTCCTTCTCGGCGCTCTCACGACCCGCCGTGTAGGGCTTGGTCACATCGGCGACGGCGTCACGGGCCGTGAGGGCGGCGCCGACGGGGATGAGGACCGCGCGCTCGGCCTGAGCCTGAACGACCTGCAGCGTGTTGACCTCCGCCTTGACGCGGGTCTCGGCCGTCTTGGCAGCGGTCTCCGCGGTGCGGGCCGCAGAGGTCTGGGTGCGCTTGGCGGCGCTGCGCGTGGCCGACTGGCCGCGCTTCGCGGCGTTGCGCCGGCGCGTGGCGGCGGCCTTGCGGGCGGTGGCCTTGCGCTGGGTCTCGGTCTGCTGTGCCATTGAGTCTGACTCCTTCTGAGGGGGTTTCCCTGCCCGTCCCTCTGGGCGTAAGTTTATTAGATCTAAGTTCCGTAGAAGTATACCACCGAACACACGTACGTAAACCCCCACCAGCGGGCGGTTACAGCCCGGCTCGAGCGAGGCTCAGGCGGCCGCGCGGCCGGACCCGACGCGTGCGAGCCAGGCGCCCGCGTCGTCCAGCTCGGGGAGCGTCGGCAGTGCCGACGGGTCGCCCCAGACCCGGTTCAGGCCCTCGATGCCCGCCTCGTCCACCGCGGCGTCGGCGAAGCGCTTCCCGAGCTCGTACTGGCGCAGCTTGACGTCGAAGCCGAGCAGCCGCTCGACGATGCGGGCCGGCGCCGAGCGGTTGCGGCGGCGCTCGTCCATCGCGGCGCGCAGGCGCTCGTGTCCCGGGATCGCCCGCTCGCCGATCACGTCCATCACGTGCTCCGAGTAGCCCTCGATCACCGCCATCGCCGCCTGGATGCGGTCCATCAGCGCCTGCTGCTCCTCGGACTGGACGAGCGCCGCGAGCCCGCCCTCGCGAAAGGCCTCGACGATCTTCGCCGGATCGGGGATCGACGGCATTCCGCCGGCATTACCGCGCTCGATGCGCACCTCGACGCTCTCCAGGTACTCGCGCAGCAGGCCGCTCATGTGCGGGCGCAGCCAGGGCACGCCGCCGAACTGGTGCACGTGGGTCAGCTCGTGCGCGCAGACCCAGCGCCCGAAGGCGGCGGAATCTACGTCGAGGTCGGCGACCGCCTTGTCGAGGTTCGGCCCGACGAAGAGGAGGCGCGGCGACACGTCGCCGCCGAGGAGCGATACGTCGTACTGGCCGAGCACGCGGTGCGCGAGGTAGCCGGTGACGAGCCCGACCTCGGCCGCGAGGGTCGCCGAGGCGCCCAGTCGCAGCGCGCCCGCGAGCGGTCCGGCGAAGCTGAGCCGCTCCTCGAGCCGGGCCGCGACGGGATCGAGGATGTGGCCGAGCGACTCGAGATTCGTCTCAGCCCAACCCGCGCGGGTGAGCAGCTCGGCCGGCGGGCGGGCGCTCACGAGCTCGAGGCCCGTGTAGTCGCGCACGTGAGGCTCCATCTCCGCGCAGAAGGCGACCACGTCGATGCCGGACTCGGCCGGCCCCTCGCCGCCGGCGGCGAGCCGCGCAATCGTCCGGGCGATCGACCAGTCCACCATGTCCCTCTGAACGGTACTCGGCGTCAGAGCTCGGGCAGCCGCTGTACCTGCTCGACGACGGGCGCGAAGAGATCCCCGCGCTCCTCCACGCGCTCGAGCACCTCGCCCGCCTCGAAGACGAGCTCCGCCGGATCGCCCTCCTCGAGCTCCTCCCAGGCGAGCGGTGTCGACACCGTCGGGCGCTCGCGCGCGCGCAGCGAGTAGACCCCGACGGTCGTCTTGTGCTCGTCGTTCTGGCTCCAGTCGATCAGCACCTTGCCGGACCGCAGCTCCTTCTTCTGGGTCGAGACGATCAGCTGCGGGTGCTGTGCCTCGAGATGGCGGGCGAGCGCCTGCGAGAGCAGCTTCGTGCCGCCGCGGTAGTCGGCCTCGCCGCTGTTCAGCGGGACGTAGACCTGGATCCCCTTCGAGCCCGAGGTCTTCGCGTAGCTGTCGAGGCCGAGCTGGCCGAGCGCCTCGCGCAGGAGCATCGCCACCTCGCAGCACTCGGGCAGGCCCGCCCCTGGACCCGGGTCGAGGTCGAAGGCCATCACGGTGGGGTGCTCCATGTCAGCCGCCAGCGACAGCGACGGGTGCAGCTCCAGGTCCGCCAGGTTGGCGAGCCAGACGAGCGTCGCCAGGTCGTCGCAGATGCAGTAGTCGATCTCGCCGACGCGCTCCTTGCGCACCCACTCGGGCGCGTGCGACGGGCAGTTCTTCTCGTAGAAGTACTGGCCCTCGACCCCGTTCGGGTAGCGCTTGAGCGTGAGCGGGCGCTCACGCAGGTGCGGCAGCACCGCCGGCGCGATGCGCGTGTAGTAGTCGATCACCTGGCCCTTGGTGAACCCGGTGCGCGGGTACATCACCTTGTCCAGGTTCGAGAGCGAGAGCCGCCGGCCCTCGACCTCGACCTCGACCCGCCGCGGGGCCACCTACTTCTTGGCGGCCGTCTTCTTCGCGGAGGACTTGGAGCCGTTGGCGCCGCTGCGCGAGGAGCTCTTGCGCTTCGAGCCGCCCTCGCTCGGGCCCTTCGAGGCCGCGATCGAGGCCTCCAGGGCGGCCATCAGGTCCGGCACCTTGGTGGGCTCCTCCTCGGGCGCCTCGATCGTGATCGTCTCGCCGGCCGCCTTGCGCTCGATCAGCTCGAGCACGCGCTCGCGGTACTCGTCGCGGTAGGCCTCGGGCTCGAAGTCGGCGGACAGCGACTCGATCAGCTGCTTCGCCATGTCGAGCTCGCGCTTGCTCGTCTTGCTGCCGTCCACCGTCAGCTCGTCGAGCGAGTCCGGGTTGATCACCTCGTCGGCGAACAGCATCGTCTCCATCGCCAGCACGCCGTCGCGCGGGCGCAGCGCGACGAGGCTCTCCTTCGAGCGGATCACGACCCGCGCGATCGCCACCTTGCTCGCCTCGTCCATCGCGTCGACGAGCAGCTTGTAGGCCTTCTCGGCGCCCTTGTCGGGCGCGAGGTAGTAGGGGTGGTCGTAGTACATCGGGTCGATCTGCTCGAGGTCGACGAAGGCCTCGATGTCGATCGTGCGCGTCTTCTGAGGCTCGAGCGACTCGAGCTCCTCGGGCGCGATCATCACGTAGCGCTCCGGGCTGATCTCATAGCCCTTGACGATGTCCTCGTACTTGACCTCCTCGCCGTCCGGGCCGACCCGCTGCTGGCGGATCCGCTGGCCGGACTTCGAGTCGAGCTGATGAAAGCGCACCGTCTTGCGCGAGACCGCGCTGAACAGCTTCACGGGGATGTTGACCAGTCCGAAACTGATCGCTCCGCTCCAGATCGCACGTGCCATATAGATGAAGATACCCGCAGGACCCCGGCTTACCCTGCTTCGCGGATGCATTCTTGCGGGTCCTTGTCCGGGCGCAGGCCCTTGAAGGAGGGCGCCCGCAGGGTCCCGCTGCGGGTCCACTCGCGAAACTCGACGGCGGCCACCAGCTTCGGCTCGACGAAGATCGTGCCCTTGGGCGGCTGACGGCCCTCGAACGGGCTCGTGTCGCGCCTGAGCGGCTCCAGCTCGCGCATGAGCATGGTCAGCATCTCCTGCGTGAAGCCGGTGCCGACCTTGCCCGCGTAGACGAGCTTGCCGTCGTCCATCACGCCGACCGCGAGCGCACCTAGCCTGCCGCTGCGCCCGCCCTCGCCCGGCGTCCAGCCGCCGATCACGACGTCCTGGATCGAGACGTTCTTGACCTTGATCCAGTGCGAGGCGCGGCGGCCCGGCTCGTAGGGGCTGTCGAGCCGCTTCGCGAGGACGCCCTCGATGCCGTGCTGGCGCGTGGCCTCGAGCAGCGCGCTGCCCTCGCCGCGGTGGTAGGCGGGCGTGCGCCAGGCCGGCCCCTCGAGCGCGAGCTCCTCGAGCAGCGCGCGCCGGTCCTCGTAGGCGAGCGGCAGCGTGAGCCGCCCGTCGAGGTAGAGCAGGTCGAAGATGATGTAGGTGACCGGCGTGTCGCGCATCCGCCGCTTGACGGCCGAGTCGGACGCCAGGTGCATGCGCGACTGCAGGCGCTCGAAGCTCGGCCGGCCCTCGTCGTCGAAGGCGACGATCTCGCCGTCGAGGATCAGTCGCCGGGCGCCCTGCGCGCGCGAGAACTCCCGCACCTCGGGGTAGCGCGGCGTGAAGTCGGTGAAGTTGCGCCCCTGGAGCGTGATGTGGCCGTGGTCTGAGAACAGCACTGTGCGGATGCCGTCCCACTTGACCTCGAAGCCGTAGTCCTGCTCGTTGCGCGGCAGCTGGCCGCTGCGCGCGAGCATCGGCTCGAGGCGGTCCGGCATCGGCACATAGCCCGGGTCCTCGGGCGGGTCCATGCGGTGGATGAGCCAGTCCTTGTCGCGCGTGTGGAAGAGCGCGTAGCGGCCGCGCATGCGCTCGCCGTGGAAGGTCGCGATCACCTCGTTCTCACGGAACTTCTCGGCCTCGTAGGTGCCGCTGTCCCAGACCGTCATCGTCCCGGCGCCGTACTCGCCCTTCGGGATCTCGCCCTGGAACTCGAGGTACTCGAGCGGGTGGTCCTCGGTGTGCACGGCGAGCCGGTTCTCGTCGGGGTGCGCCGGGATGCCGCGCGGGAGCGCCCAGGAGACGAGCGTGCCGTCGTGCTCGAGGCGCAGGTCCCAGTGCAGGCGACGCGCCCGGTGCTCCTGCACGACGAAGCGCGGGCCCTTGGCCTTCTTCCCCCTGCGCCCCTTCGGCTCAGGGGTCTTCTCGAAGTCGCGCTTCTCCCGGTAGCTGCCGAGCCGATCCGCCACAGGGGTGAATCCTGACTGACGCTAGTGGCGGGCGAGCGCGGTCGAGCCGAGCGATTCGCGCAGGGCGTCGATCGAGTGGAAGACCTGCGCGGCGCCGGCGTCACGCAGCTCCTGCTCGGAGAAGCCCCCAGTCAGCACCGCGATCGTCTCGATGCCGACCCGCCCCGCGGCCTCGCAATCGAAGGTCGAGTCACCGACCATCACGCCATCGTCGGCGCCCGCCTTCTCGAGCGCCGCGACGACGAGATCGGGCTCGGGCTTCGTCGCCTCCACGTCAGCCGAGCTCGTCCAGTCGTCGGCGAGCTCGCGTGCGTCGAGCAGATCGAGGTAGTAGTCGATCTCGTCCTGCTTGGCCGAGCTCGCCAGCACCACGGCGTGGCCGCTCTCCTTGAGGTCGACGATCAGCTCGCGGGCGCCGTGAAGCGGTTCGACCTCCTCGATCAGCGCCATGTAGAGAGCCTTCTCGGCGGTGCGGATGTCGTCGCCCTTCTCCTGCTCGACCTCCTCGCCGCACAGCGCGCCGATGAGCTGGTCGCCGCCCATGCCGATGTGGCGGTGGATGCGCCAGACCGGAAGCAGCACGTCGTGCTGGCGGAAGGCGCGGTACCAGGCGATGGCGTGGTGATAGTTGGTGTCGACGAGGGTGCCGTCGACGTCGAGGATCGCCGCAGGAGCCATGGGGGTTTCTCCCCGGTGGCGGGGGACTCAAACGTTCGTCCAGTCTGCCCCGGTGGGCGTCCGGACGCACTTGAGCGGTGACGACATGAGTCCTGAATGGGATCTCCCAGCGTCGCCTCCTGTCTCCGCAGCGGCGTTTTGGCCGCTCTCCTCGCCCTGTGCGTGGTTCCGGGCAGCGCGGCCGCCGCCGGGGCGGCCGCCTGCGAGTCGGCCGAGGCGCGGCCGGCGCAGGTGAGCGAGCGCATCGTGATCCGCTCGACGCTATGCGTGCTGAACGCCGAGCGGGCGCGTCATGGCCTGCGTGCGCTGCACCTGAACCCGCGCCTCTCGCGCGCCGCCAGCCGGCACTCGGAGGACATGGCCCGCCACGGCTACTTCGACCACACGTCGCAGAACGGCGCGAGCTTCGTCGACCGGATCCGCCGAACCGGCTACCTGAACGGCGCCAGGAGCTGGAAGGTCGCCGAGAACATCGCCTGGGGAACGGCCTGGCTCGCCTCGCCGCGCGCCATCACAAAGGCCTGGATGAACAGCCCGGGTCACCGCGCCAACATCCTCGACGCTTCCTACCGCGAGATAGGCATCGGCGTGGCGAGCGGCCGCGGCACGCGGGCGCTCTACACGACTGACTTCGGCGCACGCGGCTGATCCGCCGCAGCGGACTCAGTCCTCTTGAGGCGTCTCGGGGCCCTTCGGGTCGGGCTGAGGCGCGTCGGGCGGCTCCGGCTGGGGCTGTTCCGGCGGCGCGGGGGCGGGAACCTCGATGCTGGGCGTCTCCTGTGGTACCTCGGTCATGTCTCGTCCCTTCCCGGTGCGCGGGCCTGGAAACGGCTCAGGCCGCCACCTCGGCGAGGTCCTCCCGCAATTCGCGCACGCGCTCGACGCCCTCGGACTCACGATCGTTCGCGAGCAGATCGAGGACGGCCTCCTCGACCGCCTGCTGCACGTCGGGCCAGGCCGCTGTGTCCTCCATCAGCTGGGGCAGGGCGCCGCTGATCGTGAGACCGCCGTCGTAGCGATCGAACACGCGCGGGTCGATGTATGAGGCCCGGCAGACGGCCGGCGTGTTGCCGAGATAGCGCGCCACCTCCTTGACGGCGCGCGACTTGGCTCGCTTGCGCGCGGTCTTCGAGGTGGCGGCCATGCCGGAGACCGACAGCGCCACGGCCGCCAGCACGGTGCCGCTCCAGGTGCGGAAGTCCTTGGCCGAGAAGTCGCCGCCGGCGGCGGCCTTCACGTAGACGTTGATGTCCGGCGACTTGACATCGACCCAGCGGCGGCCCTGCTTGTAGGCGAGCAGCTCCTCGCCGCCGCCGCGCCGGCGCTTCAGCTCCGTGACGATCGCGGCCACGACCGGGTCGCCGACCGACTGCACGCGCCGGGCGCCGCCCTTGGCCTCGTAGTCGAAGGTCACCTCGTCGCCGTCGACGGTCACGTGGCGCTTGCCCATGGTCGCGATGCCGTAGGTGTCGTTCTCCTCCGCGTAGTCCTCCGAGCCGATCCGGAAGAAGCCGCGATCGAGCAGCCGCGCGGCGCAGGCGAGCACCTTCTCGCGCGGCATGCCGGGCAGCTCGAGCTCCTCGGTCACCCGCGCTCGCAGCTGCGGCAGCGCGCGGGCGAAGTCGAGCATCTCGTCGAACTTCTCGCGATCGCGGCGCTCGCGCCACCTGTCGTGGTAGCGGTATTGCTTGCGCCCGGCGACGTCCGTGCCCGTCGCCTGGATGTGGCCCATCGGATAGGGACAGATCCAGACGTCGTCCCAGGCCGGGGGAATCGCGAGCTCGCGGATGCGCTCGATCATCGAAGGCTCGGTGATCCGCCGGCCCTCGTCATCGAGGTACTCGAACCCCTTGCCGCGGCGCCGGCGGCGAATGCCGGGGCCTGAGCAGTCCACTCTTCGTGAGGCGAGCCACGGCGACCTGTTTCCCGCGGTCGGGGGGTGACAATCAGGCGCCGGGCACGAGCGCGCCCAGCAGCTGCTCCACCAGCTCCGGCGAGCGGGCCGCCGTGACGTGGGAGCGCATGTCGAGGTCGAGGGCGTCTCCGCCTGGGAAGGCGACTGAACCACCGCACTCCGTCACGAGCAGCTGGGCGGCGGCGACGTCGACCGAGCGGACCGCGCGCAGGCTCACCATCGCGTCGAGCTGGCCGGCGGCCACCAGGCACATGCTCGAGGCGACCGAGCCGAGGGCCCGGATGCGGCGCGCCTCCACCTGCGCGAGCGCGGGCGCGACGGCCGCGACGAGCGCCGGCCGGGCCGTCTCCACGCCGAGCATCTCGAGCGGCCCCGGCTCGAGCTGCGGCAGGCGCTGTCCGGAGACGAAGGCGCCCTCGCCGCGGACGGCCCACCAGTCGCGCGTCGTCACTCCGGCGTGGCCGCCCGAGGGGGCCAGCTCGGCGACCCAGCCGACCTCGACGTCCGCCATGCGCGGCCCCGGACGCCACCGCGATCGATACGCAGGCGAACGGCAGCCCACGCTTCGCGTTCACCGAGCCGTCGACGGGATCGATCACCACGCGGACCGGCCCGCCGCCGTGCAGCGAGACCTCGCCGCGCTCCTCCGACACGGCCGTCAGCGGCACCTCGAGCGCCTCCAGCTCCGCGAAGATGGCGTCCTCCGAGGCGCGATCGATCACGTAGGCCATGTCGCCGCCCTCGCCGCGGCCCGTCTCGACAGAGCGCTCCGCGCGCGTCGAGTAGGAGCCGACCGCCTCGCGTGCGGCGGCCCCGGCGCGCCGGCAGAAGCCCAGCCAATCCGCTTCGGGAAGACTCATCTGGCGGCGTATCCTAGGCGGGGATGCCCGATGCGCTAGACGGCCTCAACCGCTCGCAGGAGCAGGCCGTCACCCACCCCGGCGGCCCACTCGTCGTGGTGGCGGGCGCGGGCACCGGTAAGACACGGACGCTCACGCGGCGCTTCGCGTGGCTCGTCGAGCAGGGCGTCCCGGCCGACGAGGTCCTGGCGCTCACGTTCTCGTCAGCCGCGGCCGCCGAGATGCGCGAGCGGCTCGAGTCGCTGATCGAGTCGCCCTACGAGGAGCTCCACGTCGCGACCTTCCACGCGTTCTGCACGCGGCTGCTGCAGGACGAGGCGCTCGAGGCCTGCGTCGACCCCTTCCTCTCGCCGGTCACGCCGGCGGACCGGCTCGCCCTGCTGCTCGAGCGCATCGGCGAGCTGACCCTGCGCCATCACGAGATCCGCGGCAACCCGGCGCCGCTGCTCGCGAGCTTCGTGTCGAGGATCGACCGGCTCAAGGACGAGATGGTCTCGGCGGCCGACTACCGCGGCTACGCCGAACGGCTCGCCGCCGGCGCCGAGGGCGACGCCGCGCGGGCGCGTGCCGACCGCGAGCTCGAGTTCGCCCGCCTCTACGCCGACCACGACCGCCTCCTGTCCGACCGCGGCGCGCTCGACTTCGGCGACCTGATCCTGCAGGCGTTCCGGCTGCTGCACGAGCGCCCGCACGTGCGTGAGCGGGTCGCGCGCCGCTACCGGCACGTGCTCGTCGACGAGTACCAGGACACGAACTTCGCCCAGGGGATGCTGCTGCGGCTGCTCGTCGAGGAGCACCGCAACGTCACCGTCGTCGGCGACGACGACCAGGCGATCTACCGCTTCCGGGGCGCGTCGCAGAAGAACCTGCTCGACTTCCAGCGCGAGTTCCCCGAGGCGACCGTCGTCCGCCTCGAGCGCAACTACCGCTCCGGCAGGCGCATCCTCGCTGCAGCGGCCGCGGTGGTCGACCCGCTGCCCGAGCGCATACCGAAGAAGCTGAAGGGCGCGAGCGGCGGGCGCGTCCGCTTCTGGCGCTGCCGCACCGAGCGCGCCCAGGCGCAGGCCGTCGCAGCGGAGGCCGAGCAGCTGATCGCCGCCGGGACGCCTCCGGACCAGATCTGCGTGCTGGTGCGCTCGGTCAAGGCAGAGGGGGCGACGATCGCATCCGCGCTCGAGGAGCGCGCGCTGCCCGCTCGCACCTGCGGCGCCGCCGCCTACTTCCAGCGAGCCGAGGTCCGCGACGTGCTCGCCTGGCTGCGCGCGCTCGCCGACCCGTCCGACTCGGGCGCCGTCGTGCGCGCGCTGTCGCGACCGCCCGTCGAGCTGCGCTCCGTGGACGTGGCGCGGCTCACGCAGCTCGCCCGGCGGCGCAAGCTCGACATGCCGAGCGCGGTCGCCGCCGCGCTCGAGGGCCCGCAGCTCTCCGAGGAGGGCCGTGACCGCGCCCGCACCTTCCTACGGCTCTATCGCTCGGCCTCGGGCGCCTTCGAGGACCGCCGCCCCGACGCCTTCGTCCTGCGCCTGATCGAGCGCATCGGCCTCCGCCGCCAGCAGGTGTTCGCCACCCAGGCCGACACCGTGGAGCGGCTGCGGAACATCGCCAAGCTGTCGGAGCTGGCCTCCGCCTACATGCGCCGCGAGCCACAGGCGACCGCGCGCGACTTCACGCGTTACCTCGCCGCCGTCGCGGAATCGGGCCTGCGCGAGGACGAGGCGGTCGGCATCCCGGCCGCTCCGGCGGTCCAGGTGATGACGATGCACGCGGCCAAGGGCCTCGAGTTCGACCACGTCTTCGTGCTGGGCCTGTCGGCCGCGCGCATGCCGGGACCGTTCCGCGCGCCGGCCGACGGCGTGCCCGACGAGCTCCTGAAGGAGCGCCTCCCCGCCGGGGGCGGACGCGAGGAGCACGAGGCGGAGATGCGCCGGCTGCTGCACGTGGCGATGACGCGCGCCCGCAAGGGCCTCGTGCTCGCGTGGGCCGAGGGTGCCCAGCCCGGCGTCACGCCGCGGCCCTCGCCCTACTACGAGGAGGCGCTCGCGGTGCTCGCCATCGAGGAGGAGGAGTTCGAGGAGGAGCTCTTCGGGCCGGCCGAGGGGCTCCACTCGACCTTCAGGATCATGCGCGACGAGCTGCTCGACACGGTCGCGCGGGTCGGCGGCCGGCTCGGCGAGATGCGGCTCGACACCTACCTGGACGTCGACCAGGCGGTGTCCCGCTACCTCGAGCTCATCAAGGTCGCCGCCCTGATCGAACGGGCCAAGGAGGGCCAGTCCCTCGACGCGGCGCTCACGGAGGTCAACGAGATCCTCGTCCAGTGCGCGACGGCGGAGCAGCGCGAGATCCTCGAGCAGTCCGCGCTCGACGGCTGGCTGCGCGACACCGAGCGCGACCCCGAGAGCCGCCCCGCCGCCCACGGCAACGGCTCGGAGCCGTCGCTCGACCCGTTCATCCCGCGCCGCGGCCGCGGCCTGATGCTGTCCGCGAGCGACATCGACACCTACCGGATCTGCCCGCTCAAGTACAAGTTCGCGCGCGTCTTCCGCATCCCCCAGGAGCCCACCATCCACCAGCGCTTCGGGATCGTCGTGCACCAGGTGCTGGAGCGCTTTCACACCCAGGGCGGCGGCTCGCTGGCGCAGCTGATGGAGCTGTTCGAGGCATCCTGGCGGCGCTCAGGCTTCGGCGACACGGACGACGAGAAGCAGTTCCGCGTGCGCGCGGTCGAGGCGCTCGAGCGCTACTGGGCCGAGGACCGCCGCTCAGAGGCCGAGCCGGTCTGGTTCGAGCGCTCCTTCGCGTTCCGGATCGGGCCGCACCTCCTGCGCGGCCGCGTCGACCGCGTCGACCGGCATCCCGACGGCACCTACGAGCTGATCGACTACAAGACCGGCAAGTCGAAGACCGAGGAGGACCTGCGCGAGGACATCCAGCTCTCGCTCTACCAGATGGGCGCGCGCGAGAGCTGGCGGCTCGAGACCTCGGCGCAGAGCTACCTCTACGTGCTGACCGGCGAGAAGGTCCCCGTCGAGCACTCGGACGAGGAGCTGGAGCGCGTCAAGGCGACGGTCACCGACATCGCCGGAGGGATCCTCAAGCAGGACTTCGAGCCGACCCCGTCGAGCGAGATCTGCAGCTTCTGCGACTACCGGATCATCTGCCCGGCCGCCGAGAAGTAGGAGATCAGCCGGGGGCTCAGCGCCCCCGGACCCCCGCGGCAGCTGGCCGGTGGACTTAGCTTTCCTCCGGCCCTCGTTGCCGTAGAAAGCGCTGGAAATCGCGCGCAATCGTGTCCGCGGACGGCAGGCTCTCCTCGTCCGGCGGGTTCTCGGCCGTCACCTCGTCCATCGCGGTCTCGAGCCGCTCGACGAACGCCTTGACCTCAGGGTCGCTCGCCACTGCGGCGCTCACCTGGCGCTCGTAGTCCTCGGCCGCGGACTCGAGCTCACCCGCGTCGACCGCCACGCCGGCGACCCCCTCGAAGCCGCGCACCAGCGCGAGCGCCACCTTCGGGTTGGGCGACGCGGCAACGTAGTGCGGCACCGAGGCCCACAGGCTCACCGACGCGAACCCCGCCGACGCGCAGGCGTTCTGGAGCACGCCGACGATGCCGGTCGGGCCCTCGTAGCTCGGCGGCTCGAAGCCGAGCCGCTCGACGAGCGAGTTGTCCGAACCGAAGCCCGTGATGGCGACGGGGCGGCTGTGCGGCACGTCCGCGAGCAGCGCGCCGAGCGTGATCACCATGCTCACGTCGAGCTCGCGGGCGGTGCCGATCACGTTGTCCGTGAAGCGGCGCCAGCGCAGCGACGGCTCGACTCCCTGGAGCATCACGAGGTCGCCCTCCGCCCCGGGCACCTCGGCGATCGAGAACTGGTTCTCGGGCCAGTCCATCTCACGCGTGCGGCCCTCGGTCAGGCGCACCGTCGGGCGCACCGCCGTGAAGTCGTAGTACTCCTCGGGGTCGATGCGGGCGACGTCCTCCGACTCGAACGACCCGCGAATGAACGAGAGCGCCGCGGAAGCGGACTCGCCGGCGTCGTTCCAGCCCTTGAACGCACACACCATGATCGGCTTCCGAAGCTCGGGCCGCCGCTCCCAGATCAGGTCGCTCATCTCTCTCACCGTACCCGACGTCCGCTGCCGGATTCAGGATGGACGGCGATGACGGTGGCCGAGCTGCGTGCCGGGGGCGAGATCGAGGGCGTGTTCGCGTGCACGCGCAAGGATCGGCTGACCGCGCGCAACGGCAGCCCCTACCTGGCGGTGGAGCTGCGCGACCGCACCGGGGCGATCGCGGGCCGCGCGTTCCGGGACGCCGACTTCCTCGCCGGCCAGTTCGAGCGCGGCGACCTCGTGAGCGTCCGCGGCCGTGTCGAGCGCTTTCGCGACGAGCTGCAGATCGAGCTCGCCGCGATCAAGCGCGCCGAGGAGAACGCAGCCGACCCCGCCGAATTCCTGCCGGTCGCATACCGCGACGTCGAGGAGCTCGACGGGTTTCTCGAGCATCTGGCCCGCGAGGTGTACGACCCGGACCTGCGGGCTCTGCTCGATGCGTTCTTGGGCGACGAGGCGTTCCGCGCGGACTTCCGGCGCGCGCCCTGCACGCGCAGCGGCCATCACGCCTACCTCGGCGGCCTGCTCGAGCACACGGTGGCCGTGGCAACGCTCGCCTTCGAGACGAGCACGCTGCACCCGCGTCTCAACAGCGACCTGCTCGTGTGCGCCGCGATCCTGCACGACATCGGCAAGATCCGCGAGTTCGAGCTGAGCGCCGAGATCGCGCTGACCGAGGCCGGGGCGCTCGTGGGCCACCTCGCGCTCGGCGTGGAGATGCTGAATGAGCGCGCCGGCGCCATCCCGGCCGCCAAGCTGCACGCGCTCACCCACTGCGTCCTCGGGCACCACGGCGCGGACGCGCTGCCCGGCCGGCGCTTCCGCTCGGCCGAGGCGCTCGCGCTGCAGCGCCTGAACGCGCTCGATGCGAGCGTCAAGGGCGCGCTCGAGCACGGGCTGGACTGAACCTGGACGTTTAGGCCAGCCGCCGCCGACCCCGTTCGCGTCCGGGTCCGGTCGCGCCGACCGGACTATGAGGTGTCCGAGAACCCGCCCACCCCCACGGCCACGTCCGAGGTCGTCGAAGAGCTGCTGCGCCAGCTCGTCGATGCCCGCTTCGTGCTCACGGACAGAGACGGCGCCGTCACCCGCTGGAGCCGCCCCGCCGAGGAGCTGTTCGGCTGGCCCGGCGCGCGCATGCTCGGCCGCCAGCTGCCCGAGACGCTCGCCATGACCGAGGCGCTCCCGCGCGCCGGCGGCGTTCTTCAGACGACCGTACGCCGCAGGAACGGCAGCGAGCTCGACATCACCTTGACCCTGGTCCCCGTGGGGATGAGCCAGAGCCTCGAGTTCAACGGCTTCCTCGAGGCGCTCGAGATCGCCGCTCCGCGCGGCAACGCGATGCAGCAGCTGCAGCAGAGCCACCGCACGGTCGTGGACTGGATTCACGCCGCCCTGCGGGGCGAGGCGCGGCTCGAGGACGATGACCTCGCCGCCGGCACGATCGTCGCCTTCCGGCCGCTCGTCGAGCCGCCGCCGGCTCCGGTCTCCCATGACGAGGACGAGGAGGAGCCGTTCGCCGAGCCGGAGCCGGAGGGCGTGCCGGCCGCACTCGACCCCAGCCGCGTCGACGCGGTCGAGGAGCTCGGCGAGCGCCTCGCTGCCGAGCTCGGCGAGACGCGTGGCGCCCTTGCGGAGACCCGCGGCGCGGTCGACAGGCTGGAGCAGGAGCTCGCGCGGGCGCCGGAGGCGGACGAGGAGCTGACGGCAAGGCTCGAGGAGCTGCGCGCAAGCGTGACGGCGCTCGAGGCACCGGCCGCCAAGGTCGAGCAGCTCGAGGCCGCGATCGCCGAGCAACGTGAGCGCGGATGAGGGGCGTCGCGGCCTGGCCGATGAGCTGCGCGAGACACGCGCACAGGTCGAGTCGGTCGAGGCAGCACTGGCCGAGCTCCAGGAGCGCGCGGGCGCGTCCGCTGCGGAGGCAACCGCGCAGTTGAGTGAGCGGCTCGAGCAGCTCGAGCGCGACCTCGCCGAGCGAGGCGAGCGCAGCGACGGGCTCCGGGACGCGCTCGACGAGACGAGCGCGAAGGTCGACGAGCTCGCTCGCGGGCTCGCCGAGGGTGCGGCGGAGATCGAGCAGCGCCGCCAGGCAGCGCCGACCGCGACGAGCGGCTGCGCGCCGAGCTCGAGGAGACGCGCACGAAGCTGGAGGCGCTCGCGGGCGAGCGCATCGAGGAACAGCGCCGCGTTGCCGCCGAGCTCGCCGAGACGCACGCCAAGCTGGAGGCGCTCGAGCGAGCAACGGGCGACGAGCACGAGCGCGCCGATGAGGCGCGGGCCGTGCTCGCTGAGCTCGGCCGCGAGCTGGCCGAGCTCCGCTCGGCCCCGCCGGCGCCGGCGGCGGGCCGGTCCGCGGACGCCGAGTCCACCGCCGCGGCCGCCGAGGCGCTGAAGGCGATCGAACGTCTGACGGCACGCGCCGAGCAGGCGGCCGACGCCGCCCGCAGCCATTCCTCGCGCGCTTACGACGCGTCGGGTGCAGCAGAGGCCCGCGCTTCGCGCGCCGAGGAGGCCGCCGCCGCCGCGGAGGCGCAGGCGAGCCGCGCGGCGGAGAGCATCGCCGGCGTCGAGCGGCGCTCCGAGCGTTCCGAGCAGGCGCTCGCCGGCGTTCAGGCCCAGGTCCAGGCCGCGCGAGGCCGCCGCGGAATCGGTGCAGGAACGGGCCACGCGCGCCCAGGAGGCGCTGGGCGCGGTGGAGGAGCACTCGGAGCGTGCCCGCGAGATCGTCGCCGAGGTCGAGGGCCACGTGGGCCGCGCCGGTGAGGCGTCGTCCGCCGCGGAAGCCCACGCGGGCCGCGCCGAGGGTGCGCTGTCCGCCGTCGAGAGCCAAGCCCGGCGAGCGCAGGAAGCTGCGACCGGGGCCCGAGCCGAGAGCGAGCGCGTGATGGCCGCCACGGCCCGTCTCGGCGACGCGCAGGGCGCTGCCGAGCGCGCCGAGGCCGCCGCCGGCGAGGTCGGCGAGGCGGTCGCGCGGGTGACCGATGCCGAGGCGCGCGTGGAGGCGCAGGTGGCGCGCGTCGCGGACAGCGCGAACGGGGCCGAGAGCGCCGCGATCCGAGCCGAGGCCGCCGCCTCGGGCGCCGCCGGCGATGCCGAGCGCGCCGGCGAAGAGGCGCGCAGGCTCGCCGAGGTTGCCACCGCCGCCGAGCACGAGGCCGAGCGGGCACGCGAGGCCGCGGAGGCCGCACAGCAGGCTGCAGAGGCGGCACGCGCCGCCGCCGATCAGGCGGGCGAGGCCGGCCACGGCTACCGCGAGGCGGCACGGCCGCTCGTCCGCTACAACCCGCCGGCCGCGACCGCGCGCGCACGCGCCGCACGGCAACGGCAACGGGAACGGCCACGGCCACGGCGACCCGCACCGGCCGCTCTTCGCCAAGCCCGACGAGGGCCCGGCGCGCACGCCGCGCCCCGGCTTCGACGACGCTCCCAACCCACTGGCCGTCATCGGGCTCGACGGACACTTCAAGGAGCTGAACCCGGCGTTCAGCGACCTCGTCGGCTACAGCGAGGCGGAGTTCGCTGCCGCCGTCTGGCCCCCGGTGATGGACCGCGCGAACCTCCAGAAGCACCGCGATCAGATGAAGGCGATGTTGGCGGGCACGATGGATTCGGCCGAGGTCAAGACCGGCTACGTGCACGCCCAGGGGCTCCTGGTGCCGGTGGTCGGAAGCATCGCGCTGGTGCGCGAGAACGGCGAGCCGAGCCACTTCCTGCTCGAGGCCGCCGGCCGCTGACCCGTCGTTAGTCTCTCCGGCCGTGGTCTCGGACGACGGCATCCTTCCCTGGCTCAGCCGCATGCGGGAGGAGCTGCCGGAGCTCGAGCCGCTCGACGCGCACACGCACATCGGCTTCAACGACCCGGACGGCTACAGCTGCGCCCGCGACGAGCTCGTGGCCGCACTCGGCCGGATCGACGGGCGGGCGATCGTCTTCCCGATGCAGGAGCCGGGCGGCTACCGGGACCCGAACGACATGGTCATCCGCGAAGCCGAGGCATCCGGCGGCCGGCTATTCGCCTTCTGCCGCCTCGACCCGCACGACTCCCCGCTGGCCGAGGCCGAGCGGGCACTCGCCGCGGGTGCCCGCGGGATCAAGCTGCACCCGCGCGCCGAGCGCTTCGCGCTCGACCATCCGGACCTGCAGCCCGTCTTCGCGCTCGCCGACGAGCGCCGGCTGACGATCCTCTGCCACGCCGGCCGGGGCATCCCGGCGCTGGGCCGGCACGCCATCGAGGCCTGCGCGCGCTACCCGAACATGCGGCTGATCCTGGCGCACGCGGGCATCTCCGACCTGTCCTGGATCTGGCGCCTCGCCCCCGCGCATCCGAACCTCTTCTTCGACACCGCCTGGTGGTCGCCGAGCGACCTGCAGACCCTGCTGGCGCTGGTTCCTCCGGGGCAGGTCCTGATGGGCAGCGACGCCCCCTACGGGACGCCGGCGTGGGGTGCGGCCTCGGCGCTCCGCCACGCCCTCCAGGTCGGCCTCGACGACGTTCAGGTGCGCGCCGTCCTCGGCGCCCAGGCAGAACGGCTGCTCGCCTACGAGGAGCCGCTCGACCTCGGGCCCGCGCCGGGCCCCGGCCGGCTACCGCAGGACCCGCTGCTCGACCGCGTCTATGCGTTCCTGCTGAGCGCGCTCGGGCAGATGTTCAACGGCGTCGAGCCGGCCGAGACGCTCTCGCTCGTGCGGCTCGCATGTGACGTCGGCGATCGACGCGCCGCAGGCGCCCGTCTGCAACGCGGTCCTCGACCTGCTGGACCAGCGCGAGCGCTACTCGGCCGAGGGCGACGGCCGGCCCGAGCGCTTTGCCCCTGGGCTGCATTTCGTGGTCGCGGCGGCCGGCCTCGCCCGCACCCCCGACGTGCCCGTCTGAGCAAGTCGTTTTGCGCTCGGGCGACCGGGTAGTCACCAGAAAGAGGGTCGCCGGGGCTGCGTGGACGGATCTCCGGGGACGCCGGGCGGAAACGGCCGACCCGCTTAATCGCCTAGGACGAACATCTCGAAGCCCACAGCCGGGTCAAAGGTGATCTGGCTGTGGTATGCGACCACCGGGCGCCCCATCCGCTCCTCGACGGCGTCTTTGAACTGCTTCGCCTCCGTCTCCTGGAAGCGGAGGCGGACCTCCCGCACGAGGGCCTCCTCCCCGTTCTCGACGAGCGTCTTCTCGACGGTGGTGAGGATGTCCTCGAGCACGCAGAGCACGTAGTCGTCGAACGCGTAGGTCTTGGCCTTTGTCGGTCCGCGGCCGTAGCTCTCGCGAAAGATGCCGACGATCGCGTTGGAGATGCCGGCCATCCGCTCGCCGTCGCCGTCGACCTGATTCACGCGACCTCTCGCAGCGCTTCGAGCTCACGCCGCATCGCGAGCCGCTTGAGCGCCTTAGATTCGAGCTGGCGCACGCGCTCGGCCGACAGCCCGAGGCGGCGGCCCGTCTCGCGCAGCGGCTGCGGATCTTCGCCGTCGATGCCATAGCGGAGCTGGATCACATGGCGCTCGGTCTCGGGCAGTTCGTCGACCGTGCGCCGCAGGAGCTCCTCGCTCAGGCTCAGCTCCACCTCCTGGTCGACGGGCGGCGTGTCGCCCTCGAGCAGGTCGCGCAGGGCGGTGTCGCCCTCCTCGCCAACCGGCCTGTCGAGGCTCGTTACGGTGCGCGCCGCCTCGCGCACCTCCTCGACTTGGCTGAGCGGAAGCTCGGCGGCGGCCGCGATCTCCTCGTCTCGCGGCTCGCGTCCGAGCTTCGCCGACAGGTCGCGCTCGGCGCGCACGATCTTCCGTTCGCGCTGGCCGATATGGACCGGGATGCGGATCGTGCGCGCCTTGTTCGCGAGGCCGCGCTGGATCGCCTGGCGGATCCAGAAGGTCGCGTAGGTCGAGAACTTGTAGCCCTTTCGCCAGTCGAACTTCTCGGCCGCCCGGATCAGCCCGAAGATGCCCTCCTGGATCAGGTCCAGCAGCGACAGCTCCTGGCCCTGGTACTTCTTCGCGATCGACACCACGAGCCGCAGGTTCGAGTTGATCATGCGCTCCTTGGCGTCGAGGTCGCCCTGCTCGATGCGCTTGGCGAGCTCGACCTCCTCGGTCGCGGTCAGCAACGGGTAGCGCCGGATCTCATTCAGGAACAGCTGCAGCGCGTCCGTCGTGGCGGTCGCGAGCTCGCCGTTGCGGAAGCCGGTCGGCTCCATCTGCGCCCGCCCGCAGTCGTCAGACACGTCGATGCCGCGATTCTCGAGCAGCTCCTCGATCATGTCGACGTCGTCGGCGAGCAGGTCGAGCGCCTGCGCCAACTCGTCGAGCTCGGACAGTTTCACGCAGCCGCGCTCCTCGCCGCGGCCCACCAATGCGGCGACCTCCGGACGGGCAGTGAGCTCTGGAACGCTCACGGTCCGGATGCTACGCCGACGCGCGCGCCGCTGCCAGCGGTTTAGGTCACGCCCGTGGCGTCGTCGACCATTTCCAGGCGCTCCTCGAGACGCGTGATCGAGAAAACACGCTGCACGGCGTCCGGCCCGCGCACGACCACGAGGCGCCGGCCGTTCTCGCGGGCGCGCTCGTCCGCCGTCACGACGGCTCGCAGCCCGGTCGAGTCGAGGAAGCTGAGCCCGGACAGATCGAGAACGAGCAAGGACGGCCCCTCGGCCTCCACGCGCCTCAGCTCTTCCTCGACCTTGCCGACGCTCGAGAGGTCGAGCTCCCCCTTGAGTGAGACCGTCACCTGTCCGTCCGAGTCCTGGGTGGTGACCTGCAGGATCTCCATTCGTGCTGAACCTAGCGCAGTCCCGCCTTGCCTGCGAGTTGCCACGCGAACAGGAGCTGGACCGCCGCGAACGACAGCTCGAGGGTGCGCTCGGAAACCGCGTTCGCGAGCACGACCCCGGCCACGACGCCGAGCGGCGACAACAGGCCGATCACGATGCCGTCGCGCAGCCGCACGTTGCCGTACTCGCGCTGGCGCCAGGTCCCGACGAGCGACACCAGCACGATCGCCACCAGCGAGGTCGCCTCGGCGCCGAGCTGGGACTCCTCGGCGAACAGCACCAGCGCCGGCACGAAGATGACACCGCCGCCGACGCCCAGCAGGCCGCCTGCCATCCCCGCCGCGAAACCGAACGCCAACAGGGCCGTCAGGTCGAGTGCGTCCATCTAGAAGATCAGCACCGCCGCGGATGCGAGCAGCAGCGCGACGAAGGCAGCGGCCACGGCCTTCTCCGAGATGCGCTGCTGGAGGGCCGTGCCCGCCAGGACCCCGGCCAGCGCGGGCGCGGCGATCAGGACGCCCTTGCCGAAATCGACGTTGCCGTAGGCGGCCTGCGCGCCGGCCGCCAGCGCCCCGATCACGATGATCGCGGCGAGCGACGTGCCGGTGGCCTCTTTCTGCCCGTAGCCCAGCCAGATCACGAGCAGCGGCACGATGATCGTGCCCCCACCGACCCCGAACAGGCCCGAGAACGCCCCCGCCGCGGTGGCGATGGCGGCAAGGCGAAACAGCCTGGACGACATCCCGGGGCATACTACGGCCCGTGTCCGCTCCCCCTTCAGAGGCGCTCGCCGAGGCGCTAAGGCCCCTGACCCGCGACCCGTCCCGCGGCGCCGTCTTCTGCGACGTCGACGGCGTGCTCGCTCCGATCGTCCAGAGGCCCGAGGACGCCCATGTGCGCGAGGAGACCTCCGTGCTGCTCGGGCGGCTCGCCCGGCGCTACGCGTGCGTCGCCTGCATCTCGGGCCGGGCCGCCGCCGACGTGCGCCGGCTCGTTGGCGTCGGCGGGATCGCCTACGCCGGCTCGCACGGCGCCGAGTTGCTCGAGCCGGGCTCGGCGTCGCCACGGACGGTGCCCGCCTTCAAGAGCTGGGAGCAGCGCGTCCAGCGCTTCGCCGCCGGGCATGACACGCGCGAGTCGCGCCTGCTCAGGGTGCGGATCGAGGACAAGGGCCCGATCGCCGCCTTCCACTGGCGCGGCGCCCCCGACGAGGACGGCGCGCGCACGCTGCTCGAGGGGCTCGCCCAGGAGGCCGAGGCGGCGGGTTTCGCGACCCACTGGGGCCGCAAGGTGCTCGAGATCCGGCCGCCGGTGCCGATCGACAAGGGCCAGCCCGTGCGCGACCTGGTCACGCGCTCCGGCGCGCGCACGGCGCTCTACGGCGGCGACGACGCCACCGACCTCGATGCCTTCAGCGAGCTCGAGGCGCTGCTCGGCGAGGGCGTGCTCGAAGCCGCCGTCCGCGTGGGTGTGCGCTCGGACGAGGGCCCGCGCGCCATCGTCGAGCAGGCCGACCTGGTCGTGGACGGAGTGGAGGGGTTCTCGCGGGTGCTGACCGTGCTCGCCGAAGCGTGAGCCTGGCGTCCGGGTGAGGTTTCGCGACTTCCTGCGCGTGTCGGTGATCCTCTTCGGCGGATCCGCCACCGCCCTCGCGGTCGTTTCCGTGGCGGGCGCCGCGCAGGCGGACACCAACACACTCGTGTACGTCGCCGCGATCTGGTGGTGCCTCGCGACGCTCGCCGGGCTGTGGCTCGGCCGCCGGCTCGCACCCACGCCCGGCATCGCCGGGCTGCTCGCCTCCGCACGCAAGACCAACGTCCTGCCCGAGCTCGAGCCCGGCACGGTGCTCTTCAACCGGCTCTGGGGGCTGATCGTGCTGACGATCAGCGCGGCCGTGGTCGGCTTCTTGTTCCCGCAGGTGCCGGCGATCGCAACCGGCTATTGCCTGCTGGTGGCGCTCGTCTGGCGGCGCCAGTCGGCCGCGGTGGAGGCGATCGAGGGCCGCGACGGGATCGAGTTCTGGTTCGACCGCACCTCACCGCTCGGCAAGCCGCAGCTGCTGCGTCTGCCAGGCCTGCGCAAGATCGAGCCGGTGCCGGGCTAGGCCCCGCGCTTGCGCAGCTTGCGAAGCTCGTCCCAGGGCCGCGTGTTGCCGACCCCCGCCGCCGTGACCCAAGCCCGCCGCGCCGTGGCGATCCCGTAGCGGATGTTCGGGAGCGTCTCGACGCCGTGCGAGTCGGAGTCGACGAGCAGCGTCACGCCCGCCTCCGCGGCAGCGCGCGCGTAGACGTCGTTCAGGTCACGCCGGTCGGGATTGGAGTTGATCTCGAGGAACGTGCCCGTCTCGACCGCCTTCGCGATCACCCTGTCGACGTCGAGCGCGTAGGGCTCGCGGCTCTCGAGCAGCCGTCCGGTCGGATGCCCGATCACGTCGACGAGCGGGTGCTCCATCGCGCGCAGCATGCGCTCGGTCTGCTTCTTCTCGGAGAGCCGGAACGACGTGTGCAGGCTCGCAACGACCCAGTCGAGCTCCTCCAGCAGGCCGTCGTCATAATCGAGCGTGCCGTCGGGCATGATGTTCGTCTCGGTGCCCGCGAGCACGACGATGCCCGGGTCTCCCAGCGAGCGGATCTCCTCGATGCGGGCGCGCAGAGCGTCGGGCGGGACGTCGTCGCCGAACCCGTGCGAGGCGGAGTGGTCGGTGATCGCGATGTACTCGTAGCCCAGCTCGCGGGCGCCGGCGACCATCTCCTCGAGCGAGTTGCGCCCGTCGGAGAGCGTCGTGTGCATATGCAGGTCGCCGCGCAGTTCGCCCTGCTCGATCAGCTTGGGCAGCTTCGCCCTTGCGCGCCGCCTCGAGCTCGCCGCGGTTCTCGCGCAGCTCGGGTTGGATGAACGCCATCCCGAGCCGCTCGTAGACCTCCTCCTCCGTGGCGAAGGCCTCGCTGGCGCCGCTCTCGTCGTCGCTGATGCCGTACTCGCTCACGTGCAGGCCGCGGCGCACCGCCTCCGTGCGCAGCGCCTCGTTGTGCCTGCCCGAGCCGGTGAAGTGCTGGAGCAGGTTGCCGAAGGCCTCCTCCGGCACGATCCGCAGGTCGACGGGTAGCCCGGAGTGGGTCACGACCTTGGCCCCGGCCGCCCCAGAGGTCGACACCGTGTCGATCGCCTCGAGCTCGCAGAATGCGGCCGAGAGCGCCTCCGGGTCGCTCGAGGCCGCCACGATGTCGAGGTCCTTGACCGTGTCAGCGCGCCGGCGCGCGCTGCCGGCCAGCTCGACCCGCAGCGCCGCCGGGTGTTCGCGCAGCGCCGCCACCAGCTCCTCTCCGACCGTCAGCGCTTTCGAGAGCAGCGTGCGCGACTGAGGGCGCCCGTCCGCGCCGGCCGCCAGCGCGGCGAGCACGTTCTCCTCGGCTTTCTGGCCGAAGCCCGGTACGTCCTTGAGGGTGCCGTCCTCGCTGGCCCGCTTGAGGTCCTCGAGCGAGCTGACGCCGAGGTTGTCGTACAGGAGCCGGGCGCGCTTGGGGCCGAGGCCCGGGATGCGCGTGACCTCGACGAGCCCCGCCGGGATCTTGGCCTTCAACTTGTCCGCCGACGGGATCGAACCCGTCTCGAGCAGCGCGTCGATCTTCTCGGCGATCGTCTTGCCGACACCCGAGAGCTCCTCGACGCGCCCCTGCCTGGCCATGTCCTCCACCGAGACGCCGGCCTCGCGGATCGCCTTCGCCGCGTTGCGGTAGGCCACGACCCTGTAGACGACCGCGCCGTCGAGCTCGTAGAGGCTCGCGAGCTCCTCGAAGGCCTCGGCTATCTCTCCATTCCGCATACCCCGGCTAGGGTACGCGCCTCTTGCCCGGCGCCTGGCTGATCCTCCCGACCTACAACGAGGCCGAGAACATCGAGGGCCTTGCGCGGGCGGCGCTCGCCCAGCTCGATACGACCGGCCTCGAGCACACGATCCTCGTCGTCGACGACGGGTCGCCCGACGGCACCGGCCGGATCGCTGACCGGCTGGCGGACGAGCTGGCGCCCGTCCGGGTGCTCCACCGCGAGCGCAAGGAAGGCCTCGGGCGCGCCTACCTCGCCGGCTTCGAGGTCGCCCTCGGGAGCGGGGCCGACATGGTGCTCGAGATGGACTCGGATTTCTCCCACGACCCGGCCGACCTGCCCCGCCTGATCGCGGCCGCCGAGGACGCCGACCTCGTGCTCGGGTCGCGCTACGTGAGCGGCGGCGGGGTCACGAGCTGGGGCCGGCTGCGGCGGGCCCTGTCGCGCGGCGGCTCTGCCTACGCGCGCGTCATCCTCGGTGTGCCGGTAAGCGACCTCACCGGCGGCTTCAAGCTGTTTCACCGGCGCGTGCTCGAGGCGATCGACCTCGAGAACGTGCACGCCGACGGCTACGGTTTCCAGATCGAGCTGACCTACAAGGCGGTGCGGGCGGGCTTCACGGTCAAGGAGGTGCCGATCCTGTTCCGCGAGCGGAGCGGCGGATCGTCGAAGATGACCGCGCGCATCGCGCTCGAGGCCGTGTGGAAGGTCCCCCTCCTGCGGCTCCGTGCATGACCAGCGCTATATTTTGTATAGCGACTCACCCCCCGACAAGGAGCGAACGTGGCAGGCGCACTCAACGAGGTCACCGACGACAACTTCCAGGCTGAGGTCCTAGAGGCCGACAAGCCTGTGCTGGTCGACTTCTGGGCCCCATGGTGTGGTCCCTGCCGGATCATCGCTCCGCATCTCGAAGAGCTCGACAGCGAGCGTGACGACCTCCAGGTCGTGAAGCTGAACGTGGATGACAACCCGCAGACGGCCGCGCAGTACAACGTGATGTCGATCCCGATGCTGCTGCTGTTCAAGAACGGCGCGCCGGTGCACCAGATCATCGGCGCCGTGCCGAAGAGCCGTCTCGTGCAGGAGCTCGAGCCGGCCCTCTCCGTGTAGGACTGTCGATTTTCGCGCCTCCGTTCGTGTAGTGGGTGAAGCCCGGCAACCGCGCCGGCGAGACCCGAAGGAGGAACGAAGATGAGGCAGTACATGCTTGGCGTCTACCAGCCCGACGGCGACCCGCCGGCGTCCGTCGACATGGATCAGGTCATGAAGGACGTGACCGCCGTGAGGGTGGAGATGCAGGAGGCCGGCGTCTGGGTGTTCTCGAACGGCCTGCACCCGGCGAGCAGCGCCACCGTCGTCCGAGTTGAGGACGGCGAGGCGCTCGTGACCGACGGCCCGTACATCGAGGGCAAAGAGCACATGGGCGGCTTCACCATCATCGAGGTGCCCGACCTCGACGGCGCCCTCGAGTGGGCTCGCAAGGCGGCAGCGGCGACGACGCTCCCGATCGAGGTTCGGCCGCTCGCAGCCGAGAGCTGACCGGCGCGTGGCTGCCCTCCGCGCCACGGACATCGAGCGTGTCTTCCGCGGGGAGTATGGGCGCGCGGTGGCGGTCCTCATCCGCGTCCTCGGCGACATCGACCTGGCCGAGGACGCGGTCCAGGAGGCATTCGCTGCGGCCTCCGAGCGCTGGCCGGCGGACGGCCTGCCGCCGAGCCCGGCCGGCTGGATCATCACGACCGCCCGCAACAGGGCAATCGACAGGCTCCGGCGTGAGTCCTCGCGGGCCGACCGGCACGCCGAGGCCGCGCTGCTCCACGCGCGGGCTGAGTCGGGGGAGACGGAGGAAGAGATGAGCAGCGTGGACGACGACCGGCTGCGGCTGATCTTCACCTGCTGCCACCCGGCGCTTGCCGCTAGCGCCCAGGTGGCCCTGACGCTCAAGCTGCTCGGCGGGCTCACGACGCCCGAGATCGCGCGCGCCTTCCTCGTGCCCGAGCCGACGATGGCGCAGCGGCTCGTCCGGGCGAAGGGCAAGATCCGCGACGCCGGCATCCCCTTCCGGGTCCCCGGCGACGCCGAGCTGCCCGACCGGCTCGGCGCCGTGCTGGCGGTCGTCTACCTGATCTTCAACGAGGGTCACACGGCGAGCTCCGGCCAGCGGCTCGCCCGCGACGAGCTGGGCGCCGAGGCGGTCCGGCTGGGTCGGCTCCTCGCGACGCTGATGCCGGACGAGCCCGAGGTGATGGGCCTGCTCGCGCTCATGCTGCTGGTCGAGTCACGCCGCCCCGCGCGCACCACCGCCGAGGGAGAGCTCGTGCTGCTCGCCGACCAGGACCGGAGCCGCTGGGACTCAGCGCTCGTCGAGGAGGGCCAAGCCCTCGTCCGCCGCTGCCTCCTGATCGACAGGCCCGGCCCCTATCAGCTGCAGGCCGCCATCAACGCCGTCCACAGCGACGCGCTGAGCGCCGCGGAGACCGACTGGGGCCAGGTTCTACAGCTGTACGACCAGCTGCTGGCAATCGCCCCGACCCCGGTCGCCGCGCTCAACCGCGCCGTTGCAGTCGCGGAGGTCAACGGGCCGGAAGCCGGGCTGGCGCTCGTCGATGGCCTCGATCTCGACGGCTACCACCTCTTCCACGCCATTCGCGCCGACCTGTTGCGGCAGCTCGGCCGCGATGCCGCCGCGGCTGCGGCCTATGACGAGGCGGTCGCCCGCACGCAGAACGCCGCCGAGCGCCGGTTCCTGCACGGGCGGCGCGAGGCGCTCGGGCGAGCCTGATCCGAGTGCAGGCAGGGCGACGGTTTGGAATGGTTGGCCTGTGCGGACCCCGTTCTGCGATCTCCTTGGCGTCGACGTTCCGATCGTGCAGGCCCCCTTCGGGCCCTGGGAGCAGGTGGACCTCGCCGCCGCGGTCTCGAACGCGGGTGGGCTCGGCAGCGTCGGGACCGCGGTGCGTAGCGTGGACGAACTGCGTGCTCAGTGGCGGCGCCTTCGCGACCTGACGGACAGGCCGTTCGCGATCAACCACACCGGCCGGCCGTTCGACGAGCAGGTCTTCGCCGCGATCGTCGAGGCCGCGCCCCCGGCGGTCTCGTTCCACATGGGCGTCCCGCGCGAGCGGATCGCAGAGGCGCACGCCGTGGGCTCGCTTTGGATCCAGCAGGTCGGCGACGCTTGCGCAGCCGAACTGGCGCTCGAGGCCGGCGCCGACGTGCTGGTGGCACAGGGATGGGAGGCGGGCGGCAACGCAGGCTGGGTTGCCACGATGGTGCTCGTCCCGCAGGTCGTCGATATCGCCGGCGACGTCCCGGTGCTGGCTGCCGGCGGCATCGCCGACGGCCGCGGCATCGCCGCCGCGCTCACACTCGGGGCGCAGGGGGTGCTGCTCGGTACGCGCTTTCTCGCCAGCGCCGAGATGGCCGTTGACCAGGCCTGGAAGGAAAGAATCGTCGCGGCGGATGCCGGCGAGGCCGTGAAGGTACCGAGCAGCGAGCGCGTCATGCCTCCGTTCACGATCGAGCTGCCGCCCGGGCAACCGCCGGCGCCGCGCGCCCTGCGCACGCCGCTCATCGACCTGCTCGAGTCAGACCCGGAGTCGGTGGACCCGGAGACGATCGGCCCGGCGTTCGCGGCCGACGTCAGGGCAGGCGGCGGTCATGACCGGCTTCCGTTCTCCGGGCAGTCGGCCGGGCTCATCCACAACATCGCACCGGCCGCGGAGATCGTGGCGCGGCTCGTTGCGGAGACCGAAGCGGCCGTCGGTCGCTGGCGGTCGTCTTGAAGAGCTCGCCCTCAGCCGGCGCGGAAGAAGCCCGGCGGCGCGCTCAAGGTGCTGCCGAAGCCGTAGGGGACGCTCCCCGCGCCTGCTCGCGCTCGAGCTTCGCGCGGTAGCCGCCGCCGAGCGCGCCGAGCACGCCGCCGATCAGCGTCGTCGCGAACACGAGCCCGACCTGCGGGTGGCCCAGGTAGGCCTTGGCCTCGGTGTTGACGATCTCGAAGCCGATCAGCACGAAGCTGCCGTAGACGAGGCCGCCGAGCAGGCCGCGAACAAAGCCCTCGTCGGCGCCGTCGTGCTCCATGCCGCCGAGGAAGCCGCCGATGATCGCGAGCGGCCCGACCAGGATCCAGTAGACGACGCCGTTCCAGCCGAGCGCGAGGCCGGTCACGATTCCGAAGATGACCGGGACCACGATCGCGCCGATGAGCTGCACCACGAACGGCCGGTCCTCGAAGAGCGGCGGCAGCTTCATCGCGGCGCCAGACTACTGGCGCTCGACCGAGATCCGCAACTCGCGCCCCTCGATGTCGGCGCCGGCTCCGTCGGCGCCGTCGAAGCTCAGCGAGGTCGCCAGCGTCTCGCGCGCCAGGTACTGCTCGTGCTCGCGGGCGGCGTCGAGCAGCTCGCCGTCGCCGCCCAGCGTCAGCGCGATCCGGTCCTCGACGTTGAGCCCGGCGTCCTTGCGTGCCGCCTGCACCGCGTGCACGATCTCGCGGGCCAGCGCCTCGCGGCGCAGCTCGTCGTCGAGCTCGAGGTTGAGCGCCACGGCGTGCGTACCGGAGCGCTCCACCTGGTAGCCCTCGAGCGGCTGCAGCGTCATCAGCACGTCGTCCGGGCCGATCTCGTGCTCGCGGCCGTCGATGTTCACGCCCGCGCTGCCACCCTCGCGCAGCCGCGCCGGGTCGAGCGACGAGATCGCGGCCGCCACCTGCGGCATCTGCTTGCCGAAGCGCGGCCCGAGCGCGCGGTAGTTCGGCTTCAGCTCGAAGCGTCCCAGCTCGTCGGCCTCGGACACGTAGCGGACCGACTTGACGTTCAGCTCCTCGGTGAGCAGCGTGTCGAGACGCTCGATCGCGCCGCGCTCGCGGTCCGCCGCCACGACGACGGCCTCGCGCAGCGGCTGGCGCACCTTCAGCTTCGCGTGGGCGCGCGCGGCCCTGCCGAGCTCGACGGCGTCGCGCACGACCTGCATATCCCACTCGAGCCGCTCGTCGCGCTGGCCGGGCTGGGGGAAGTCGCAGAGGTGGACCGACGGCTCCGAGCCGTCGAGGTTCTCGAACATCTCGTCGGCGATGAAGGGCGTGAGTGGCGCGAGCAGCTTGGCGACCGTCACGAGGCACTCGCGCAGGGTCTCGAAGGCCACCCCATCGCCGTCCCAGAAGCGCCGCCGCGACAGCCGCACGTACCAGTTCGAGAGGTCATCGACGAAGTCCGCGATCGCGCGGCCGGCGAAGGTCGTGTCGTAGTCCTCCATCCGCTCGCGCACGCGTTCGGTCGTGGCCGCGAGCCTTGAGCGGATCCAGCGGTCGAGCTCC
Source organism: uncultured Thermoleophilaceae bacterium (assembly GCA_963734025.1). GTDB lineage: Bacteria > Actinomycetota > Thermoleophilia > Solirubrobacterales > Thermoleophilaceae > JACVRW01. The sequence continues at coordinate 105,299 of CAVTFR010000011.1, forward strand.
GTCTCCGCGCCCTCCGCGAGCGGGTCGTTGACGTTCGCGTAGAGGACGTAGAACGCGTACGTGTTCCAGAGCGGCTTGAGGAACTGCCGCACCGACTCGCCGACCGTCTCGAGCGAGAAGCGGTAACCGTCCCAGGGCTGCTTCGAGGTGAAGTAGTACCAGCGGAAGGCGTCCGCGCCATGGGTGTCGAGCACCTCCCAGGGCGCGACGACGTTGCCCTTCGACTTGGACATCTTCTGGCCCTCGGGGTCGAGGATGAGCCCGAGGCTGAGACATGTCCTGTAGGAGGCGCGCCCGAACAGCAGCACCGAGACCGCGAGCAGCGAGTAGAACCAGCCGCGCGTCTGGTCGAGCCCCTCGCAGATGTAGTCGGCCGGGAAGCGCTCCTCGAAGATCTCCTGGTTCTCGAAGGGCGCGTGCCACTGGGCGAAGGACATGCAGCCCGAGTCCCACCAGACGTCGATCAGGTCCGGCACGCGCCGGAACGTCTTGCCGTCGCGCTCGAAGCTGACCTCGTCCACGAACGGCCGGTGGAGGTCGTCCGGGATCTCGGCGCCGAGCTCGCGCAGCTCGTCGAGCGAGCCGATGCAGACGACCTCGCCGTCCTCCGCCCGCCAGATCGGCAGCGGAGTGCCCCAGTAGCGCTCGCGTGAGAGCGCCCAGTCGACGTTGTTCTCGAGCCACTTGCCGAAGCGCCCGTGCTTGATGTGGTCGGGATACCAGTCGATCGTCTCGTTGGCGGCGAGCAGCTCCTCGCGGCGCTCGGTGGTGCGCACGTACCAGCCGGTCTTCGCGTAGTAGATGAGCGGCGTGTCGCAGCGCCAGCAGTGGGGATAGGCGTGCTCGTACTCGCCGGCGCGGAAGAGCCGGCCCGACTCGCGCAGCGCCTCGATGATCGGCGCGTCGGCCGCGCGCACCTGCATGCCGGCGAACGGGCCGGTGCGCTCGTCGAAGGTCCCGTCGGGCCGGACCGGGTTGTGGATCGTCAGGCCGTTGTCGGTTGCGAGCCGGAAGTCGTCGTCGCCGAAGGCCGCGCCCGTGTGCACCACGCCCGTGCCGTCCTCGATCGAGACGAAGTCGCCGGCAAGCACGCTGTGGCCGCGCTCGCCGTAGTCCGTGATGTAGGGGAAGGGCGGCTCGTAGCGCAGGCCGAGCAGGGCCGAGCCGGGCAGGGTCTCCTCGATCTCGGCGTCGTCGCCGAGCACCCGCTCGACGAGCGCCTCGGCGAGGATCAGCCGGTCCTCCCCGAGGCGGGCGCGCGCGTAGGTGACATCGGGGTCGACCGCGATCGCCGCGTGCGGGACGAGCGTCCACGGCATCGTCGTCCAGGCGAGCAGCGAGACGCTCGGATCGTCCCTCAGCGGGAACTTGACGTACACCGAGGGGTCGAGCGTGTCCTTGTAGCCCTGCGCGACCTCGTGGCTCGAGAGCGCGGTGCCGCAGCGCGGGCAGTAGGGCACGACCCGGTGGCCCTCGGTCAGGAGCCCCTGGTCGAAGACCTGCTTGAGCGACCACCAGACGGACTCGATGTAGTCGTTCGAGAGCGTGTAGTACGCGTCGTCGGTGTCGATCCAGAAGCCGATCCGCGCGGTCAGGTCGTTCCACTCGTCGATGTAGCGCAGCACCGACTCGCGGCACTTCGCGTTGAACTCGGCGATGCCGTAACGCTCGATGTCGTGCTTGTTGGTGAAGCCAAGCTCCTGCTCGACCTCGAGCTCCACCGGCAGGCCGTGGCAGTCCCAACCGCCCTTGCGGGGAACGAAGCGCCCGGTCATCGTGCGGTAGCGCGGGAAGACGTCCTTGAAGATGCGGCTCAGCACGTGATGAGAGCCGGGCCTGCCGTTGGCGGTCGGCGGTCCCTCGTAGAAGATGAAGGGCGGGGCGCCCTCGCGGCGCCGGATCGACTCGTGGAATACGTCCCGCTCACGCCAGCGCTCGAGCACGCGCTGCTCGAGCTCGGGGAAGGACTGCGCGCTGTCGACGGGACTGTGGCGGGCCATGGGGCGTTCGATTCTAGGTGGCGGTCAGGGCGCTGCCGGCGGGGCCGGTCGCGCCCGTCCTATCGCGCTTGCTCGCGTCACGGCGACCGTCCGGCGCGCGGCCTACGATCGGCTGCCGATGTCGTCCCTCGAGCTCGGCGATCCGCTCGCCCACAGGGCCCTGCAGGCCCTGCTGCGCGCCGAGGCCGCGGTGCGCCGCCGGCTGGCGGCCGAGCTGGAGCGCGAGGGAGTGTCCGCGGCCGGCTTCTCCGCCCTCGTTGTGCTGACGACCGCGGGCGGCTCGCTCGAGCTGCGCACCCTGCGGCGGCGGCTCGGCTGGAGCAAGGCGAACGCCACCGAGGTCACCGCCACCCTCGCCGCGCGCGGGCTCGTCTTCCGGCGGCGCGCGCCCGAGGACCGGCGCAGCGTCGTGGTCGACCTGAGCCACGAGGGCCGCGACATCGTCGAGCGCCTGTTCCCGGCCCATTCGGACCGCGTGACGCAGGCGTTCGGGGCGCTCGACGAGGGCGAGAAGCGCTCGCTCGCAGAGATCTGCCGCAAATTGGCCGCATAGCGGCCAGCCGCCGAAGGCGCCGTGACGATTCCCTGAGGATCTAGGCGCTGGTGCGTGCTGCGAACTTGATGCGCGCCGCCGGTGCGGCGGACGGCTCCGGGGCGACGACCACCTGGTCGATGCGGCCGCTGTCGGCGTAGGCCTTGAGGCGCTCGACCGCCTCGACCGGCGACGAGCCAAGCGACGGGATGCCGTGGTCGCCCGTCACCGGCATCGCCTCGCGGTACTCGAACACCGGCGCGGCCGAGCCGACCTGGCGCACCGTGTAGACGAGCCGGCCGACCACGTCGAGCGTGGCCTCGCCGCCGCAGAAGACGAAGGCGGTGGGGTCGAGCGCGCGGATGGCGCGCACGACGCGCTCAGGGGGCAGGTCGAAGGCAAGCAGCAGTGTGCGGAAGCCCGCGCGACGCAGGCCGAGCTCGACCGCCTGGACATGCAGCGCCTCGAGGTCGAGCCGTTTGCTCGAGTCGAACAGCAGCACGCCCTGCGGGCGGCTCGCCGGTGGCGCGACGCGGCGGGTCGCGTGCAGCCAGCCCGTCGCCCAGCGGAATGCGAGCTCGCGCTCGGCCTCGCGCCCCTCACGGTCCTCGGCCAGCTCGAGCGCGGGCAGCAGGACTTCCTCGACCGTTCGCTCGATCGAGCGCACCGCGAGGCTCTCCTCCATCACTCGGTCGGCGCTCTGCTCGTCGAAGTGGTCGAAGGCGTCGATCAGGCGGCTCGGCGAGCTCGGGCCCTCGCCGCGCTGGCGCGCGACCTCGATCGCGGAGGAGATGTTGTGCGTCTCGAGCAGCGCCCGGCGGAGCGATTCGAGCTCCGAGAGGTCGTACTGGCGGTGGCCGCCCTGGGTCCGGCGCGGCTTCGGGTAGCCGAATCGGCGCTCCCAACTGCGCAGCGTGTTGGGGCTCACCCCCAGCAGCTCTGCGGCCGCATTCGTCCTAATCCCGCTCAAGTCGCCTCCGTCCCGATTGAATCGCAGCAGCGTTCCGCCAGTGCTTCGCGCGCCGCCACCCTCCTCGGAAAGCACGCGGAGCACTTGCATAGGTTTTCGGCGCGAGCGGGGAAAAACTTGATAGAGGTCTTGTGCCTATTGGGCGGATTTTGCACAACTGGTGCAGTTGTTATTGCACCGGATCTGTCAAAAACCCGCTAGACGCGGCCGAATCCGCTCGGCTCGACCGTGAGGAGCGCCGCCCGCGGGGGCCCGCAGGTGGCGATCCTGGCCGCCAGCATGCCGACATCCGGGGCCGCGCCCGGCAGCAGGCGCACCGGCATGACCACCGGATCGCAGGGCCGCTGTGCGGCCAGGCCGGCGTTGCGCGAGAGCTGGTCGTTGCCCAGGGGGCTCGTCAGCAGGTCGAGCAGCTCTGTGCCGATCAGCTTCTCCTCCGCGCCGAAGTACTTCTCACCGCCCTCGCTGACGGCGCTCACCCGCAGCTCGTAGTCGACGATCAGGAAGGCAGCGGCCTCGCCTGGAAGGGCATCGCGCGGGCAGGTCAGCACCATTCCCATCCCGCAGCGCCCGCAGACGCGCTTGCGCAGCTCGGGCCGCCCGGGAGGCTCCTCGCTCGGCTGCCCGCAGCGCGAACAAAATCGGATAGGCCGGGGCCTACCGCCGCCGGTCGGGGTCCATGACCGGTCGATGCGGATGAGTGCGGTCACGCCCGGCGATCAGAACACGGCTTTTCGCCTGTCGCCCCCGCCGCACTAGGAATGCACGAATTTGCTTGCTGAGCCTACGCAGGAACTGACCGAAACGCCCCCACCGCACCGGTAGCCTGCAGGCGAGGAAGCGATGAAGGAGAGAGATGGCAGTTGACTCGAACGGCGCCCCCGCCACCGCCGAGCGCGAGCTCTGGGGCCCTGAGACCGTGAAGGCGGTCGCCAACTTCCCGGTGTCCGGTGAGCGCGTCCCGACGCCGGTCGTGCGCTGGCTCGGCCGCATCAAGGCCGAGGCCGCGCGCGTGAACGCGGAGCTGGGGCTGCTGGACGGCGAGATCGCCGAGCGCATCGCCCGCGCCGGCGACGAGGTCGCCGAGGGCAAGCACGACGACCAGTTCCCGATCGACGTCTTCCAGACCGGCTCGGGCACCTCGACCAACATGAACGCCAACGAGGTGATCGCGAAGCTCGCCGGCGACGACGCCCACGCGAACGACCACGTGAACATGGGGCAGTCTTCCAACGACGTGTTCCCGTCCGCCGTCCATCTGGCGGCCGTGGACAGCGTCCAGACCGAGCTGCTGCCCGCCCTCGAGCGGCTCGCCGGCGCCTTCGGGGCAAAGGCCGAGGAATTCGCGGACGTCGTCAAGGCGGGCCGCACGCACATGATGGACGCCGTGCCGGTGACGCTCGGGCAGGAGTTCGCCGGCTACCGCGCGCAGATCACCCTCGCCCGCGACCGCATCCGCGACTCGCTGGGCCGGGCGGCCCAGATCCCGCTCGGCGGAACCGCGACCGGCACGGGGCTCAACACCCACCCCGAGTTCGCCGAGCGGGTGCGCGAACGGCTCGGGCTCGGCGAGGCCCCGCGCGACCGCTTCGAGGCCCAGGCCAACCGCGACGGCCTCGTGGAGCTCCACGCGGCGCTCAAGGGGCTCGCCGTCTCGCTCACGAAGATCGCCAACGACCTCGTGCTGATGGGCTCGGGGCCGCGAACCGGCCTGGTCGAGCTGCGGCTGCCGGAGCTGCAGAAGGGCTCGTCGATCATGCCCGGCAAGGTCAACCCGGTGATCCCCGAGGTGGTGCTCCAGGTGGCGGCTCAGGTGATCGGCAACGACACCGCCGTGAGCGTCGCCGGCACGCAGGGCAACTTCGAGCTGAACGTGCGCGTGCCGATGATGGCGCGCAACGTGTTCGAGTCGATCCGCATCCTGACCTCGGCCTGCCACATGCTCGCCGACAAGTGCGTCGAGGGAATCCAGGCCAACGAGGAGAACCTGCGCCGCCACGCCGAGTCCACCCCGGCGATCGCCACGGCGCTGAATCCCCTCATCGGCTACGACAAGGGCACCGAGATCGTCAACGAGGCAGTGGCGTCCGAGCGCACGATCCGCGAGGTGGCGATCGAGAAGGGCGTCGACGAGGAGACGCTCGACAAGGCGCTCGACCTGCGCGCGATGGCACGCGGGACGAAGACGTCGGACTGAGCTAGCGGCGCGCGCAGAGGCGCTCGCGGGCGATCCAGGAGGAGCCGGGGGGCGCCGCCGCGCCGCCGCCGCGGTCGCTCGCTGCGCACTCGCTGGTCCGCTCGGCCTGCGCCCCACCGCCGCCATGGCTGCTCGCCACCGCGCCGAGCAGCAGTGGCTCGGGGTCGACCGGGGTGTTGTAGCGGCGCACCTCGAAATGCAGGTGCGGCCCCGTCGAGTAGCCGGTCGAGCCGACGTAGCCGAGCCGCGTGCCGCCGCTGACCGACTCGCCGACCCAGGTCGTGATCGACGACATGTGCGCGTACCAGGTCGTGTAGCCGAGCTCGTGCTGGACGACGACGAGGTTGCCGTAACCGCCGTAGTTGCGCCCGGCGAAGATGGTCGTTCCCGCCGCCGCGGCGCCGATACGGGTCCCGTAGCCAACCGGGAAGTCGACGCCCTGGTGTCGGCGCCCGCCCTCGCGCGGCGCGCCGAAGCGGTCGCCGAGCGGACCCGGCACCGGGCGCAGGAAGCGGCCCGGCCCGCTGGGCGTCGAGGAGCCGCGCCCGCGCAGCGCGCCGATCGTGGCGCTGCCCGCGAGGCCGTCGACCGCGATTCTTGCGGCACTCTGGGCGCGTTGGACCGCCGCTTGCGTCAGGCCGCCGTAGATGCCGTCGGCGATGCCGGGCCCGTAGCCCCTGCGCTGCAGCAGGTACTGGAGGGCGGCCACGTCCCAGCCGCGGCTGCCCGCCTTCATCACGCGGCTGCCGAGCCGTGGCCGGCCATAGCGGCCGAGCGCGTGCCTCGTCTGCGGGCCGGCGATGCCGTCGACTGCCAGCCCACGGCGGCGCTGGAAGCGCACCACGGCGCCTCGCGTGAGCGGGCCCTTGACTCCGTCGACGAAGCCTCTGTAAAGGTGCAGGCGAGTCAGCGCGGACTGCAGAGCAGCCACGTTCGCGCGACTCGCCGGGGCCGAAGCCGGGACGAGCAGCGCCGCCGCCAGAGCCAATACAAGGACCCCGGCGAACGTACCCCTAAAGCCGGGCATGCCTTCATGGTGGGCGACCCGCCGGACGGCGATCAAGGCTCGCACGGGATCCTGCAGGACGTCCGATGCACCCTTCAGCGGCGAGCCTCAGGTCGTCGAGAAGCGCATCGTGACCTCTTGGACGCCGCCCTCCGTCTGGAGGCGGAGCGAGTAGTCGCCGCCCTTGAAGACGCGCATCATGCGCGAATTGCCCAGCAGCACATCCGCGGTCAGGCCGCGAGCGCCGTGCTCTCGGGCGTACTCCACCAGTCCCGCATGCATGATCCCTCCGAGACCTGCGCCCTGCCAGTCGGGATCCACCATGTATGCGACCTCGGCCAGCCCGGTCGCGGGACTGAGGTAGTAGCAGCTGGCCGCCACGATGCGTTCGCGCGCCGAGGGCCCAACCACGGCGGCGAAGGCCATCTCTTCCTGGTAATCGACGCTGCACAGGTGTTGTGCGGCGGTGTCGGTGAGGGAACTGAGCTTGTGAAGGAAGCGCGTCTCCCGATCCTCCTCGCTGAGTCGATAGAAGAGGTCCTGCATCGCCCGCGTATCACTCGTGCGCGTCGGCCGCAGACAGACCTGGCGACCGTCGCGGAGCCGGACATCGCGCACCTGAGCGACCGGATAAGCCGTACGGCTGTGCAGCTGCTGCTCTGGGCCGACGAGGCCTCCCTCGATGGCGGCGTGGAGCAGCTCCTTGCGCTCATCGGGATGTGCGATCTCGATCAGCGCGACCGCACGCTCAGCCAGCGAGCGGCCGAACAGGTACGCGGTTCCGTACTCGGTGATCACCCAGTGCACGTCCGCACGAGGGATCGTCACCGCTTCGCCGGGACCAAGCTCGGCCGAGATGGCGGATCGGCCCGCCGGGGTCCGCGAGGCGAGACAAATGATCGCCATCCCGCCGGGAGAAGCGAGGGCCCCACGGTGGAAGGCCGGTCCTACGGAGACGCCCCCGTAGAGCGCCCCGTCGAGGCCTTCGGCGGAAACCTGTCCCGTAAGGTCGATATTGAAGGCCTGGGTGACCGACACCATGCGGTCCCTGCTCGCGATCACCGCGGGGTCGCAGACGTACTCGATGGGATGAAAGGCGAAGCGGGGATCGTCGTCCACCAGGTCATAGAGGCGCCTCGAGCCCATCGCCCAGCTCGTCGTGACCGGGCCCGTGACGACACCTGCGGCGACGAGATCGACGATCGGCTCCGTGATTACGTCCGAGTGGATAGCCAGGTCGCGGCGGTTGGTCAGGTGGGCCAGCATCTCGTTCGGTACTCGGCCGAGCCCCACCTGCAGCGTGGAGCGATCGTCGATCAGGCGGGCGACGTAGCGAGCAATCTGCTCGGCCACCTCGCCGGCGGGTTCGTGGAGGTATTCCACTACGGGGGTTTCGACCGGGACGAAGCTCGCGATCCGATCGACCGGAATGCGGCTGTCGCCGGCGGTACGAGGCATGGCCGGATTCACCTCGGCAATGACCGTGCGCGCTGCGAGGGCCGCAGCCTTGGTCACGTCCACCGATATCCCGAGGCTGCAGGTGCCGTCGGCATCGGGCGGCGCGACCTGCACCATTGCGACCTCAAGGGGGATCTGCCCGTTCTCGAACAGTTGAGGGACGTCGCCCAGCGAGATCGGCACGTAGTCCACCAGACCCGACTCGCGCACGGCGGGCACCTCGTGCAGGGCGCGGACGTTGCGGCCGACGTAGAACACGCGGTGCCGGTACTTCGTGCTGGTTGCCTCACCCGTGCTGATCCAATCGGTGAGGAAGTGCACGAGAACAACCCCCGCCTGCCTGGTCTCCTCCAAGGCATCCACCAGCGTCCGCGGAGTGGCACAAGCGCTACCGACGAAGACCCTGTCCCCAGGGCGCACGACCGAGACCGCCTCGGCCGCCGAAACCTGGCGGTCCCGCCAGTTGGCTGCCGCCTGGACGCTCATGTGGCGATCCAAGGCTACCGTGGCGGCCCAGCGGCGGTGAGGGGCCGCGACGCGCGGCCTTACATGTTCACGGCCACGTACTTCGTCTCGAGAAACTCCTCGAGGCCCTCCTCGCCGCCCTCGCGGCCTATGCCTGACTGCTTGACGCCGCCGAAGGGCGCGCCCGCGTTCGACACCATTCCCTGGTTGAGGCCGACCATGCCGGTCTCGAGCCCCTCGCAGACGCGCAGTGCGCGCTTGATGTCGCGTGTGAACAGGTACGCCACGAGGCCGTACTCGGTGTCGTTGGCGCGCGCGATCGCGTCCTCCTCGGACTCGAACGACGTGACCGGCGCGACGGGGCCGAAGATCTCCTCGCGGAGGACGCGCGCGTCGTCCGGCACGCTGCCCAGCACCGTCGGCGGGTAGAAGTAGCCGCGCCCGTCCGGGATCTCGCCGCCGACCACGCGGGTGGCGCCCTTGTCGAGCGCGTCCTGGACGAGCTCGGCCACCTTCTCGCGCGAGGGCTGGTCGATCAGCGGCCCGACCTTCACGTCCTCCTCGGTCCCGCGCCCGATCTTGAGCGCGCCCATCCTCTCGGCGAGCCGCTGCTCGAACTCCTCGCGAACCGGCTCCGCCACGTGGAAGCGGTTCGCCGACGTGCAGGCCTCGCCGATGTTGCGCATCTTCGCGAGCAGCGCGCCGTCGACGGCGGAGTCGAGGTCGGCGTCGTCGAAGATCAGGAAGGGGGCGTTGCCGCCGAGCTCCATGGAGACCTTCAGCACGTTCTGCGCCGAAGCCTCGATCAGCTTGCGGCCGACCTCCGTCGAGCCCGTGAAGGAGAGCTTGCGCAGGCGGCCGTCCTCGATCAGCGGACCCGTTGTGGCGCCCGACGACGAGGTCGTGATGATGTTGAGGACGCCGCCGGGAAGGCCCGCCTCCTCGAGGATCTGGGCCATCGCGAGCATCGACAGCGGCGTCTGCTGGGCCGGCTTGACGACCGAAGTGCAGCCCGCGGCGAGGGCCGGACCCACCTTGCGCGTGCCCATCGCCATCGGGAAGTTCCAGGGCGTGATCATCAGCGCGGGCCCGACCGGCTGCTTCATCACGAGGACGCGGCTCGTGCCGTTCGCGAACTGCTTGTAGTTGCCCTCGATCCGGAGCGCCTCGCCCGAGAACCAGCGGAAGAAGTCGGCCGCGTATGCGATCTCGGCCTTCGACTCGGCCACCGGCTTGCCCATCTCGAGCGTCATCAGCGTGGCGAGCTCGTCGGCCCGCTCCGACATCAGCTCGAACGCCTTCCAGAGGATCCCGGCGCGGTCGTTGGGCGGCGTGGCGGCCCACTCAGCCTGCGTCTCGACGGCGGCGTCGAGCGCCGCCATGGCGTCCTCGGGGGTGGCGTCGGCGACCTCGGCGATCGGTTCCTCGGTCGACGGGTCGATTACATCGAGCGTCGCGGAGCCGCTCGCGTCGCGCCACTCGCCGCCTATGTAGAGCTGCTTCTGGACGCTGTCTACGGCTGTCTGTTCCCCAGTGGCGATGCTCATGTGGCAACGGTCTCCGTTCCTAGTTCCTCAGAGATAGCGACGTCCAGCGAATAGTCGATCGGCAGCACGATCAGCGATGGCACGTCGAGGGTCAGCGCGTGGCGCAGGTGAGCGCCGAAGTCCTCGGGCGCCTCGCAGCGCCAGCCGGGCATTCCGAAGCCCTCGGCGAGCTTCACGAAGTCCGGGTTGGAGAAGTCCGTCCCGAAGTGGCTGCCGAAGCGCTTGTCCTGCTTCCAGACGATCGAGCCGTACTGCGAGTTCTCCCAGATCACGTTGACGATGGGCGTGCCGAGGCGCACCGCGGTCTCGAGCTCCTGGCAGTTCATCAGGAAGCCGCCGTCGCCGTTGACGGTCACGACCCTTCGTCCCGGGTGCACCAGCTTCGCCGCGATCGCCGCCGGCACGGCGAAGCCCATCCCGGCGAGCCCGTTCGCGATCAGCACCGTGTTCGGCTCGTAGGCCGGGAACATGCGCCCGATCCAGAGCTTGTGCAGGCCGACGTCGGAGACGAGGATGTCGTCGCGACCGAGCGCTTGGCGGATCTCCCAGAGCGCCCGCGGCGGCTGCATCGGGAAGGAGTCGTCGTACTTCGCCTGCTCGAAGCGGCCCAGCACCACCTCGCGCAGCTTCGCCGAGCCGCCCTGATGCGGCACATGCCGGCACTCCTCGCCAAGCCGCGCGAGCACATGGTAGATGTCGCCGACGAGCTCGACCTCGGGCATGAAGTAGGCGTCCGTCTCGGCGGGCTCCGAATCGATGCAGATGATGCGCTTTTCACGGCGCGGGTTCCAGGTCTCGGGCGACTGCTCGACCAGGTCGTAGCCGATCGCGAGGACCACGTCCGCCTCGTCGAAGCCGGCCATGTCGTAGTCGCCCGCCTGCAGGCCGACCGAGCCGAGCGCCTTGGGGCTGTCGGGCGGCAGCAGGCCCTTGCCCATGAAGGTCTCGGCGACGGGGATGCCCGTCGCGCGCACGAACTCCCGGAGCGCGGGTGCCGCGTTCGCGCGGACCACGCCGTTGCCGGCGAGTGCCACCGGGCGCACCGCCCCGCGGATCAGCTCCGCCGCCCTGAGCAGCTCACGCGCGGCCGGTTCCGACACCACCGGGCGCCGGCGCGGCAGCGGATCAGCGTCGATCTCGGCCGCCATCACGTCCTCGGGCAGCTCGATGTGGGTCGCACCCGGCTTCTCGCCCTCGGCCAGCTTGAAGGCCTTGCGGACCACCTCGGGGATGATCGCCGGGTCGGTCAGGCGCGCGTTCCACTTGGTGATCGGCCGCATCACGCGCAGCAGGTCGATGTACTGGTGCGACTCCTTGTGCATGCGCTCCAGGTCGCCCTGGCCGGTGAGCGCGACGAGCGGCGCGCGATCAAGGTAGGCATCTGCGACCGCCGTGACGAGGTTGAGCGCGCCCGGCCCGAGCGTGCCGAGGCAGACGCCGGCGTGGCCGGTGAGCCGACCGTAGACGTCGGCCATGTAGGCGCCGCCCTGCTCGTGGCGGACCGGCACGAACTCGATCGACGAGCGCGATAGCGACTCGTTGAGGTCGAGCGTCTCCTCGCCCGGGATCCCGAAGACGTGCCTCACGCCCTCGGCCTCGAGGCACTCGACGAAGACGTCGCTCGCTTTGCGGTCAGCCATCGGGGTAGGAGGCTACCCGGCCCCGGTAAGTTGATTCCGTGCCTCCCGTGGCCCGCTACGCGAAGAGCGGCGACCTGCACATCGCCTACATCGTGGAGGGAGACGGACCCATCGACCTGATGTGGATCCCGCCCTGGATCTCGCAGGTCGAGTACCTGTGGTCCGAGCGCTCGCTCATGCGCGTGATGCGGCGGATCAAGAGCTTCGCGCGCTTCATCACCTTCGACAGACGCGGCTCGGGCCTCTCGGACCCGTTCTTCGGCGCCCCGACGCTCGAGGACCAGATGGACGATCTGATCGCCGTGATGAACGCCGTTGGCTCGGAGCGCGTCGCGATCGTCGGCACGCTCGAGGGGGGCCCGATGGCCGCCACGTTCGCCGCCACCCACCCGGACCGGGTGAGCGCGCTCGTCCTCTATGCCACCTTCGCGCGGGCGACCTGGGCGCCCGGCTACGAGTTCGCCTGGCCGGCCGACGTGCGCGACGCGCACATGGCCGAGCTCGTCGAGCACTGGGGCGAGGGTCGAGTCGTGGCCGGCGTGGCGCCGAGCGAGGCGAGCGATCCCGGCTTCATGGAGTGGGGCGGCCGGCTCGAGCGGCTGGCCGCCTCGCCCTCCACGATCCGGCGCCTCATGGGCCTGATCGGCGAGTTCGACGTGCGCGACGTGCTGCCCTCGATCCGCGTGCCGACCCTCGTGATGCACCGCCGCGACGACGCGTTCATCAAGATCGAGCACTCGCGCTACCTGGCACAGCAGATTCCGGGCGCGCGCTATGTCGAGCTCGAGGGCAGCGACAACATGTTCTCGCTCGGCGACAGCGAGGGCCTGCTCGGCGAGATCGAGGAGCACCTGACCGGAGTGCGCCACGTGCACGAGCCCGACCGCATGCTGGCGACGGTGCTGTTCACCGATATCTGCGACTCAACCCGCCAGGCGGCGGAGATGGGCGACAGCGGCTGGCGCTCGCTGCTCGAGCGCCACGACGCCCTCTTCCGGCACGCGCTCGACCGCCATCGCGGGCGAGAGGTCAAGCGCACGGGCGACGGCTTCCTCGCCACCTTCGACGGCCCGGCGCGGGCCATCCGCTGTGCCGCCTCCGTGGCGGAGGCGATGGGGTCGCTCGGCATCCAGGTCCGCGCCGGCCTCCACACGGGCGAGCTCGAGGTGATGGACGGCGACCTCGGCGGGCTCGCGGTGCACATCGCGGCGCGCGTGCTGGACCGCGCCTCACCGAGCGAGGTGCTGGTCTCCGGGACGGTGAAGGACCTGGTCGTGGGGTCTGGAATCGCGTTCGCGGACCGGGGCGAGCACGCGCTCCGCGGCGTGCCGGGCGAATGGCGCCTGTTCGCGGTTTTGTGAGACCGAGCGCTACCTTGGCCCGTAGAAGGCGTTAGAGGACTCGTGCGCCGAATCAGCCTGCTCACAGCCCTTGCAGCACTCCTGCTCGCCGCGCCCGCCGCGGCGGACGCCGCCGTCCGCCACGTCCTGAAGGGCGCGGGCTTCGGGCACGGCATCGGCATGAGCCAGTACGGCGCCTACGGCTACGCGCTCGAGGGGAGCAGCTACAGGGGAATCCTCGAGCACTACTACACGGGCACGGCGCTCGAGTCGGCTCCCGGCCGGCCGGTGCGCGTGCTCCTGCAGCCGAGCGATCCCTACATCCGCTTCCGCGGCGCCACCAGCGCAAATGGCGAGGCGCTCCGCAAGGGCACCACCTACGTGGCGCGCCGCTCTGGCTCCGACATCGTGTTGCGCACGAGCGGGGGCCGGCGGGTCGGCCGCTTCCCGGGCGTGCTCAGCGCGAGCGCCGGCGGCACCGAGCCGGTTCGGCTGCTCGGGCCGGCGCTCAACTCGATCAGCGACGGCCTCTACCGCGGGTCGATCGAGATCCGCCCCGACGTGGGCGGGGTCACCGGCATCAACGTGATCGAGCTCGACGCCTACGTGAAGGGCGTGGTCGCCGGCGAGATGCCCAGCTCATGGCCGCTCGAGGCGCTCAAGGTGCAGGCGGTGGCGGCGCGCACCTACGCGCTCGCGACGCGCAAGACGACCGGCACGTTCGACCAGTACCCCGATACCCGCTCGCAGGTCTACAAGGGCGTCGCCGGGGAGAGCATCCGCTCGAACGCTGCGGTCGACCAGACCGGCAAGCAGATCCTCACATACGGCGGTCAGCCGGCGGTGACCTACTACTTCTCGACCTCGGGCGGGCACACCGAGAACGTCGAGTACTCGTTCGTCGGCTCGCTCTCGAAGCCGTGGCTCGTCGGGGTTCCGGATCCGTACGACTACTACTCGCCCTATCACCGCTGGGAGCGGCCCTTCTCGCCGGCGTCGCTCGACTCGGCGCTCGGCGCGCCGGGACGCTTCAAGCAGCTAAAGGTGCTGGAGCGCGGCGTATCGCCGCGCGTGGTGCGCGCACGGGTGGTGGGCACCCGTGGGTCACGCATCGTCACGGGCCCGCAGGTGCGCGCGGCGCTCGGTCTCCCCGACACGTGGTTCACGGACGTACGCGTGCGGAGCTCCGCCGTGCGGACCCGCTCCGCTCGGCCCTCGAGCTGGGGGCCGCAGGCGCGGCTGCTCGCGTTCGCCGGCGACTTCCGGCCCGCGCCGCGCGGGCGGCGGCTGGCCGTGCAGCGGAGGACCGCGTCGGGATGGCGGACCGTGGAGCGAGTCAGGACGCACCGCCATGGGCGCTACCGCGCGACGGTGGGCTCGCCGGGCGTATTCCGGGTCAAGGGCGGCTCGGTCGCCGGCCCCGCTGTGCGCGTGCGGTGAGCTTCGGCTGCTGCCCGCGGCCGTGCTCCTTGCTCTCGTCGCCGTGCTCGCCGGGGACCGGGCTCGGGCGCAGCCGCTGACGCTGACGCTGACGCCGCGGCCGTAGCTCTTCATCATGCGGACGGGGCAGGCACGCCACCGCCCGGTGGTGGCTCCCGCGGAGGTTCGGGCGGCGGAGGTTCGGACGGGGGCGGAACGGACGGCGGCGGGGCGGTCAGCGCACCCCGGATCAGGCGCGCGAGCGCCCGCGCGCCCTTCGCCGTCAGGTGCAGCCCGTCGCTGTAGAACCAGTCGCCGTGGCCGGCGCTGCGGGCGACCCAGTCGATCACGCGCACGCGGTTCGGCCAACGTCTGCCGGCCGCGCGCATCGCCGCCTGGTCCGAGCTCGCGACACCCCCGACCTCCCTCGGCGTGACGAGCCCCAGCACCCGCTCGCGCCCCACGATGCGAAGCGCCTCGCGGATCTGGTCGAGAGTGACCGTCCAGTTCGTGCCGAGGCCGACCACGACGAAGCGCGGCAGCGAGCTCGCCCGCGCGCGCAGCACGCCAATGCCCTCGCTCATCTGGCGGCAGCCGCGCACGTCGACCTCGAAGCCGCGCCGCCGGAGCGGGTCGACCGCGCCCAGCATGATCGAGTCGCCGATCGCGAGCGGCGGCGGGCTGAAGGGGGTGTCGCCGCTCGGCTGGTGGTGGACCACCCCGCCGCAGGCCGCCTGCGCGCTGGGAGCCAGCACGAGCGCGGCGGCGAGCGCCCCTAGTATCGCGCCCGTTCGCAGTGGTCGTCCCCTCCTACGAGTTCGCATTCTCTTCCCGGTCGTGCTCACGCTCTCCTGGGCGCTGATGCCGCACCCGCGTGCCTGGAAGCCGTTCATCCTCGCCTCGAGCTACCTGTTCTATGCGGCGGCGAGCCCACCCTACGCCCTCCTCCTCGCGGGGATCACGCTTGCGAACCAGCTCGGTGTGTGGACTGTTCAAGTACTACGGCTTCTTCGCAGGGGAGATCGGCTCGTTCCTGGATTCGCTCGGCCTCGGCATGCCCCTGCCCCTGCTCCGCTGGCCCTACCCATCGGGCTGTCGTTCATCACCTTCCAGGCGATCTCGTACGTCGTAGACACCAAGCGCGGTCTGCTGACCCCGGCGTCGACGCTCGACTTCGCCCTCTACCTGTCGTTCTTCCCGCACGTCGTCGCCGGCCCGATCGTGCGCGCGCGAGTTCATCCCCCAGCTCGCCAGCCCGCGCAACCCGCGCCGAGGCGGACTGCATCCACCTGAACGGCCGCGGCGCGGGGATCGCGGCCGACGAGGTGCTGGCCGCGATCCGGCAGGACTTCCCCGGCTAGCGCCCGCCTCAGGGGTCGACGAACGTCTCGAAGCCGCCGTAGCGCATGCGGCTCATGTCGGTGATGTCCTCGCTCTCCTCGAACCCGCTCACGCGCGGGTCCTTCAGGACCTTCTCCATGACCTCGTCACGGTGCTCACGGCTCTCGAACTCGGCGACCGCCGCGGTCATGACGAGACCGTCCTCCACCGCGAAGCCGCCCTCGGCGTCGTCGGCGCGGAACTCCCTGTAGTTGAGGCCGCCGAGCTCCTCGACGACCGTCCCGAATGTCGTGGCCTGCTCGCGGTACTCATCGAGCCGATCCTCCGGCACCGGCAGCAGGTAGATGTCGACGTAGCCCTGGCTCATGCTCGCTCCTTCGGTCGCGGTCTGTGGACGGTCAGACCGGGGCCGACGCGAAAAGTCATCGCCGCGGCGACTGCCGCTCGAGCCGGGCGACGTGTTCCGCGCCGAGCTCGATACATCTCGTGCAGGAACTCCGCGATCGTGGCGAGCTCCGTGCGCGTTCCGGCGAGCGAGGATCTCGAGGGCCTCGGCCTCGAGCTTGCGGTACTGCGGGGCTCAGGCCGGTGAGCTCGCTCAGCCGCCCGGGACATGGTGCGAGGATCGTCCACGCTCGGACGGCGGTGGGCCGCCGTAAGGTACCGCTCAGGGCGTGAATCGGAAGGTCACGACGTCACCGTCCTGCATGACGTAGTCGCGACCCTCGACCCGCTGGAGCGCCCGCTCGCGCGCGGCCGCGTAGCCACCGGCCTCGACGAGTGCGTCCCACGGCGTGACCTCGGCCGCGACGAAGCCCCTCTCCATGTCCGTGTGGACGGCGCCGGCCGCCTGGCGGGCGCGCATGCCGCGCCGGATCGCGCGGGCGCGGGCCTCGCTGTCCTGGCCGGCCGTGAAGAACTGGATGAGATCGAGCAGAGCGAATGACTCGCGCACGACCGTCTCGAGCCCGGACTCGGCGAGGCCGAGCTCGTCGCGCATGACTCCTGCCTCCTCGGCGTCCAGCTCCGAGAGCTCGGAGTCGAGCCTCGCGCTCACGGCCGCCGCGCGCGCGTCGCGCTCCGCGGCGTGCTCGACGAGCTCCGCGGGGGCCTCGACCGGCTCGCCCTCTGCGACGTTCGCGACGTAGAGCACCGGCTTCGCGGTGAGCGCGTGCAGGCGGACGCCGGCGCCGGGAGCGTCGTCCGGCTCCGGCACGGTGCGGACCGTCCGGCCCTCCCGCAGCGCGTCGACCACCTCGCGCAGCCAGCGCTCCTCGGCGACGGCCACCTTGTCGAGCGACTTGGCCTGCTTCGACACGCGCTCGAGCCGCCGCTCCGCCTGCTCGAGGTCGGCGAACAGCAGCTCGGTCTCGATCGTCTCGACGTCCGCCAGCGGGTCGACGCGCCCGTCGGGGTGCACGACACTCGGGTCGTCGTGAACCCGCACGACGTGCAGGATCGCGTCCGTCTCGCGGATGTTGGCGAGGAACTGGTTGCCGAGGCCCTCGCCCTGGTGAGCCCCGCGCACGAGGCCGGCGATGTCGTGGAACTCGATCGTCTCGTGCACCACCGGCCGCGCCCCAACCGTCTCGGCCACGCGCTCCAGCCGCTCGTCGGGCACGCCGACAACGGCGACGTTCGGCTCCACCGTGGTGAACGGATAGTTGGCCGCCGGGGCGCCGGCGCGTGTGAGGGCGTTGAAGAGCGAGGACTTGCCGGCGTTGGGCAGCCCGACGATGCCGACCTTCAAGGTGTGAGCATCCTCCCCATCGCCTCGCCGAGCAGCGCGGCGGCGATCACGTCGGTGGGGTAGTGCACGCCAAGGTAGGTGCGGGAGAGCGCCATGGCCACGACGAGACCGTAGAGGGGCCCCGCGGGCAGCGCCGCCGACAGCGTACGCGCACCGGCGAACGAGGTCGACGAATGCGCCGACGGATACGAGCGGGGCATCCCGCTCTGCAAAGCCGAAAGCGCTCGCTGCGGGCAAAGCTGCGGGCAAAGCGGGGCACTCAGGCCGCCGCGGCGCCGCCGAGATAGACGTCCAGCCGCCCGGCCGCCTCGCCCTCGTTGTCGGGCATCAGGTGGCCATAAGCGGTCATACGTGAGTCGAATCGAGGAGTGCCCTGTATACGTCGAGAGCGCCCTGCGCGCCAGCCCGGCCGCCGCCCACGCCGCGTCGGCGCGGGACGTCACGAGCGAAGGCCGGAAGGGCGAGCTTGGGTCGCGGCCGAAGAGAAGCGGGAGAGGCCCCCTTGCCGGCAGGTCGTCGGCGAGCGCCTGCCGATCCGCCCGCCGGCTCGGCTCTCCGGCTGCCTCTAGTGGCAGCAAGCGTCGCCGCGCCAAGCCTCGCGGCCTTCTTGGACCGCGACGAAGGCGACAAGGAGGGCGACCGCCGGGTCAAGCCACCAGGCGCCGAAGAGGGCGTTGCCGAGCAGGCCCACGAGGAGCGCTGCCGCCAGGTAGGCGCAGAGCATGTTCTGCTTGCCCTCGCTCGCGGTGGCCGAGGAACCGATGCGGCGGCCGATGCGCTGCTTGGCCCTGCCGAGCCAGGGCATGACCACGAGACTGGAAGCGGCTAGCGCGATGCCGACGATGCTCTCCTCGGGGTGGGAGCCGTTCATGAGCGTGCGGATGGCCTCGACGGCCACGTATGGGGCGAGTAGGAAGAACTGGACCGCAACGAGCCTTTGCGCGCGCTCTTCGGCCCGGTGCGAGAGCGTCCGCGAGCCTGTGAAGCGCCACACGATCACGACGCTCGCAAAGCCCTCGATGGCCGAGTCGATACCGAACCCGATCAGCGCGATTGATCCGGCGACGATCCCGGCCGCGATCGCGACCAGGCCCTCGATTGCCATGTAGCCCAGGCTGGCCCACGAGAGGAGCTTCGCCCGGCGCGTCATACGCAGGTACTCGGCTGAACCGATCGCGACGGTTGCTTGGGCGGTGCTCACATGCCCCAGGCTACAAACGACCGTCGGGGTCGTCTGTGCGCAGCGCGGAGGAGGCGCATGCCCGCTGGCGGCCCCAGAAAACTGGACCGCTACCCGTCGCCCGCTGGCAACCGGGCACCCGGGCAACAACCCTTGCCGCGCCGGATATTCGCCCGGTTAACCACGAATGCCGGTCCGAACGCCAGCGCGAAGCCGCCGAGTACCGCGCCCCAGAACAGCGCGTCGTCTAGACCAGCGTCCATCGCGCCTGGGACAACCAGCACGAAGGCGTTGTCGACCACCTCCATGATCGTGATCGACACGGTGTCCGCCGCCAGAGCGATCGGCACCACAGCAGCCAGCGCAAGTCCCGAGCGCAGCAACGGGAGCGATGTAAGCGTGTAGCCGAACACGAAGGCAAGGCCGATCGCCAGCGCCACCGTGGCGGGGTTGCTGAATCCCAAGGCGGTGCCGACCGCCATCCCCGCAATCTCACCAGCAGCGCAGCCGACGAGACAGTGAGCCGTCGCGTTCAGGGCGAGTTGGTTCAGCGACTCCGATGGCGCGGCCGGGGCCGCCGCCAGGCCGGGAATGGCAAGCTCGTTCGCGGGCACTCAGTGCCGAATCATGACGGACAGGCGCATCCTGGCCGGCCTCGTGCTCAGCGGATCCCCGGCCTGCGCCGCGCGTTTGCCTCGGCCGTCCTGGGCCAGGCGCGCAGCACGCCCGACCACCAACGCTGGACGCCACCATGCGAGGGGGGTACTGGTGGGAGATGGACGGTCACCACCGGCGATCTGAGCTAGCCCTTGATGGCCGTGGTCTTTCGGCGTGCTTGAACGCGGACGGGCCCTCCTGTGGGAGGGCCCGTTGTGTCCGCGGGCGGGTGTGGGACTAGTCGCCGGAGTAATGGAATCCGTCGTACTGCGACATGACGGGCGCCTTGTCGCCGGAGCCGGTCGTCACGTCGGCGCTGCCCTCGTTCGGGCCGCCGTCGTAGCGGGGGCTGCCGGTCTGCGGGTTCGCGGACGCCTTGCTGCCACGGAACTGGATGTCGGCGCTGCCTTCGTTGGGGCCGCCGTCGTAGCGGGGGCTCTGGGTCTGCACTGCGGAGCTGCCGATCGGCGGCGACATCGTCACGTCGGCGCTGCCCTCGTTGGGGCCGCCGTCGTAGCGGGTCGCGCCGGCCTGGCTCGCGGCCTGTCCAGCCTGCTGGGACTGGCCGGGGAAGGCCTGCGCCTGGTTCGGGCGTGCCTGGGACGGGGCGGCGCTGCCGGTGCCGAAGGCGGCGGCCAGCTCCTCGGGTGTGAGGGCGCGGATTGCCTCGTCGTACGCGGACCAGCGCTTCTCCAGCGCGCTCTGCGAGCCGACGGAGCTGGCGCCGGGGTCGGTCTGGTCGTCGTTGGCGACGATCACCACCGCCCCGGCGAGGCCGAGGACGGCGATCAGCGCGGCGATCAGCAGCGCACGCAGATGGTTGTAGTGAGAGCGGAGAACCACCGCCGGGTGTTGCTCGGGGACTGCCTTGCCCATGACTTCCTCCTGTCGATTGGTGCCGGTCGGACGTCGTGAGGGCCATGCTGCGCTGCGCCGGTTGCGGCGCGGTGACAGCACGGCAACAGCGCCCTGAAAGCAGGCCCGTGGGCGCGGGAACGCCACCGAGCGAAGGGCCAGAGCGCGGAACCGTTCCCCCCGCCCTCCTAGCCGCATTGAGCGGCCGTAGGTCGCCCCGAGCGGCGCCGACCGGAAGGGCCGCGGCCCTGTCAGGCTGAGGGCGTGTCTCGCTCCGCCGTGCCGAGGAGCCAGCGGAGAGCCGCTCGGCCTTCGGGCCGCGGGCAGAGGCGCGGGCAAATCGTTGCCCTCAGGGCGAATCCATGCGGGCCGCTATGGGCTAAAAACCGCAGTGCAAAGCCGGATCGGGCGCCCCCATCAGGACCCGGCTAGAAGCCGACCTTCTGCTCCTCGGTATCGAGCCGCACGTAGACGACCTGGGCCAGATCGATCGCGACCTGCGAGTCGACGGTCTCGAGCTCGTGCCAGCGGTCGGCGCTCGAATCCTCGAGCGCCTTGCGCAGGCCGTCCCAGGCCTCCTGCATCACGCGGCACGGCAGCACCTGGCCGCCCTTGAAGCCGATGTCGATATGTCGTGCTGGTTCAGCCATTCAGTGGGCCTCCGCGGCCTCGACCAGCTCCGTCAGCACGCCGCCGGTCGACTTCGGGTGCAGGAACGCCACGCGGCTCGACCGGATCCCCGGCCGCGGCTCTTCGTCGATCAGCCGCAGCCCGGCGGAGCGGACGTACTCGAGCGCCCGCTCGATGTCGTCGGTCGCGTAGGCGACGTGGTGAAGGCCGGGGCCGCTCCGTGCAAGGAAGCGGCCCACGGCAGTGTCCGGGCCGAGCGGCCGCAGCAGCTCCACGTGGTTCTCGCCGACGCCCACCAGGATCGCCTCGACCCCCTGGGCCTCGACCGTCTCGCGGTGCTGCAGCTCCATGCCGAGCCGGTCGCGGTAGAGCGCGACGGCCTCGTCGAGGTCCTCGACCGCGACTCCGATGTGGTCAATACGCCCGAACACGGCCGATGAGGCTACAACCCGTGCATGGTCAACATCGAGGATCCGCAGTACGACGAGCCCCGTGACGGCGAGGGCTTCACCTGCAGGCGCGCACGGATCAGCCGCCAGGCCGGCGCCGAGCGCATCGGCGTCAGCCTCTGGGAGGTCCCGCCCGGCCAGGCAGCCTACCCCTACCACGCGCACCTCACCGAAGAGGAGCTCGTGATCGTGCTCGAGGGAAGACCGAGCCTGCGAACGCCGGCCGGCTGGCGCGAGCTCGAGCAGGGGGAGGTGGTGTCGTTCCTGCGCGGCGAGGGCGGCGCTCACCAGATCGTCAACCGCAGCGATGCCCCGATCCGCTTCCTCGCCGTCTCGACGAACGGCGACCCGGACATCGTGCTGCAGCTCGACTCCGGAAAGGTCGGCGCCTTCGAGCGGCAGCCGGCCGGCGGCGGGCTGCGCGTGTGGTTCCGGCGCGAGGACGAGGTCGGCTATTACGACGGCGAGTCGGTGCCGGCCTGATCCGGCACGACCAGCTGGAAGGCGCGCGCGTCCGTGTGCATCGAGATGCGCGGGCCGGCGGCAACCAACTCGCCGTCCACGTTCAGGGTCGCCGGCCGCTCCAGCACGAGCTCGAGCTTCGCCGCCCGGGCGTGCCACACGCCTGTCTGGGCCGTGAGCCGCCCGGCGCGCAGTCCGTACGCGTAGCGGACCAGTCGCAGCCGCGAGCCGGCCTCGAGGACGGCCACGTCCAGCAGGCCGTCGCGCGCACTGGCGCCGTCGAGCTCCGCTCCCGCGCCGAATGACCCCGTGCCGGCAACCGTCACCTGCCAGGCCTTCCCCTTGAACAGCCGCGCGCCGCCGGCGGTGACCGCGCAGCCGATCGGGCGCCCCGTGAGCCCTGACCAGAGCGCTCCCGCGAAGTAGGCGAGCGGGCCGAGCAGGCCCTTCAGCCCGGAGGCCGCCTCGCCCGCGAGCGACGCGAGGCCCGCGCTGGCGGCATTTAGAAAAGGCCGCCGATCCATCCAGGCCAAGTCGAGAGCGCGCAGCGCCGTGCCAAGCGCCGCGAGGCGCGCAGCGGAGTGAAGGCCTGTCGGCAGGCCCTGGCCGCGGGCGAAGTCGTTGGCGGTACCGACCGGGATCACGGCGAGCGGCACGCCCGCCCGCGCCGCGGCCGCAGCAGCGCGCGCGATGGCGCCGTCGCCGCTTGCCACCGCAATCCGGTCCGCTCCCGACGTGGCCGCGATGGCAGCGTCGTCGGCGCCGAGGAGGCTCACCGCGACCCCGTGCTCGCGCAGCAAGCCGGCGATCATCTCGGGATCGGCGCCCCCGCCCGAACCCGGGTTGGCGATCAGGGCTATCGACGCGGGGACGACTCGCACACAGGCGTCTTACCCGTCCTGCGACGCGGAGTCCAGCCGCTCTGAAGCCGCGACGCGCGCGGCGCCCGGCTCGCGGCGCGGCTTGGCAGGCCCACCGTTGGTCTCGCCGCGGTACGCGCCGACGAGCCGCTCGATGTCCTCGCGCTCGAGCACCTCGTTCTCGAGCAGCGTGAACGCGAAGGCCTCCAGAAGGGTGCGGTTCTCGGCGACCAGCTTCAGTGCGCGCCTGTGGGCGAGGTCGGTCAGGTACTGCTGTTCCTCGTCGATCATGCGGCGCGTGTGGTCGGACATCGAGTAGTCGTCCGAGGGCAGCTGCTTCGACTTGAGCTCTGTCCCCATGCCGTACTGGGTGATCATCCCGCGGCTGATCTCGTGCACCTTGCGCAGGTCGTCCGAGGCGCCGGTCGTGATCTGGCCGAAGACGATGTGCTCGGTCACGCGCCCGCCGAGCAGCACGACCAGGTAGTCGAGCAGCTCGTCCTTCGTCTTCAGGTACCGGTCCTCTTCGGGGAGGTTGAGCGTGTACCCGAGCGCCCGCCCGCGCGGGATGATCGAGATGCGGTGGACCTTCTCCACCGAGGGCAGCAGCTCCGAGCAGAGCGCGTGGCCGGCCTCGTGGTAGGCCACGACGCGCTTCTCGTGCTCGGTGATCACGCGCCGCGACTGCATGCCCGCGATCACGCGCTCGAGCGCGGACTGGAAATCCTTGGTCCGGATCGTCTCGCGGTGGTCGCGACCGGCGAAGATCGCAGCCTCGTTGCAGATGTTGGCGAGGTCGGCGCCGGTGAGGTTGCTCGTCTGGCGCGCGATCAGCTCGAGGTCGACGCCCGGCTCGAGCGGCTTGTTGCGCGTGTGGACGTCGAGGATAGCGCGGCGACCCTTCAGGTCCGGTGCGGCAACGAGGATCTGGCGGTCGAAGCGGCCGGGGCGAAGCAGGGCCGGGTCGAGCTTCTCGAGCAGGTTGGAGGCGGCGATCACGACGACGTTCTCGGCGGAGCCGAAGCCGTCGAGCTCGACGAGCAGCTGGTTCAGCGTCTGGTCCTTCTCGCCCGAGATGTCCTTGCCGCGGGTGGCGCCGACCGCGTCGAGCTCGTCGATGAAGACGATCGCGGGCGCCTCCTTGCGCGCTTGGCGGAAGAGCCGCCGGATGCGCGCGGCGCCGAGGCCGGCGAACATCTCGACGAACGAGGACGCCGACTGGGCGAAGAACCTGGCCTCGGCCTCGTTGGCGGCGGCCTTGGCGAGCAGCGTCTTGCCCGTGCCCGGCGGACCGTGCAGCAGGATGCCCTTCGGCACCTTGGCGCCTAGCTTGCGGAAGCGCTTGGGGTCACGCAGGAACTCGACCACCTCGCGCAGCTCGTCCTTGGCCTCGTCGGCGCCGGCGACGTCCTGCCAGTGCACAGAGCTCGACGAGCTCGGCTTGATCTCCTGCGGCTTCGTGCGCGGCAGATAGCGCAGCGTCATCACGAGCACGACGGCGATCAGGCCCATGAAGATGATCGGCAGCCAGATGACGGCCCAGTCCTCGATCTCGTCCCACGTCGAGCTGCCGGCAGCCGCCGCCTCGGCGTCCTGAGGCTGGATCCGGAAGCCCTCCGTGCCGTCGGCGCTCTCGAAGGTTCCGCTCTGGGCGTCGACGCTCCAGCCCTCCGGGAGATCCCCGCCGGGCGCGCGCAGGATCGCCTCGAACTCCTCGACGGCCTCCGCGCAGCTCATCTGCGAGCTGTCCAGAAGCGTCAGCCGCTGCTGGCCGGGCTCGATGCTCAGGCTGCCGACCTGCTGGGCGCGGTCGACGGTCACCGGGGCGGTGCAGGCGGCGGCGCCGCCGTCGGCGCCGGCCGAGGCCGCGGGTAGGCAAAGGGCCACGAAGCAGAGCAGCGTCAGGCGGAGGGTGGACCTCATCCAGTTGTCTCATCGGCCGCGAGGGCCGATTTCATGAGCGCCGCTAGGCTGCCGCCTGCTCCACGCGCAGGATCTCGTCCAACGCCGCGGCGCCCACCTCGAGCTGCTCGTCGGTCGGCTCGCGTGTGCCCACCGCTCGCTGGATCTCGTGGCCGGGGCGGCGCAGGAGACGCGTGAGCCGTGACTCGGGGTTGCGCTCGCCCCAGGCGAACACCTCCACGGCCACGGCCGCGCTGCCGAGTCCGACGGCCACCTCGGCCGCCGGGCCGCGCAGGCCGGCGCGCCTCACCGCGACGTTGCCGAGGGCGGCGGCGGCGAGCATCGGGGTGACCAGGTGGGAGCCACAGCGGTCGTGCTCCTTGCGAGCATCCGCCGGGGCCTCGTCGTCCTCGTAGGCCGCAATCGACTTGTGCTCGACGCCGTGGTAGGCGGCGAGCTCGCCGCTGCGCAGCGCGAGCAGCGCCGGCGCGAGGCTGATGAGCGCGACGGCGGCCTCACGCCCGGCGGTTGCGCCACGGCTCGTCGCGCCGGTCGCGGCCCGCCGGCGCGCGCCGGCGCTCCGGATCGCCTGTCCGCCGAGCGCCGCGGCCCCCATCGCACCGAGCGTGCGCGCGTCCTGCATCGGCAGGCGCGCCTCCGGCAGCGCCCGCTTGACGAGCGGTATGACGGCCATCGCCTCGGCGAGCTTCAGCACGCCGCGCACGCCCGGGACGCCATCGGCCGACTTGCCGCCGAGGTCCGGCTTGCGCCCGGACGCCACCTTGATCTCGCCGTCGTCGGCGCGCACGGCGGCGGCCCAGTGCGTCGGGCCGTGCACGAGCAGGCCGTTGCGGAGCGCCATGCCGCCAAGGCGCAGCTTCTCCTCGGGGACGGGCGCGGTCATCGGAGCATCTCCAGCATGAGATCAGAGTAGAAGGCGGCGGCAAGACCGAGGGCGGCGACCGGCATGCGCTCGTCCTTCCCGTGCATCAACGATGGGGTGGCAGGAGGTTGCGACGAGAGCGATTGGGTACCGGGCCTACATGGAAACCCCAGAGACAGAGCCACAGGCACCGCCGGACGAGAAGCCGCCGCCGGAGGTGCCCGATCAGCCGGGCACGTCACCGGGCGAACCGGGCGAACCGGCGGAACCGAGCTAGCCGGTCGAGTGGGAGCCGTCCCCTGGGGCGGCTCTCGCTGTTCAGGGGGTCCGTGCGCTGGCCACTCGGCGAAGCCCAACGGCCAGAGCTCGCCCCTCGGTCGCGCGACCTATTACGCTGGTTCTAGCGGAGGGTCTCCATCATGAGATCAGCGTAGAAGGCGGCCGCGAGACCGAGGTCCGCGACCGGTATGCGCTCGTCCTTTCCGTGCATCATCGGGAACGCCTCTGTCAGGTCCATCGCGTTCTGAGGGAAGAACCCGTAGGCAATGCAGTCGGGGAACGCCTTGCGCCACCAGTGCGAGTCGGAGAAGCCGGTCATCACCACCGGCGCCACGGTGGCGCCCGGGTCCTCGCGCTCCACGAAGGCGCGGATCGCGTCCATCAGCGGCGTGTCGGCGGGCGAGCGGTTGCCGACGATCTTGTCCGCGAAGCCGATCTCGAATCCGTCGTCGCCGAGCGTCCTGCGCACCGCTTCCCTGACCGCCTCCTCGCCGAGCTCCGGGGGCACGCGGCAATCCACCTCGAGGCGCGCGTGGGCGGGCACCACATTCACCGCCTGCGAGGCGCCGATCATGGTCGGCGTCAGGGTCACGCCGAGCATCGGCTCGAGCAGCACTGCGACCGCCGGGTCACTCGCTTCGAGCTCGGCGACCGCCCGGTCGAGATCTGACGGGTCGAGGCCGAGCGCACCGAGGAGCTCCTCCGTCTCGGGCGAGGCGACGTGCTCGGGGCGGCCGTCTGCCAGGGCCGCGAGGACGGGCGCCATCTTGACGAGCGCGTTGTCGCCGATGCGCGGCACCGAAGCGTGGCCCGCTCGCCCGCTCGTCGACAACGTGAAGCGAAAGACGCCCTTCTCGGCCACGCACACCCCGTAGACGCGCCGGTCGCGATGGCGGATCAGCTCGCCGGCCCCCTCGTTGACGACGAAATCGGCGCGAACCGCGTCGCGGTGGTCGGAGCAGAGCCACTGCGCCCCGTGCGTCGCGCCGCGTTCCTCGTCGCACGTGAAGACGAGCTTCAGCTCGCCCGCCTCGGGCCGCCAGCCCTCCTCGATGAGTGCGAGCGTCGCCGCGAGCTCGGCCGCCACCTGGCTCTTCATGTCCTTGGCGCCGCGGCCCCAGACGCAGCCGTCGCGCAGCTCGCCCGCCCACGGGTCGACCTGCCAGTCGGCGGGATCGGCCGGCACGGTGTCGACGTGTCCGAGCAGGCAGAGTGCCGGCCCGTCACCGGCGCCCCTGAGGCGGGCCACGAGATTCGGCCGGCCCGGCACCGCCTCGAGCAGGACGCAGTCGAGTCCGGCCTCCTCGAGCAGCCCCTTGAGCCATTGCTGCGCCGGCCCCTCGTTGCCCGGCGGGTTGACGG
The DNA here is from genome assembly GCA_963734025.1 of uncultured Thermoleophilaceae bacterium. Lineage (GTDB taxonomy): Bacteria > Actinomycetota > Thermoleophilia > Solirubrobacterales > Thermoleophilaceae > JACVRW01. The sequence goes on from CAVTFR010000011.1 coordinate 132,483, forward strand.
TGTCGAAGCGGATCAGGCGCTGGAGCAGCTCCGTCGTGCGGCTCTCGAGGGCGGCGCGCTCGGGCACGACGCGCAGTTTATGAGGCCGTAGAGTGGGCGCGTGGCGATCGCCGCCGGCCTCGCATACAGGGAGACGGGGCCGCCCGAGGGCCCGGTCGCGCTGCTGGTCCACGGCTATCCCGAGTCGTCCTACATGTGGCGCGAGCTCCTCCCGGCGCTCGCCGAGGCCGGGTGGCGCGCCGTCGCTCCCGACCTCGCCGGGATGGGCGACTCGCCGCCGGACCCGCCAGGCAGCTGGGAGCGCCACGCGGAACGGCTGGAGCGCTTCCGTACGGAGCTCGGCATCGAGCGCTGCGTGCCCGTCCTGCACGACTGGGGCGGCCTGATCGGCCTGCGCTGGGCCTGTGAGCACCCGGAGGCGGTCGAGGCGCTCGTGATCAGCGCCTCGGGCTTCTTCCCGGACGGCAGGTGGCACGGCTTCGCCCAGGCGATGCGGACGCCGGGGACGGGTGAGGAGTTCGTGGCCGGCGCGACGCGCGAGGCCTTCGCCGCCATGCTCGCCCAGCTGTCCGGGGCGATCGGCGACGCGGCCATCGACGAGTACTGGAAGTGCTTCGGCGACGAGGCCCGTCGCCAGGGCCAGCTCGACTTCTACCGCTCGATGGACTTCGAGAAGATCGCGCCGTACGAGGGCCGGCTCGCGGCGCTCGGGGAGCCCGTCCTGCTCTTGTTCGGCGCCAAGGATCCGTTCGTCCCGACCGCGACGGCACACCGCTTCGAGCGCGAGTTGCCGGACACCGCGCTGGTCCTCATCGAAGAGGCAGGTCACTTCCTCTGGGAGGATGAGCCGGAGCGCTGCGCGCAGGCCCTAACGGGCTTCCTCGAGCGGCTCCGGTAGCGCTGCCAGACTTTCAGCATGGAGCGGCTCTTCGATCTCGAGGACTCACGAGGCACGGGAGGAGCCGCCGACCCTGCGGAGCTGCCGCTCGCCGCCCGCATGCGACCCGCGACGCTGGGCGAGTTCGTCGGCCAGGAGCACCTGCTCGAGCGCGGCTCGGCGCTGCGCACCGCCATCGAGGAGGGCCGCCCCCACTCGATGATCCTGTACGGCCCGCCCGGGACCGGCAAGACGACGCTCGCGCGCATGCTCGCCGTGAACGCGCGCGCGGCGTTCGAGGAGGAGTCGGCCGTCAAGGCCGGGCGGGCCGAGGTGCGCGAGGTGCTGGCACGCGCCGAGCACCGGCGCACGACGAGCGGCGAGCGCACCATCTTCTTCCTCGACGAGATCCACCGCTTCAACAAGGCACAGCAGGACACGCTGCTGCCGGCCGTCGAGAACGGGCTCGTCGTGCTCGTGGGCGCGACCACGGAGAACCCCTTCTTCGAGGTCAACTCGGCGCTCCTCTCGCGCTGCCGCATCTACGAGCTGCACGCGCTCGAGGACACGCACGTGCTCGAGCTGCTGCGCCGTGCGCTCGCCCACGAGCGCGGAATACCGGACCCGCCGGGCGTCAAGGACGACGCGCTCGAGTTCCTCGCCGCCCGCGCCGGCGGCGACGCCCGCATGGCGCTCAGCGCGCTCGAGCTGGCGGCCGAGACCGTCGGCCCCGAGGGCACCGTCACGCTGGCGGTGGCCGAGGACGCCCTCCAGCGCCGCGCCGTCCTCTACGACAAGCAGGGCGACAAGCACTACGACCTGATCTCGGCGTGGATCAAGGCGACGCGCGGCTCCGACCCGGACGCCTCGCTCATCTACCTCGCGGGCATGCTCGAGGGCGGCGAGGACCCGCGCTTCATCGCGCGCCGGATGGTGATCCTGGCGAGCGAGGACATCGGCAATGCCGATCCGCGCGCGCTGCAGGTGGCCGTGGCGGCCGCCCACGCCGTCGAGCACGTGGGGTTGCCGGAGGCGGCGCTCAACCTCGCCCAAGCGGCGGTCTACCTGTCGCTGGCACCGAAGTCGAACGCCTCGTATGAGGCGATCGGCCGCGCCCGCGAATGGGTGCGCGAGCACGGCGTCCCGGTCCCGCCGCCTGCGCTCCAGAGCGCCGCCTACGCGGGCGCCAAGAAGCTCGGCCGCGGCGTCGGCTACGACTACCCGCACTCGCACCCCGAGGGTGTGGCCGATCAGGAGCTGATGCCGGACGAGGCGATCGGGGAGCGCTTCCTCGAGTTGTCGGAGCACGGCGAGGAGGCCGAGCTGCGCGAGCGGCTCGCGCGCATCCGCAGGGCGCGCGGCCGCGACGAGCAGTCCGAGGCGCCGTAGCGCCCGGTCGGGCACAATTCCGCGCCATGGAAGCCGCCGTGAGACCGGTCGACGAGCGCCCGCCCGAGCTCGAGTCGTTCAGCCCGCTCGACGGCGCTCGGCTCGGGGCGGTTCCAACCGTCGCGCCGCACGAGGTGCAGACGGTGGTCGACGACGTGGCGAGCGTCCAGCCGTTCTGGGCCCAGCTGCCGCTCGCCGACCGTGCGCGCTACATGCGCCGCGCCGGCCAGGCGATCATCGATCAGCTCGAAGAGCTGGCCGAGCTCCTCAGCCGCGAGCAGGGCAAGGCGATCAACGAGTCCTACGTCATGGAGCTCGTGCCGACGATCGACTCGCTGCGCTGGCTGTCCGATGCCGGGCCCGGGATCCTCGAGGACGAGCGCGTCGCACTGCCGCTTTTCATCAAGCAGAAGCGCGCCCGCTTCACCTACGAGCCGCTCGGCGTCGTCGGGGTGATCGCCCCCTGGAACTACCCGTGGTCGATCCCCTTCGTGGAGGTGGCGGTCGCGCTGCTGGCGGGCAACGGGGTCGTCCTCAAGCCCGCCTCGCTCACGCCGCTGACCGGCCAGCGGATCCAGGAGGTCTTCGAGCGCGCGGGCGTTCCCGAGGGGCTCGTCCGCACCGTCCACGGCGGCGGCGCAGTCGGCCAGGCCCTCGTCGAGTCGACCGCCGCCAAGATCTTCTTCACCGGCTCGGTCGACGTCGGGCGGCGCGTCGGCGAGGAGTGCGCGCGGCGCATGAAGGGCTCCGTGCTCGAGCTCGGCGGCAAGGACGCGATGATCGTCTGCGCAGACGCGAACCTGCCGAACGCCGTCTCGGGCGCCCTATGGGGCGGGTTCGCAAACGCCGGCCAGACCTGTTCGGGAATCGAACGCGTCTACGTCGTGGAGGATGTGGCCGAGCGCTTCACCGAGGCCCTCGTCGAGGGCGCTCAGAAGCTGCGCGTCGGCGACCCGCTCGAGTGGGACACCGAGATCGGCCCGATGATCTCGCCGGACCAGCTGCGGCTGGTCGCCGAGCTCGTCGACGACGCCGTCGCGAACGGCGCCACGCTCCACTGCGGCGGCCCCGACGAGCCCTGGTTCCGGCCCGCGGTGCTCACCGGCGTGACGCACGACATGCGGATCATGCGCGAGGAGATCTTCGGCCCGGTGGTGCCGATCGTGACCGTCGAGGACGAGGACGAGGCGATCGCGCTCGCCAACGACTCGACCTTCGGGCTCGGCGCGTCGGTCTGGACCATGAACCGCGCGAAGGGCGAGCGCATCGCCGGCCGCATGCAGTCGGGCATGGTCTGGATCAACGACCACATGTTCAGCCACGGCGCCTGCTCGTGCTCCTGGGGCGGCGTCAAGGACTCCGGCCTGGGCCGCTCGCACTCGAAGTTCGGGCTCTACGAGTGCGTGAACATCAAGCTCGTGACCTGGGAGCCCTCGCGGACGCGCGACTTCTGGTGGCACCCCTACGACGATGCGCTCGGCAGGGCGATGCAGGCCTCGGCGAAGCTGCTCTACGGCCGCGACGCCGACAAGCCCGGCGCGCTGCGGCGCGGTTTGGTGCCGCTGGCGCGGCTCGGCGGCAAGACGCTGCGCGACGTGCTGAAGCGCTGAGCGAGGCTAAGGGGGCGGCGAAGCGGCCCCCAGGCGCAACTAAGGCCCAACCGGCTCCGGATTGCCGATGTAGGCGGCCACCCCTTAGCCGTAATTTCCTCGCCATGACCGGAGGCCTTTCAAACGCAGCTGCACTTGAGCATGTGGACGACCTGCAGCGGGCCGCGAAGGAGCGCCGTGGGCGCGGGCGGAAGGAACGTCCGACCCGACGGCGGCCTCTGCTGCCAGGGCTGCTGCGGCGCCCGCGTCATGCGCTCGCGGCGTGACGCCGCCTGAGACGGGCGCTCACCGCACGGGCTCTTCCCTCCCTGTGCGGTGAGCCGCCGGTCTCCCCTGGCACACGGCCTGGGGTGCCTAGACTCTCGTTGATGCCCGCACAGGCCTACGCAGGCAAGGAATGTGTATGTCAGCTGCGCAGGGGGATCTGCGACCAGAGCTGCGTCCAGGGGATGCTCGACACCCCCTTTTACATCGCCTGCCTGAAGCTGAGCGGGCGCCGCTGCGTCGTGGTGGGCGGCGGTGACATCGGGCTCGAGAAGGTCGAGGGCCTGCTCGCCTGCGAGGGCGAGGTGACGCTGATCGCCCCCGATGCGATCGAGTCATTGCGCGAGCTCGCCGACGAGGGCTCGATCCGCTGGGAGCGCCGGACCTACGCCGGGCCGGCCGACCTCGAGGGCGTGTTCATGGTGATCGCGGCGACGGACGACACCGACGTCAACATCGCCGTCTACGAGGACGCCGAGCGCAGGGCAATGCTCGTGAACGTCGTCGACGTGCCGCCGCTCTGCAACTTCATTCTCCCCGCCATCGTTCGCAGCGGGCCGCTCGCCATCGCGATCTCGACCGCCGGAGCCTCACCGGCGCTCGCCAAGCGGATCCGCAACGAGATCGCCGACGAGTACGGCGAGCCCTACGCGCAGCTGGCGGTGCTCCTCAACGACGTGCGTGGCTGGGCCAAGGGCTCGCTGCCGACCTATCAGGACCGCAAGGAGTTCTTCGAGTCGATCGTGAACGGCGATCCGGACCCGGTCGAGCTGCTTCGCCGCGGCGAAGAGGACGCCGTGCGCGACCTGATCTCGGCGGCCCAGAGCACGCACGCGCACGCCTGAGCACGCGGAGGTACGCTGGCCGCGTGGACGGGGAAGGCGAGCTGACGCACCTCGATGCGGCCGGGCGTGCCCGGATGGTCGACGTGGGCGCCAAGGACGTGACGGACCGGCGCGCGGTCGCGCGCGCCGTGGTGCGCATGTCCGCCGATACCGCCGCGGCGGTCGCCCGTGGCGACGCGCCGAAGGGCGACGTCATCTCGACCGCGCGCATCGCGGGCATCCAGGCCGCCAAGCGCACCGCAGAGCTGATCCCGCTCTGCCACCCGCTGCCGCTGTCGTTCGCCGACGTGCGCATCGAGGTGGGCGACGGCATCGTGGAGATAGAGGCCGAGGCGCGCACGAGCGCTCAGACGGGTGTCGAGATGGAGGCGATGACGGCCGCGTCAGTCGCCGCGCTGACCGTCTACGACATGGTCAAGGGGCTCGAGCGCGGCGTCGAGATCGCCGAGGTCGTGCTGCTCGAGAAGTCGGGCGGCCGGCACGACTGGAGGCGTGAGGCTTGAGCCCCGAGACCATCGCCCTCATCCACAGCGTCTACGACGCCATGAACCGCCGAGACATCGAGACGCTTCGCCGGCTGGCGCTGGAGAATCCCGACTACGCCTGGAGCAATGGTGTCGACATGCCCGAGCCGGGGATCCGCAACGGCATCGAGGGCACCGCGTATGTCGAGGAGTTCTTCAGGGCCTTCGATCGCAACCACACGACTATCCGCGAGGTGATCGAGCTCGGCGAGGACCGCGTGATCTTCGTTGTCCATCACAGCGTGCGGGGCGCGGTGAGCGGGGCCGTCGTCGAACGCGAAGAGGTCCACCTGTGGCGCACGCTGGATGGCCGGCTTGCGGGCCTCGACGAGTTCCTGACGCTCGACGAGGCGTACGCGGCCGCCGGCGGCGCGTGAAGGCCGCCGTTGTCACGGTCTCGACGTCGATCGCGGCGGGCGAGGGGGAGGACGTTTCCGGCCTCGAGCTCGCTCGGCTCTGCCGCGAGGCCGGCCTCGAGGTGACGCGGATGACGGTGACGGATGACCGCGAGGTCATCGTCGCCGTGTTGATGCGGCTCGCCGACCGCGACGGCGTCCGCTTCATCTTCACCACCGGTGGCACCGGCATGACCGTCGACGACGTCACCCCCGAGGCCACCCGCGCCGTGATCGAGCGCGAGGCGCCGGGCTACGCGGAGTCGATCCGCGCCGACTCGCGCGAGCACACCCCGCTCGGCATCCTCACGCGCGGGGTATCGGGTATCCGCGGCCGCACGCTGATCGTCAACTTCCCCGGCAACCCGAAGGCGATCGAGCAGTCCTGGCCGGTCGTGGGGCCGACGCTCGAGCACGCGGCCGCGACGCTCGAGCGCGGGTCGGCCTGACGCCGCTCAGTCGCGTGCGCGCACGAGCACGTCGACGCCGTCGAGCAGGCGCTCTAGCCGCCAGCCGAAGTCCTCGTCGGGATCGTCGTCCTCGTCGAGGGCGCCGGATTCGAGCGCCTGGTGCAGCGCCGGGTAGCGCTCGGCGTCGGTGAGGCGCTTGATCAGCCGGCTCCACGCCGCCGAGATGTTGACCTCTCCGGACACCGCGGCGGCCGCGCCGATGTCGGCCATCAGCGTCACCTCGTTGCGGACGTAGCCGCTCAGCAGGAGGATCACGGACAGCTTCTCGCCCTCGTCGAGGCGGGTCTCCCCGAGCGAGGCCAGGCCGGCCTCCATCCAGGCGACGCCGTTGGGCGTAGTCGGCGGGCCCCCGATCGGCACGCGCACGACCCACGGATGCCGGCCCAGCGCGCGGTAGTAGGACCAGCCCCAGCGCGACAGCCCGGGACGCCAGTCCTCGCCCGGCTGCGAGGCCGGCGGCGGGGGCCCGACCGCCGTATCGACCATCAGCGCAAGCAGCTCGTCCTTGGACGCGACATAGCGGTAGAGCGACATTGCGGACGCCCCGAGCTCGCCGGCGACCCGCCCCATCGAGACAGCGGCCAGTCCCTCGGCGGCGGCAAGCTTGACCGCAGCCTCGACGATGCGGTCGAGGCTCAGTCCCGGCTTCGGACCCTTGGTGGGCCGCTCGCGCAGGCCCCAGGCGGTCTCGATGCTCGCCGGCAGGCCCGTCTCCTCGCTCATCGTGTCCATTGTCACCCCGGTTGACGTCGGCGTCTTATGCGTATACTCTACGCAATTATGTTTATGGCATACGCAAATCACGAGCGGACGACCGAGCCGGTGGCGATCGAGACGGTCGGGCTCGAGAAGTCCTACGGGGACCTGCACGTCCTCGGTTGCGTCGACGTGCGCGTGCCGCGCGGGAGCGTGTTTGCGCTGCTCGGCCCGAACGGCGCCGGCAAGACCACGATGGTCCGCATCCTCGCGACACTCAGCCGGCCCGATTCCGGCAGCGCGCGGGTGGACGGGCTCGACGTCGAGGCCGATGTTCACGCCGTCCGCCGTCGTATCAGCCTCACCGGCCAGTACGCGGCCCTGGACGAGCTCCAGACCGGCGAGGAGAACCTGCGCATGCTTGGGCGACTCGCGGGGCTCGGCCGGGCGGCCGCGATCGCCCGCGCGCGGGAGCTGCTCGCGCGCTTCGACCTCTCCGACGCCGGCGCTCGCAGGGTGGCGACCTACTCGGGCGGGATGCGCCGCCGCCTCGACCTCGCGGCGAGCCTCGTGAGCGAGCCGTCCGTGATCTTCCTGGACGAGCCCACGACCGGCCTCGACCCGCGCAGCCGGCAGGCTATGTGGGAGGTCGTCGGCGACCTGGCGGGCTCCGGGGTGACGGTCTTCCTCACCACCCAGTACCTCGAGGAGGCGGACCGGTTGGCCGACCGGATCGCGGTCCTCCACCACGGCCGCATCGTCGCCGAGGGGCCGCCGGCGGAGCTCAAGCAGCGGGTCGCCGACCAGCGCCTCGAGCTCGTGCTCGCCGACCCGCGCGCGTTCGACGAGGCCGGGAGCGTCCTCGACGGCCGGGTGCTGACGCGCGAGCCCGAACGCCTCCTGATCACGGTGGCCACCGACGGCAGCGCTCCTCACGTCCGCGCGCTGCTCGACGAGGTCGACCCGGGCGGGAGCGCGGTAGAGAGCTTCTCGCTCCACAGCGCCACGCTCGACGAGGTCTTTCTGAGCCTCACCGGCGAGGAGGCCGGCGATGGGTGACACGCTCACGCTCGCGGCGCGCGACATCCGCCTGTCGCTGCGCCAGCCCGACGCCCTGATCACCGCGCTGCTGCTGCCGGTGATGCTGATGCTGCTCTTCGTCTACCTGTTCGGCGGCGCGATCGAGACCGGCACGGAGTACGTGACCTACGTGGTGCCCGGCGTGATCCTCCTGTGCGTCGGCTTCGGAGCGGCGACGACCGCCGTCAGCGTCAGCCACGACATGACGGGGCCGATCGTGGACAGACTGCGCGCGCTGGATGTGGGCGGGCCCGCCATTCTCGGCGGACACGTGGCCGCGAGCGTCGCCCGCAATGCCGCGTCGACCGTGCTCGTGTTCGGTGTCGCGCTGCTGATCGGCTTCCGGCCGAGCACCGGCGCGCTCGACTGGGTCGCGGTGGCCGGGGTGCTGCTCGCGTACGCGCTCGCGCTGTCCTGGCTCGCGGCCGCGATCGGCCTGCTCGCGAGATCGCCCGAGGCAGCCAACGGCTTCACCTTCTTCGTCGCGTTCCTGCCGTACGCGAGCAGCGCCTTCGTGCCCGTGGACACCATGCCCTCGTGGGTCCAGGGCTTCGCCGAGCACCAGCCGGTCACACCGGTCACGGAGACCGTGCGGGCGCTGCTGCTGGGCGGCTCGGCAGGGACCGACGCCTGGCTCGCGCTCGCCTGGTGCGCCGGGATCCTGGCCGTGTCGGTAGCCGCGTCCGGCTTCCTCGTGCGCAGGCGGACGGACTGACGGCCCGATAGCCTCGCGGCCGTGGGTTTCCCGGCCGACGGCATGGAGCTGACGCACATCCTGGTCGTCGGCGACATGGAGCGATCGCGCCGCTGGTACGAGGAGGTCCTGGGCGCCGAGCTTCAGCGCGAGTACGGCGGTGACTCGGCAGTCCTGCGCTTCCTCGGCGACTGGCTGCTGCTCGTGACCGGCGGCGGCCCCACGCCCGACAAGCCGGGCCTCAGCATGGCCGCGCCCGAGCGTCCCGCGGTCGTCGACCACTCCTTCACGATCCGCGTCCCCGACTGCCGGGCCGCCTACGACGACCTGCTCGGTCGCGGCGCGGAATTCATCACGCCGCCGCACGAGGACGGCGCCGAGATCCGCTGCTTCTTCCGCGATCCAGACGGCCACCTCTTCGAGATCAGCCAGTACGGCCCCGCCCGATAGCCTCGCCGGCTCAACGAGCTAGGAGGCTGACGTGGCGCGCGTGCTGTACACCGCGGAGGCGACGGTCACAGGCGGAAGGGCCGCGGGGCACGGCCGTACGGACGACGGGAAGCTGGAGGTCGACCTTCGCCTGCCGGAGGAGATGGGCGGCGACGGCGGCGGGACCAATCCCGAGCAGCTCTTTGCCGTCGGCTTCGCGTCCTGTTTCGAGAGCGCCATCGGCGTCATCGGCCGGCGCCAGAAGGCAGAGGTCGACGACGTCTCGGTCCACAGCAAGGTGAGCCTCCTGCCGACCGAGGAGCGCGGCTTCAAGCTGGCCGTCGAGCTCGCCGTGACGCTGCCACAGGTCGAGGATGCCGACCAGGCGGCCGCGATCGTCGCGGCCGCGCACAAGGTCTGCCCCTACTCGAACGCGACCCGCGGCAACGTCGACGTCAAGCTGACGGTGAACGGGCGGGCTGTGGAGTAGGGCGGCCCAGCCCTACAACAAGCCCTTGTCGCGTAGCTCGCCCAGAGCCCGCCCGGACTTCTCCAGCCCCTCCAGCCCCATCCCGTGTAGCACGCTCTCCGTCTTCGAGAACTGAATCGCGCCGTACTCGACCACCTGGACGCGGTTGCCCCACGGGTCCCGGAAGTCGAGGCCGCGGCCGCCCAGGATCTCCGCTCCGATCTCCTCCAGCCGCCGGCGCACCGCTTTACGGTCGTCGACGACCAGCCCGAAGTGACGCTCGCGGTCGGGCGCACCCGGCGCTGCGCTCTCGGCGAGCACCAGGAACTGATCGCCCATGTCGATGAACGCCATGCCTGGTACGCGGCCGCGCAGCTCGAACTCGAACACGCGCCCGTAGAAGTCGAGTGCCTCGACCAGGTCCGTGACCTCGAGGACGAGGTGGTTTATGCCCACGAGCCGCGGCACCGGCTCAGCATAGGCTTCGCCGCCATGGAACCGGCGATCGAGCTCGACGGTCTCGAGCGCCGTTACGGCGAGCGGCTCGCCCTCTCCGGCATCACGGTGAGCGTCCCGCCCGGCGCCACGCTCGCCGTGCTCGGCGCCAACGGCGCCGGCAAGACGACGCTGCTGCGCGTGCTCGCCGGGCTGCTGCGCCCGCACGGCGGGACGGCGCGCGTGCTGGGCGCGGAGCTGCCGCGCGAGCGCTGGAAGGTGCCCGGCAAGGTCGGCTACCTGGGCCACGAGCCGCTCCTCTACCGCGAGCTGAGCGGGCGCGAGAACCTGCGCTACCACGCCGCGCTGCACCGCACCGGCGCCGAGCGCGTGGAGGAGGTGCTCGCCGCGGTCGGCATGCACGCTCGCGCGGACGAGCCGGTGCGTGACCTCTCGCGCGGCATGGTGCAGCGGCTGGCCGCGGCACGGGCGGTCCTGCACGAGCCGGAGCTGCTGCTGCTCGACGAACCGCGCGCGAACCTCGACCCGGCCGCCGCAGAGCGGCTCGAGCCGTTGATCGGCCGCGCGTCGGGCCGCACGCGCGTGCTCGTCAGCCACGACGTCGAGGGGGCGCTCGCCGAGTCGGACCTCGCGCTCGGGCTCAAGGGAGGCCGGCCCGCCCCGGCCGACCGGGAGCTCTACCGGTGATCGCCGCCGCGCGGGCGATAGCCCGCAAGGACCTGCGCATCGAGTGGCGCACGAAGGAGTCGGTGCCGGCGATGACGCTCTTCACGATCACCGTCTACGTGCTCTTCCACTTCGGGCTCGACCGCGACTCGCTCGACGGCGAGCTCGCCTCCGGGGTGCTCTGGGTGACTGTGCTGCTCGCCGCCGTGATCGGCGTTTCGCGGCTGTTCGCGGCCGAGCGCGAGCAGGGCGGGATCGAGGGGCTGCTGCTGGCGCCGGTCGACCGCACCGCGCTGTTCGTAGCCAAGGCAGCCGTGCTGTTCCTCTACCTGTGCCTGGTCGAGCTCGTGGCGGTGCCGGCGTTCGCGCTGCTGCTGCTCGGCCCGGACCTCGGCGACGCCTTTCCCGAGCTGCTCGCGATCCTGCTGCTCGGCAACCTCGGTATCGCGGCGGTCGGGGCGCTCGTCTCCGCGCTCGCTGCGGAAACACGCGCGCGCGAGCTGATCGTGCCCCTGCTCCTACTGCCTTTGCTCGTCCCGCTCCTCATCTCGTGCGCGCAGGCGACCGAGCCCCTCTTGCGCCAGGAGGCCGGCCCGGAGGACCTCGCCCGCTGGCTGGGGCTCCTCAGTCTTTACGATGTGGTCTTCGTGCTTGTCTCCGTTGCCGTCTTCGACTTCCTGCTCGAGGACTGATGTATTCGAAGGGCCTCGTCCCGCTCGCCTGGGCCAGCGCCGTGACGCTCACGGCGGCGTTCTCGCTCGTCTTCTTCTACGCGCCGCTCGACGCCGACCAGGGCTTCGTCCAGAAGATCTTCTACGTGCACGTGCCGATGGCGATCGTGGCGCTGGGCGGCTTCGTGGCCGGCGGCATCATGGCGATCAAGCACCTGCGCAGCGGCGACCGCTCGTGGGACATGCGCTCCTACGTCGCCATCCACCTGTCGATCATCCTGGGCTTCGGCGTGCTCGCCACGGGCGCGATCTGGGCCAAGGCGTCCTGGGGCCACTGGTGGGTGTGGGACGAGCCCGTGCTCGTCTCGTTCCTCGTCGTCGTGCTCCTCTACTGCGTCTACTACCCGCTGCGCTTCTCGATCGAGGACCCGGACCGCCAGGCGCGCTACTCGTCGGTGTTCGCGATCGCCGCCGGCGCCTTCGTCCCGCTCAACTTCATCGCCGTGCGCCTCGCCGAGGCGTACACCCACCCGCGCGTGCTCTCGCAGACGGGCGGCGACCTGCCGGGCGAGATGCGGCTCACCTTCCTGGTGGCGCTGCTCGGCATGACGCTCCTCTTTGTCACTCTGTGGAAGCTCGAGTTGACCGCCAAGAACGCATCCATGCAACTGAAGAAGCTGAGGAACCGTGCCCGCGTTGCCGCTTGACGAAGCCGGGAAGTACGTCGCCGGCGCGTACGTCGTGTTCGTCGCGCTGATCCTCGTCTACGTGGCGATCATCGGCGCCAAGATCGCCCGCATCGACCGCGAGATCGGCGAGCTGGCCGCAGAGGACGACGAGTGACCGGCGAGCTGCTGGCGCTCGGCGCCAACCACAAGACGGCGCCGCTGCCGCTGCGCGAGAAGCTCGCGCTCCCCGACGGGCGCGCCTCGCGCGTGCTGGCCGAGCTCGTCGAGCAGGAGGCGGTCCACGAGGCGGTCGCGATCTCGACCTGCAACCGCACCGAGCTCTACCTGATGACGGCCGACCCGGTCGAGGCGGAGAACATCGCGCTTGGGATCCTCTCGCGCCAGGCCGGGCTGCGCCTGACCGAGCTGCTCGGCGCGATCTACTCGCTGCGCGGCGAGGAGGCCGTCGAGCACCTCTTCTCCGTGACCGCCGGGCTCGACTCGATGATCGTCGGCGAGGCCGAGGTCCAGGGCCAGATCAAGCGCGCCTACGAGCTTGCCCTGGTGGAGGGCGTGACCGGCCCGGTCTCGAACCGGCTCTTCCGTGACGCGCTCGCGACCGGCAAGCGCGTGCGCAGCGAGACCGGCGTGTCGCGCTCGAACGTGTCCGTGTCCTCGGTCGCCGTGCAGCTGGCGGCGGAGTTCCTCGGCAGCCTCGAGGACAAGCGCGTGCTCGTCGTCGGCGCCGGCGAGAACGCGGAGCTGACCGCCCGGGCGCTCTCGGAGCGCGGCGTGGAGGCGCTCTTCGTCGCGAACCGGCGCTACGACCGCGCACTCGGCCTGGCGCAGCGCTTCGGCGGCCGCGCGGTGTCGTTCGACGACATGCCGAGCGAGCTCGAAGAAGCGGACATCGTCGTCTGCTCGACCGGCGCGCCGCACCAGATCATGGGCCGCGCGGAGCTCGAGTTCGTGGCGGCGTCGCGCATGGGCCGGCCGCTCGTGCTGCTCGACCTCGCCGTGCCGCGGGACATCGACCCCGGCGTGCGCGACTGCCCCGGAATCGCCCTCTACGACATGGACGACCTGCAGCAGGCGGTGAGCCGCAACATGAGCGTGCGCGAGAGCGAGGCCGACGAAGCGCGCGCGCTCGTGCGCGAGGAGGTCGAGCGCTTCCGCGGCTGGCTGTCCGCGCTCGACGTCGTGCCGACCATCTCCGCGCTGCGCCGCCGCGGCGACGAGATCGTCGAGCAGGTGCTACGCGAGAACGAGTCGGCCTGGGAGTCGCTCAGCGCTGCCGACCGCGAGCGGCTCGGGGTCATGGCCCGCGCCGTCGTGAACCGGCTGCTGCACGAGCCCACCCTGCGGCTCAAGGGGTCGGTCGGCGAGGGCGCTTCCTACCGCTACGTGAACGCCCTCCACGAGCTGTTCGGCCTCGAAGCCGCCCTGGCGCCGCACGAGGAGGCGCCCACGGCAGTTACGCGGCTCGACGCCGCCCGCCGCAGCCGCGGCCGGTGACGATCCGGCTGGGGACACGCCGCAGCGCGCTTGCCCTCGCCCAGGCAAGCTGGGTGGCCGAGCGCCTCGACGACGAGGTCGAGCTCGTCCCGATCCGGACCTCGGGCGACGAGCGCGCGCGGGTCACGCCGGTGACCTCGGACAAGACGCGCTTCGTCAAGGAGATCGAGGAGGCGCTCGTCGCCGGCGAGATCGACCTCGCGGTCCACTCCGCCAAGGACGTCCCCGGTGACCTGCCGGACGGGCTTCGGATCGTCGGGGTGCCGGAGCGCGCCGACGCGCGCGACGCGCTCTGCGGCGTCGCCTCGCTCGGCGAGCTGGCCGAGGGCGCCGTCGTCGGCACCGCGAGCGTGCGCCGGCGCGCCGCCCTGCTCGCCCTACGCCCCGACCTGCGCATCCACGAGCTGCGCGGAAACGTGGACACGCGGCTGCGCCGGCTCGACGAGGGCTCCTACGACGCCATTGTCCTGGCGCGCGCCGGCCTGGCCCGGCTCGGGCGCGAGAACAGCGGCGCGCCACTCGACGAACTGGTGCCCGCGCCCGGGCAGGGCTGCCTCGCGCTCGAGGCCCGCGCGGACGACTCCCGCGCCGCCGCCGCGGCCGGCGGGCTCACCGACACGGCTGCGCTCAGCGCGCTCACCGCCGAGCGCGCATTGGTCGCCGCGCTCGGCGCCACCTGCAACACGCCCGTGGGCGCCCACGCCGCGCCGCTCGCCGACGCGCTGCGCCTGACCGCGTTCGTGGGCCTGCCGGACGGGTCGCTCTGGATACGCGACGCACTCGAGGGCCCGGCCGCCGACCCGGGCGCACTCGGCGCCGAGGTCGCGGAGCGCCTGAACGCCGCCGGCGCGGCCGAGCTGCTGGCCGCCGCCGAGCTCGACGCCGCGAGCCCGCGATGAGTTTTCGGCCCGGACCCGGTCGTACGGGGGAGAGCCACTAGATGGAGGACCTTCCATGACCACCGCCGAGGCGATCCGCGACGAGACGGCGTTCGCCGAGCATGTCGAGCGCCACCGCCGCGAGCTGCAGGTGCACTGCTACCGCATGACGGGCTCGCTGCAGGACTCCGAGGACCTGACCCAGGAGACCTTCCTGCGCGCGTGGCGCTCGCGCGCGAGCTTCCGCGGCGAGGCCCCCTTCCGCGCCTGGCTCTACCGGATCGCGACGAACACCTGCCTGGACGCGCTCAAGGCGCGCCCGCGGCCTGCGCCCGCGCTCGCGCCGGCGGGGGCAGGCGAGTTCGAGGTGCCGTGGCTCCAGCCGTACCCCGACGAGCTGCTCGCGGACCTCGCCGCACCGGATGCGGACCCCGAGGACGCGGTGGTATCGAAGGAGACGATCGAGCTGGCGTTCATCGTCGCGATCCAGCAGTTGACCCCGGGCCAGCGGGCGGTGCTGATCCTCCGCGACGTGCTCGGCTGGCGGGCGAAGGACACCGCCTCGCTGCTCGAAACGAGCGTCGCCTCCGTCAACAGCGCCCTGCAGCGCGCCCGGGCGGGGCTGCAGCAGTACCTGCCCCAGCGGCGGCTCGAGTGGACGGCCGGCTCGGACACGTCGCGCCAGGAGCGCGAGCTGCTCGAGCGCTACCTGGAGGCGACCGAGAACGCCGACCCGCAGGCGATGCTCGAGACCCTGCACGAGGACCTCCGCTTCGCGATGCCGCCGGAGCCGGGCCTGTTCGTCGGCCGCAAGGTGATCGTCGAGTACTGGGGCCCGGGCTTCGACCAGGAGGGCTTCGGGCGCATGAGGGGCGTCGTCACGCGAGCCAACATGCAGCCCGCGGTCGCCTGCTACCGCCAGGTGCCGGGTGAGTCCGGCTACACGCCGCTCGCGCTCGACGTCTTGCGCATCGAGGACGGCGTGATAGCCGAGATCACCACCTTCCCGTCGGCGGTCTTCCCCGCCTTCGGGCTGCCCGAGACGCTCTGACGGCGGCCATTACCCTCAGAACCATGACCACCGCCGCGACAGCCGGAAGCGCCCAGGAACGAGAGCTGCTGGAGGCGGCGCGCGGAGGCAGCGAGGACGCCTTCCGCGATCTCGTCGAGCCGCACCGCCGCGAGCTCCAGGCCCATTGCTACAGGATGCTCGGCTCGGTCCAGGACGCCGAGGACGCCGTCCAGGACGCGCTGCTGCGGGCGTGGCGCGCGCTGCCGCGCTTCGAGCCGCGCCATTCGCTGCGGGCCTGGCTCTACAAGATCGCGACGAACGTCTGCCTCGATCAGATCGCGCGCCGCCCGAAGCGCGTGCTGCCCGCCGACTACGCGCCCTCCACCGATTCCGACACGACCGCGCGCGAGCCCGTCGTCGAGTCCGTCTGGATCGAGCCCTATCCGGACGAGCAGCTCGGCGTCGAGGACGGCTACGCCGCGCCCGAGGCGAGCTACGAGCAGCGCGAAGGGCGTCGAGCTCGCCTTCGTCGCGGCGCTCCAGCACCTGCCGCCGCGGCAGCGCGCCGCGCTGATCCTCCGCGAGGTGCTCGGCTTCTCCGCCAAGGAAACCGCGGACTCGCTCGACACGACGCCGCAGTCGGTCAACAGCGCGCTCCAGCGAGCTCGCGCGACGGTCGATGAGCGGCTCCCCGAGCAGAGCCAGCAGAAGACGCTGCGCGCGCTCGGCGACAAGCAGCTGCGGGCGATCGTCGAGCGCTTCACCGACGCGCTGCAGCGCGAGGACATCGCGGCCGTCGTATCCATGCTCGCGAAGGACGCGGCATGGTCGATGCCGCCGCTGGCCACCTGGTACCGCGGCGAGGACATCCCCGGCTTCCTGGAGCTCGGCCCGCTCTCGCAGCGCTGGCGCTGGCGCTACGTGCCCGCGCAGGCGAACGGCCAGGTGGCCACCGCCGCCTACGTCTGGCGCGACGCCGAGGGGGCCTACCTGCCGTTCGCGCTCAACGTGCTCAGCTTCGAGGGCGAGCGGATCAAGGAGGTCACCTCGTTCCTCAACCGCGTTCTGAAGGGCACCGACCCGGAGTACTACGCGCGCTTCCCCGACCGGGACGTCGACCCCGGCTTCAACCACGCCTACTTCGAGCGCTTCGGGTTACCGGGGCAGCTCAACTGAGGAGGACCCCCATATGTTCCGCGACACCAAGGCATTCAGTGGCTTCTCCGTCGACGACG
This sequence comes from uncultured Thermoleophilaceae bacterium, assembly GCA_963734025.1. Lineage (GTDB taxonomy): Bacteria > Actinomycetota > Thermoleophilia > Solirubrobacterales > Thermoleophilaceae > JACVRW01. Next base: position 149,326 of record CAVTFR010000011.1, read on the forward strand.
TGAACCGGGCGGAGGAGTTCTACGGCGACACGCTCGGGCTCGAGACCTCGGAGGAGAACGGGATCCTGACCCTGCACATCGCGGGCGAGCGCGAGGTGATCGCCTACCCCAAGGACGACCACACGCCCGCCGCGTTCACGATCCTCAACTTCCCCGTGGACGACATCGAGGCGGCGGTGGACGGCCTCACGGAGCGCGGCGTCCAGTTCGAGCGCTACGACCAGATGGGCTCGGACATCGACGAGAAGGGCATCTTCCGGGGCGAGGGCCCGCTGATCGCCTGGTTCAAGGACCCGGCGGGCAACGTGCTGTCGGTGATCGAGGTCTAGAGGGGTTAGCGTTGCCGCCGTGAGCGGCGGCACCGTGTATCTCGTCGGCGCAGGGCCCGGGGACCCGGGACTCATGACGCGGCGCGCGCTCGAGCTGATCGGGCGGGCCGACGCGATCCTGTACGACCGGCTCATCCCTCCCGGCGCCCTCGACGGCGCCCGTCCGGACGCCGAGCTGCGCTACGTCGGCAAGGAACCGGGCGCGGCGGCGCTCGCGCAGGAGGAGATCAACGAGCTGCTCGTCGAGCTGGCCCGAGCGGGCAAGCTGGTCGTCCGCCTCAAGGGTGGTGACCCGTTCGTCTTCGGCCGCGGCGGCGAGGAGGCCGAGGCGCTGGCCGCCGCCGGGGTGGCGTTCGAGGTCGTCCCGGGAGTCACGGCCGGGGTCGCGGCACCGGCCTACGCGGGGATCCCCGTCACCCACCGTGACGCCGCCTCCGCGGTCGCCTTCGTGACGGGACACGAGGACCCTGAAAAGCCCGAGTCGGCGCTCGACTGGGAGGCGCTCGCGCGCTTCCCGGGGACGCTCGTGCTCTACATGGGCGTGAAGAACCTGCCGCTGATCGCCGAGCGCCTTATCGCAGCGGGCCGCGACCCGGACGAGCCGGCGGCCGTCGTCGAGCGCGGCACCCTTCCGGGGCAGCGAACGTTCGTCGATACGCTGGGCGGCCTGCCGGGCCGCGTGCAGTCGGAGGGAATCCGGCCGCCCTCGATCACACTGATCGGGCCGGTGGCGGCACTGCACGAGACGATCGGCTGGCTCGAGCGGCGCCCGCTTTACGGCGAGGTGGTGGCTGTCACCCGGGCCCGCGCCCAGGCGAGCGGGCTGGCGGCCCGGCTCGCGGGCCTGGGCGCCGAGGTGATCGAGGCGCCCGCGATCAGGATCGACCCGCGCCCGCTCGAGGGCGAGCTGCTGGCCGCCGTCTCGCGGATCCGCGACTACGCGCTCGTCTGCCTCACGAGCCCGAACGGCGTCCGGCTCCTGTTCGAGGCGCTCGCCGAAACGGGTAACGATGCGCGCGCCCTCGGCGGCGCCACGGTCGCGGCGATCGGCGCCGGCAGCGCCGCCGAGCTCGAACGGCACGGGATCCGCGCCGACGTCGTGCCGCAGCGCTTCGTGGCGGAGGGCCTCGTCGAGGAGCTCGCGCCGATTCCCGTCGAGGGCAGGCGGGTGCTGGTGGCGAGAGCCGCCGAGGCGCGCTCGGTGCTGCCCGACGCGCTCCGAGAACGCGGCGCCGAGGTGGACGATGTCGCCCTCTACGAGACGCGCCCGGAGCCGCTCGCCGACGGCAGCCGCGAGCGGCTCGGGCGCGCCACCTACGTGACCTTCACATCCAGCTCCACGGTGCGCTTCTTCCTCGAGGCGGGCGGCGCCCTGCCCGCCGCCGCCAGGCTCGTCTCGATCGGCCCGGTCACGAGCGAGACGGCGCGCGAGCGCGGCCTCAGGGTCGACGTCGAGGCCGGGCGTCACGACATCGACGGCCTCGTAGACGCGCTCGTCGCGGACGCGAGAGAGTCGCCGCGATGATCGTCACGCTGCTGACGGACTACGGCCGCGACGACGACTTCGTCGGCGTCTGCCACGGCGTCATGCGCGGCATCGAGCCGGAGCTGCGCATCATCGATATCACCCATGGCATCCGCCGTTACGCGGTGCGCCAGGGTGCGCTGGTGCTGCGCAACACGCTGCCGTTCATGCCGGTCGGCGTACATGTGGCGGTGGTCGACCCGCAGGTGGGCACCGAGCGCCGGGCGCTCGCGCTGCGGACCGCCGACGGCCGCACGCTCGTCGGGCCCGACAACGGCCTCCTGAGCCTCGCCTGGGAGCGCTGCGGCGGCGTCGAGCAGGCGGTCGACGTGACCCGCTCGCCGCACCGGCTCGAGCCGGTCTCGGCCACCTTCCACGGCCGCGACATCTTCGCGCCGGTCGCCGCCCACCTGGCGGCGGGCGCCGCGCTCGCCGACGCGGGCGACCCGGTCGACCCGGGCGCGCTCGCGACGGTCGAGCTGCCGCAGCCGCGCATCGCGGACGGCGCGCTCGTGGCGCACGCGCTCGTGCTCGACCGCTTCGGCAACGTCGGCCTGAACATCGTCCACGAGCAGCTCGCCGGCACCGGCATCAGGCTCGGGAGCACCGTCGAGATCGAGACCGGCGGCGAGCGCTACCTCGCCAAGTACGCGCAGACCTTCGCGGACGTCACGCCCGGCGAGCTGCTCGTTTACGAGGACGCCTACCGCACGCTCGCCGTGGCCATCAACCGCGGCGACGCCGCCTCGACGCTCGGGCTGCGGCCGGACGCCGAGGTTTGGCTGCGGCCGCGATGATCGGCACGCCGCGGGTCCACCTGCGCCTCACGGACTCCACCAACGAGCGCGCCAAGGAGCTGGCCATCGGCGGGGCGCCGCACGGCACGCTCGTGACCGCGGACGAGCAGACCGCGGGCCGCGGACGGCAGGGCAGGGTGTGGACGGCCCCGCCGCGCTCGGCATTGCTCATGTCGCTCGTCACTCGCCGGATGGCGCCGACGCTGCCGCTCGCTACCGCGGTCGCGATCTGCGACGCGCTCCCGGCCGGCTGCGAGATCAAGTGGCCGAACGACATCTGGATCGGGCGCCGTAAGCTCGCCGGGATCCTGGTGGAGGGGCGCCCCCAGGACGGCTGGGCCGTGGTCGGCATCGGGCTGAACGTCACGACCGAGGCGTTCCCCGAGGAGCTCGCCGACACCGCCACCTCGCTGCGGATCGCCGGAATCGAGCTCGACGCGGAGAGCGTGCTCGCGGCTCTGCTCGCCTCCCTCGACGAGTGGCTCGAGGCCCCTGCGGCCGAGGTGATGAGCGCCTGGAGCGAGCGCGACGCGCTGCGGGGCGAGCGGATCCGCTGGACCGACGGTGAGGGAGTCGCGGCGGGCATCGACGCGAGCGGCTCGCTCGTCGTCCAGACGGACAACGGCCGCGTCGCGCTCGACGCCGGCGAGGTCCACCTGCTGCGCTGAGCGAGCGACTCTACCTTGCTAGAGTCGATTATCTATGTCGGTAGAACTTTTCCCCGAGCGCTCGCCCGTCGTACAGGACTACGCGAAGGCGATCTACTCCCTCGAGGGCCGCTCCGGTGAGCCGGTCGGCAACAACGAGCTGGCCGAGCGGCTCGGCGTGCCTCCGGGCACGGCCTCCGCGATGGTCAAGCGCCTCGACGAGCTCGGGCTCGCCGAGCACACCCCGTACCACGGCGTGCGGCTCACCGCCACGGGCCGGCACGTGGCCCTGCACATGCTGCGCCGCCACCGCCTGCTCGAGCTGTTCCTGACGGAGACGCTCGACCTGCCCTGGGACCGCGTGCACCAGGAGGCGGAGCGGCTCGAGCACTCGCTGTCGGACGAGCTCGAGGCGGCGATCGCGGAACGACTCGGCAACCCGACCCATGACCCGCACGGCGACCCGATCCCGTCGGCCGAGCTCGAGATCGAGGAACCGGCGACGATCAGCCTGGCCGAGCTCGAGATCGGCGCGGAAGGGCGTTTCGTGCGCGTTTCGGACGCCGACCCCGCAATCCTGCGCCACCTTGCCGAGCGCGGGCTGAAGCCGGGCCGGCGCGTGCGGCTGGTCGAGCGTGAGCCGTTCGGCGGCTCGTTCGTGATCCGCCTCGGCCGTCGCACCGAGTCCCTGGCTCCTGAGATCGCGCGCAGCATGCGCGTGGAGCCGCCCGCGTGAGCTCGCCCCCTGACATCGAGGCCGGGCGACAGGGGGCGGCCGTACCGCCGCCGCCCGGCGTCGTTCTCTCGCCTCCCACGCGCGAGCGCGCACGCGGCCGCGGCCGCATCCGCACGACGCTGCCGTTGCTCGGCCCCGCCTTCGTCGCGGCCGTCGCCTACGTCGATCCCGGCAACTTCGCGACCAACATCAGCGGCGGCGCGAAGTACGGCTTCCTGCTCGTCTGGGTGATCGTCGCCGCGAACCTGATGGCGATGCTCGTGCAGTACCTGTCGGCCAAGATCGGGATCGCGACCGGCCGGACGCTGCCAGAGCTCTGCCGCGAGTCCTTCCCGCGCCCGGTCACCTGGGGGCTGTGGCTTCAGGCCGAGGCGATCGCGATCGCGACCGACCTCGCAGAGTTCGTCGGCGCGGCGATCGCCCTCAACCTGCTCTTCGGCGTGCCGCCCTTCGCGGCGGGTCTGATGACCGCGGCCGTGGCGTTCGCCATCCTGGCGCTCCAGAACCGCGGCTACCGGCGCTTCGAGCTGGCCATCGTCGGCCTGCTCGGAATCGTCTTCCTCGGCTTCGCCTACGACCTCAGCTTCGCCGGGGTGGATCCCGGCGGGATCGCCGGAGGCCTGATCCCCGGCTTCGACGGAACCGACAGCGTGCTGCTCGCCGTGGGCATCCTCGGCGCCACTGTCATGCCGCACGTCGTGTATCTGCACTCGGCGCTCACGAGCAACCGCATCCCGGTCGGCTCGGACGAGGAGCGGCGCCGGATGCTTCGCTTCCAGCGGCTCGACGTGGTGCTCGCGATGGGCCTCGCCGGAGTGATCAACCTGAGCATGCTGGTCGTGGCGGCCGAGCTCTTCCACGGCAACGGCCGTCCGCTTGTCGACACCATCGAGGGCGCGCACTCCGAGCTCGGCATGCTCGTCGGCGGGGGCGCCGCCCTCGCGTTCGCGGTGGCCCTGCTCGCCTCCGGCCTGTCGAGCTCGAGCGTCGGCACCTACGCCGGCCAGGTGGTGATGCAGGGCTTTATCCGGCGTCGGATCCCGTTGTTCCTCCGGCGCGCGGTCACGATGGCCCCGGCGCTCGTGATACTCGGCGTCGGACTCGACCCGACAACAGTGCTGGTGATCTCCCAGGTGATTCTGTCTTTCGGGATTCCGTTCGCGCTCGTTCCAACGATCCTGCTCACGCGGCGGCGCGACCTGATGGGCCCACTCGTCAACCGGCCCTGGACGACCGCGGCGGCCGGGGCGGTGGCCAGCGTGATCATCTCGCTGAACGCGTTCCTGCTGTACGAGACCTTCTTCGGCTAGGCCGGGCCTCGACACGGGTCAGGCCGTGGCGCACGAGCTCACGTGCCGGCCCTCACGAGCTCGAGCACGGCCGAAGCGGTGCGAGCGTCCGTGACCAGCACGTGTATGAGCCGCCCGCGGGCGGCGCCGACGATCGATGGGGCCTTGGGCGGGCCGGCGGCGACTCCGATCACCGTGCCGGCCGCACGGAGCTGCTCGCGCGACACACCCAGCAGCCGGTCCTCGCGCGGCATCTCGACGGGCTCGCCGGCCAGGTCGAAATGGCGGGATGCCACATCGCCGACGGCAGCGGTCAGCGCTTCGCGCTCGGCCGTGATGTGCACCGGAGCGGCCCCGAGCTCGCTCGGCGGCATCCCGATTCCGACGAGGGCGGCGTCAAGGTCTTCCCACAGCGCCAGGCGGGCGGTGATGTCGGGGTCCGACAGCAGCGAGGCCCGCAGCTCCGGCGACGGGAAGGCCGGCACGTGCAAGAAGCTCACCTCCGCGCCGGAGACGCCCGCGACGCGGCGGGCTATCTCGTTGGACTGGAAGCGCACGTCCAGCTCGTCCATCCCCCCGACCGCGGGTACGACGCGAACGCCGCGCAGGTCGGGGAAGCGCTGCGCCTGGGCCACCTCCCAGACCGTCCTGCCCCACGAGATCGCCAGCACGTCCCCAGGGCCCAGCGCCAGGGCCTCGAGCTCCGCGAGCGTCGGAGCGACGAGCGCCTGCAGCCCCTCGCCGGATGCGAGCGCCGGCACCACAGCCGCCCGCCGGAGGTCGAGCGCCTCCGCCAGTTCGGTCGCCAGCTCCGCGGCGGGCGACGGCGGGCGCACCTCGATGCGGACGATTCCCTGCGCCCGGGCGAGCTGGAGGAGCCGGGAGACGGTGGAGCGCGAGACGTCGAGACGCTCCGCGACCTCCTGCTGCGAGAGCTCCTCCTCGTAGTAGAGCGACGCCGCGGCGTGCATCGCGGCGAGTGACTCCGGCGTGAGTCCGAGAGCCCGCTCCTCCACCGCCGGCTCCCGCTCAGCCCGCGCGCACCAATGGGGCCACGCCTCGCACCGCATCCCCGTGGGTGTCGAGCACGGCGAGCAGCTGCTCGAAGCGACGCCGGACCGTGCCGCCGAGAAACGCGCGACGCTCGTCCGGGGCCATCCCGACGCACTCCTTCCACAGGGAGCGGCCGGCGATGAAGCCCGCGGCGCCGCCCTGCACGGATATGCCGAGCTGCTCGCAGAACTCATCGTGATCCACGCCGGCGGATAGGACCGCCCAAGGAGTCGAGACCGCGGACGAGACCGCCTCGCACGCGGCGAGTGAGCCGGGGTACTCGAGCTTGAGCAACTTCGCGCCACACGCCTCGAGGAGGACCGCGCTGTCGCGGATGAGCTCCCCCCGCCGAGCCGCGAACGCCGCGGGGCTCTCGTCCTCCAGCCGGTACGTCATCGCCTCGATGACGCACAGGAGGTGCTGCCTGTGGCAGTCCTCGAGCGCCGCGCGGACCAACCTGGCGGTGTGGCCGTCGAGGCCCTCTCGGTCCGGCCGGACGAAGACCATCACCTTGGCGGCGTGCGCGCCGCGCTCGCGTGCGCCCGCCGCGCCGAGGCCCTCGATCAGCCGCGAGCGGCGCAGCCCGTCGACGGTGTCGAAGCCGTCGGCCTCGATCCTGACCAGCAGCCCGACGTCGCGGGCCAGCGCGCCGCGCTCGACGATCTCCGTGACCGACACGTCCGGATCGAGGAGCACCGCGCTGGCGTCCCGCCCTACGGTGTCGACGATGTCGTACTTGATCGCGCGCTGCGCCTCGGCGCCTGCCGGAAGGCCCACCGCTTCGAGCATCTCGACCAGCGGGTCGCCGTGGTCGGCGGCGATGACCGAGAGCCGGCCGGCCGAATCGGCGATCCGCGCCAGGGCGCCGATCTCGGCCGTGGTGACATCCTTGCTGCAATTTTGTGCTGAACTAATGTGCCGAGGCTAGCGCGAGGTGCGAGGGAACGCAAACGCAGTCGTCGTCATCGTCGGGTCCGTCAACGTCGACCTGGTGGTGGCGGCCGAGCGGCTGCCAGGGCGGGGCGAGACGGTGCTGGGCCGCCGCCTCGAACGCCATGGCGGCGGCAAGGGGGCCAACGCGGCGGTCGCCGCGGCACGGCTGGGGGCCGAGGCACGGCTCGTCGCTGCCGTGGGCGACGATGACCTGGGACGCGAGGCCCTCGCCGAGCTGCGCCACGAGGGGGTCGGCGTCGATGGCGTGAGCGAAGTGCCCGGCGAGGCGACCGGCGCGGCGCTCATCGTGGTCGACGGGAGCGGCGACAATCAGATCGCAGTCGGAGCCGGCGCCAACGCCGTCCTCTCTCCTGAGGGTGTCCGGCGTGCGCTCGAGGGAGCCCTGGAGCGAGCCGGATGTCTGGTCGTCAGCCTGGAAATCCCGCATGAGGCCGTCCGCGCTGCCGTGGGGGCGGGGCGAGAGCTCGGGCTGCCGGTGGTCATCGACCCGGCGCCTGCGCGCGCGTCGGTCCTCGAGCTTGCGGCCTTCGGGCCGATCTTCGCGCCCAACGCGGGCGAGGCTCGGCAACTGACCGGCGAGGCGGACAAGCGGCGGGCGGCGGCCGCCCTGACGCGGCGCAGCGGTGCGCCGGTGATCGTCACCGACGGCTCGGAGGGAGCGCTGTTGCTCGAGGAGAGCGGCGCCGAGCCGCTTGCCCTGCCGGCGCCGTCCGGCGTCGCGGCCGTGGACACCACCGGGGCCGGCGACACGTTCTCAGGAGCCCTGGCCACCCGCATCGCCGCCGGCGACGACCTGCGCGCCGCCGCGGCCTTCGCCGTGGCGGCCGGCGCCTGTGCGGTACGCGCCCGCGGCGCGCGCAGCGCCATGCCGACCGAGGCAGAAGTGCACGCTATCGCGGGCTGACATTCGTTCTGGACAAATGTTCAGCGACTGGTAGACTCGCGCCCGCCGAGTCCCATGCGCCGGCTGAGGAGGAGCTGCTGCCATGCCCGACCCCGTGCTGGAGGCGCGCCAGATCGTAAAGCGCTTTGGCCGTGTGCAGGCGCTGCGAGGCGCGAATCTCACCGTCTACCCGGAAGAGGTCGTCGCGCTGGTGGGCGATAACGGGGCGGGCAAGAGCACGCTGGTGAAGACGATGGTCGGCGTCCATCCTCCCGACGAGGGCGAGATCCTCTTCCAGGGCAAGCCGGTGACGGTCAACACGCCGCACGACGCCCGCGATCTGGGCATCGAGACCGTCTATCAGGACCTCGCGCTGGCGGCGGAGGTCGACCCGGCGGCGAACATGTTCCTGGGCCGGGAGATCCTGCGCTCCGGGCCGCTCGGCAGGCTCGGCTTCCTGGACAAGCCGGCGATGCGACGGCGAAGCGACGAGGCGTTCGACTCGCTCGGCGTCAGCATCCAGGACACGAGCGCGCGGGTGGCCAACATGTCCGGCGGCCAGCGCCAGGGGATCGCCATCTGCCGCGCGGTCACATGGGCGAGCAAGATCGTCTTCATGGACGAGCCGACGGCGGCGCTCGGCGTCGTCCAGACCCGCAACGTCCTCGACCACATCCGGCGAGTGCGCGAGCACGGGCTTTCGGTCGTCCTGATCAGCCACAACATGCCGGAGGTCTTCGAGGTCGCCGACCGCATCGAGGTGCTGCGGCTCGGCGAGCGCGTCGCGAGCCTGAGGCCGAAGGACGTGTCGATGGAGGACGTGGTCGCCGCGATGACCGGCGCGCTCACCTTCCACGAGCAGGAGGACGGGGGGTGACCACGCCCGCGACGCCACCCCCCGGCGTCGATTCGGAGGAGCCGCTCGAGGAGGAGCGGGAGCCATGGTGGCAGCGGCTCGTCACGGGCTCGAGCACGTCGATCGCGCTGATCCTGGTCGCGCTGATCGCCGTCTTCTCGTTCCTGCAGCCCGAGGAGTTCTTCGACGTCAACAACGCTCGCAACATCGCGACAGACGCCGCGGTCCTGCTCGTACTCGCGGTCGGCCTGACCTACGTGATCATCACCGCCGGCATCGACCTCTCGGTGGGCGCGGTGCTCGTCTTCGCCGGCGTCGTGGCCGCGAAGGTCATGAACGAGATGGGCGGCGACAGCTGGGGCGTCATCCTCGTCGGCCTCGCGGTCGCGCTAGCGTCCGGACTCGCATGGGGCCTTCTGAACGGCTTCCTCGTCGCCAAGGCGAAGCTTCCCGCCTTCATAGTCACGCTCGGCACGCTGGGCATGGCGCTCGGCTCGGCGCTGCTGATCACGGGCGGCGTCGACCAGCGCGACGTGCCCTTCAGGCTCATCGACACGATCGGCAGCGGCCGGGCGTTCGGCGAGATCCCCTACCTCGTGCTGATCGCGGCGGCCGTCGCGCTCGTGTTCGGCATCATCCTCGCCGCGACGCGCTTCGGCCGCTACACGTACGCGATCGGGTCGAACGAGGAGGCCGTGCGGCGCGCGGGCGTCAACGTCGATGCCCACCTCATCAAGGTCTACGCGATCGGCGGGACGCTGTCCGGCCTCGCCGGCTTCATGTCGCTCGCGCGCTTCGGCACCACCACGATCGGGGGCCACTCCACGGACAACCTCGATGCGATCGCGGCGGTCGTCATCGGCGGGACGAGCCTGTTCGGCGGTATCGGCACGATCATCGGGACGGTCGTCGGCGTCTTCATCCCGGCCGTTCTCCGGAACGGCTTCATCATCGTCGGGGTCCAGCCGTTCTGGCAGCAGGTGGCTGTGGGCGCCGTCCTGATCGTGGCGGTCTACCTCGACCAGCTGCGCCGGGCTCGCTACCGGCGCTGATGCATTTCCCCAACAGGAGGAGGAGATCTGATGTCAAGCACAGCACGAGGCCCACGGTGGCGGCTCACGTTCATTGCCGTGCTCGCGCTCACGGCAGCTCTGCTCGTCGGCGCCTGTGGTGACGACGACGACGACGGTGGAGGCGGCGGAGGCGGCGGTGGCGGCGGCGGCTACTCGATGACGCTCATCGCCGGCGTTCGCGGTGACGAGTTCTACATCACGATGAACTGCGGCGCCCAGGAAGAAGCCCGAAAGCAGGGTGTCGACCTGGACTTCCAGGGGCCCGACCAGTTCGATGCCTCGCTGCAGACGCCGATCGTCAACGCGGTCACGCAGAAGAAGCCCGATGCGATCCTGATCGCGCCCACCGACACCCAGGCGATGTACGTCCCGATCAAGGCGGCCGCCGATGCAGGCATAACGATCGTGCTCGTCGACACCACGCTCGAGCAGCCCGACCTGGCGGTGTCGCAGATCGCGTCGGACAACGAGGCCGGCGGCCGCGAGGCCGCCAAGGCGCTTGGCGACCTGATCGGCGGCGAGGGCAAGGTCTTCGTCAACAACGTGAACCCGGGCATCTCGACCACCGACGCGCGCGCCTCCGGCTTCGAGGACGAGGCCAAGAGCCTCGGTCTCGAATACGTCGGGATGGAATTCAACGACGACGACCCGGCCAAGGCGGCGGCGATCGCCAAGGCACAGCTCGCCAAGAACCCCGATCTCGCGGGCATCTTCGGGACCAACCTGTTCGGGGCCGAGGGCTCGGCCACCGGCGTGCGCGAGGCCGGCAAGGGCGGGGACGTCAAGATCGTCGGGTTCGACGCCGGCCCCAAGCAGATGGAGGACCTCGAGAGCGGGCTGATCCAGGCGCTCGTCGCCCAGAAGCCCGCCGACATCGGCAGGTTCGGCGTGCAGCAGGCCGTGGCGGCACTCGACGGCAAGCCGGTGAAGGAGAAGATCGGCACCGAGTCGGTGACGCTCACCAAGGACAACCTCGAGGAGAACCCGGACATCCCGTACAAGTCCGAGTGCTAGTCACACGCGCTGCGGGGTGCGGCCGGAAGGCCGCGCCCCGCCGGCGCGCTCAAGGAAGGCAGCTCGTCGACGCTCGCGAACATCCCCGCGGCGACGCCGCCGAGGAGCGCCGCGCCGCGGGCGCCTGCCTCGACGACCGGCGGAGCCTCGACGGCTCCGAGGCCGGCCTTCGACGCACGCACGGCCTCGTCCCGTGCCCAGCCCCCGGTGACGACGATCCGCCGGTGCGGGCCGGCGACCTCCTCGGTCGCCCGCAGCAGCAACTCGACCTCGGTGGCCACGGCGTCGACGGCTGCGCGCCAGATGCGCGCCGGCGGGACGCCGGCCGGCAGGCGTAGCGGGCGGCGGTCGAGCGAGTGCAACTCGAGCTCGAGTGAGGGAGCCTCGCCGGGAGCGGTGGCGAGCGCCCCTGCGGCGAGCTCGGACCGGCCCGCGGCGTCGACACCGAGGCGGTCGAGAACCTCCTGTAGGGCGATGCCGGACCAGACCCCGGCCAGCAGCGCCTGGCGGCCCTCGGACAGGTGGAACCCGACGGTCACCCCGGCGGCGACGCTGCGGCGGACCTCCTCCGGCCCCAAGGGCGGCGCCACCACGCGCACCAGCGCCTCGGCCGTGCCGCAGGAGTCGAGCACGTCGCCTGGAGCGACCACGCCGACGCCGGCGCCGGCGCAGAGATGGTCGTGGCCGGCGACGGTGAGGACGGCGCCGCGGGCCTTCGGCAACGCCGCGCCATCGGCGGCGCCGGCCGGCGTGCCCGCGAGCACCAGCTCGGGCAGCAGATCGTCCGGCAGCTCGGCCCATGCGAGCGCGTCTGCCAACGGCGCCTTCGCCGCCAGATCGAGCATTCCCGTCCGCGATGACAGCGACAGCTCGGCCACGTCGCGGCCGCCGAGCCGCCGCACGACCCACTCTCCGACGTTCAGCCAGCGGCGCCCGGCACGCGCGGGGGGATGATGGTCGACGAGCCAGCGCAGCTTCGCGAGCGTGCACAGCGGGCTTGCGGGCAGACCCGTGCGCTCGCTGAAGCGCTCCGCATCGAGGTCGGCGGCGATCCGCGTCGCCTCTTCCCCACCGCGTGCGTCATGCCAGGCGATGGCCGGATGCAGCACCCGGTCCTCCCCGTCGAGCAGTACGCCCGCCTCGGCCATGCTCGTCACGCCGACGCCCCGCACGTGGCCCTCGGGAGCCGCGGCGAGGGCCGCGGCCGCGGCCTCCACGGCCGCGGCGAAGAGCGCGTCGGGGTCGACCTCGGCGCCGGTGGGAACCTGCCGCCAGGGGGTCGGCGCCCTGCCATGAGCGAGCTCGCGTCCGTCGGCGCCCACGACCGCCGCCTTGCAGGCGGAGGTGCCGACGTCGATGCCCACGAGCAGGTCCGTCAAGCGCCGGCCCCGTTCGCACCGGAGGCCGGCGGGCGGCAGGCGATCAGCACGAGCTCGCCGCTCACCCGACACGCCCCGGCGCCGTGCGGCAGCAGCAGCGTGTCGCCGCGGCGCAGCGGCAGCGGCTCACCGGCCTCGGGCTCGAGCGCCCCGTGACCCTCCAGGACGACGAGGATCGCGAAGCCGGGGTCGATCTCGGCCTCCGGGGCCGGCGCGACACGTTCGGCGCGAAAGAACGGGTCCGCCTGGGCGGGCAGGAGCCGGGCAACCGGCCCGTCGGGCTGCGGCCCGCGCAGCGTCGCGACGTCGACGCCCGAGCGCTCGACGCATTCGAGGGCGCTCTCCCAGCCAAGGCCGAGGGTGGCCTCGTGCGGGTCGTCGATCCCGAAGCCCTCCCACTCGAGCAGCACCGAGAGGTCGGTCGGCTCCTGCAGCTCTACGATCAAAAGCCCCTCGCCGATTGCGTGGGGCACGCCGGCCGGCACGAAGAGCGTGTCCCCCGGCCCAACGGCTGCGGGGTTGAGCGCGCCGAGCATGGCGGCGTGGTCCTGCTCGTCCACCCAGCGCTCGAGCGTCTCGGCCGGCACGTCCTCGCGGAAGCCGACATGCACGAGTGCGTCGGGGCCGCTCGCGGCGATGACGATCCAGGCCTCGGTCTTGCCGTACGGCGTGCCGAGCGCGGCCCGCGCGAACGGCCCGTCGGGATGGACGTGGACAGGCAGCCGCTGGCCGGCGTCGAGCAGCTTGACGAGCAGCGCCGGATCGGCCCCATGGCGGGCGGCGTGGCCGGCGCCCAGGAAGCCTTCCGGGTCGGCGGCGATCGCGTCGCGCAGCAGCTCGCCGCCGGGCAGCCGGCTCAGGCCGCGCTCCTCCTCGCCGAACACCGTGGTCGTGGAGCCCACCCAGTCCTCCGGCACCCGGGCGCCCGGCGGCTCGGTGCCGCGCAGCGCCGCGATGGCGGGCCCACCGAGATAGAAGCGCTCGATGCTGTTGGGCTCCAGGACGAGCGGCCTCACGGCGCCCGCACCTCCGCCCCCGCCAGCTGCTCGGCCAAGGCCAGGTCGATCGCGCCGGCCTTCGCCGTTTCGACGCTCGCCGCGGCCGTCGCGAGACCGAGGGCGACCGCGTTGTCGAACGGCTCGCCGCGCTCGAGCCCCACGCACAGGCCGCCGACGAGCGCGTCGCCCGCGCCGATCGGGTTGCGTACCTCGACGCGCGGCGCCGCGTGCCAGCGCGGCTCGCCACCCTCGACCAACACCGCGGCGCCCGCCGCGCCCGCGGTGACGATCGCCGCGCGCGCACCGCGCGCAACGAGCCCCGCGGCAGCGGCGGCGGCTCGCTGCCGGACCTCGGCCGGGTCGCCGGCCTCGACCGTCTCGTCGGCGCGACCGAGCAGCAGCCCCTCCGCCTCGGCGAGGTTCGGCGTCACGACGTCTGGCCGCGCGCCCAGCGCGGCGGCGAGTAGCGGCCCGTTCGCGTCAACAATGGCTCGTGCGCCGCGCTCGCGCGCCAGCGCCACCAGCCGGGCATAGCCGTCCTCGGGCGCCCCCGGCGGCGTGCTTCCGCTGCACGCCAGCAGCGCATGGCGGTCGAGCGCAGCGCCGATCGCGCCCTCGTACCGTTCCCAGTCACCGCTGCCGAGGCGCGGTCCGGGCTCGTTCATGACCGTCACCCGGCCGCCTCGCTCGAGCACGACCGCTGTCGAGCGCAGCTCGCCGGCGACCGGGACCGCCTCGACGCCCAGGCCCTCGTCGGCGAGCAGCCGCACCGCGGCCTGTCCGGTGTGCCCGGGGGCGAAGCCGAGCAGCAGGGCACTCGCATGCAACGCCTGCGCCACCCGCGCGACGTTGACTCCCTTGCCTCCGGCGGTGACCGCGACGTCATCGAAGCGCAGGACCTCGCCGGGCCTCAGCTCGTCGATGGTGAGCGTGCGGTCGATCGTGAGGTTCGGGCCGGCGATGAGCATGCGATGCCTGCCAGGCATCGTCACCGGCCGCTGACTGCGATGTCAAGACACTGCGCGCGGAACAGCGTCCCGCCTCCGGGGTCACGACCATCCGGGCATACCGGATCGCCGCCGCGAGGGCGGTCGCTCACGCCGCGTCCCAGCAGCGATCGGAGCCCGGCCCCGCTACCTCCCAACCCGACCACGTGGGACCATGCTCCCGGCGCCCGATGAACCGCGCCGTGCCGCAAGTCGTGGAGGAGCGATGCCGACGCAGCAGACATACAAGCCCGGCGCCGAAGCCGTCCGTGAGTACAAGATGCTCGTCGGCGGGGAGTGGGTGGACGCCCACTCGGGTGCCACCTTCGAGACCGTCAACCCCTATACCGGCAAGGTCTGGGCGACCGCGCCGGATGCCGGCACAAGAGACGTCGAGCGCGCCGTCCGCGCTGCCCGCGAGGCATTCGACTCCGGGCCATGGGGCACCATGACCGGGACGCAGCGTGCGCGCCTGATTCGCCGGCTCGCGGACCTGATTGCGGAGAACGCCGAGGCGATCGCGCTCGTCGAGAGCACCGACAACGGCAAGCTGCTGCGGGAGATGAGCGGGCAGCTCAGAGCGCTGCCCGAGTACTACCACTACTTCGCGGGTGCGGCGGACAAGATCCAGGGGGACACGATCCCGTCCGACAAGCCCAACTTCTTCGTCTACACGCGCCGGGAGCCGGTGGGTGTCGTCGGGATGGTCGTCCCGTGGAACTCGCCCGTTCTGCTCCTCAGCTGGAAGCTTGCCACCGCGCTGGCGGCGGGCTGCACCGTCGTCGCCAAGCCGGCCGAGCAGACGCCCGCGTCCACGCTCGAGTTCGCACGGCTCTTCGAGGAGGCCGGTTTTCCGCCTGGCGTCTTCAACGTTGTGACGGGCGACGGCGCGACCGCCGGCCGCGCGCTGGTCCGCCATCCCGGCGTGGACAAGGTCGCCTTCACCGGCTCGACGGAGACCGGCATCAGCGTCATGAAGGACGCGGCCGACCACCTCGCGCGCGTGTCGTTGGAGCTGGGCGGCAAGTCGCCCAACATCGTCTTCGAGGACGCCGACCTCGAGGCGGCCGCCAACGGCGTCGTGGCCGGCATCTTCGCGGCCACCGGTCAGACCTGCATGGCCGGCTCGCGGCTCTTCGTCCAGGAGCAGGTCCACGACGAGCTCGTCGACCGCCTCTCGGACCGCGCGGGCACCATCAAGCTCGGGGACCCGCTCGATCCGGACACCGAGATGGGGCCGGTCGCCTTCCCGCAGCAGCTCGAGAAGATCCTCGACCTGATCCGCTCGGGGCGAGAGGAGGGCGCCGAGCTGGTCTTCGGCGGTGACCGGCCGGGCGACGGAGAGCTCAGCGACGGCTATTTCGTCGAGCCCACGATCTTCACCGGGGTGCGCGCCGAGATGGAGATCGCGCGCGAGGAGATCTTCGGGCCGGTGCTCTCGGTCATGCCGTTCGTGGACGAGCAGGAGGTGATCGCGCGCGCGAACGACACGCGCTTCGGGCTGGCCGCCGGCGTCTGGACCAACGACGTGCGGCGCGCCCACCGCGTCGCAAACGCGTTGCGGGCAGGCACCGTCTGGATCAACGCCTACCGCACGGTCTCCTTCAATACGCCCTTCGGTGGCATGAAGATGAGCGGGTTCGGCCGCGAGAACGGCCTCGACTCGATCGACGGTTACACGACCGTCAAGGCCGTGTGGGTGGAGCTCTCCGGGCAAACGCGGGACCCGTTCACCGTGGGATAGGGCCTCAAGCGCCGTCCAGCAGCCCGGGTGGCAGCGCCGACTCGGCCACCTCTATGCCGGCCAGGCGCCCGTAGTGGTCGAACTGCAGGACGATCGACTCCAGCGCCGGCACCGTCTCGGTCTGCTCGAGCCCGCTCAGCTCGACCGAATCGCGGATCTCGACCTTCGGCAAGCCCGTCAGGTTGAGATACGCGTGGCCCGCCTCCCCCACCGTGACGCTGATCTCGGCCATTTCAGGCAGCCGTGGGCTCCTCCGTCCTCTCCTCTGTCCTCTCCTTGGGCGTGATCGCTGCGGCCAGCTTCGCGGAGGTGATCCCGAGCACGGCACCGATTATGAGCGTGACGAAGATGTTGATGGCGACCCACTCGTAGGGCGTCGAGAGGATGCCGGCGAACGCGCCCAGGCCGGCGGTCGCCGGATCGCCCAGCGCCTCCACGCTGTTGCCGACACCACCGCCGTCTTCCGCCCAGCCGTCAGCGCCTGTGGCGAGCCACCAGAACACGACTGAAGCGAAGGCCGGGAAGGTCGCCGGGATGTAGTACCAGTCGCCCAGCGCGGCGAACGCCACGAGGAGTGCGGACATGACGCCGACCCACAGCGAGATGCCCCAGAAGTCCGGCAGGTCGGCGGTAGCGCTGGCGAGCACGATCATGAGGAACGCCGTGGCGCAGCCGAAGAAGATGGCGATGCAGACCTTCGTGAACGCGGCGTTGTCGCCACCGGCGGCGAAGAACAAGCCCCACGCCACGAATGCCGCGGGCACGACGAGATGGAAGCTCTTGGGCAGCTCGAGGCCATTGCCCAGATCACCGTCGGTGAACCAGTGAAAGCTGAAGTTGAGGGCGAACTCGACGTACAGGAAGGCGAGGACGCCGATCACCACCGCCAGCGGAAGGAAGCCCTTCAAGCGTGCTGCCATGAGACACCTGCCCTTCGGTCGGTCCCCGAAGTGACGGCCGCTATGCCTCTGGGTGCCGTCCGTCCTTCGGAGTGGTGAACGCGCCGCCGTCGATGAGCTCGACCCGATAGCCGTCGGGGTCCGCCACGAATGCGATCCGGGGAAGGTCGTCGCGGTCTCCGGGACGGTACGGGGGCTTCTCCGGCTGCACGCCGATCTGGGCCAGCTGCGCGAGCGCCGCGTCGATGTCGTCCACGGTGACGGCGAAATGGTTGTAGCCGTCACCGAGCTCGTAGGGCTCCTCCCGGCCGATGTTGACCGTCAGCTCGAGACGGTCCTCGTCACCCGGGAGCCCCATGTACACGTTGTAGGCAGACGCGAAGTTCAGGCGCCCGCGCTCCTCGAAACCCAGGGTCTCGTAGAAGCGCAGCGAGGCGTCGATGTCACGGACGCGAACGCAGGTGTGGACGAGGGCGACCGGCATCTGCTCAGATCGGGGAGGACGGGCGCGCCATCCCCTCGGCGAGGTCCCCGAAGCCCGGGGCGATCACGGCGCCCGGCTGGGCGATCAGCTCCTCGGCGACGAGCGCCTCGGTCGTGAGCATCAGCGCGGCGACCGAGGCGGCGTGCTCGAGACTCAGCCGCGTGACCCGCACGGGGTCGATCACGCCCTGCGCGAAGAGGTCGCCGAACTCGCCGGTCAGCGCGTTCAGGCCGTGGCCCTCGGGCATCGCGCTCACCTGGTCGACCACCGCCTGCCCGTCGTAGCCCGCGTTGGTCGCGATCCAGTAGAGCGGCTCGTGCAGGACCCGGCGGACGACCTCGGCGCCGCGCGCATAGTCGCCGTCCAGCTCCAGGTCGTCGAGAACGCCTCCGGCGCGCAGCAGCGCGGTGCCGCCGCCCGCGACGATCCCCTCCGCCTCCGCTGCGCGGGTCGCGTCCAATGCGCCCTGCGTGCGGCGCAGGCGCTCGCGCAGGACGACCTCGGCCGGTGCGCCGACGCGGATCACCGCGAGGCGGATGGCGAGCCGGGCGAGGCGCTCCTGGAGGATCTCGATGTCGCGCTCCTGCGAGGCGCGTCCCAGCTCGACCCTGATCTGCGCGAGGCGCGCCTCGACGGCCTCTTCGCTCCCACCGCCTTCGACGATCGTCGTCGAGTCCGCCGTCACGACCACCCGGCGCGCCGTGCCCAGGTGCTCCGGCCGCACGCTCGCGAGCGTCAGCCCGGCCTCCTCGGCGATCACCTGTCCGCCCGTGAAGGCGGCCACGTCGCCGAGGTGCTCGACCCGTCTGTGGCCGAACCCCGGGGCCTGGACGGCAACGGCCTGCAGGGTGCCGTGCTTGTTGTTGTGGACGAGCATGCCGAGCGCCGCGCCGTCGACCTTCTCGGCGAGGATGACGAGCGGCCGCGGCGACTTCATCACCTTGTCCAGCGTGGGCATGAGGTCCTGCGGCTGGGAGATCGGGCGATTGGTCATGAGGATGTAGGGGTCCTCGAACACCGTCTCCATGCGCGTCTCGTCGCGCACGAGATATGGGGACATCCAGCCGTTCTCGACGTGCACGCCCTCGACGAAGTCGACGGAGATGCCGGGCAGCTCGGTCTCCTCGATCGTGACGACGCCCTCCTCACCCACGCGGTCGAGCGCCTCGGCCACGGCGGCGCCGATGCGCTCGTCCTCCTTGGCGGCGATCGTGGCCACGTGCTCGAGCTGGTCGCGGCCGGCCACCGAGCGCGCGGAGCGGGTGAGCTCGGCGGCCACCCGCTCGGTCGCCTCCTCGATGCCGCGGCGCAGCAGCATCGCGTTCGCACCCTCGTCGATGGCGAGCATGCCCTCGCGGACGATCGCCTGGGCGAGCAGCGTCGCGGTCGTGGTGCCGTCGCCGGTGAGGTCGCTCGTCTTGTTGGCCACCTCGCGGACGAGCTGCGCGCCCATGTTCTTGAACTGGTCGCTCAACTCGATCTCGCGCGCGATCGAGACGCCGTCGTTGGTGATCGCGGGCGCGCCGGCGAGCCGCTCGAGCACGACGTTGCGTCCCTTGGGCCCGAGCGTGACCTTGACGGTGTTGGCCAGCTCGTCGACGCCCGCCTGCAGGAGCTGCCGGGCGTCGTGGTTGAAGTGAAGCCGCTTGCCCATCGATCAGGCCGCGGCGGCTGGGATCAGGATGCCGCGCCCCTGGAGCCGCCCGTTGTCGAGGTCGGCCATCGCGTCGTTGATGGCGTCGAGCGGATAGGTGCTCGTGTGCAGGGTGACCTGGCCCTGCGCCGTGAGCGTCATCAGGTCCTGCAGGTCTATGTACGTGCCGACCAGGTTGCCGATGAAGGAGATCTCCCTGGAGATCACGTCGATCGTCGGGATGTCGATGTTCTCGCCGTAGCCGATCACGTAGTAGAAGCCGCCGTCGCGGACCATGTTGATGCCGTCCTGGATGGCGCCCTTCTCGCCGACGAAGTCGATGATCGCCTCGGCGCCCAGCCCGTCGGTCATCTCCTTGACGGTGTCGACGTGGCTCTGGCCCTCGACCTTGATCGTGTGGTGTGCGCCCAGCTCCTCCGCCAGCGTCAAGGCCGGCTCGGAGGGGTCGACGACGATGATCTCGGCGGGTGTGTACGCCCGCAGGCATTGGACGCCGATGTGGCCGAGGCCGCCGGCCCCGATCACCACCGCCTTGGTGCCGGCGCCAAGGACCGGGATCGCTTTCTTGACCGCGTGGATCGCGGTCAGCCCGGCGTCCGCCAGCGCGGCGATGTCCTTGGGCTCGAGGGACGGGTCGAGCTTGACGACCGAGCGCGCGCTCGTGAACAGGAAGTCGGCGAACCCGCCGTCACGGTTGATGCCGGGAAAGGAGCCGTTCAGGCAGTGCATGTCGTCGCCGGCGCGGCAGGGGCGGCACAGCCCACAGGAGATGAACGGGTGCACGATCACCGTGTCGCCCACCTCGACGTTGGTCACCCCCGGGCCGACGGCGTGCACCCAGCCGGCGTTCTCATGTCCGGGCGTGTACGGCAGCTCGACGCCGGACTTCTCCGCCCACTGACCTTCCTGGATGTGCAGGTCGGTGCGGCACAGACCGGCGGCGCCGATCCGCACGACCACGTCGAGCGGGCCTTTGGCTTTTGGCTCGTCGACCTCGTCGAGCTTGAGCGGCTCGTGATATGCGTGCAGTCTCGCGGCCCTCATGCGGCCACCTCCTTCGCGTCGGGCAGGTCGTAGCGGATGCGCAGCAGGGAGCGGCAGATGCCACCGTTGACCTCGAGGCTCGTCCGCACGAGCCTCGCCTTGCGCAGCCACATGCGCAGGTCGGCCGCGGCGATCGGCTCCCCATCAGGACGGACGACCGCGGGCGCATCGTCCTCTACCGGGATGCCGAGCTGCTCGCGCAGCTCGAGACAGCGACGAGCATCCGGGTCGTCGGGGAGGTCGGCCACGCGCCGGGCGGTGAGCGCCTCGTGCGTCGCGCCGGCGGCCAGCAGCGCCTCGCACAGGCGCGACTGCCGCGCGACGAGCGCCTTACGCTGAAACAGCTCCCGCAGTGCATCGAGCTCGCCCTCGGTCTCGCCCGGGAAGGCCTGCGCGAATCCCTCGCCCCGCCCGACCGCGGCGTTGATCTCCTCGCCCGTGTAGTGGTCCTCGAGGAGGACCGTGACACGGCGGACCTCCGGTAGCCGGCGCACGGCGTTGCGTGCATCGGCCGCCATCAGGTACGCGAAGTTCGGCGCGCACTGCGGCGTCGGTAGCCGCAGGCGCACGTCGACGTCCCCGTCGGCCGACACGTCGCATGAGGTCACGAACCTCAGCGACGTGATCGGCTCGTCGAGCTCGGGGTCATAGACCGTGCCGAGCGCCTCGAGGACGCGCGAACGGATCGTCACGCCGGGTCTTCCACCAGCCGGGCGTCGTCCTCGGCGGCCGGCTCACTGGTCTCGTCGCGCAGCTGCAGCTCCTGCGGGACCTCGACGCCGTAGAGCGCCGCCGCGTTGAGGCCCATGATCTTCTTCTTGCCCTCGGTCCCGAGCGCCGGATAGTCCGCGTACGCTTCGTCGGTCGGGTAGTTCCAGTCGACCATCCCCTCGACCTGCCACTTGGGCTCCCAGATGCCGTAGTCGCTCCCGAACAGCATCTTGTCCTCGCCGACCCAGAACAGCAGCTCGCCCATGACCTTGGCGAAGAAGCGTGGCCGCGCGTACATGAGCCCGCCGATCACGACCGCGAGGCCGGCGTAGACGTTGGGCTCCTGCGTCGCCATGAAGCAGAAGTCCTCGATCCGCGGCAGCCCGACATGCTCGACGATGAAATTGAGCTCCGGGAAGTCCGTCGCCACGTGATCGACGTCGGAGACGTCGAACGCGTCCTTGTCCAGCGGCCAGATCGTCGGCCCCTTGTGGACGTGGATGTTCTTGATGCCGAGCTCCTGGCACATCTGGAGGAACGGAACCGCCTCCGGGTCGGTGAGCTTCCACCCCCGCGAGCCGTTGTGCCACTCGGCCGTGTAGAGCTTGACGCCCTGCAGGCCGTAGCGCTTCGCGTCCTCCTCGAGCTCCTTGAGGCCGGCCTCTCCCTCCCGTGGATCCCAGCGACCGTTCACGATCAGCTTGCCCGGGTACTTCTCGGCCATCAGCGCGTTGCGCGCGGCCGTGTTGAAGCCCTCGGTGTACCACGACTTCAGGTAGGTCGACTGGAACACGCCGACGTCGACGTAGCCCTCCTCGAAGACGTCCTTGACGAAGTCCTCCTCGGAGTACTTCCGGAACTTCTCGATCGGCCAGTGCGTCTCTGGCGGCGCCAGGCCCATGTACGCGTGGAAACAGTTGATCCAACCGTCGGCATACTGCTCCTGGCCCTTCACCCAGTTCTCGGGGCTCGCGTCCCAGAAGTGGATGTGGCTGTCCATCACGAAGTACTTCTCACCGTTGCTCTCGTACATGGCTAGCTCACCACCTCGAGGTCGAAGCCGATGTACTCGGCGGCGTCCTCCGGGTTGGCGAAGAACAGGATGCGGTCGTCGAGCACGACCATGCGACCGTAGTGGGTCGACATGATCTCCTCGAAGTCGTCGTTGCCGAAGTCGGCCCAACCGAGCGCGTCGGCGATCTCCTGGTAGTCGAAGTCGACCCTGCCGACCCCGTCCACGCGGATCATCGACGGCAGAACCGTCACGGTCACTTTCTGCTTGCCCCTCATCACGTCCGCGACGACGTGGCCGACCTGATTGTCCATCAGGGTCACGCCGGTCCTGTTCGACGACGTCGGGTCCGCGTTGAACTCAGTCATGCGCTCAGCTCCTTTGGGGTGTCGAGGGCGAGGTCCCCGAGCAGGCCCTCGAAGCGCTCCTGCGAGCGCTCGAAGGAGTCCTCGAAGCGGACGACCTTCTCGGGCAGCTGGGACCAGATGGGCTGCAGCTGGCGGGCCGCCGCGACGCTCGTGGCGGTCCAGCCCGACAACCATTCCTGCATCGTGGCGCGGTTCTCCTCGCCGTGATTCTCGTCGTTCGAGAGCATGCCGAACAGCGCCCTGGCGCCGCGCTGCTCGCGGGCCGCGTCCGACTCGCCGTTGCCCATCAGCGACGGCGTAACGTAGTCGCCGTGCAGCGCCGCCGCCTGCATGACGAAGCCGCTGCGGAACAGCTCGCCCACCAGCGGCTCGAACACCACCGCGGTGGCGAAGAACGCCTCCGCCCAGTCGCGCACGCCGGTCAGGCGCTCGACGTTCTCGCGCGTGGGCTGCCAGATCGGGTCCTGCTGCCAGGTCTCCTTGTGCGTGGCGCCGTCGAACCCCTCGACCTGGTCGGTCAGCTCGAGGTTGTAGAGGATGAGGTCCTGCGCGAAGCGCAGCTTGTGTAGCGCGCCGACCGACAGCGCGTTGTTGATCATGTTGGTCGGCGCGTCGCGGTTGGCCGGGATGTAGACGTGCATGCCGATCCCGTGCTCGGCGTGCGCCCAGGCGAACACGTGGCGCTCGAGGATCTTCGCCCACCCGCGGTTGAGGGCTCCGAAGGACCCGGCCGCCTTGGCGTTGGCGATGTTCTGCTGGACCTGGCGCACGACGGCCGCGTTGTTGCGGTAGATCGTCTGCTCCCACTCCTCGTTTGGATCGAGGAACTCGTGCCAGTTCGAGGACTTCAGCGCGGTCCACTCCTGGGGGTAGCCGGCCGTGCCGTCCGCGAAGGCGTAGACCCAACCCTGGGTCAGGTGCCTCTCGGGGTCGGGCTGCACGTCGACGGTCACGTCCTCGTACACCGTCGCCCGCCGCTTGCGCGGCGTGAAGTAGTTGAAGCTGCGGCTGTTCGAGGACGGGAACTCGCGCGCCCCCGCCTCCGCGTCCGTGAACTCCGGCTTGGGGACGCTGCGTTCCTTGACGGGGGTGTCCGTGGCCATATGGCTCCTCTCTCCTCCTACTGCTCGGTGGTCGTGAACTTGTCGAAGTGGATTTGTGACTCGGGAACGCCCCTGCGCTCGAGCAGAGCGATGGCGGCCTCGACCATCGGGGGCGGACCGCAGACGTACGCCTCGACCTCGCTCACGTCCTCCTCGAGGCGGTCGACGACGTCGGTGATGAGCCCTGTCTCGCCCGTCCAGGAGTCGGCGTCGGCCTCGGCCTCCGACAGCGCCGGGACGAAGCGGAAGTCGGGCAGCCGCTCCGCGAGCCCCTCGAGCTCCTCGACATGGAAGAGGTCCTCGGGGCGGCGCGCGCCGTAGTAGTAGACCGCCGGCCGCCCGGTCCGTGACTCGTCGAGGGAGCGCAGCAGCGACAGGATGGGCGCCATCCCGGCGCCGCCGCCGATGAACAACATGCGCCGCGTCGATGTCGCCCGCAGCGTGAACACGCCGTACGGCCCCGTCAGCTCCAGCTCGTCCCCGGCCTTGATCTCGCCACTGTCGAGCAGCCCCGAGAAATGCCCGTCGGGGAAGATCTTGATCATGAACTCGAGCTCGTTGGCGGTGGCCGGCGTGTTGGCCATCGAGAACGAGCGGTGCTCCTCCCCACCGCCCGGGATCTTTATGTCGACGTACTGCCCCGCCTGGAAGGTGAGCCGCTCCGGGTCGACGAGCGCGACGCGTAGCAGGCAGATGTCGTGCGTGAGCCGCTCGACGGCCCCCACACGCACCTTGGCCGTCTGAAGCGCGACCCCGCTGCGCAGGATCTCCTCGTCGAAGTTGAGCAGCTCGACCTCGAGGTCGGACATCGGGTGTGCGCGGCAGAGCAGCGTGTAGCCCTCCGCCTCCTCGAAGTCGGGCAGGGCGAAGGTCGAGTAGCGCTCGAGGTCGACCTCGCCGTCGAGCAGGAACGACTTGCAGGACGAGCACTGCCCCTCCTTGCAGCCGTGCATGAGCATCAGGCCCTGGCGGAAGGCTGCGTGGAGGACGGTCTCGTCCTCGTCGACCTCGATCTCGATATTCACCGGCTCAAACCGGACGGTGAACTTCTCCCCCATGGACGGTGACTCCTTGGGCCCCCCGGCGGCGCTGCTCGCATCGAGCGGCGCCGCCACCCCCGGGAGACTCAACTCGCGGCGCCCTCTCGCGCCGGACGGCCGGCCGGCCCGCCGGCCTTGTACTTGGCCATGTACGTCTCGCGCTCCTCAGGCGACATCTCGTTGAGGAGGACGTTGGGGCTCTGGAGGGTGATGCCCTTGACCTCGTCGAGCGTCCACATCTTCTTGGGATCGAGATCCAGGTGCGGCTGCGGGACGAGCGTCTTGCCGTCGTCGCGCACGAAGCCGCTGTCCTCCATGATCTCGCCCACGTCCCGCCCGTGGTGGAGCGTCTCCCACTCGCGCTTGCCGGCGAGCTGGCCCATGGCGGGTGTCGGGCGCCCCTCGTACTCGGGCCGGAACGCCACCTTGTCGGTCCAGTGGCAGGTCTCCGAGCAGTACGTGCGGACCTGGCCGTCGACCTCGTCGACCACCGTGTCCTCGCGGATCAGGCACGGGACCATGCACGTCCAGCAGCGGTGGGGGTACTCGTAGTCGGCGCCCGCCTCGAAGGCGATCGGCTTGTTGCCGTTCTTCTTCGAGTAGTCGCTGTAGCGCTCCCACCACTTGCCGTACTTGTCGTACCAGCCCGGGTACTTGTACTCGAACCACTCGAAGTCCTCGTCGTCCATCCCGTCGATGCGCCAGTAGTTGGCGAACCAGCCGGTGGCGAAGAACTGGCCGACCTCGTGGATGTAGCCCTTGTTCCAGATGCGGTTCCAGGCCTCCTCGACGAGATCGTGCGGGATGACCAGGCCGTACTTCTCCAGCGGAACGAGGTAGGAGCGGTAGTAGTCGTCGTAGATCCAGCGCCGCCACATCTCGGCGTAGCTCTCGCGGTCCTTGCGGCGGTCCTTGGTGCCGTACTCGATGAACGTGCCGATCGCCGCGTCGACGACCGCGTGGTTGTTCCACCAGGCGTAGCGGAGGTCGCGCTCGAGCAACTGGCGGTTCCGCTCGTCGGCGAGCGCCATCAGGATGATCGAGTAGCCGTTGGAGATGTGGCGCGACTCATCCGACTGGACGGAGTGGAACACCGTCGGAAGCAGGTAGTCGCCGTTCGCGGCCGCCTCGGCGGGCATGGCGACGAACAGGACGTTCGTGAACGCCGTCTCGGCCACGATCGTGAGGTAGATGTCAGCGGCGGTGATCGCGTCGCCCGTGATGAACCCCTCGCCGAACTGACGGCCGATCGTGCCGGCGTAGCAGTTCGCGAACCCCTTCTCGGTGATGTCGAACCCGGCGGGGTCGATGTAGTGGTTCATGTAGAGCCGCTTGAGGTTCATCTGGATCGTCGAGTGGCGGACCTCGTCGATCATCTGGATGGCCAGCCCGTTGTGGACCTCCGGGTTGGGCACGGCGTTGATGGCGAGCGGCATCGCGCGGGCGGCGGAGATCTCCGGGAACGGGATGATCGACAGGAAGAGCTTCTGCCACTCCATCCAGCGCTCCTGGACCTGCCGGAACATGTTGCCCCGGATGGCGCCGTCCATGGCCCCGAAGACGCGGTTGTCCTTCTCCTCCTCCATCGGGAAGTAGGAACGGAGGACCTGCTTGAGCGGGTCCTTCTTGGGCGCTTTCTCGAAGGTGTAGTCCGTCGGGTACTTGTCGACCGGCTCGACGAACGTCGGTTCCCAGGAGAGCTCCTGGATCTTGTTGTGGGCTTTCGTAATGCTGGCGCGACTCACGGGATGCGTCCTCCTTTGCGGCTAGGCCGTTAGGCGCACTTCTACTCCCGGGCGCGTTTCATCAGCGTTACGGAGCGCGTTACACTCGACTGCTCAGCCCCAACCAGGGAGGAGAGGGCGGTGCCCGCCAACCCATGGCTTGCGATCGACGCGGCCACGTCGCCTCGTAGGCGGGCGCGCGAGCTGAAGGGGCTGTGGGAGCGGTTCGTCGGCGATGGGAAGCTGGGCGCGATGCGCGCGCCGATCGCCGACTCGTGGCGCCGCTCGCACGAAGCCGGCGTGGATCCTTCAGGCGAGCACCGCGCACCGGTTCTCGCCGACGAGGAGGAGACCTCGTCGCGCCTCGACGTGCATCCACTCGGCGCCGCTCTGCCCTTGATCGAGGACAGCCTCACGGCCATCGCAGACGAGTCGGCCCACCTGATCGTCGTCAGCGATGCCGACGGGCTCCTGCTGTGGATCGGGGGCAACGCGAAAGTGCGCATGGCCGCCGCCGACTCGATGAACTTCACCGAGGGGGCTCTGTGGAGCGAGAACGGCGCAGGCACCAACGCAATCGGAACGGCCCTGGCCGCCGACCACGCCGTGCAGGTCTTCGCGGCCGAGCATTTCAACGAGATCGTGCAGAGCTGGACCTGCGCGGCGGCTCCCGTACACGACCCGGACAGCGGCCGGCTGCTCGGCATCGTCGACCTCACCGGCAAGATGACGACGGTGCATCCGCACAGCCTCGCCCTGGCCACGGCCACGGCCAACGCCGTGGAGTCCCAGCTGCGCTGGGCCATGCACGAGCGGGATGATCTCCTCCGCGCGCGCTACCACGAGCGGATCGCGACGGTGACCGATCCGCGCGCGCTCGTGACCGCGAGCGGGCGGGTGCTGACCGACCGTCCCGACGGGTGGCTCGAGGGGCAACGGCTCGACGTGCCCGCCGGCGGCGGCGAGCTCGTGCTGGATTCCGGGACCTACGCGTTCGCGGAGCCGGTCGGCCACGAGGAGGCCTTCATCATTCGCGCGGTCGCAACCAAGGGCTCGGCGCGACGTCGTCCGCTGCTGAAGGCTGACCCTGCTGGGGCGCGACCGGGCCGGTGCCGAGCTGGGTGGGCAACCGGTCCAGCTCAGCCGCCGCCATTCCGAGGTGCTGGCGCTGCTGTCGATGCGACCGTCGGGGATGACGAGCGAGGAGCTGGCCGCCGATCTGTACGGGGACCCCGGGACGTCGAGCACCACCCGTGTCGAGGTTCATCGCCTGCGCAAGCTTCTCGGCCGGTGGCTGGATGCCGATCCGTACCGGCTGTCGGGCGACGTCGAGTCCGACGTCGCGCGGGTGAAGGGCCTGCTCGACCGTGGCGCTGTCAGGAAGGCCGTCGAGCTCTACGACGGGCCGCTGCTGCCGCACTCCGAAGCGCCAGGGGTGGTCCGTGAGCGCGACTCCCTGGACGCCTGGCTGCGCCAGGCTGTGATGACGGCCGACGACGAGGACACGCTCTGGGCGTGGGTCCAGTCGGCCTCGGGGCGCGAGGACCTGGGCGCGTGGAAGCGTCTGCTCGCCCGGCTGCACTATCGCGACCCGCGGCGCAGCCTCGCGGTGTCCGAGGTCCGTCGGCTGCGCGAGGTTTACGCCGTCGGCTGAGCGCGGGTCTCCACCGGTGAACCCGTGATTCCTCCGCGCGCTCGCGGTTGGAACGAGATCACCCGCATCGATCGCTAGGCCGCTGAGCGCTCTTCGGCGTCGTCCGGCTCGTCCGGGCCCGCCGTATCGGTATCGGGCTCGTCCGCGCCGTCCGGCTCCTTCGAGTCTCCGTTCGTCCCCGTCCGCACGAGCGTCGCCTCGTCGGCGCCCTCGGCGTCGCCGCCGCCACCCTTGCGCCGGCGCCGGCGGCCGCCGCGCTTGCGCTTGCCCTTCGGGAAGTTCCGCAGGAGCTCGCGCGCCAGCGCGCTCGGCTTGCGTGCCATGCGCATGCGCGCGCCGTCCAGCACCTGCTGCGCCTCGGGCGTGTGCGCGAGCGCGGCGGCGAGCAGCGCGGCGGACAGCCTGCGGTCCTGCTTGCGGGCCGCCTGCACGAGCCGGCGCGCGTTGCGTGCGTGCGCCGCGCCGGCGGAGTTGACGAGCAGCCCGAGCAGGCGCTTCGTCTCCGGCCAGCGCTGTACGGCGTACTCCTCGTGCACCTCGCGCGAGTACTCGGCCAGGTGCCAGAGCCAGCGCGCCGCCTGATCACGGCGGCCGATCTGCTTCTCGGTCAGCGCCTGCAGGAGAAGCTTGACGCCCTCGCGGCGCTCGTCGCGCGACCAGCCGCCCACGATCTCGACCGCGTCGTCGAAGGCCTCGGCGTCGCGCAGGTTGCCGGCCTCGGAGAGCGCCCGCAGGCGCAGCTGCGTGTTGCGGTTGCGGCGCAGGCAGGTGACGAGGAAGAGGCGGCGCAGCTCACCGGTCTGGTCGAAGTGCAGCATCGCCTTGGCGCGCCGCCAGTTGTTGGAGGCCACACGCGCCCCGGCGAGCATCGCCCAGGCCTGCTGCTGGCCCCAGGTCAGGTGCTCGACCGCCATTCGCCAGAGCTCGCGCTCGAATACCTGCGCGCGCCGCTCCTCGTCGGCGGTTACCGGCACGACCCGGCGCTCGACGCGCAGCCGGCGCCCGCGGCCGCGGCGCACCGGGCCCACCACGATCGCACCGCCGCGGTAGACGTCGCGGTCGAGCAGCGAGTGCAGGGTCACGACCGGATCGTCGTTCGGCGTCGCCGGGTGGACGAAGTCGACGACGATGCCGGCCTCCTTGCCAGGCGTGCGGCGCGTGACGCGGCCGACGCGCTGCTGATAGATGCGCTTCGAAGCGGTCGGCGCGAGGTGCATGCAGACGGTCGCGCGCGGCGAGTTCCAGCCTTCGGCGAGCAGCTGGGCGTTGATCAGGACATCGATGTCGCCGGCCTCGTAGGCCGCGAGGATGCGCGTGAGCTCGCGCTTCGGCGTCTCCCCGGAGACGGCCTTGGCCTTGATGCCCGCCTCCCTGAAGGCCTCGGCCACGTTGTGGGCGTGGCGCACCCCTGCGGAGTAGACGACCCCGGGCAGATCCTTGAAGCGCGTCTTGTAGAGGTCCGCCACGGCGAGGTTGAAGGGCGTCTGATCGAGCAGTGCGGCGAGCTCTTCCTGGTCGAAGTCCTGGTCGACCTCGCCGCGCCGGAGCGGCACCTTCGAGATCGAGCGCACGCCGACGCCGGGCGGGATGCGCACGCAGCGCAGCGGGGCGATCACGCCCCGGCGCGCCGCCTGGGCAAGGTCGAAGCGCGAGGTCTGGGTCGGGAAGAGGTCGGTGACGTGGCGGGCGATCAGCGCGCCGGTCGCCGTCATGCCGACGAACACCGGGCCGACCCATTGGCGGATCGCGGCGCTCGTCTTCTCGCCGAGCGCGGTGTGGGCCTCGTCGCAGATGACGATCGTGTAGGCGTCGGAGACCTTGCCGGCGTTGCGCACGAACCACTGATAGGTCTCGACCGTCACCGGACCGCCCGCGCGCGGCTCGCCCGCCCCGTTCTTGAGGAGCGGCGCCGAGATGCGGTCCTTGTAGCCGCGGTCGCGCAGCTCGCCCATGAACTGGTCGACGAGGTTGCGGCGGTGGGTGAGGATCAGGATGCCGCCGGTGCGGGACGCCTCGACGAAGCCCAGCGCGGCGACCGTCTTGCCGGCGCCGGTGGCGTGCTCGAACCAGAAGCGCCGCGCGGCCCCGGGATCCTCGTCGAGCTGCGCCTCGGCAGCCGCCTCCTCCTCGGCCTCCTCGTCTGGATCCCAGTCGAGCGGCTCCTCGTCCGGCAGCTCGTCGCCCTCGAGCTCGACCTCACCCGAGTGGAGCTCCTCGGCGCTCGCCGCCTGGCGGCCGTTGCGGGATAGCTGCAGCTCAGTCGTGAGCGCGATCAGCGTGCCCGAGAGCGCGTCGACCTGGTGCGCGGACAGCTTCGTCGCGTCGGCCAGATGCGGCTCGACCTCGGAGAGCAGCCGCTCGAGGCCGAGCATCAGCGAGTAGCTGCGCCGCCACTCGATGGAGGGCTCCCCGCGGCCGCTCTTGATCTCATCGAGAGCAGCGTCGAGCGCAAGGCGGCGCGCGGTCCCGGGCGCAAGCGCGACCTGAGGGTCCTCCCCTTCGAGCACGAAGGGCTCGCGCGCGAATTCTTCGGCGCGCTTCAGGTCGTCGCCGGAGACCGGCGAGGCTTCAGCCACGGAGCTTGTTTCAGCCACAGGGGATCAGGCGCTTCTGGTAAGGGGGACGAGCCGAGCTGAACCGTCGAGGCTCAACGGGGCCGCCCGTCGTGTCGTCGCTCTTCAGACTTCCCGCGAGCGCCGACATGCCAAGTCCTAGGTGGACGGCGGCACCAACCATTACAGCACACGGAAGCGGGAATGGGGTCTGCCATCCTTCGCCGGGTGCGCCGTCTCGCGCCCTTTCTCATCTTGATAGCGCTTGTCGGATGCGGCTCTGACGACGATCCGCCGCCCTCTGCGAACGCGAAGAACGCGGCGCCCGCGCGCTTCCTCGATGGCGGCCGCGAGGCCTTCGAGAAGCGGATCGCGGCCGAGGCCGGCACGCCCGTGGTGGTCAACAAGTGGGCTTCCTGGTGCGGGCCCTGCCGCTACGAGTTCCCCTTCTTCCAGAGCCAGGAGAAGAAGAGGGCCGGCGACGTCGTCTTCCTCGGCGTCAACTCGAACGACAACAGGGGCGACGCCGAGGACTTCTTGGCCGAGTATCCGGTCGACTTCCCGCACTTCGAGGACCCCCAGCTCGAGGTGGCGGCCTCCTTCAACGCCGTTCAGGCCTTCCCCGCCACGGCCTTCTACGACTCGAAGGGCGAGCTCGCCTACGTGCATCAGGGCGGCTACCCGGACGAGAAGCAGCTGGCCGCGGACATAGAACGCTACGCTCGCTGACCCGCCCGTGGAGGTTCGCGAAGCCCGCACCGACGAGGAGCTCGCCGCAGCGCTCGCACTGCGCGAGAAGGTCTTCTGCGAGGAGCAGGGCGTCTCCGCCGACGCGGACCGCGACGGCCGCGACCACGAGGCCACGCACATCGTCGCCCTCGACGGCGAGAGCGTGATCGGCACCTGCAGGCTCCTCTTCCGCGCTGGCGTGGCACGGCTGGGCCGGCTGGCGGTCGAGCCCGGGCGCCGCGGTGACGGCGTGGCGGGAGCGATCCTGCGCGAGGCGGACCTGCTCGCGCGCCGCGCCGGCGCCGAGGCGATCTCGCTGCATGCCCAGACCTACGCCAAGGAGCTCTACCTGCGCGACGGCTACCACGAGCGCGGTGCGACCTTCGTCGAGGAGGGCATCGAGCACGTGTCGATGGAGAAGCCGCTCTGAGCCCGGAGCTGCGCATCGACCCGCTCTCTGGGCTGAAGGTGATCGTCGCGGGCGAGCGCGGCTCGCGCCCGGGCGCCTTCCTCGACGTGGCGCCGCGCCCGCCGGTCGACCGCGAGCTTGACCCGTTCGCGCCCGGTCACGAGGACCAGACGCCGCCCGAGCTCTATGCCCTGCGCGACGACGGCAACTGGCGCGTGCGCGTGGTGCCGAACCTCTACCCGGCGCTCTCGCCCGGCGAGCCGGACGGCGACGGGGACCCGCTCGCGAGCGGGCGCGGAGAGCCGAACCTGTTCGCGACCCGCCCGGCGCTCGGCGCGCACGAGGTGATCGTCAACGCCCCCGACCCGGTCAGCTCGCTCGCAGAGCTCGAGCCGGAGCAGGTCGAGACGGCGATGTCGGTCTGGCGCGAGCGGATGCGCACGCACTCGGACGCGGCCTACGTCCACATCATCGTCAACGAGGGCAAGGAGGCCGGGCGCCTCGCTGCCGCACACGCACGCGCAGCTCTATGCGCTGCCGTTCGTGCCGGCGCAGGTGGCGCGCGAGCGCGAGCGCTTCACGGCCTACTCGGACCGCACCCAGGGCCGCAACCTGCTCGAGGACCTGCTGCAGGAGGAGGTGAAGAGGCGCGAGCGGATCGTGGCGATCGACGACGAGGCTGTGGCGCTCTGCCCGTTCTCGGCCCGCGTCCCCTTTCACCTGCAGATCGTGCCGCGGCGGCCGGCCGCCCGCTTCTCGGACGACGGCCCACTCGGTGGGCGGCTGCTGCACGAGACGCTTTCGCGGCTCGGCGCGGCACTCGGGACGCTGCCGCCGCTCAACATGTGGGTGCGGACCGCTCCGCGGGACGCCGAGCGCTTCTGCTGGCGCATCGAGATCATGCCGCGGCTCGCCCAGCTGGCGGGCCTCGAGATCGGCACGGGCGTGCACCTGAACGTCCTGGCGCCCGAGGCGGCGGCGGAGCGGCTGCGCGCCGCCAGCGTGTAGCGTCCCCGCGCGCCGTGCCGCCGACCGTCCGACAGATTCCGCTGTTCGCCGCCGAGCCGCCTCAGGAGCCGCTGCCCTACGGGCGCTGGGGAGAGGCTCTCACGGAGCACTTCGCGGGCAAGTGCGAGTCGCCCGTGGGCGACATCAGCTGGTTCCCCGATCGCACCTGGGCCGGCCGCACCTATGTGCCCGCCACCGCTCCCGCCGAAGACGGCGGCGAGTGGTTCGGATTCGTGTCCTATACACGCGAGCACGAGGGCGCGCAGGCCACCGACTTCCTCGCCGAGGCGGACTTCACCGAGGAGACGGTCGACCAGAACCCGGACTGGTCGCTCGACCTGTCCGACTACGAGATCGGCCACTGGCGTGGCACCGGGGGCAAGCGCGGAATCATCACGCTCGTCTGGGGCGTCGCGCTCGTCGCGAACGGCGCCGTGGCCACGGCGGAGCTCGGACCCGACACGACCGACCAGTGCGAGCTCGTCGACAACCGCTTCACGCTCGTGTCGCTCGACGCCTTCACGGGCGACTACGTCGAGGTCCGCCTCTACGGGTCGCGCGGCGCCGAGCTGGCCCGGGAATCGCTGTACGAGGACGACGACGAGTAGAACGCCGCTCTACGGCGCGATACTTTCTTCCTGCTCATGGAGGATTTGCGCGCGGAGCGCTGTGTACTGCTGAAGTTCGGCGAGCTCGCGCTCAAGGGCCGCAATCGGCCCTCGTTCGTCGCCGTGCTCGAGCGCAACCTGCGGCGGATGGCGCGCGGCCTCGGGCCACTCGAGATCCGGCGCCGCGGCGGGGTGTTCATCGTCACGGGCGGCGAGCCGCAGGAGACGCTCGTCGAGCGCTGCCTCGCTCTGCCCGGCGTCAGCGTGGTGCAGCCCGGGCTGCGCTGCGAGCGCGACCCCTCGGCCGCCGCCGACGCCGCCGTCGCGCTGATGCGCGGACGACCGGGCCGCAGCTTCGCGGTGCGTGCGCGCCGGCGCGACAAGCGCTATCCGCTGCGCTCGATGGACCTGTCGCGGGTGATCGGCGAGGCGGTGCGGGTGCGCCTGGGCCTCGAGGTCGACCTGTCCGACCCGGACATCGAGCTCCACGTCGAGCTCGACCACAAGGAGCTGCTCGTCTCGGTCGAGCGCCTACGCGGGGCCGGCGGGCTGCCGGTCGGCTCGAGCGGGCGCGCGCTCGTGCTGCTCTCCGGCGGCCTCGACTCGCCCGTGGCGGCCTACCGCATGATGAAGCGCGGCCTGCGCTGCGACTTCCTGCACTTCTCGGGCCGGCCCTTCACGGGGCCGGAGTCGATCTACAAGGCCTACGCGCTCGTCGGGAGGCTCGACCGCTTCCAGGGCGGCTCGCGCATGTTCGTCGTCTCGTTCGGCCCCGCCCAGCGCCGGCTCGCGACGGCCGGCGCAGGCCGCCTGCAGGTGCTCTCGCAGCGGCGCCTGATGGTCAAGGTCGCGTCCGAGCTCGGCCGCCGCGAAAGCGCGGAGGCGCTCGTGACGGGCGACTCGCTCGGCCAGGTCGCCTCCCAGACGCTGCCCAACCTCGCCGTCGTCGAGGAGGCCTCGGAGCTGCCGCTGCTGCGCCCTCTGATCGATCGCGACAAGTCCGAGATCGTCGAGATCGCGAAGCAGCTCGGCACCTACGACATCTCGATCCTGCCCGACGAGGACTGCTGCCAGCTCTTCTCGTCACGGCTTGCCGTGACCCGCGGCCAGTCGGACGATCTCCGCGAGATCGAGCGGACCGCCGACATCGAGGACATGGTCGAAGGCCTCGTCGAGTCCGCCCGGCTCTACCGGCCGCGCCTCGAGGAGGAGCGGCCGGCGCTCTCGCCGGCCTGATCCGGCTGATGGCCGCCGACCGCAAGCAGATCGTCCGTGACGCCTATGCCGCGTTCGCCGCTGGGGACCGGGCCTTCTACGAACAGCACCTGAGCGACGACTTCCTCTTCTCCGCCCCTCCCGATCCGAAGCTCGACCGCGACGGCTACTTCGAGCGCTGCTGGCCCGGGGCCGGACGCGGCCAGCGCTTCGAGATCGTCCGGCTGATCGAGTCGGGCGACGAGGTGGTCGTCACGTACGAGAGCGACGCCCGGGGCGGCGGCAGAGGACGGAACACCGAGGTCTTCACCTTCGACGACGGCGACCGGATCACTCGCACCGAGGTCTACTTCGGCTGGACTCTGGAGTAGGCGCCGGCGGGGAGGCTTGCGGCGGCAGGTAGGGCAGGCCGAACCACGGAATGCCGGCCTGCCCCATCGCGCCGGGCGCCCACCGATGCGACCGTCGAGCCATGGATGCAACGGGACACCTGCCGCCGCTCGCAGCCCCGGATGCGCGCGTCTTCTACATCGAGACGACCCTCCCGCCGGAGCTCACGCTCGCCGAGTATCGGCGTCGGCGCCCGGGCCGATCGAGGCGCACGCCACTGCGGCGCTCCCTGGCTCGGCTCGCCGGCCTGCGCTGAGCCGACAGGGGCATTACGAGCCCCGACGGCGCACGCGCGGCGCGGGGCGCATGACCGTCCTGCTCGTTCCGGGGTGCACGCACAGGACGGCCAGCACCCGTTGGTTGGATAGGGAGGGCGAGTCGGGTTCCCGAGCTCACCTATTCACATGTTTCGGAAGCGCGGGTCGACCGCTTGAGCGCCAAGGCCGCTACGGCCGACGACGAGCCCGCAAACTGCGGAGAACCTCACCAAGTCGCACGGGTGGTGCGGGGTGCAGGGCGCCATCGCGCTCGAGGCGCTTGTGTCGGCCGCGTTCATCCTGATCGGGAGCAAGGTCGGCGACCTCATCGGGCGCAAGAGGGCCTTCGTCCTCGGTCTGCTCGGCTACGCGCTGGGGGCCCTGGCGATGGCTTTCGCTCAAAGCCTGACGGCGATCATCGTGTTCTGGGCGATCGTCGGCGGGCTGGGCGCGTCGCTGCTGCTGCCGGCGATGCAGTCGCTGATCCACGGCAACTTCCAGGGTGCGGCCCAGAAGAAGGCCTACGCCTTGGTGGGCGCTGCGGCGGCGATCGCCGCCGCGGTCGGGCCGTTGGTCGGCGGCTTTCTGACGACCTTCCTGTCGTGGCGGGTCGGGTTCCTGCTGGAGGTCGTCGTGATCGCGGTCGTCCTCAGTGGCCTCAAGCTCGTCCATGACGTGCCCTACACCGGCCCGCGTGTCGTTGACGTCGTCGGCGCGTTGCTGTCGGCCGTCGGCATGGGCGGCGTCGTCATCGGCATCCTCGTCTGGCAGGAGGGCGGGGAGTTCGTCGGCGTCGTGATCGCCGTCGGCCTGGTCGCGCTCTGGTCGCTCGCCCGCTGGCTCATCCGGCGCAAGCGCGAGGGCAAGCCGACGCTGCTCGATCCCGACCTCTTCAAGCTCGACCTGTTCCGGCTGGGCATCTCGGGGCAGATGCTGCAGAACATCGCGCTCGGGGGGGCGATGATCGCCCTGCCGATCTACCTGCAGATGGTCCTGGAGTACAACGCCCTGGAGACCGGCCTGACGCTCGCGCCGCTGTCGCTGACGATGTTCGGGACGGCGCTCGTGGCCGGGAAGCGGTCGGGCAGACGCCGCCCCGCGAGCATCATCCGCTTCGGATCGGGACTGCTGACCGTTGGGATGCTGCTGCTCATCCCGATCGTCCCTCGTGCGCACTCCGGCTGGGCGCTCGTCATCCCGCTGGCGATCGCCGGGGCGGGACTGGGCCTGCTGGTGTCCCAGCTCAACAACACACCCGAGCCGAGCGCCTCCCGGATGCCGCGGTACTCCTCGAGCGATGCCTGTGCGGCGCTCACCCGCGCGGTCCTCTCCCGCCCGCGACCCACATTGCGTCCTCGGCTCAGGGGAT
Organism: uncultured Thermoleophilaceae bacterium; assembly: GCA_963734025.1. Lineage (GTDB taxonomy): Bacteria > Actinomycetota > Thermoleophilia > Solirubrobacterales > Thermoleophilaceae > JACVRW01. The sequence continues at coordinate 185,819 of CAVTFR010000011.1, forward strand.
GATCCGCCGTGATGCCAGGCAGCGCGAATTCGTCCGGCCAGGGATCGGGGGCGCAGGCCGGCGCAACGGTGGTGTTGGCGACGCTGGCCGCCGGCCAGTTCCTGATGACGCTCGACACCTCCGTGATGAACGTCGCGATCGCGACCGTCGCCGAGGATGTTGGGACCGACGTCACGGGCATCCAGACGGCGATCACCCTGTACACGCTCGTGATGGCGACCCTGATGATCACCGGCGGCAAGGTCGGCGCGCTGATCGGTCGAAAGCGGGCGTTCGCGATTGGATGCGTGATCTACGGCGCGGGCTCGTTCACGACCGCGATCGCGCCGTCGCTGCCCGTCCTGCTGATCGGGTGGTCGTTCCTCGAGGGCATCGGCGCTGCGCTGATCCTGCCGGCGATCGTCGCGCTGGTCGCGGCCAACTTCGCTGCGGAGGGCCGCCCGCGCGCCTACGGCCTGGTGATGGCGGCCGGGGCGATCGCGGTCGCGGTCGGGCCGCTGATCGGGGGGCTGTTCACGACCTATCTCAGCTGGCGGTGGGTGTTCGCCGGCGAGGTGCTGATCGTGCTGGGGATCCTCGCGCTGACGCGCCGGATCGAGGACGAGCCCCCGGGGCAGCAACCCCGGATCGACTTCGTCGGCGTCGTGCTGTCGGCGGCCGGCCTGGGTCTGGCGGTGTTCGGCGTGCTGCGCTCGAGCGTTTGGGGCTGGGTCGCGCCAAAGCCCGACGCACCGGAGCTGTTCGGGATCTCTGCGACGCTGTGGCTCATCCTCGGCGGGCTGTTCCTGCTCTGGCTGTTCTTCGAGTGGGAGTCGCGGCTCGAAAGGCGCGGTGAAGAGCCGCTCGTGCGCCCGTCGATGCTCCGGAACGTGCAGGCGAGCGGCGGCCTGCGGATGTTCTTCTTCCAGTACTTCGTCCAAGCGGGCGTCTTCTTCGTGGTGCCGCTGTTCTTGTCGGTGTCGCTCGGGCTTTCGGCGATCGACACCGGGGTGCGCATTCTGCCGCTCTCGATAACTCTGCTGTTGGCGGCCGCCGGGATCCCGCGCTTCCGCCCGAACGCCAATCCACGCCGCGTCGTGCGGCTCGGGCTGCTCGCCATGTTCGCGGGCACCGTCGTGCTGCTGGCCGCCATCGACGAGGACGCCTCGGCCGAGATCGTCACGCTGCCGCTATTGCTGCTGGGCCTGGGAATCGGCGCCCTGGCCTCCCAGCTCGGCGCCGTCACCGTGTCGTCCGTGCCCGACGAGCAAAGTCCCGAGGTCGGCGGCCTGCAGAACACCGCGACCAACCTTGGTGCGTCGCTGGGAACCGCGTTGGCGGGGTCGGTGCTGATCGCCAGCCTCACCGCGACTCTTCTGGCCGGCATAGAGCAGAACCCGGCCGTCCCGCCCGAGGTCAGCCGGCAGGCCGATACGCAGCTCTCAAGCGGCGTCCCCTTCCTGTCCGACGACGCCCTCGAGGCCGAGCTCGAGCAGGCCGGCGTGACCGACCAGACGGCCGCGGCGATCGTGGACGAGAACGCGACGGCACGGCTGCGCGCCCTGCGGACCGCGCTCGCGATCATCGCGATCGTCGCCGCGGCGGCGCTCTTCTTCTCTGGCCCGATCCCGACTCGACAACCGGGTTCGGAACCCGCATCCGCGCCGTGAGCGAAGCAACGACGCGCGACGGCACATGCCAATGACACCTGAAAGCTGTGAGGACGGAGGAAACAGATGAGTGACCTCATCGCGATCGCATATCCGGATCAAGCAGCGGTGAGCCGCGCCACCGCCAACGTTGCCGAGGCCGTCCACGACGGGCTGTTGGAGGTCGAGGACCTGGTTGTCATCGTCCGGGACGAGGACGGCACCGTCGACGTCCAGCAGGGGGGCACCGGCGTCGGGACGGCGGCAGTCGGGGGTGCCATGTGGGGTGGCCTGATCGGACTGATCTTCCTGGCGCCGCTGTTGGGCATGGCAGTGGGCGCGCTGGCGGGCGGCGCGGCTTGGAAGAGCAGCTTCGGCGACGTCGGTGTTGCCGAGAGCTTCGTGGACGAACTGCGCGAGAGTCTGATGCCGGGCAGCGCCGCCCTGGTGCTGCTCGTCCGCGAGGTGGCACTGGACGAGATTCTCCCGCGCATTCAGGAGCAGGGACACGTCATCCGGACTTCGCTCAGCGACAACGTCGAAGCACAGCTCGCGGCGGCGTTGGCGGCGGCAAGGCCGGGCCGAGACTAGATCCGATGGCTCGGGCCGACGCGCGCCGGCGTGGCCTGCGCTACCGTCGCCGCAGTGGTCCTTCTGAGCGGGATGATGCGAAGCGCCGCCATCACCGGGCGCACCGACACCCTCGGCGCGTGGTGCGCTGGGCGTCAGGGCGGGCGCTGGGCGCAGCAGACAGTTCGTGCGGCCTTCCCGACGGCAGCGCCCCAGGACCAGCGGACCCCGCCCGCTGGTCGCGACGCCGCCCGGCCCGAGGCGCTCCGCGAACTGACGGAACTGCACCAGCGCGGCTTCGTCACCGACGACGAGTTCGAGGGTCTCCGCGCCCGCATGGGCGTCTGAGCCAGATCCGGCCGTTCGGTTCTCTCCCGCGGCCGGCCACGTCGCAGCCGGGGGTACGGGCGCGTCGCCACCGTGACGCCCCGTCTGATCGGGCTATCGTCTGCCGAGGGCCCCGATAGCTCAGCCGGATAGAGCGACTCCCTCCTAAGGAGTAGGCCGCAGGTTCGAATCCTGCTCGGGGCGCTCGATGACCCCGGACCGCCAGCATGTGCTGTTGCGGACGCGCGTCGAGCTGGTGCGCGGGATCGTCGACGCGCTCAACCGAGGTGACGTCGATGCGATGTTGACGCTCATGCATCCGGACTTCGAGTGGATGCCGCTCGAGGCAAGCCCGGTTGCAAGCGTCTACCGCGGCCACGAGCAGGTGAGGCGCTACGTCGAGGACTGGCGGAGCACCTTCGAGGGCCTGCGGCTCGATCTCGAGGATCCGACGGAGGTGGACGATCGGGTCGTAGCCGTGGTGCACGGTCACGGTCGCGGCCGGGCGAGCGGCGTACAGCTCGACAACTGCTTCTGCCAGGTGTGGACGGTGCGCTCCGGGGAGGCGATCGGGATGGCCGAGTACGCCAGTCGCGAAGAGGCGCTGGCCCGGCTGCGCTCGCCGTAGGGCTCGCGCCGTTCAGTCCCGCGTGGTCAGCGAGTCGATGGCGACGGTGATCGCGAGGATGAGTGGAGCGTCCTCACCTGTTGCCACGTCGACGCCGTAGGAGTCGCGCACGCGAAACCATTTCTTGGAGACCGTGGCGACCGTGTCGCCGTCGCGCCTGATCTCGTACTCGTGGTCGACGACGTTTCCGTGCGCCTTCATGTCGGTGCCGTTCTCGACGTCGATGGCGAAGCGGTCCCGGATCCCGACGAGCGCCTTGTGGACGGTCGCTGCGGTGTGGCCGTAGCGCTGGATCGCGATCTTCTCGCGGATGCTGAGCTTGCGCTCCTGGATCCTGGCCACCTCGTCTCCCGAGGCGTTCTCGAGGATGAAGGTCTGGCGTAGCCGAATCGCCTTGCCGTTGACCTTGAATGCCCGTTCGCCGCTGTCGTTCTCGATCCAGAAGTCGTCGCCGATCGCCAGCAGCTTCTCGCGCATCAGGAACCGCTCGCCTGCAGGCCCGTCTCCGCCACGCCGAAGGAATCCCATCTGCCAACCATACGGCCGAACGGCGTCGGGCGAGATCGACGAGTCCGAGTATCACCGCCCCGTGGGCCGTAGGCCGAGGCTGACCGCGATCAAGACGCGCGGGGCGCGAGCCGCATGGTCACGCGCCGCCACGGCTTGTCGACGCGCCGGCAGCGGACCGAGGTGACGCGGGCGGTCTCGCCGCGCGTGTACGTGCAGCGATAGAAGCCGCCGTCCCAGCTCGCACCGTGCACCTCGATGCGCCCGGGCTCGCGCTCGCCTGCGCGTCGCCGGGCGCGGATCTCGAGGGCGGCGGCCCCGGCTACCAGACAGGGCGACGCGTAGTAGTCCGTCCTGGGGGGCTGATTCACGGCCCGCAGCCGCTTGATCGCCGGCGCGGCGCCGCCCTCGTTGAGCTGGGCGGTCCCGCACCGGACGCTGTCGGCGTGCGCCGGGGCGGCGGCGCTCAGGGCGATGGCGGCGGTCACCGCGAGCACGAGGAGACGAGGCATCCCTGGATTTGTAGCGACCGTCCGAAGCTGCGGCCATGACGACCGAGGCAGAGCTCGAGGAGACCGGGACGTCGAGACGGACGACGCGGACATCGCGTACGCGCACGAGGCAGAGCCGGACCCCGTGCGCTACCGCGACGGCCGGCTGCCCGGCGCCTAGCGTGGCCGCTCAGAGCCGCCGGTGCATCAAGAGCAGCCCGACGAACCCCTCCGTCGGGTGGCGAAAGCCCTCCGGGATCGTCGCGAGAGTCTCGAAGCCGAGTGAGCGATATAGAAGGACCGCCGGGGCGTTGGTCTCCGCGACCGCGTTGAACTGAATCGCGCGGAAGCCGCGCCGGCGTGCCCAGTCGAGCATGTCCTCGCCGAGCGCGCGGCCGACCCCCTTGCCCCGGTGAGCCGAGTCGACCATGAAGTTCCCGCTGGCGACGTGCGAGCCGGGGCCGTCGTGGTTGGCATACATGTTCGCCGAGCCGAGCACGGCGCCGTCCGCGTCGGCGGCGACCGTCGTGCGGTCCGGAGGGTCCAGAAGCCACATCGCGCGCGCATCCCGCTCGTTCATCCGCTCGTCGTAAGCGAACGTGTCGCCGGCCGCCACGATCTCGTGCAGGAAGGGCCAGATCCGGGGCCAGTCGGTGGCTGTCGCGTCCCTGATCTCCATCGCTGCGACTCAGGACCCTACGGGGCAATCGCGTCCTGGCGCAGCTCGCGCCGGCGGAGGTCAACGTCCCGGCGCAGTAGCCGCTGCCGGCCTGCCGGGCGCGAGGCCGAGGCCGGCAGCGCTCAGAGCTCGTGGATGTCCCCCGCGATCACCCTGAGCAGGCTCGCCGCGGTCTCGCGCTCGGCATCGCTCAGCCGGTCGAAGATCGCCCGCTGCCGGGCGCGGACCCAGGTGCGCTTCTCCCCGAGGACCCGGGCGCCCGCCGGTGTCAGCGAGACCGTCACGATGCGCCCGTCCTCGCTTCGGCCGCGGCGCCGCTTGACGAAGCCGCGGCCCTCGAGGCTGCGCAGCGCGCGCGTCGCCGTCGGCACCGCCACGTCCGCCGCCGCCGCGATCTCGGTGACGGTGGCGAGGCCCCCGCCGAGCGCTTGGAGGACGTTGTACTGGGAGAGGGTCAGCTCCGTCTCGCCGCCGGGGACACCGCGGCCGGTGGCGCGCAGGATCGCGGAAACGAGGTCGTCGAGCGCTTCCGCGAACTCGGCGTGTGCCTGGTCGTCTGCCTGTGCTCCCGAGACGATCACCATTGAGGAAACAATTTAGCGTGCTAAGGACTTGTGGTATGCTCAGGGCACGCGATCAAGAGGTTGGCCGTGTTCCATCGGATACTCGTCGGAATGGATGACAGCCCCGCCGCCTGGCTCGCGCTCGACCGTGCGATCGAGCTGGCGGAGGAAGGGCACGGCCGCATTGGCCTTCTTACGAGCGCACCGCAGCCCGCGAACGTGATCTGGGCGGGCCCGATCGCCGTCCCTCAGAGCCGCGCCGGGATGTGCGAGCAGCTCGACGCCTGGGCCTGCAAGACCATCGAGGCGGCCATGGCAGCGGTGCCGGCGGAAGTTCCGGTCACGAAGCTGGTGGCACATGGCGACCCGGCGGAGGCGCTCACCCACGAGGCTGGCCACGGCGACTGGGACCTCATCGTGGTCGGCCAGGCGAGCCGCAGGCGGCGGCTGCCTTTCCAGCGCCCTGTCGGCGAGCGCTTGCGCGACGTCGAGATCCCGGTGCTGGTGGTGCACCCCGAGCCCGAGCCGGTGCTCAAGGCAACCCGCCGGCGGCTCTGGTCTCGCAAGCGGAAGCCCGCGCTCGACCGGCTTCCCGCTCGCCTGCCTGTTGAATAGGACGCGTGATCGTCTTTTCAGCCGCCGCGCTCGACCGTGCGCCGGGCGAGCGGAGCGACCCTGACTGGCTCGGCGCCCGCCGCGCCGACCCGCGCGCCCGAGCGCTCCAGCTCTCCGAGCGCGGAGTCTGGATAGACGACGGGCGGCTGCTGCTCGGCTCGCCGGACGGCTCCGAGGTCTTCCTGGGGCTGGCGGGACAGATGCCGCTGTTCGCGTCCGACGTGACGGCATCGGAACCGGCGGACGGCCGCCCCGCCGGGCTCCGCGACGCGGCGGCCGAGCTGCCCGCAGACGAGGCGGCGCTCGCCGCGTATGCCGCGGCGCTGCTCGCCTGGCACCGGCGTCACGGCTTCTGCGCCAACTGCGGCGCGGCTACGGACATCGTCGACGCCGGTCACCAGCGCAGCTGTCCGGTCTGCCACGCCCACCACTTCCCGCGCACGGACCCGGTGGTGATCGTGCGCGTGTCGGACGCCGCCGACAGGCTCCTCCTCGGGCGCTCGCGTCAGTGGCCGCCCGGGCGCTACTCGCTCCTCGCCGGCTTCGTCGAGCCCGGTGAGACGCTCGAGGACGCCGTCCGGCGTGAGGTGCTCGAGGAGTCCGCGATCGAGCTCGGCGAGGTCCGCTATCTCGCGTCGCAGCCGTGGCCCTTCCCGAGCTCGCTGATGCTCGGCTTCGAGGCCCGCGCCGAGCCGGGCGAGCCGCACTCGGCCGACGACGAGCTCGAGGATGTCCGCTGGTTCGAGCGCTCCGAGATCGAGGCGGCGGCCGCGGGCCGCGGCAAGCTGACGCTGGCGCCGCCGTACGCGATCGCGCGCAGGCTGATCAATGCCTGGCTCGCGGCGGGCTAGCGGTCCGGCCGTTCCGGGTAGACGTCGTCGATCGTGGTCAGCGGCGTGTAGGGCGCGCCGGCCGCGGCCTCGATCGCCTCCGCGCCGCCTGCCAAGCGGTCGAGCACGCTGACGACGCCGACGATCTCCAGCCCCTCCTCGCGCACGCGCTCGATCGCCCGGACGGTCGATCCGCCCGTCGTGACCACGTCCTCCACTATCAGGCAACGCTCCCCGCGGTCGAGCAGCGGACCCTCGACCCAGCGCTGCAGGCCGTGCTGCTTCTTCTCCTTGCGCACGAAGAACGCCTTCACGCCGGCGCCGGCGGCGAGGGCTGCACACGCGACCGGATCGGCGCCCATCGTCATCCCCCCCACAGCCGTGGCGTTCGTCCTGGCGACCTCCGCCGCCACGAGCTCGCCCAGAGCGAGGAAGCCCTCGGGCAGAAGGATGGCTCGCTTTGCGTCTACGTAGTAGTGGGCGCTCGCGCCGCTCGTCAGCGTTACCTCGCCGATCACGAGCGCGTGCTCGCGCAGCTCCGCGACGAGCCGCTCGCGCGCGTCAGCCATGCGTGGACATCTCGGTTGCGGGAGTCATGGTCGGCGAAGGCGTGCCGATGGTAAATGGCGATGGGATCGGGCATCCGCCTACTGGCGATCCTCGCCTCGGGGATCGTGCTCCTCGGGTTCGCGTTCTTCGCGGTGGACGAGATGGACCGCGGTTCCCAGAATCAGCAGAACGCGCTCGAATCGGAGCTCCGGTCCGAGGCCGAGAATCCGGCGGTGATCGCACCCAACTCGCGCGAGGAGATGCTGCGCGAGCAGCGCAACGGCGACGTCCGCGAGCTGATCGACGACGCGAACGACGTCCTCCTGGCGCCGTTCGCGCACGTGGTCGATTCGACCAACGTTTGGGTCGCCAACGGGGTGCCTACGCTGCTCGGCCTATTGCTCTACGGCCTCCTGCTCGGGCTCGTCGCGAACATGCTCCCCAAGCACCGTGAGCACGGCGGCGATTGGCGCACCGCAGAACCGTGAAGGGTTTCGACGACCTTCGCCGAAGGAGTTCGCTAGGCTGCTCCCGCGCAACTTTCCCTGGAAAGGACGGTTGTGTGAGAAGTCAAGCGCCGAGTCGCGCCGCCCGCCGCCGGGCAGCGTGAACGGGGGAACCAGGTTGGTGGCCGATTGCCACCGGGGGCGAGTCGTGGCCCCAAGAGCCACGTAGCGCATCTTCCAGCGCGAGCCCGACAGCTAACCCCGTAGGCCCGAACGGAAGGGGACAATGTCGGATGAACGCCCACAGGGACCTGGCTCAGCCTGAGCTTTGGGTGCACTCGCTCGCGCGCTCGCGCAAGCGCAGGCATCTCCTGATCAGGGGAAGGCGTGAGCACTCGCGCAAGAAGCACCTATCCGCGGCACTCGCCACCGCGATGGTCGCCGGCCCCGCCGCGCCCTTCGCCGCGGCCCAGACAGCCGGCAGCCTGAAGGCGAGCGTCGCCTCCGAATCGCCCGCCAACCGCGCGATCGAGATCCGCGAGGGCGGCCTGCCGCTGCACCTCGGGAGCAGCGGCGACCTGGTCGCACACGTCCAGCGTGCGCTCGGCCTCACCGCCGACGGCGTGTTCGGACCGCAGACCGACGCCGCCGTGCGCGCCTACCAGGCGCGTGCCGGCCTCGAGGTGGACGGCGTGGTCGGCCCGATCACGTGGGCCTCACTCTTCGAGCAACAGGCGAGCGGCGCCGCCGTCGGCGGCGACAACGTGCCCTCCGCCGTCAAGCAACGACTCGAGCGCAGGCTCGTCGAGGCGGGCCAGCAGGTCGCCGAGCAGGCACAGGCCTCATCCTCGACGCAGAGCGACTCCCCGGCCGGCGCGCCGAGCGAGCCCGCCCCGGCGCCGGCGCCGAGCGACCCGCCCGCCGTCGACCGGAATGCCGGTGGAGACGGCGGCGGCGACACCGTCACCACCCCGGAAGCGCCTCAGCCGGTCGAGCCGGCCCCCGCGCCGGCGCCGCGCACCGTCCCCGGTGTGGGCGGCTGCGGATCGTCGACGATCGGCTCACCGGTGAACGGCACCCAGACCTCGCCCTTCGGGCCGCGCTGGGGCCGCAACCACGACGGCGTCGACCTCGCCGCGCCCACCGGCACGGCGATCCGCGCGGCCGCGTGCGGCAACGTCAGCTTCGCGGGCCAGCAGAGCGGCTACGGGAACATCGTCTGCATCACGCACACGAGCCAGTTCTCGACGTGCTACGCGCACATGTCGCGCTTCGCCGTGTCGCAGGGGGCGCAGGTTCGGCAGGGCCAGGTGATCGGGTACGTGGGCTGCACCGGCAGCTGCACCGGCCCGCACCTGCACTTCGAGACGCGCGTGAACGGGCAGGCGCAGAACCCCGCTCCGTACCTCGGCGGCAGCTCGATCCCGGGCAAGAGCACCGCCGTGAGCGCGAAGGCCGGGACCCCCAAGGTCACGACGGCCGCGAGCCCGCGCAAGTCGAAGGCCGCGAACATGGTTGCCCGCTACCGCGCCGACGCGAAGGTCCGGGTGAAGGCGACCGCCAGGCACCTGGCGCAGAACGAGGCCATCGTCGCCGCCGGCGCCACGCCCGCGCAGCCCGTCGCGCCCGCGCCAGTGCCGGCCGAGGTCGCTCCGGCCCCCACCGCTCCGGTGGAGGCCGCCCCGGTGGCCTCCGGCCCGGTGGAGGCGGCGCCCGTGCCGGCCGCCCCTGTCGATGCGGCGCCTGTCGCTCCGGCTCCGGTGGCCCCGGCCGCTCCGGCGCCCGTCGAGGCGGCACCGGTCGCTCCGGCGCCCGTCGAGGCGGCGCCCGCGCCCATTCCGGTGGAGGTCGCTCCGGCGCCCGTCGAGGCGGCCCCGGTCGCTCCGGCGCCCCGGTCGAGGCGGCGCCCGCGCCCATTCCGGTGGAGGCCGCTCCGGCGCCCGTCGAGGCGGCCCCGGTCGCTCCGGCGCCCGTCGAGGCGGCACCCGTGGCCCCGGCTCCGGCGCCCGTCGAGGCCACGCCCGCTCCGGCTCCGGTCGAGGCGGCCCCGGTCGCTCCGGCGCCCGTCGAGGCGGCACCTGCCCCGGCACCGGCTCCGGCGGCGCCCGTGGAGCCCGCTCCGGCACCCGTGGAGACGGCGCCCGCCGAGGCCGCGCCGGCCGCTCCGGCTCCGGTCGAGCCCGCTCCGGCGGAGGTCGCTCCGGCCAGCGCGGTGCCCGTGCAGTAGCAAAGCTTCGGAGGTCCCTCCCGTGGAGGGGCTCAACCGAGGGGGAACCGTGGAAGCCCCGCCCGCAAACCGGGCGGGGCTTTCGCGCTTCTGCAGCTTACGGGTAGAGGTAGATCGGGTCGCCGATGTCGATCCAGTTGAAGATCGACGAGGCGTTCGGGATCGGCACCCGCAGGCAGCCGTGGCTCGCCGGGTAGTTCGGCACCGAGGCGTAGCCGTGGATCGCGTAACCGCGGATGAAGTAGGACGAGTGGACCATGCCCTTGTCGTTCGTCCCCGGCGTCTGCAGGTAGAAGTGGTAGGTGCCGAACACGGTCGGCGTCGCCGGCGTGCCAGACGAGGTGTGGTAGGTGCGGAAGGGCTTGCCCTTGTTGGCCAGCACGAGCACCTGGCGCGACCAGTCGAACTCCACGTGCTTGCCGGCCTTCGGGTAGCGCAGCTTGTACGCCCCCGCGCCGCGCAGCACCCGCGCGTACACCGACTTGGGCGCGTAGCCGTCCCGCCCCATCCCGTTCGTCTTGCGGAATGCGTTGACCGCGTTCGAGGTGAGCCAGTCGTAGTAGCCGGTCACGGGGACCGAGAAGCCGAGCCGGTAGAGGCCGCGCTGGAGCATCAGAACCTTGATGCCGCGCTCGCCCTCGCCGGCCTGCCAGTCGACGACCGTCACCTTCTTGCTCTTCGTCTTGAAGGCCGCCTGACCGGCGCTGGCAGCGTGCTTGACGACCAGCCGGTAGAGCCCTTCCTTGACGAGCTTCACCGGGATCGAGTAGCGACCGCCGCGGCCGACCGTCTCCCGGATCCGCTTCGTGACCTTGCCCTTGCGCAGGCTGCTCAGAACGACGGTCTCGCCCGCCACGTAGGGCCGCACCCGGCCGCGCACGATGATCTGCTGGAAGGGCGCCGCGTAGCGCATGCTCTTGGTGGCGAGCCCCTTCGAGACGGAGATGGAGGCCTTTCCGGCCACCGGCACCGGAGCGGGCGGCGGCGGCACGGGCGGGACCGGCGTGGTGGGCGGCGGCGCGGTCTGTGCCTGGGCCGTCGCGGGGACCAGGGCGAGCGCCATGACGATGAGCGAAACGGCACGCGGTCGGTTCATGTGGCGCCCACTATGGCATGAGGCACGCCCGTATCAGGCAGCGTGACGCGGAACTGGCGCCGGCGGCGACAGCCGCGGAAGCAAGACGCAGGCCGCGAGCATGAGCGGCCCGAGCACGAGCGAAACACCCGCGTCCTCCACCGCGACGCCGTAGGCGATGGCGTTGTTGAAGGAGTGCAGGGCGACCACCGGCCACAGCGAGCCGGTCTTCTCGAAGACGAGGCAGAACGTGAAGCCGAGCACGGCGAGCGGCGGCAGGATCAGGAGCGCGTCGGGGCCCGAGAAGTCGTAGTGGATGACCCCGAAGAGCGCCCCGTCGATGAGGGCGGCGACGATCACCGAGTACTTGCTGCGGAGAGCGCGGTAGAAGAAGCCGCGGAAGAAGAACTCCTCGGCGAACGGCGCGATGCAGATGACCATGAAGCCGGCCACGATCAGGCCGAACGTGCCCTCATCCGCGCCGAGGTCCTGGGCGACGGTCTGCTCGGCGTCCGGCGAGACGAGCGCCGTGTAGACGGCCGCGAGCACGTAGAAGGACACCATCCCGAGCGCGGCCCAGCCGAGCGCCGGCCAGAGGGCCGTCCGGCGCAAGCCGAAGTGCCAGGGCTTGGGGCGGCGCGTGAAGGAGGCGAACAGCACCGCCGTGCCAATGAAGATAAGGCTCTGGAGCAGCGTGGCGATGATCGTGAAGGCGGGGTCCTCGTCATCGCCCCCGGTCCCCGTGGCGGCGGCCACGACGCCCACCGCTATCAGCGTGCCGATCAGCGCCACGAGGAACCCGGCGCCCGCGTACCAGGCGGGCCAGCGCGGCGCCACGCCGGCCGGCAGCTCCGGCGGCTCGGGCGGCTGTGCTGGCTGGAGGATTGAGCGCTCCACGGGCACCTCAGAGTAGGGAGGGCAGCTCCGCGAGCGTGCCGATCGCCTCCACGCCGCCGGGCGGGTCGCCGTCCCGGCACACCAGCACCGGCCGGATGCCGGCCGCGCGGGCACCGGCGACGTCCTTGTCGAGCGAGTCGCCCACGTGGAGGGCGTCCTCGCGGCGCGCGCCGGCGCTCTCGAGCGCCGCGGCGAAGATCGCGGGATCGGGCTTCGCCGCTCCCACCGCCGCCGAGCTGATCACGTCGTCGAGGAGATCACGCAGGCCGGCGCCCTCGAGCCATCCGGGCAGCGAGCAGTCCCAGTTGCTCACGACCACGAGCGCGTGGCCCCGCCCGCGCAGCTCGCGCAGGACGTCGGGCGCCTCGGGGTAGGGCTCGAAGCTGAGCGCGCCGAGCATGGCCCGGCGCGCCTCCGCGTGATCGAGCCCCGGGAGGTCGAGCGCGTCCGCCAGGATCCTCGCGCAGCGGTCGCGCAGGTCGTCGAGCGCGGCCGGGTCGGAGCCCTCCAGGTGGTGGTCGAGGTAGTAGGAGATCTCGGCGGCGAAGGCGGCCGCTGCCCGCTCCCGGCTCACGTCGTGGCCCTGCTCGGCGAGCAGCCGGCGCAGACGCGGCGCCGGCGGCTCGAGCCACACGAGGGTGCCGAGGGCGTCGAGGAAGACGGTTGTCATGAGATCCAGTGCCAGGTGGCGAACTGCGCGGTGAAGAGGCCGAGCCCGATCGCGGACACGGCCACCACGCGGTCCGTGATGCGGCGCTCGTCGCAAACGATCGCGAGCCACATGAAGATCGGGAAGAGCACCGCGACGAAGCGCGGCAGCGACATCAGCGGCTGCGGAACCACCGGAAACGACAGGGGCAGCAGCAGCGAGGCCGCCACCCAGGCGCCGTAGGCGCGCGGCAGGCGCCGCCAGACGCCGACGCAGGCCGCCAGCGCGAACACGAGCGTCGCGAACAGCATGATGTTGATCGCCGCGATCCGGAACGGGTCGCCGGCGGCGGCCTCGAAGTAGACCGGTCTGCGCGACCCCGAAGCGAGCTGGCGCACCCCGTCGATCGCCGCCCCGAGGCCGTCCCAGGCAGCGGCGAACGGGACGGCGAGCTCGCGCGACCAGGCGTCCTGGATGTCGAGAAAGCGCAGGGCGTCGCCCTCGACGAGGCCGAGCCACGCTGCATACAAGGCGAGGCCGAGCGGCCCGAGCAGGAGCCAGGCGGCGTCTCGCGGGCTCCGCTCCTGCGAACCCCACCACAGCATCGCGAGCGGGATCAGGAGCAGGATGCCGGCGCTGCGCGTGGCGGCCGCACCCATCGCGCACAGGCCGGCCCAGGCCCAGCGCTCGCGGCGCGCCGCGTAGAAGCCGCCCACCGCAAGTGCCAGGAACAGGCTCTCCGAGTAGGGAGCGCCAAAGAACACGGCGGCGGGGAAGACGGCGAGCAGCAATAGCGTCGGGGCGGCGAGGCGGCGCCCGAGCTCGAGCGACACGAGCCGGTGGAGGAGTGTCAGCGCGACCACGAAGGACGCCAGCGCGACCAGGTACGACGCCACCAGCAGGGCCGCTTTCGAGCCTCCCCCGAGCATCGCCAGCGAGCGCACCAGCAGCGGGTAGAGCGGGAAGAAGGCGGCCCGTGGCTCGCTGTCCGCGTAGCCCGAGTCGGCGATCCGCAGGTACCAGGCGGCATCCCAGCGGGCGAGCGGCGCGAGCAGCGGGTCGGCGAACGCATGCGTCAGCTCGGGCTCGTCGAACTTCAGCTCGTTCTCGCGCGCGAGGCCGCCGCCCGCAGGACCAAAGGAAAGCGCGGCGAAGATGGCCACGAGGAGCACCGCGGCGCGGGTCGTCCAGGCCACGCGCCAGGCGGCGCGGAGCGCCTCAGAGCCGCGGATTGCCGCGATGGCCCGGGTCGCCACGGGGGTAGCTTCATAAGCCATGCCGGGGGTCGATTTCTACACGGCAGCCTCGTTCGTCGAGGAGAACAGCAACTGGCTGACGGCTGTCGTCACCGTGATCCTCACGTTTGTGATCGCGCGCGTCGTCGATCAGGCGGTGGCGCGCCGCGGCCGCCGCGTCACCGAGCGCGTAAGCGGCGGTGAGCTCTCTCCCGTAGCCACCACCCGCCTGCAGCTCGTCCGGCGCCTGATCTTCGCCCTGATCGTGATCATCGGGCTTGCGCTCGCTGCCTGGCAGTTCGACTCGGTGAGGCGGGTTGCCACGGGCGTGCTCGCCTCGTCGGCGGTGCTCGGGCTCGTGGTCGGCTTCGCGGCGCGGGCGACGCTCGCCAACGGGATCGCCGGCATCCTGCTCGCGATCACGCAGCCGATCCGGATCGGCGACCTCGTGACCTTCGAGGACAGGACCGGCCAGGTCGAGGACGTGCGGCTCAGCTACACGTACATCCGCCTCGACGACGGCCACCGCCTGATCGTGCCGAACGAGCGCTTGGCGCAGAGCGCGATCGAGAACCACACGATCGGCGATCCGCGCGTGCAGGTCGAGGTGTCGGTGTGGCTGCAGCCGGATGTAGATCTCGACCGCGCACTCGCCCTGATCGCATCCGCGGAGGACGGGGTCGATGCCGGTGTCGCCGAGGTCGACAAGGAGGGGGTGCGGCTGAGCGCGACGAAGTGGGCGACCAGCCCCGCCGAGCGCGCGCGTGTTGGAGAGGAGCTCCGCCGGAGCTGGCTGCGGCAGCTGCGCGAGCACGGTCTATCCTCCGGGGCACCTGCCTCCTGAATGGGAAGCGTGTCGTAGCCCGTTTCCATGACCTACCGTCAACGAAAGTCAAGGAGGCGAAGGCGCCCCAAGGCCCGCGGGAAGGTCCTGCTGGCTCTCACCGTCCTCGCCACCGTGTGCCTGATCGCCGTCGCCTCGGTGGCCGGCTACGTGCTCGCGATCGCCTCCACGGCGCCCGAGCTGAGTGAGCTGAAGGCGGACGACAAGGGCGAGGTGTCGGTGGTCTTCGCAGCCGACGGCTCGCGACTCGGCTTCGTCCAGTCGGACGTCCTGCGCCGGGTCGTCTCGTTCAAGGACATGCCGCCCGAGATGCGCCAGGCGACCGTCGCGATCGAGGACGAGCGCTTCTACAAGCACGAGGGCGTCGACTTCAACGCGATCATCCGCGCGGGCATCAAGAACCTCGAGTCGGGCAAGACCGTGCAGGGCGGCTCGACGATCACCCAGCAGCTGGTGCGCGCGCTCTACATCCGCGACCCCAAGCGCGACTTCGCCCGCAAGATCCGCGAGGCCAAGCTCGCATCCGAGCTCGAGGAGAAGCGCTCGAAGCGCTGGATCCTGCACGAGTACCTGAACTCGGTGCCCTACGGAACGGTCGGCGGGCGCACGGCGATCGGCGCCCAGGCGGCCGCGGTCACCTTCTTCGACAAGGACGTCCAGGACCTCGACCTGGCCGAGTCTGCGCTCCTCGCCGGACTGCCGCAGGCTCCCTCCGAGTACAACCCGTTCCGCAACCCGCAGGCGGCGCTCAGCCGCCGCAACGAGGTGCTGCGGGCGATGTTCGACAACGGCTACATCTCGCAGATCGAGATGCTCGACGCGATGGACGCCCCGCTGAAGCTCAAGCGGGGAACGCGCTACACGAAGCGGCGCGAGCCCTATTTCTTCGACTACGTGCAGGAGGAGCTGATCGAGCGCTACGGCGTAGGCGTCGTGCGGCGCGGCGGCCTCAAGATCCACACGACGATCCAGCCCGGCCTGCAGGACGCCGCGCGCGAGGCGATCAACGCCTATTACGGCGACCCCGCCGGCCCCTCGTCCGCGATCGTGACGGTCGACCCGTCGACCGGGAAGATCCGAGCGATGGCGTCGAGCGGCACCTACGGCGAGCGCCGCTTCAACCTCGCCGCCCAGGGTCACCGCCAGCCCGGCTCGGCGTTCAAGACGTTCGTGCTCACCGCGGCGATCCTGGACGGGGTCGACCCGGACGCGACCAGCTACACCTCGAAGCCGCTGAACATCAACGACCCCACGTACGGGCACTGGGAGGTCAAGACCTTCGGCGACAGCTACTCGGGCACGGTCAGCCTGACGCGCGCGACGCTTGCCTCCGACAACACGGTCTATGCGCAGCTGATCCTCGACCTCGGACCCGAGAAGGTCTGCAAGGCGGCGAAGCTGCTCGGCATCACCACGAAGCTCGACTGTTATCCCGCCGAGGGCCTCGGCGGTCTCACCCGCGGCGTCACGACGCTCGAGATGGCGAACGCCTACGCGACGCTCGCGAGCGGCGGCATCCGCCACAAGGTCACAGGGATCGAGAAGATCGTGTTCCCGGACGGCAAGAGCGAGCGGCTCGCCAACCCCAAGGGCAAGCGCGTGATGACGGACGGCCAGGCCTACGAGGTCACCAAGATCCTCGAGATGAACGTGACCTCGGGGACCGGCACCGCTGCAGGCTACGGCTGCCCGGCGGCCGGCAAGACCGGGACGACCGACGAGGCGAAGGACGCCTGGTTCGTGGGATATACGCCGCGGCTGTCGACGGCCGTCTGGGTCGGCTATCCCGACGCGGGCATCGCGATGCCGGGTGCGCAGGGCGGGACCTACGCGGCGCCGGTCTGGCACGCCTTCATGCTGCCCGCCAGCGACGGCAGCTGCGACGACTTCCCGCTCCCGACCGAGGCGTTCGTGTCCTCGCCCTTCTTCGGCGAGTACTCGAGCACCGGCGGGGGCACCTACGACGACGGCTACGACGACGACTACTCGACCGACGGCTACACCGAGTCGCCCGACACGGGCGACGGCGGGACGGAGTACGACCCGAACCTCTACGAGTCCGCCCCGCAGCCGGAGCCCGACGTGCAGGCGCCTCCCGCGCAGGAAGAGCTCGCGCCGCCGGCGGGCGGCGGCACGGGCGCACCCGACGGCTAGGCGCGGCGCTGCCCGAGCTCGAGCTGATCGCCGCGATAGAGGCCGTGCTCGAGGACCGCAGCGGCCGGCTCGTGCGCTGGACGGGCGACGACGCGGCCGTGGTGCACGCCGCTCCGCTGGCGGTCACCTCGATCGACACGATCGTCGAGGGCACCCACTTCCGGCTCTCGACGCACTCACCCGCCGACGTGGGCTGGAAGGCGCTCGCGAGCGCGCTTTCGGACATCGCGGCGATGGGCGCGCGGAGCGGCGAGGCCTACGTGTCGCTCGTACTGCCGCCCGGGTTCGAGGGCGGGCTCGAGCTCGTCCGTGCGATGGAGGAGCTGGCTGCCGAGTGCGACACCACCATCGCGGGCGGTGACGTGGCGGGCGGCCCCGCGCTCGTCGTGACCGTCGCAGTCACGGGCTGGGCGGACGACGAGAGCGAGCTCGTGGGCCGGGACGGCGCCCGCCCCGGCGACCTCGTCGCGGTGACCGGCGAGCTGGGCGGCTCGGAGGCGGGTCGGCTGGTGCTCGAGCGTGGCGAGCGCGAGCCCGCTGCGCTCGTGGCCCGCCACCTGCGGCCGCGGCCACGGCTCAGGGAGGGGCGCGCGCTCGCCGCGGCGGGAGTCAGCGCGATGATCGACCTGAGCGACGGGCTCGCGACCGACGCCCGCCACGTCGCGAGGCGGAGCGGCGTCGAGCTGCGCATCGAGCTCGAGCGGCTGCCGCTGGCGAGCGGCGTGAGCGCCGAGGCTGCGGCTGTGGGCGGCGACGACTACGAGCTGCTTGTGACCGTGCCGCCGGAACGGCGCGCGCAGGCCGAGGCCGCGGCCGGGCTCAGCTTCGTCGGCACGGTGACCGAGGGCGAGGGGCTCGTGCTACTCGGCCCCGACGGCCCGGTCGAGGGGCTCGCCGGCTACGAGCACCGCTAGCGCCGGCCCGGGGGCTGGCCGGCGGAAACCCGCACCCGCGCGCTGCCGGCGATCACCGTCGCAGCGCCGAGCCAGTGCCGCCGAGCGAGCCCGGCCCGGCGTGCGCCCCCGGGCCGTAGACCGACGGCCGCTGCTCGCCGGGCGCCGGCTCCTCCTCCCCGGGCACTCGCCACGTGATCTCGATGGTGGCGCAGGCCGCCGCGAGCATCAGGCAGCCCGCGAGCGCCATCGCGATCCCGACGCTGTGCCCGGTCACGAGCATCAGCAGGTACCAGGCGCCGTGGAGCGGGTCGAGCGAGAGCGAGAAGAGGTAGTAGACCGTCACGAGCAGCGCCGGAAGCAGGCCCGCCGCCACCATCGCGAAGCGTGCGCGGCGGCTGGGCGGCGGCCGCACGAGCACCGCGAGCATCCACAGATGCGCCGCCGGGACGGCGAGCAGGCCGGCATACGGGTTGAGTAGCCAGAGCAGGAGCGAGCCGAGGCTGATCGCGAGGGCGACGGCCACCGCCGCCCCGGGCTCCTCCGGCCGCTTCAGGCGTTCGTCCGGCCGCGCCGCGAGCCAGCGCGCAAGCAGCAGGGCAAGCACCATCGCCGCGAGCACCCCGCCCAGGACGCCGAGGGCGGGTCCGTCGAGCGGCCACTCCGAGGGCGCCACGGGCGCCGGCGGCGGCGACGGCGTCGCACCGGTCAGCGCGAGCAGCTTCGGCGACCGCGAGGCCCGCCAGGAAGGGCGCCAGCCAGGCCCCGACGAAGCGCAGCCAGAGCAGCACGTCCTGACGACGCCGGCGTGCGCGGGCGAAGGCGTCGACCGACGCCACCAGCACGGGGAGCAGCAGCGCACCCGCGAACAGCGAGATCACCCAACCCGGGAGCACCTGACTAACGGCCAGCACGTACGACTCGGGCCCGTGCGCCGGCCTGCGGCCCTGGTCGAGCGCCGTGACGGTCCGCAGCGTCGCCCTCCCGAGCGCGCCGAGCCGGTCCTCGTCGATCTCCTCGACCGGGCCGTCGCCCGGCGGCGGCAGCTCACCGCTACCCGAGATCCGCACCGCCTCGTAGTCCTCCGCGAGCAGCACTCCCTGCGGGCCGATCCCGATCGGGAAGGCGAGCCGCGCGAGCTGCCCGAGCACGCCCGCGTCGCCTCCCGCGCGGTCGAGCTCCTGGCGGATCGAGTCCGCCACCGTCCGCTGCAGGCCGATCCCCGCCCGCCGCGAGTCGTTCGACCAGGCCTGCACGGACGGCTCGCTCGCATCCGAGCCGACGCTCGACATCACGAGAACGGCGTCCACGAAGTCCAGCGAGCCGAGCTCGGAGACGAGCCGCTCGGTGCCGACCTCGCCGAGCGTCGACCCGTCCACCGAGGCCAGCACGAGCGTCTTGCGCGACGGCCTGCCCTGGAAGACCCGCGCCAGCTCGAGCAGCGCCGCGGTGTCGGAGGCGCTCCCCGGCCCGTCCGGCACGGCGCCCGCGTCGCGCGCGGCCACCACCACGATCTGGCGTCGCGAGCCGCCGGCCCGGCGGGCGATCACGTTCTCGAGCCGCCGGCCCGCATGCGTGAAGCGCTGGCGCTCGATCTGGTCGGGCTGGAATCCCCTGCGCGCGAGCTCGCGCGCGACCAGCTCGGCGGTCGCGGCGTCTCCGGGCCTGCCCGCGCGGCGGTCGGGCTGCTCGGTCGCTATCCGCTCCGCGAGCTGCGCCGCCTCGTCGCCGTCGAAGAGGATGTCCGCGGCCAATCCCTGCGGCAGTGGCGCGGGCTGCGACTGGAATGAGAACATCGCAAGAACCAGCGCCAACAGCGCCGGGATGAATGCAGCCCGGTAGACGCGCGCCTCGATCAACTTGCGTCCAACCTACAATTCCGAAGGTGACGGCCTCAGCCCCCCGCATCCTGCTCGTTGACGACGAGGACGCGGTCCAGAAGCTGCTGACCTATCCCCTGCGCAAAGAGGGCTACGACGTCGTTCCGGCGCTCGACGGCCGCGAGGCGCTCGAACGGCTCTCCGAGGACAACTTCGACCTCGTCGTGCTCGACGTGATGATGCCCAAGATGGACGGCTTCGACGTCTGCCGCGAGATCCGCGCGCGCAGCACCGTGCCGATCATCATGCTGACCGCCAAGACCGAGGAGATCGACAAGGTCCTCGGCCTCGAGCTCGGCGCCGACGACTACATCACGAAGCCCTTCTCGGTCCGCGAGTTCCGTAGCCGCGTCAAGGCGGTGCTGCGGCGGGCCGCGCTCACCCACACCGAGGAGCAGTTCGAGGAGCCGATCGAGGCGGGCGAGCTCCGCATCGACTTCGAGAAGCGGCTCGTCGAGGTGCGCGGCGAGGCCGTGCGGCTGACGTACGTCGAGTTCGAGATCCTGGCGGCGCTTGCCCGCGCGCCCGGGCGGGTATTCAGTCGCACGATGCTGCTCGAGCGCGTATGGGGCGATGCCGCCTACCGCGACCCGCGCACCATCGACGTCCACATCCGGCATCTGCGCGAGAAGCTCGAGTCGGAGCCGAAGACGCCTGAGCTGATCCTGACCGTGCGCGGGGTCGGCTACCGCTTCAGGGACGGGTGAGCGGCATCAGGTCGCTCGGCAACAAGATCGCGCTCCTCTTCTTCCTGATCACGGCGGCGGCCTTCGGCGTCATCTACTTCTGGGTCGTGACCCAGCCCGAGTCGAGCCTCGAGGAGCGCCGGCTGAGCGACCTCGAAGCGGTGGCCGGCGCCTACCACGGCAGCGTCAACCGGATGCGCACCGGCGACTACCAGGACCAGACGCTCGAGCCGCAGGTGCGCGGCCTGGCGGACGCGACCGGCGCACGCCTGACGCTGATCGACTGGAAGGAGGACCCGGAGGGCCGTCAGCTCGACAAGCGCGGGCTCGAGTTCAGGGTGAGGGGCGACTCCGGCGAGGGGCCCGCCGTGCCAGGCGCGTACAGCCTCGCGGGCCGTGCGATCCGCACGGGGAAGACGCAGAGCGGCTTCGGAAGCTTCCAGGGCGAGGACATCGGCATCGTCGCCCAGCCGATCGGCCCGAAGAAGAACCCCCAGTGGGTCGCCGTCTACTCGCGCAACTTCGAGGAGGTGGCGGAGACCGTCTCGTTCATCCGGGGACGCGTCCTATGGGCCTGTGCGGCGGCGTTGCTGGTCGCGCTGATCGGAGGCTGGTTCGTCGCGCGGCGCCTGGCTCGGCGCGTGCGCCGTGTCGAGCGTGCGGCCAACGACGTGGCGCGCGGCCATTTCGACCGGGAGCCGCTCCCGGTCGACTCCGAGGACGAGCTCGGCCAGCTCACGCGCACCTTCAACGACATGCAGCAGCAGCTGCGCGAGGTCGACATCGCCCGCAAGGAGTTCATCGCCACCGCCTCGCACGAGCTGCGCACGCCGATCTTCTCGCTGGCCGGCTTCGTCGAGCTGCTCCAGGACGAGGACCTCGACGACGAGACGCGCCGCGAGTTCGTCGACACGATGCGCGAGCAGGTCGAACGGCTGCAGAAGCTGTCCGTCGACCTGCTCGACCTGTCCCGGCTCGACTCGGGATCGGTCGAGCTGCACACCGAGCCGGTCGACCTCGCCGAGCTGACGCGGTCCGTGGTCGGCGAGTTCCGGCCGGCGCTGCAGGACCACCGGACCGAGCTCCGGATGGAGGTCCCCGCGGAGGGCCCGCTCGCCGAATGCGACCGCGAGCGGGTGGCACAGATCATGCGCATCCTCCTCGACAACGCGCTCCGGCACACGCCGGCGGGGACGGACGTCACCGTGAAGGCAGAGCGCGAAAACGGGTCCGCCGAGTTCACCGTGGCGGACGAGGGGCCGGGGCTGCCGCCCGGCTCGCGCGACAAGGCATTCGAGCGCTTCTACACAGGAGACGCCGCCCGCGGGGCCGGCCTCGGGCTGGCGATCGCCCGCGAGCTTGCCGAGCGCATGGACGGCCGGCTCGTCCTCGAAGACCGCCGGGACACCACCGCCTTCGTCCTCCAGCTGCCCACGAACGGGTCCGAATCGTGAGGAGGGCACTGGCGGCTGCGGGCGCGGCGCTCGCGCTCGCCGCGGCGGGCTGCGATGCCTCCGGCGACGACGACGACGGCTCCGGCTCTGCGAGCACGACGCGCGAGGTCACGACGACGCGCGTCGAGGTCGTGAAGGGCATCGGCCGCGAGGGCGGCTTCGATCCAGGCCAGATCTACTCGCAGCTCTCGCCCGGTGTGGTGACGGTCATCTCGCTCTTCGACGGGCCGACCAACGTGCTCGAGGACGGCGGCGAGGGCGGTCAGGGCTCGGGCTTCGTGCTCGACGACGACGGCTACATCGCCACGAACGCGCACGTCGTGACCAAGGAGGACGACAACTCCAAGCAGGCGGAGCGGGTCTTCGTCCAGTTCCCGGACGGCAACCGCGTGCCCGCGGACATCGTCGGCGCCGACCTGAATGCAGACTTCGCGCTCCTCAAGATCGACCCGCAGGGCCTCGAGCTGACGCCGCTCCAGCTCGGCCGCTCCGCCGCCCTCGAGGTGGGCGCGCCGGTGGCTGCCATCGGCAGCCCATTCGGCGAGGAGCAGTCGCTCTCGGTCGGGGTCGTCTCGGCGCTCGACCGCAACATCCAGTCGCTCACCCGCTTCGGGATCGGCGACGCGATTCAGACCGACGCCGCCATCAACCCCGGCAACTCCGGAGGCCCGTTGCTGGACGCGCGCGGCCGTGTGATCGGCATCAACGCCCAGATCAAGTCGCAGTCGGGCGGAGGCGAGGGGGTCGGCTTCGCGATCCCGGTCGACGCGGTGCGCCGCTCGCTGGGTGAGCTCCGCAAGAACGGGCAGGTCGAGTACGGCTACCTCGGCGTGCGCACCGTGCTGCTATGGCCGCAGCTCGCCGAGCGGCTCGGAATCGACGCCGACGCCGGTGCCCTCGTGCAGGGCGTGGAGCCCGGCTCGCCGGCCGAGGACGAGGGGCTCGACCCCGGCGACGACACGATCGACTTCCAGGGCCAGCCGGACATCCCGTCGGACGGCGACGTGATCGTGGCGGTCGACGGCGAGCCGCTCACCCGCACCCAGGACCTGACCGACGTGATCGGCCGGCACCGCGAGGGCGACGAGGTCATGCTCACCGTGGTGCGCGGCGGCGAGAACCGCCGGGTGGCGATCACCCTGGGCCGGCGCCCGGTCGGCAGCGGCCCCTGACCCCGCACCTCATGCGGGTTTTCACGAGGATCCGGGTAGGGTGACAGCCGTGGCCCGGACGACAGACGCGACCGACAGCCGCGACGTATCCCTCACCATTCCGGCGCGTCCGGACTACCTCGTGCTCGCGCGTCTCGCCCTCTCGGCGGTGTGCCGGCTGACCCCGCTCACTCCCGAGGAGGTGGCCGACCTCAAGCTCGCGATCACCGAGGCGGCCAACGACTACGTCGACGAGAGCCGGCCACTCGACGACGAGAGCCGGCTCAGCTTCTCGTTCAAGCTGGGCGACGACAGGCTGCAGATGGACCTGGACGGGCCCGCGGGCCCCGTTGCGGTGACCGAACAGGAGCTCAGCCGGGCGATCATCGAGGCGACCGTGGACGAATCGTCGTTCTCCCCCGGCCGCACCCGCCTCGTGAAGTACCTGAAGCTTTCCGCCGAGTAGTCTGGCGCGCGTGCTCCAGCCGGTTTCCGTAGGCACCAAGAGCCTTGCCGACTACACGCATCTGGTCGGCAGGCCGCTCGTCCAGGAGATCAGGGACCTCGCCGAGGACCTGAAGGGCCTGCGCGTGCTCCACGTCTCCGCGACGGCATTCGGCGGCGGCGTGTCCGAGATCCTCTACACGCTGGTCCCGCTGATGAACGACGCCGGGATCGACGCCGAGTGGCAGGTGATGCTCGGCCGCGAGGAGTTCTACAACGCCACCAAGCGCCTCCACAACGCGCTCCAGGGCGCTCCGGACTCGCTCACGGACGAGGAGTGGGAGGTCTACTACCGCTACAACGAGATGAATGCCGCGGAGATCACGAGCGGCTGGGACGTGATCATCGTCCACGACCCGCAGCCGGCCGGCATCCGCAGGCTCGTCGCCGACAAGTCGAAGACGTGGGTATGGCGCTGCCACATCGACCTCTCGACGCCGCACCCGGACGCGATCGAGCGGATCGTCCCGCTCGTCAAGGAGTACGAGGCGTCCGTCTGGCACGTCCAGTCCTACGTGCCGCAGGCGATGGACGGCGCCTCGGCGGGCGTGCACATCTGCCCGCCGGCGATCGACCCGCTCTCGCCCAAGAACATGGCGCTCTCGCCCGAGGACGCCGCTTTCGTGTGCGACCAGTTCGGCATCGACGTCGACCGGCCCCTCATGTGCCAAGTTTCGCGCTTCGATCCCTGGAAGGACCCGATCGGCGTGATCGACGCCTACCGTCTGGTGCACCAGGAGATGCCCGAGGTCCAGCTCGCCCTGATCGGCTCGATGGCCACGGACGATCCGGAGGGCTGGGAGTTCTTCAACTCGACGATGGCCCACGCGGACGGTGATCCCGACATCCACATCCTCAACAACTTCAACAACGTCGGCGCGATCGAGGTCAACGCCTTCCAGTCGCAGGCGGACGTCGTGATCCAGAAGTCGACGCGCGAGGGCTTCGGGCTTACCGTGTCGGAGGCGCTTTGGAAGGGACGACCCTTCATCGGCGGGAACGTAGGCGGCATCCCGCTCCAGGTGCAGGACGGCCAGACCGGCTTCCTCGTGACCTCGCCCGACGAGTGCGCCGACCGTTCGCTGCGAATCCTGCGCGAACCGGACATGGGCAAGCAGCTTGGGCGTCAGGGCAAGGAGCATGTGCGCAAGCACTTCCTGACGCCGCGCCTGCTGCGCGACTGGCTTAGGCTCTTCCGGGACCACCGATGACCGGAGACGCACCGCTCGTTCTCGTATCGAACCGCGGCCCGGCGACCTTCCAGGACGGACAGGCGAAGCGCGGCGGCGGCGGGCTCGTGACCGCTCTGCAGGGACTCGTCCACCACCGGGACGCCGTCTGGGTGGCCTCGGCGATGACCGATGAGGACGCCGAGGTCTCCGAGCAGCACGACGGCGCCTCGTTCGAGGTCGAGCTCGACGGCGAGGACTACCGGGTCAAGCTCGTGACGAGCGACCCGGAGGCGTACGACCGCTTCTACAACGTCGTCGCGAACCCGATGCTGTGGTTCATCCAGCACTACCTCTGGGATCTCTCGAACGCGCCCGACATCCGTCGCCACGAGGTCGTGGCCTACGAGCAGGGCTACTGCACGGTCAACGAGGACCTGGCACGGGCAGTGCTCGAGGAGGTCGAGGGCCACGACGAGGCCGTCGTGATGCTGCACGACTATCACCTCTACGTCGCGCCGAAGTTCATCCGGCGCGAGCGGCCAGACCTCTTCCTGCACCACTTCGTCCACATCCCGTGGACCCAGCCGGACGCCTGGCGGGTACTTCCGGCGGACATCCGCGAGGACATCTTCGAGGGCATCCTCTCGAACGACATCATCGCCTTCCACACCCGCTCCTACCAGCGCAACTTCCTGCTCTGCTGCCGCGAGCTCTTCGCCATGGACGTGGACGAGGAAGCAGGCGTGGTGCACTTCGACGGCCGCGAGGTGTGGGTGCGCGCCTACCCGCTGCCCATCTCTGCCGAGAACTTCCATCTCACGGCGCAGCGCCCCGCGGTGCACCAGTACGAGCGCGAGATCCTGCGCCGGCGGCGCGAGCACCTGATCCTGCGCGTCGATCGCGCCGACCTCTCGAAGAACATCCTGCGCGGCTTCACGGCCTTCGACCTGTTCCTCGAGCAGCACCCCGAGTTCAAGGAGCAGGTGACCTTCATCGCCCACCTGATCCCGTCGCGCCAGGACGTGCCCGAGTACGCCGAGTACCTCGAGCGCATCGAGGCGCTCGTGGCCGTGGTCAACCACCGGCACGGGACCACCGACTGGATGCCTATCGAGCTGCGGCTGCGCGAGAACCTCGAGGAGGCCATCTCGTCCTACAAGCACTACGACCTCCTGATGGTCAATGCGATGTTCGACGGCATGAACCTGATCGCAAAGGAGGGCCCGCTCGTCAACGAGCGCAACGGCGTGTCGTTGCTCAGCGAGAACACGGGCGCGCACGAGGAGCTCGCGGAGTTCGCGCTCTCGGTCAACCCCTTCGACGTGCAGGAGCAGGCCGACGCGATCCACCGCGCCCTCACCATGTCAGCCGAGGAGCGCTCCTGGCGCGCCCAGGGGCTCAAGCGGATCGTCACCGCCCGCGACCCCGGCGACTGGGTCGACGACCAGCTCGCGGACATCGACGCAAAACGTCGCGGCCGGGCGCCGGTCGCCTGACCCGGGGGGCGCTCTGACACGCAGGCTCCCCATCGCGGCCCTCGTGGCGGTCACCGCAATCGCTGCTGCAGGCTCCGCCCAAGCGGCGACGTCCGCCGTAGCCGGCGGCGCGGTCAGCGGCGGCCCCGCACACGCGTCGATTGCAGGCGAGGACGCCTGGACGCCGCAGCGCATGAGCCGCGCGGAGGCGCGCGCCGCCCAGCGGCGCCCGAAGCACAGGAAGCGCCGCCGGCCGCACTGGACCAGGCTCAACCCGAACGCGAAGCTCGTGACGACCGACATGCCGGGCACCCGCACGATCGGCCGGCTCTTCTCGAAGCGGCCCGACGGGACCGACTGGGTCTGCTCGGCGACGCTCGTGGACAGCGCCAATCGCAGCGTCGTCTGGACCGCCGGCCACTGCGTGCACAGCGGCCGCGGCGGCGCGCCCCACACGAACTTCGCGTTCGTGCCGGGCTACCGGCCCCAGGCGGCCGGCGGGCCGGCGCCGTTCGGGATCTGGCCCGCCACTCACTGGGGCGCCGCGACGAGCTGGACGCTCGAGGGCGACGCCGCCCACTTCCGGCGCGACTTCGGCGGGGTGGTGCTCGCGAAGGACACCGTCGGCCGTACGCTCACCGACGTGCTCGGAGTGGCGCAGCACATCGGCTTCGCCCGCAACGCGCCCACGCGGATCGCGAGCTTCGGCTATCCCGCCGCAGCGCCCTTCAACGGGGAGTCGCTCTTCCTTTGCGGGCCGAACCGTCTCGGGCGCACCGGGCGGGTCGCGGGAGCGGGCGCGAACCCGATGGGCATCGCGTGCAACCAGACGGCCGGCACGAGCGGCGGGCCCTGGCTCCGCGCCCGTGACCGCGCGACGGGCATCGGCACCCTCGTCAGCGTCACGAGCGTGAAGGCGTTCGGCCTGTCGCGGTTGTACGGGCCGGTGCAGAACTCGGTGGCGCGGCAGGTCTACGGGGTGCTCAGCAACATTCCGAACTGAGGCACAAGCGGCTTCTACGGGGTGAACTCGCCGGCCTGCGGAGGCGCCGGTGTGGGCGAGGGTGACGGCTGCGTAGGCGGCGGCGCAGGGCTGGGCGGCTGAGGGCGCGGCGGGGAGGGCGGCGCCGGTGGGGGCGCAGGCTGTGACACGGCCGGCGGCGCCGGCGCGAGGGACCGCGGCTCGGGTGGGTGCTGCCCGCCGGAGCGGGTCGGCTCCGAGCGGCCTTCCCGCTTCACCCGCCCCGGCGGCGCGCGCCGCGCCGCTTCTGATCTCCGAAAGCGCCGCGGTGGCCGGCCGAGGGCTTCCGGCGGCTCGGCAGGCTGGCGGCGCGCGGCAGACCGCTCGCGGCGCTCCTGCGGACCGGCCGGCTCCGGCTCCTCCCGGGCGAGCGGTCGCACCGCACCCGGCCCCGGGGCGGCCCCGGGCCGATCGGTCCCGCAGCCCCGGACCGCGCTCGCGGCGAGGAGAGCGGCGGCGAGCAGGGCCATCAACCGTCCCACGTTGCCCCAGCGCACCCGGCGCAGCAGCGCCGGGAGGCCGCCCGCTCGCCGCCGGTCCATGCCCCTGTGAAGCGCCGCCGCGAGTCGCTTCGCCCCCGGTTTTCCGAACCGCCACTGCTATCGTGGCCCGCTCGAATGACCGGTTTCTACGACCTCATGCTGCTAGTCGATCCGAACGCCCCGGAGGAGCGGCGCACCGCGGCGATCTCTGAGGCCGAGTCGCTGATCGACTCCGGCGGGAAGCTCGCCGGCAGCTACGACTGGGGTCAGCGCCGCATGGCGTACGAGATCGACCACCGCCCCGAGGCGGAGTACCGGCTCTACCAGTTCGAGGGCGACAACGCCCTGCTCGACCGCCTGAACCAGCGCCTGCGGATCCTCGACGCCGTGCTGCGCTTCCGGATCATCAAGGCGAAGCCGGGGCAGCCCGTCCCACCGGCGCCCGAGCACCAGTCGGTCCGCCGCCGCGACGACCGCGAGCCGCAGGACACCAAGGTCGCCGCCCGCGCCGCCGCGGACGCGCCCCCGGCCGGCGAGGAGCCCCCGGCGGGTGAAGCGCCCGCGGAGACGCCCGAACCGGTGCCCGCCGACGCCGCTCCGAGCGACGCCTGAGCACCCCTCTGTAACGCCTTCGCCATTTAGGCCGCACTCAACGGCTAATTCCTGTCAGACGCCGCCCAAGCGCTCCGACTCCATTTGTACCCTCGTCGGACAGCCCAATCAGCCGTCCTTGTTTCGAAGCAGGACAGGAGGAATTCAGCCTCATGGCCGGAGTGAACATCAATAGAGTCGTGCTCACCGGGAACCTCACCCGCGACCCGGAGCTGCGCACGACATCGGGTGGCACGTCGGTGTGCAGCCTGCGCATCGCCGTCAACACCCGTCGCAAGGACGGCTCCACCGGTGAGTGGACCGAGAAGCCCAACTATTTCGACGTCACGGTGTGGGGCGTACAGGGCGAGAACTGCGCCCAGTACCTCTCGAAGGGGCGGCCGGTCGCGGTCGACGGCCGGCTCGAGTGGCGGGAGTGGCAGGACAATCAGGGCAACAAGCGCCAGTCGGTAGATATCATTGCCGACTCTGTCCAGTTCCTCGGCTCCCGTGAGGGCGGCGAGAACGGCGGTAGGTTCACGCCACAGAGCGATGTTCCGGCTGACACAGCGGACTTCGCTCAGGCGCCTACGGGCGCCGGGGGATCGGACGACGACATTCCGTTCTGACCCCGAAGTAGCGAGTACGCAGGAGCAAACTGGTGGCCAAGCAGCGTGGAGGAACAGGCACCGCGACACGCGATCGCCGTCGCGGACGCGGCAAGGGCGCGCCCGGTGGGCTGCGCCGCAAGTCGTGCCCGTTCTGCAAGGACAAGGTCGACGTCGTCGACTACAAGGACCTCGCAGCGCTGCGCCGCGCGATCAGCGACAAGGGCAAGATCCGCTCGTCGCGCGTGACCGGCGCCTGCCGGCGCCACCAGTCCCAGCTCGCCACCGCGGTCAAGCGGGCGCGTGAGCTGGGATTGCTCCCGTACGTAGCGGACCGCTGATGGCTGCAAACCGTCGCATTCCTGCGTCCTCGGCATCGGACAGGCAGCGCCTTGTCCGATGCCTGCGTCCTTGGATTGCTCGGTTTTCGCAATCAGCCGCGGTTAAGTAAGGACGGAAGCACCATGGCTCAGGCAATCCTTCTCAAGGACGCGGACAACCTCGGCGAGCGCGGTGACGTCATCGACGTCTCGCCCGGCTACCTCCGCAACTTCCTCGTCCCCCGCAAGATCGCGCAGCCGGCCACGCCGGCGGCGATCGCCGAGTCGCAGCGGCGCCGTGAGGCGGCCGAGCGCGCGGTGGCCGAGGCGGCCCAGAAGGCCGAGGAGACTGCCGCGCTCCTGCGCAAGACCGTGCTCACGATCTCCCACCAGGCGGGTGACGACGGCCGGCTGTTCGGCTCCGTCACCTCGCAGGAGATCGTCGACGCGATCCGCCAGGCCCGCGGGGTCCGCCTGGACAAGCGCCGCGTGGCGCTCGAGGAGCCCATCAAGACAACGGGCACCCACATGGTCACCGTCGAGGTCGCGGACGGTGTGACGACCGAGATCAAAACGATCGTCACCCCTCAGGCATAGGTCCTCGGTGACGCTGCGGGGCATCGCCCCTCGCGCCCTGACTAACCCTGAAGGCGTCGATGGCAGTCACGGTTCCGCCTGAGGCGGCCACCAACGGCGTTCCTCCTCACAACGAGGAGGCCGAGGCTTCCGTCCTCGGGGCCATCCTGCTCACCGAGCAGGCGCTCGACGGCGTGCTGCTCGAGGTCGGGCTGCGGGCCGAGGACTTCTACAGGCCGCGGCATCAGCTGATCTTCGCCGCGATGATCCGCCTCAAGGAGAAGGCGGAGCCGGAGGCGGTCGACGCGCTCACAGTCGCGGAGGAGCTGCGGCGCGGCGGCGACCTCGAGAAGGCGGGCGGCGAGCCGTACGTCAACTCGCTGCCGACGGTCGTCCCGGCGCTCGGCGCGGTGCTCGACTACGCGCGGATCGTCAAGGAGAACGCCCTCTTGCGGAGCATCCTGTCGACCACGCGGCAGATCCAGGACGACGTGATCGCCCACCGCGGCGACGCCCGCGAGCTCATCGAGCGGGCGGAGTCGATCCTCTTCAAGATCGGACACGACGGCGGGATGTCCGAGATGAAGACGATCGAGGCCGTCCTCCACGACGAGATCGACAAGCTCGAGGAGCTGTCGAGAAGCGACGTCGGCCTGACGGGTACGCCGAGCGGCTTCCAGGACATCGACGACCTGACAGGCGGCTTCCAGCCGGGCAACCTGATCGTGCTGGCTGCACGGCCATCCATGGGAAAGTCGACCCTTGCCACCAACATTGCAGAGAATGCCGCGATCGAGCACGGGCGCTCCGTCGCGCTGTTCTCGCTCGAGATGTCGGAGACGGAGCTCGCGCATCGCTTCATCGCGTCGCAGGCCAAGGTCTCGAGCGACGAGCTGCGCAAGGGGCGCGTCAAGGCGGACCGCTGGCCGAAGGTCCTGCGGGCGGTCGAGAAGCTCGCCCGGGCGCCCATCTACATCGACGACTCGAGCGACATCAGCGTGCTCGAGATGCGCGCCAAGGCGCGCCGCCTGCACGCCCGCAGCGACGGTGGGCTCGGCCTCCTGATCGTCGACTACCTGCAGCTGATCCGCCCGGACGGGCGCGCCGACAGCCGCGTCGAGCAGGTCGGCCAGATCAGCCGCGGGCTCAAGATCCTCGCGCGCGAGCTCGACATTCCCGTGATCGCGGTCTCGCAGCTGTCGCGTGCGGTCGAATCTCGCCACCCGCCGATCCCGATGCTCTCGGACCTGCGCGAGTCGGGCCAGGTCGAGCAGGACTCGGACGTCGTGATGTTCGTCTTCCGCGACGAGTACTACAACCGCGAGTCGGAGCGGCTAGGCGAGGCTGACGTGATCTTCGCCAAGCACCGCAACGGGCCGATCGGCGAGGTCACGCTCACTTTCCAGCCGCGCTACCCGCGCTTCAGCAGCATGTACCGGGAGCGCGGGATCGAGGCGCCGCCGTCGCGGCCGGGTGAGGAATGACGCTGCGGCCGGCGGACACCACGCCGCGCGAGTGCCCGTTCGGGGAGTGCGACGGCTCGACCTGGATCCTCGACGAGGAGACCAACGCGGCGCGCCCGTGCCGCTGCCGCGACCAGCAGCAGCGCCGCGCCGCCAGCGGTGGGATCGGCAGCGGCGTCGGCCGGCGCTTCAGGGAGGTCTCGTTCGAGCGCGAGCCGATCAGGTCGCTCGATCCGGTCGTGCTGAGGCGTGTGCGCGCCTTCGTGCGCTCACTGGACGACAACCTCGAATCGGGGCGCGGCCTCTGGTTCGACGGCCCGGTGGGGACCGGCAAGACGTCGCTCGCGATCCTGGTCGCCAAGGCGGCGAAGGACGCCGGGCGCTCGCATGCGGTCTTCCCGGTGCCGATGCTCCTGGCCGAGATCAAGCGCACCTTCGACCGCGACTCCGGCGACAACTACCTCGCCTTCTTCCGCCGCCTGTGCTCGGTCGACCTGCTCGTGCTCGACGATCTCGGTGCCGAGAAGCAGACCGAGTGGGTCCTCGAGCAGCTCTACTCGATCGTCAACGAGCGCTGGCAGGACCGTCGCTCGATCGTCGTGACGACGAACCTGCCCGATCCCGACCCGGATTCGGCCGGGCGGATGCTCGCCGGAAGCGCGCGCAACCTGCGTGATGCCGTGAACGGCGGTCGCGTCGACGGCCGCGACGTCGACGAGCTGCGCATGCTCATCGAGCGGCTCGAGCGTGTGGTCGGCGAGGTGACGGCGCATGAGGTCGCCGGCGATCTCGATCCGATAGCCCGGCTGCGCAAGCAAATCGGCTCGCGAACGGTCTCGCGGCTGATGGAGATCTGCGACGACCCGATCCCGATCCAGGGCCCGGACCTGCGCATGACGGCCCAGGGCGCCTGAGCGAACCCGCCACCGGCCTGCATCTAGACTCGACCGCGCATGCCCGGCCTGGTGATAGTCGGCGCCCAGTGGGGCGACGAGGGGAAGGGAAAGGTCGTCGACCTGCTCGCCGAGCAGGCGGACCTGGTGATCCGCTTCCAGGGCGGCAACAACGCCGGCCACACCATCGTCCGCGACGGTGAGACCTTCAAGTTCCACCTGATCCCGTCCGGGATCCTCTACCCCGGCAAGCTGTGCGCGATCGGCAACGGCGTGGTCGTCGACCCCAAGGTGCTGACGGCCGAGATCGACGACCTGCGCCGGCAGCGGATCGACATCAGCGGCCTGCGGATCTCGGCCAACGCCCACCTGATCATGCCGTACCACAAGCTGCTCGACCAGGAGGGCGAGGCGAAGCTCGGCAAGCTTCAGATCGGCACGACCCGGCGCGGCATCGGGCCCTGCTATGCCGACAAGGCGTCCCGGCTCGGCATCCGCGTCCAGGACCTCCTCGACGAGAAGATCCTGCGCAAGAAGATCTACGCGGCCATGGAGCCGAAGCGGCTGATGCTGCGGCCCTACGCCAAGGAGCCCGAGCTCGACCTGCACACGATGACCGAGGAGTACCGCCTCCTCGGCCACCGCCTCGAACCCCACATCGCAGACACAGCGCCGCTCGCCTGGCGTGTGCTCGACGATGCCGGCCTGGTCGTCTTCGAGGGCGCCCAGGGCACGCTGCTCGACATAGACCACGGCACGTACCCGTTCGTCACCTCGTCGAACGTCGTGGCCGGCTCGGCGTGCGCCGGTGCGGGCGTCGGGCCGAGTGCACTCGACGACGTCTGGGGGATCGCGAAGGCGTACACGACGCGCGTTGGCGCCGGCCCCTTCCCCACCGAGCTCGACGATGCTCTCGGCGAGTCCATCCGGGAGGCCGGCCACGAGTTCGGCACCACTACGGGGCGCCCGCGCCGCACGGGCTGGCTCGACCTCGTCGGGCTGCGCTACGCCACCCGGATCAACGGCCTGACCGGCCTGATCGTGACGAAGCTCGACGTGCTGACCGGCATCGACCCGTTGAACGTCGCCGTCCGCTACCGCGGCCCCGAGGGCGCCAGCTTCGACGAGTTCCCCTACCACCAGTCGATCCTGCACAAGGCGGAGGGCGAATACGTCTCCCTGTCGGGCTGGGACGACGACATCACCGGAGCGCGCTCGCTCGAGGACCTGCCCCAGAACGCCCGCGCCTACCTCGACTACATCTCGGACTTCCTCGGCATCCCGGTCGTGATGGTGGGGGTCGGCCCGGGCCGCGACGAGATGATCTGGACGGGCGCCGCCGAGCGCCTGCGGCCGGCGGCCGCCTGAGTCAGACCTGCCGCGGAGTCAGGCGCGCACGACGTGTGACTTGACGATCATGTCGTGGAGGCAGCGGTTCTGGTCGTCCCACAGCGGCCAGAGATAGTTGATGATCGTCGGAATCGAGAAGAAGAATCCGCCGATGAAGCCGAACAGCAGGTACTTGACGATCACGTCGCGCAGGAACGCGTATCCGAACGTGACCTCCTCGCCGGTGTCGTGCACGACCCGGATGTCGAGCGCCTGCTTGCCCCAGGTCTGGCCGTTATTGGGGCCCGGCCGCTTCATCAGAACCGGTGAGTAGATGATCGCCACGACGACGTAGGCGAGCGAGCCGACGAGGCCGGTGATCACGGCGCCGACCTCGCTGCCCGCCGCCACGATGACGACCAGCACCACGATCGCGATCACGGGGATCGTGAGGATCAGGCTGTCCAGGACCTGCGCCCCGACGCGCCTCCACCAGCCCGAGAGCTCGGCGCCCGCGAACACGTGTGGCGCCTGTCCGATCGGCTGCTCCCAGCCGCCCGGCGGGACCGGGCCGCCGTAGGCACCCGGGGTCTCGGGGGCGGGCGGAGCCTTCGGAAGCGCGCCCGGCGCCTCGGGCTGTGGGGGTGCCTCGGGGCCGGGAGCCTGCGGTGGCGGTGCCTGAGGTCCCGGTGGCGGTGCCTGAGGTCCCGGTGCTGGTGCCTGCGGTCCGGGCGGCGACGCCCGCGGCTGCGGCCCCGGGTCCGGCCCCGGCGACTCGGGATCGCGGGGACGGTCAGGCGTGGGAGGTCCGCTTTCCATGCGCGAATGAAATCACTGGGCGCGGCGGCTTGGCTCCAGCACGAGCTCCTCGCCGCGGCGCAGGAAGCGCAGCCCGAGCGTGAGCGCGCCGAGCATGGCGATGACCGCCAGCGTGATCTGCACGCTCAGGAGTCCCTCGCGGGTCCAGTAGACGTCGTCCAGCTCGAGCAGCAGCGCGGACTCGTCGAACGTCAGGCCCAAGCCGATCCCGAAGGGGACCGCGAGCAGCGGCTCGAGGCGCTCGTCGCGGGTGACGATCGAGGTGCCGCCGGCGGCGAACGCGATCACGATGCCCGGCACGAAGTGGTGGATGTGGCGCCGCCCGACGCGGACGTTCCTGAACGGGCCGAAGCTCGGGCGTGACCGGAGCAGGTAGGTGATCGTCCGGATGGTCAGGAACGTGGCGGCGAACGCGGTGAGCAGGTTGAAGGTCGAGTTCTCGCGCGTCGAAACCTCGCGATAGCCGGCGATCGCTACCTCCGCCGTCTCGGCGACCGCCTCCTCGGCCGCCCACAGCAGGTCGTCTGTCTCCTGTGGGAGCGGAGCGCTGCCGCGCCTCCACACGCGGCCGACCTCCACCACCACAAGGGCGACGAACGTCGCGCCCGCGAGTCCGCCCAGCATGAGCGTCCCGCGGCCCGGTGCGAGCGAAGGGCGCCGGCGCCGCCTCATGCCGGCAAGTGCTCATCCGCGGGCACCTCGCGCACAGGCCGCGCCGGGACACCGACGACGACCGCCCCCGGCGCCACGTCGCGCGTCACGACGGCGCCCGCTCCGACGAAGGCCTCCGCGCCCACCTCTATTCCCGGCAGCAGCACCGCCCGGGCGCCGATCCGGCAGCCGCGCCTCAGGGTCGCGCCGGCCAGCTCGACGCCCTCAGGCCGCCGGCCCGCCGTCGGGTCGTTCGTGAGCATGACGCCCGGCGCGAGGAAGACGTCGTCCTCGACGAGGGACCAGGCCGTGACGTAGGCGCCCGTCTGCATCCGGACGCGCTCGCCTACCTGCACATCGTTCTCGACCGAGGCCGCCCTGCCGACGACCGTTTCGGCCCCGATCCGCGTCCGCTCCCGGACGTGGGCCTGATCGGCCACGACCGAGCGCTCGCCGATCTCCGCCCCCGCGAGCACGACGGCACCCGCGCCGATCGTCGCGCCGGGGCCGACCACCACCGCGGTCGGGGCCTCGGCGTCCGCGACGCTCGAATGCAAGCCGAGCGCCGGGGGCTTGCCGATGACGCAACCGTCCTGCAGCACAACACCCTCGCCGATCACGGCACCGGCGTGCACGATCACGTTACCGCCCAGCCGCACGCTCTCCGGCAGCTCGACACCCTCGCCGAGCAGCAGCCCCGGGCCGCGCTCGGACGGCGTGAGGGCTGCGCTCACAGTCGAACCAGGTTCCCCGCTTCGATGCCGCGCGTGACGCCGCGGAAGTCGACGACGAGCGGCGACTCGCGCACGACTCGCTCCAGGTCCAGGCCCGGGTGGGCGGTCACGATCACCGAGCAGTCGGGGTCCTCCGGCCACTCGGAGACGAGGCCGTGGTCGCTGAGCTCGGGGACGAAGTCGTCGTGATAGCTGAGCTCGGCGCCGCGCTCGCGCAGGATGCGCATGATGCGCAGCGCGGGCGACTCGCGCAGGTCTCCGACGCCCGGCTTGTAGGACACGCCGAAGATCGCGATCCGCGAGCCACGCACCGCCTTCGCATGATCGTTCAGGGCGCGCGCGATGCGGTCGACGCAGAAATAGGGCATCGACTGGTTCACCTCGCCCGCGAGCTCGACGAACTCGACCTGCGTGTCGAACTCGCGCGCCCGCCATGCCAGGTAGAACGGGTCGACCGGCAGGCAGTGCCCACCCATGCCCGGCCCCGGCTTGAACGACATGAAGCCGTACGGCTTCGTGGCTGCAGCATCGACGACCTCCCAGACGTCGATGCCCATGCGGTCGCAGAGAACGGCCAGCTCGTTGACGAGCGCGATGTTGACCGAGCGGAAGATGTTCTCGAGCAGCTTCGTAAGCTCGGCGGCCTCGGGAGTCGACACCTCGACGACCTCGTTGCACACGGTCCGGTAGAGGTCGACGGCGCGCCTCAGGCACTCGGGCGTGAGGCCGCCGACCACCTTGGGCGTCGTGCGCAGGGTGTAGTCGGTGCGACCGGGATCGATGCGCTCGGGCGAGAAGGCCGCGTAGAAGTCACGGCCGCCGGCGAGCCCCGACTCCTCGAGCAGCGGAACGAAGCGCTCGCGCAGCGTTCCCGGGTAGGTGGTCGACTCGAGCACCACGAGCTGACCGGCCTGAAGCACCTTCGCCAGCGAGCTGGCGGACGAGATGAGCGGCTGCAGGTCGGGCTCGCGGTTCTGTGTCAGCGGCGTCGGCACGGCCACTATCACCGCGTCCGTCTGCGCCAGTTCGGCGTAGCGCGTCGTCGGGCGGAAACGACGCGAGATCGCGGCCAGCGACGCATCCGGGACGTCCTCGATGTGCGAGCGGCCCGAGGCGAGCGCCTCGACCATTCGCGAATCCGTGTCCACGCCGACGACCTCATGCCCCGCCTCGCAGAACGCCACGACCAGCGGGAGGCCGACATATCCGAGTCCTACGACGCCGATCCTCATAGTCGCGCAGTGTAGGCAGCGAGCACTTCGGCAACGCGTTCTGCAGCGCGGCCCCCGCCGTACAGTTCTGGCCGTTCCGCCGGCGGGCGTGCCTCGAGCGCCGCCAGCGTGGCGACGGGATCGAGATCCACCAGCGTGTTCCAGCCCGCCTCTACCGTTTCAATCCACTCAGTGCTATTCCGCATCGTTAGGCAGGAAACGCCCAGCAAATAGGCCTCCTTTTGCACACCGCCCGAATCCGTGAGGACGGCGCGGGCGTGGCGGGCAAGCTTGAGAAAGTCGAGATAGCCGAGCGGCGGTAACAGCGTGAGCGTGTCGAGACGCCGCTCGAGGCCAGCCCCCTCTAGCCGTGCACGCGTGCGCGGGTGCATGGGAAAGACCACGGGCGCCGGCAGCGCCTCGAGCACCTCCACGAGCGCCTCGAGCCGCTCCGGATCGTCGACGTTGCCTGCCCGGTGGGCGGTGACGACGAGGTAGCCGCCCGGCTCGAGGCCGAGCTCCTCCAGGATGCGTGAGCGCTCCTCGGCGATGTCCCGGAAGGCCAGCGACACATCGGCCATCACGTCGCCCACGAGCTGAACCTCGCCCGCCGCGCCCTCGCGCTCCAGGTTCGCGACGGCGGTCGGGGTCGAGCACAGCAGGAGATCGCTCGCGTGATCGGTGAGCACCCGGTTGAGCTCCTCTGGCATGGTGCGGTCGAAGGAGCGCATGCCCGCCTCCACGTGGCCGACCGGGATCCCGGCCTGAGCGGCCGCGAGCGCCCCGGCGAGCGTCGAGTTGGTGTCCCCGTAGACAAGCGCGAGCGTGGGCCGGAGCTCCGCCAGCACCGGCTCCAGCGCCGCCAGGATGCGCGCCGTTTGCGCCGTGTTCGAGCCCGTCCCGGCGCCGAGCTCGCGGTCGGGGCGCGGCACGTCGAGCTCCTCGAAGAAGACCCGCGACAGCTCGTCGTCGTAGTGCTGGCCGGTGTGGACGATCTGCTCGTCGAAGGTCTCGCGCAGCCTGCGCGAGACCGCTGCCGCCTTCACGAACTGCGGCCGGTTACCGATGATCGTGACTATTCGCACGGCGAAAGGTTCGGCGATCGGTCCTATGATGTCCCGCGTGTGGGCCGGAAGAGTCGTGGGAGGCGCGGCAGGGGTGCTGAGCCTGGCAAAGGACGTCGTGACGCACGTCGCGTGGTACCTGTCGCACCGGATCGACCCGCGGCCGCGCGAGCGGTCCTAGCGGCGGCCTAGGCGCCGGCCGCGAGCTCGTCCTCAACGCGCGCGCGAAACGCCTCCTGAGCCTCGCGCGTCCGCTCGCCCTCGGGCAGCTCGATGTCCTCGATCGCGGCGATCGACTGCACCTCGCGCGTGGTCGAGGCAAGGAAGGCCTCGCCGGCCGAGCGTAGGTCGTCCATCGTGCAGGGCCGCTCCTCGACGGCGACCAGGTCCAGCACACGCGCACGCGTGATCGAGGCGAGGATGTGCTCCGAAAGCGGCGGCGTGTACAGGGAGCCGGACGAGTCGGCCCAGAAGAGCGACGACGTCGGCGCCTCGAGCACGCGCCCGTGCGGGGTGACGAGGAGCGCCTCGTCGAAGCCGCGCTCGCGCGCAATCCGCCCGCAGAGCATGTTGGCGCCGTAGGAGAGCGACTTGACGCCGTCGAGCACCCGCGTCGGCGCATACTCGACCACGGCCAGCCGGATGCGGTCGGGCGTGCCCGGCAGCGGCTCGGTCAGGAGCAGCCGGCGTCCGCCGCGCGTGAGCACCACGCGCAGGCAGCCGTCGAAGTCCGCCGCGCCGCGGCCCGAGATCAGCTCGGGGATCTCCGTCTCGAGCTCGGCGCGGAACGCGTCGGGCAGGCGCAGGTTGGAGGCCGAGCGCTCGAGCCGGTCGAGATGGTCGGTCAGCGCGAACGGCCGCCCGTCGTAGATGCGGATGACCTCGAACGCACCGTCGCCGCGCAGCAGCCCCTCGTCAGTGGCCGGGATGACCGCCTCGTCGGCCGGGCCGATCCGGCCGTCCAGCGAAGCGAGCTCGGCGGTCGTCGTGGATGCCTGAGACATGGCGGAGATATTCGCAGAGTCCGCTCGTCCCCCACCCAAGGGCGCCAGTTCACGGAATCGAAAGGCCCGATCGCCATAGTGGCTCACAATGGCGCTGCTCGTGATCTTCGCCGCGCTGGCCGGCGCCGGCACGGCGCTGACGCCGTGCGTGCTCCCGGTGCTGCCGGCGCTGCTGTCCGCGAGCGCCGCCGGCGGACGACGGCGGCCGCTCGGCGTGATCCTCGGTCTCGTCGCGACTCACACGCTTGCGATCGTCGCGCTCGCATCGGTGATCGACGGCGTCGGGCTGGCGGACGACTTCGCCCGCACAGCGGCTGTCGTGGTCCTCGCGCTGTTCGGGGTCGCGCTCCTGTGGCCGCGGCTCGGGCTGCTCGTCGAGCGGGCGCTCGCGCCGCTCCAGCGGTTCGGGCCGAGCAGCCGTGGCAACGGCTTCTGGTCGGGCCTCGTGGTGGGCGGGGCGCTCGGCTTTCTCTACGCGCCGTGCGCGGGGCCGATCCTCGCCGCGGTCATCTCCCTATCCGCCACGCAGGGCG
Source organism: uncultured Thermoleophilaceae bacterium (assembly GCA_963734025.1). Lineage (GTDB taxonomy): Bacteria > Actinomycetota > Thermoleophilia > Solirubrobacterales > Thermoleophilaceae > JACVRW01. The sequence goes on from CAVTFR010000011.1 coordinate 225,247, forward strand.
CGTCGGCGGAGCTCGTCGTGGTGGCGCTCGCATACGGCGCCGGCTCGGCGCTCGTCCTGCTCCTGATCGCCTTCGGCGGTCGTGCGGTCGTGGACCGGATCCGGCGAGCCGGACACGGGCCGACGGTGCAGCGCGCCCTGGGCGTGCTCCTGCTCGGGACCGCGGTCGCAATGGCGGCCGAGCTCGACGTGCGCTTCCAGACCGTGCTCGCGAACGAGCTCCCGACCGTGTTCTCGAACCCGACCAGCGCCCTCGAGCGCAGCGACGCCGTCTCGGGGCGGCTTGCGAACCTGCGCGGGCCCTCCCGCTTTCACGAGGCGGACGAGGGCGGCGGCCTGCCGGTGCTCGGCCGCGCGCCCGACTTCACGGGCAACGACTCCTGGCTGAACACGCGCGGCGACCGCCCGCTGTCGCTGCGCGACCTGCGCGGCCGCGTGGTGCTCGTCGACTTCTGGACCTACACGTGCATCAACTGCCTGCGGACCATGCCGGCACTGCGTGCCTGGCACGAGCGCTACGCCCGCGACGGCCTCGTGATCGTTGGCGTGCACACGCCGGAGTTCGCGTTCGAGCGCCAGCGCGACAACGTCGAGCGCGCGGTTCGCGCCAACGATCTGCGCTACCCGATCGCCCAGGACAACGAGTACGCCACCTGGAACGCCTGGGGCAACCAGTATTGGCCGGCCAAGTACCTGATCGACGCGGAGGGCCGCGTCCGCTACGTCCACTTCGGCGAGGGTGCGTACGGCGAGACCGAACGCGCCATCCGAACCCTGCTGGCCGAGACCGGCGACCGCCGTCTGCCGGGCGAATCCGGGGTGAGCCCCGCGAGCGCGGCCCCCGGCGTGCGCACTCCCGAGACGTACCTCGGCACCCTGCGCGCGGACGGCTTTGCCGGCACGCCTCCCGAGGCGGGCCGGCGCGACTACCCGGAGCCGCCGGAGGGCCTCGCCGCAAGCGAGTTCGCGCTCACCGGCACCTGGAAGGTCGACGCCGAGAGCGCCACTGCGATCGCCGGCGCCGCGATCCGGGCACGTCCGGTGGCGCGCGAGGTCTACCTCGTGATGGCCTCGCGCGACGCCGTGCCGCGCCGCGTCGAGGTGCTGCTCGACGGCGAGCCGGTCGCTGCGAACGCCGCCGGGGCCGACGTCAGCGCCGGTGCAGCGACGGTCGAGCGCCAGCGCCTCTACCGGCTCGTGTCGCTCCCCGAGGTGGGCGAGTTCGACCTCGAGCTGCGGCTGCCGCCCGGAGTGAGCGCCTACGCGTTCACGTTCGGCTGAGGCGGCGCATGGGCCGTGTAGGAATCGAACCTACAACCTTGAGATTAAGAGTCTCCTGCTCTGCCAATTGAGCTAACGGCCCTGGGGAACAGCGGATTTTAGAGACGGCCGTTCAGTCCGTGGCGCCCGAAGCGACCGCGTCGAGCGCCTCCTCGCGCGACGCGTGAATCGGAAAGACCCGGTCCAGACCGGTGATCTCGAAGATCTTGGTGATGTTGTCGTCGGTACAGACGAGCGCTAGCGAGCCCCCCGCCGGGCGCAGGCGCTTGACGCCGCCGACGAGGACGCCGAGCGTCGTCGAGTCGATGAAGGTCGCCTTCGAGAGGTCCACCACGATCTTCTTCTTGCCCGACTCGATCAGCTCGACCATGCGCTCCTTGAACTCGGGCGCGGTGTAGAGGTCGACCTCGCCGCCGAGCTCGATTATGTGCGTGGCGTCGTCGACGGCCTCGTCTTCGATATGGAAGTTCACTTCTCTCCCTGTTAGTCCTTGTCCCGGGGGAGCCTATGCTGCGACCCGTAGCCTACGTCAGCCGCTCGGCTGCTGCGCCTGCTGGGATTGCTCGAACGCCTTGAGCTGCTGTTTGACCGCCTGGCGCTGGTCCTTCGGTGCGAGCTCTACGGCCTTCTGGCCGGCGAGATCCGCGGTGCGCTCGTCGTTCGCCAGAGTTGCGTACTGCACGACCCTCAGGTACGCGCTCGGATCGTCCGTTCGCTCGGCGATGACCAGGGCGGCGCCCATCGCGCGCTTGGGTTGGTTCAGGGCCGTCGGATCGAACATCTGGACCGCCAGTCCTGCGAGCGACGGATCCGGCCTCTCAACAGCCTGGCGGTAGCGGTCCCAGTAGGCCGCAGCGCGGCGCAAATCGCCCTTCGCCTCGTCCGTAAAGGTGCCCCCCGACGGGATCTGAGCAGCTGCAAGGTTGTAGTAGCTGCGCGTGAGCGCCGCCAGAACGGCGGCGTTCTGCGGGTCCCGGGCCAGCCGCTGCTCCTGGCGGTCGATCTGCTGCTCGACGGCATCCGTGGCGTCACCGCCGCCTCCGTCGCCCTCGAACGCGTTGAAGAGCCCGCCGGAGACGTCCCCGCCGATTCCGAACAGCACGAGTCCGCCGCCCAGCAACAGGGCGAGCATCAGGTAGGTGGCCTGCACCACGCGGCGCCGCCGTCCTCTTAGATCAAACAGCATGCGGGAGCGAAGGCTAGTGGGTCAGGAGCCCTCGGCGGAGGCGATCTGATCCGCCACCTCGGGTGATGGCCTGCCGAGCACGGAGGCGAGCCAGATCGACAGTTCGTACAGCAGGATCAGGGGGATCATCTCGAGGATCAGCGTCAGCGGATCGAGGGTCGGGAGCAGCGCCGCGAGCACCGCGATCGCGACGATCGCGTACCTGCGGCTGGCGCGGAGCTTCTCCGGAGAGGTGAGCCCGAGCCGGCAGGCGGCGATCACGCCGACCGGGATCTGGAAGCCGATCCCCATGGCCAGCATCAGGAGCGTGATGAACGAGTAGTAGTCGCGCGCCCTGACCTGGGTGTTGAACTCGTCCGCGTTGAAGTTGAGGAGGAAGTCGAGCGCCGGGGTCAGGACGACGAAGTAGCAGAACACGACCCCGGCGATGAAGAGGATCGGCACGAGCATCAACAGCGGCGTCGCGACCCGCCGCTCGGTGGGGCTGAACGCCGGCAGCACGAACGCGTAGAGCTGATACAGGATCACCGGCAGCGAAATCAGCAGAGCCGCGTAGGCCGAGTTCGTGAGCGTCGTGTAGAACGCCTCCGCCGGGCCGAGCGTGATCGGCTGGATGCCGTCGGGCAAGGGCGCGTTCACGATCTCCAGGACCACGTGGTTCTGCCAGGCGGTCAGCGCCCAGGCGGCCCCGAACGCGACCGCCGAGATGATCAGCCGCGTTCGCAGCTCATCGAGATGCTCGACGACCGACAGGCGGTCGTCGTGGGCGATCGGTCTTACACGCCGCACCTCCTACGCGGCTCCTCAGGCTAGGACTGCTGCTCGCGTGTCGAGGTCGTGGCGGTCGTCGCCGGGGGCTCGGGCGCATCCCCGACCGTCTTGATCGGGTCGAGCTGCTCGTGCTCCTTGTCCTTGCCGGTCACGGAGTCCTTGAACTCGCGCATCCCGCGCCCCAGCGACCTACCCAGATCCGGCAGCCGCTTGGGCCCGAAGATGACTAGCACGATGATCAGGACGATGATGATCTCGAGAGGGCCCGGAGTAGGCATGCTCCGCATGGTAGCGGGGGGAGGGCGCCGCATCGTCTCGTTTCGAATTGCGAGGATGGGCGGGTGAACGGCGCGGTCCTCTCTGACGGCACTATTCGCCGCCTCGTCGACGAGGGGCGCATCCGCATAGAGCCCTGGGACCCGCAGATGGTCCAACCCGCCAGCGTCGACCTGAAGCTGGGGCCGTCCTTCCGTGTGTTCCACAATCACCGGCTGCCCGCGATCGACCTCGCCGAGCCCCCCCAGGGGGTGACCGAGCACGTCCGGATCGAGGAAGACCAGTCGTTCGTCATCCATCCCGGCGAGTTCGTGCTCGGCACAACCGTGGAGTCGGTCGAGATGCCTGACGACCTGGTCGCCCGCATCGAGGGCAAGAGCTCGCTCGGCCGACTTGGCCTGATCGTGCATGCCACGGCGGGCTTCGTCGACCCCGGCTTCAAGGGCAACCTCACCCTCGAGATCACGAACCTGACCAGGGTCCCAATCGTGCTGTGGCCGGGCAAGCCGATCGCCCAGCTCTCCTTCATGGCGCTCGACCAGCCCGCCGAGCGGCCCTACGGGCATCCCGACCTGGGCAGCCACTACCACGGCCAGGTCGACGCCACCGAGTCCCGCTACGAGGGCGGGCCCCGGCGCACTTCCTGACTTTGCGTGCGGCATATCACGTCCGATTGGCCCCCAGGGGCGTAAGTAAGGACATACACAGCGGTTGGAGATCCGCAAGCCGCAAATTTCCTTCAAGTTCGGCCGCTGTGTGCCGATACCGGAGCAAGAGGATGCGAGAGATGGAAAGCCACGGAGAACAAGCCCACTACACGAAACGAGTGGTTCTTCCCAGCGGGAAGACCATCGAGGTCGTGTACTTCAGGGAGACCGATGAGCCGCGCGCGGAGCAGCCGGAGCAGCACGCCCCGGAGCACATCCCCGCCGAGACCCATCAGGACCTGCACGTCTGCATCGAGTGCGCTTCCGAGCTCGTTTACCCGATCCAGTGGGACGAGGCCGGCCCCGAGAACTGGAACGTCCTCCTCCACTGCCCCAACTGCGACGTCTACCGCGAGGGTGTCTTCACCCAGGCAAACGTCGAGGAGTTCGACGAGGAGCTCGACCGTGGCGGCGATGCACTCGCCCGCGACTACAAGCGGCTGATGCGCGCCAATATGGCGGAGGAGATCGAGCGCTTCGTTGGGGCGCTCGAGGCCGACGCGATCCTCCCCGAAGACTTCTAGAACCCGGAGCTCTCCCGACTTGAGGTCGCAGGACGACCACAAGTCGGGACGGTGGCGTCAAATCTCGGGCCGGCGGAGACCAAACCCGCGGGTTGCCTCCGCCTACGCGTAGCGCTCCACGACCCCGTCGGCCACGAGGTCGAGCGCCCGGCGCCGGCTCGCGGTCAGGTCGAGCTCCGCGAGCCCGGCCTTCGCGCCCGCCACGTGGGTCAGGGCCATGCCGCGTGCGTCCTCGAGCGCGCCCGTGGCGGCGATCCGGTCGCACACGGACTCCGCCGCGGCGGCGTCGCGAACTTCGCGGCGCAGGTCGAGCGCGGCGAGCTCCGGGTCGGCGCGCCTGCCCAGGATCAGCGGCAGCGTCACCGTCCCGTCGAGCAGGTCCGTCCCGCGCGGCTTGCCGGTCCGCTCGGGCGGCCCGGAAACGTCCAGCACGTCGTCGAGCATCTGGAAAGCGAGCCCCACGCGCTCGCCGAAGCAGCCCAGCGGTCCCGCCAGGTCGCCCCTGCCGCCGAAGAGGGCGCCCAGGCGGCAGGACGCGTCGAACAGGCTGCCGGTCTTGAGCCGGCAGCGCTCCAAGTAGCGCTCCTGGGTCACGGCGGCGTCCCAGGCGTCGGCGCGCTGCATCAGCTCGCCGCGCGCCAGTGCCGAAGAGGCGGCCGACAGTGCCCGCACCGCCTCCTCGGCACCCGGCCGGGTCAGCTCGGCGAACGCACGCGAGAAGAGCAGGTCGCCGGTGGCCGTCGCCGCCCGGCGGCCGCCCGCGGCGAACACGGTGGGCCTGCCGCGGCGCAACTCGGCGCGGTCGAGGACGTCGTCGTGCACGAGCGTGGCCATGTGCAGCAGCTCCACGGCCGCGGCCGCGGCGACGAGGCCGTCGCCGTCACCGTCGCCACACATGAACACGAGGATGGGGCGCAGCCGCTTCCCGCCGGCCGACAGCGTGCCGTCGACGTGGGCCGCGAGCTCGGCGCCGTGACCGCTCGCGATCTCGGCAAGCCGGGCCTCGGTGCGCTCGAGCAGCCGCGCGAGCTCCGGCCCGCCGGCCGAGAGCACCGCACCGAGCTGAGCCTGGGCTGTGTTCACGGCGCCCGTATGCCCGAGTGGATCGCGATGATGCCGCCCGCCGTCAGGATCCAGCGCACGTCCGCGAGGCCGGCCGCAGCCATGCTCGCCCCCAGCGCGTCGGGGCCCGGAAAGCGGCGGACGCTGTTCGGCAGGTACGTGTACGCATCGGAGTCCCCGGCAACCCGGCCGAGCAAGGGGACGATGCGATCGAACCAGGCCCGGAAGAACCACGAGAGCGGCGCCCGCTGTGGCGTCGTGATCTCGAGCACCACGACGCGCCCGCCGGGCTTCGTGACGCGCGCCATCTCGCTCAGGCCCTGGTCGAGATCGCCGAAGTTGCGTGCGCCGAAGCCGACCGTCACGGCGTCGAACTCCGCATCGCCGTAGCGGAGCGCGAGCGCGTCGCCCTCGTCGAACTGGATGGCCGGTGCCTTGACGCGGGCCAGCTCGAGCATCGCCGGCGAGAAGTCCATGCCCGTGACCGCGGCGCCGCGAGAGGCCAGCTCGAGCGCCAGGTCGCCCGTCCCGGTCGCGACGTCCAGCGCGCGCGAGCCCGGCCCGACGCCCGCGAGGTCCACCGCGCGGCGGCGCCAGGCGTGGTGCATCCCGGCGGTCATCACCGTGTTGAGCGGGTCGTAGATCCGCGCGATGCGGTCGAACATCGCGCGCACCTGCGGCTCGGGCAGGGTGCCGGACGCGGGGCTGCCCCCGCTCACCGGGCTGTGCGCAAGCAGCGGGCTCGGCCCGCTGCGCAGCGACCCACTTACTCCCCGCCCTTGAGCGACGCCACGTACTGGACGAGCTTGTCGAACTGCTCGGGGTTGTCCTGCTGGAGCGACGCGTACGAGGGCATGGGCGACGTCGGGTTCACGAGCGTGCGCGCGATCGCGTCGGGGCCGAGCCGGGCGCCGATCTCGGTCAGGTTCGGTCCCAGCGTGTTGCCGTTCTCGCCGATCTTGTGGCAGCCGAGGCAGCCCGAGGAGGCCGTGATCTCCTTTCCCTCTTCGTACTGCGGCGAGGTGGCCAGCTCGATCTCGGTCGGCGACCCGGCAAGCGCGCCCAGCACCGTCAGGTAGGCCATCGCCGCGATCGTCGCGATGCCGGCGGTGGTGGCGATCGGGCGCCGCAGCGGGTTGCGCTCCGGGCCACGGTCGTAGAACGGCAGCAGGAGCAACAGGACGAGGCAGATCGTCGGGATGCCGATCGTCGCAAGGAAGACGAGCGACGGCGGCTTGACGACGCGCAGAAGCTCGAAGAGGAAGAAGAAGTACCACTCGGGGCGCGGCGTGTAGGTGGTGGTCGTCGGGTCCGCCTTCGGGCCGAGCTCGGCGCCGAGCAGGATCGACATCAGGATGATCACGACGAGCACCACGCACGCCATGAGTGAGTCCTTCGCGACCGCGTACGGGAAGAAGGGCTTGCCCTGGCTCTTCAGGATGTAGTACTCGCGGAGATACTCCTCGCGTTCGCGTGCGTTCACCGGCGCTCAGATCTCCTCGGTCAGGAGGTCCTTCTTCTCGGCCTTGAGCCACGGCGGCGCCGTCGTACCGAGCTTCGTGACCAAGTAGATATGCGCGCCGATCAGCGCGATGATCAGACCGGGTACGAGAAGCATGTGCAGCGAGTAGAAGCGCGTGATCGTCGTTGGCCCGAACTCGGCCCCGGCTCTCAGGAAGTCGGCCAGATAGGGGCCCACGAGGGGCCCCGACGCGTTGATGTTGACCGCCACGACCGTCGCCCAGAAGGAACGCTGGTCGAACGGGAGCAGGTAGCCCGTGAGGCCCATCATCAGCGTGAGCACGAGCAGCACGACGCCGATCACCCAGTTGAGCTCGCGCGGGTACTTGTAGGCGCCGAAGAAGAACGTCCTGGCCATATGCAGGAAGATCAGGATGATCATCACCGACGAACCCCACTTGTGCATGCCGCGCACGAACTCGCCGAGGAAGACCTCGTTCGTGATGCGCTGGGCGGACTCGTAGGCGCGCGTGGGATCCGGTTCGTAGTACATGGCGAGGAACACGCCGGTGACCGCCTGGGAGAGGAAGGCGAACAACGTGGCCGAGCCGAGCGTGTAGAACCAGTTCGTCCCCTTCGGCACCTTGCGATACAGGAAGCCGCGCAGGAAGGGGCTGAGGCCGCTGCGCTCGTCGAGCCAGCCAACGGCCGAGACGCCGCCCTCGACGGCCTGGTCCTTGACGGTGGGCTTGGGCGGCGCGACGGTGGAGCCGTTGGCCCCGTTGCGACCGTTGCCGTTGTCGCCGGGGCGCCGCGGCTTCGGCCGCAGGGGGCGTGGAAGCGAAGGGCTCATGTGGTCGGCCTCGACGGGTAGAGGTACTGCCAGAGCCCGTCGAGGTGGTTCGACGGGTCACGCGGAGCGAAGCGCTCGAGATCCGAGTTCAGCGAGAAGCGGTCACCGATCTCGACACGGCCGGCCTCGACGCGCGTGTAGAAGCGGTCCAGCGGCCGCACCGGCGGGCCGCCCTCGACCTGGCCCTCGAAGCCGTACACGCCGCCGTGGCAGGGGCACACGAACTTTCCCGACGCCTGGATGTAGCGAACCGGGCAGCCGAGGTGGGCGCAGCGGGTCGAGATCGCGACGTAGGGCTGCGGGTCCTGGCCCTCGTTCACCTTGTCCCGCTCCGGGTTGAAGGTGCGGACGTAGATCGTCGTCTTGCCGGCATCGCCGATCTCGGGCGCGATGTTGATGACACGCGGGACGTAGGTCCGCTCGTTGAAGTCGTCCTCGGGCCCGACGTCCTGCCAGCGCGTCGGGGTCGTGTCCTCGAAGATCGGGCCGAGCGCGAACCCGAGCGCCGGCAGCGTGAACGCCATGGTGGCGATGCCGCCCGCCGCGAGCGCCGTACCGGTCATGAGGCCGCGGCGGGTGACCGTCTCGCCCTCGAATGCGCCGGCCGCGCCACGTGCTTCGGTGTAGCGGGACTTGCGTTCTGGCTTTGAAGAGGGTGGGTCAGCCACTGCGTCTATGCGAATTGTTCCGCTCGGCGAAGCGTATTGCCAACTTGGTTACGGAGCGCACTACCTGGGCGCTTGGAGGTGGGCCGCGGGAGCCTATCGCGCGAGCCGCGCGGCACCCCGGACCCACAGCGCCTCAGCGGCCTCCGGGCGGCCCTCGGCGTGGGCCTGGGCCGAGCCCGAGATCAGGTCCGACAGCTCCGCGACCGCCTCGAGATCACCCGCCTCGGCGAGCCGCGACAGGCCGAGCGCGTAGAGCGCGTCGCCCGCCAGCAGGCGCAGGTCCTCCTCCATCCCCGCGAAGGCGCGCGGCTCGCCGTAGTGCATGAGGTATCCCTCGCGCACGGCTTCGAGCACGAAGCGCCGCTCGGCGCTCGCGTCGAGGTCCTCGAAGCGAGCCGGCCCCGGGTCGGCGACCGCGTGCACGGCCAGGGCGGGGCCGGCAGCATCGACCACCTCTGCGAGCACGCTCATCCGAGCGCCTCCCGCAGCGACTCCTCGACCGCGTCGAGCGTGCGCCCGATCTGCGCCGGCGTGTGCGCGAGCGAGGGGAACCAGCCCTCGAACTGCGACGGCGGCAGGTAGACGCCCCGATCGAGCATCGCCCGGCAGAAGGCGGCGTACGCGTCCGTATCGCAGTCGCGCGCGTCGTCGTAGTCGCGCACCGGCCGGTCACTGAAGAAGACGGTCAACAGGCCTGTCGTCCACTGCACCCGCACCGGCAGGCCGCCGGAGGCCGCCTCGATGCCCTCCGCCAGCGCGCGCGTCGTCTGGTCGAGGCGCCGGTAGGCGTCCTCGCCGAGCAGGCTCAGCGTCGCCAGCCCGGCCGCGGTTGCGAGCGGGTTCCCGGACAGGGTCCCGGCCTGATAGACGTCGCCGGCCGGTGCCACCCGCTCCATCAGGGTGCGCGGGCCGGCGTATGCCGCTGCCGGCAGGCCGCCACCCACGATCTTCCCGAGGATCGTCAGGTCGGGAATGACGCCCTCGCGCTCCTGAGCGCCGCCCGCGGCGACCCGGAAGCCCGAGATCACCTCGTCGAACACGAGCAGCGCCCCGGAGGCCGTGCTCGCATCGCGCAGGAAGGCCAGGAAGCCGGGCTCCGGCGGAACCACGCCCATGTTGCCCGGGTAGGGCTCGCAGAGAAGGGCGGCGACGTCGCCCCCCGCGAGCGCCCGCTCGACGCCCTCGCGGTCGTTCCAGCGAACGACGAGCGTGTCGGCCGCCTGGGCGGCGGTCACGCCCGGGCTCGCGGGGATCCCCTGAGTGGCCAGCCCGGAGCCGGCGTCGGCGAGGAGGCCGTCCACATGGCCGTGGTAGGCGCCCGCGAACTTGACGAGGCGGTCGCGCCCGGTCGCTGCGCGCGCCAGCCGGGTGGCGCTCATCGTCGCTTCGGTTCCCGACGACGTCATCCGCACCATCTCCGCGGAGGGGATGCACGCGATGATCTCCGCCGCCAGCTCCACCTCCGCCTCGGTCGGGGCGCCGAAGCTCGTGCCCGCCGCCGCGGCGGCCTGCACCGCCGACACCACCCCGGGGTGGGCGTGACCGGCGATCAGCGGGCCCCACGACATGACCCAGTCGACATAGCGGTTGCCGTCCACGTCGACGATCTCCGCGCCCTCGCCGCGAGCGACGAAGATGGGGTCGCGCCCTATGGCGCGCATCGCCCGTACCGGCGAGTTGACGCCGCCCGGCAGCAGCTCTACGGCTTCACCGAACAGCTCGCCGGAGCGGCTGGCTACCCGTGCTCCGCTTCCCACCGCTTGTGCTCGTCCGTGAAGTAGCGCAGCCGGACCTTCTTGAACTCGGTCGAGGAGTAGAGCGTGCGGCGATCCTCGATCCCGGTGTCGGCGGCGATCGAGGCGAGGATGGCGTCGCACTCGTCCTTCGAGCGGCCGTGGGCCATCGTGAAGACCGAGTAGGGCCAGTCGGCATAGGTGGGGCGCTGGTAGCAGTGCGAGATGCCGCGGAACGAGGACATCCGCGGGCCGAGCTCGAGGATGCGCTCCTCGGGGACGTTCCAGACGCCCATTCCGTTGGCGGAGAAGCCGGCTCGGCGGTGGAACAGGATCGCCGCCACCCGCCGCAGCGCGCGCCGCTCCTGCATCGACCCGAGCCGCGCGAGCAGCTCGTCCTGCGAGATGCCGAGCTCGGCCGCGCCGGCCGCGTAGGGCTCCGGTGTGACCTCCATCGGGCCCTGGGTGGCGCGGATGGTGGCGATGTCGTCGTCGGACAGCGGGATCGCCTCGGGCTCGCGGTGCTCGACCGCCTCGGCGGCGGCGGCGAGCGTCTCGGTCCCCTTCTCCATCTCGAGATCCATGCGGATCTTGAAGAGCCGCAGCGTCGGCAGCTGGCGCACGGACTGCGCGCCGGTCAGGCGCTGCAGGACCTCGAGCGTGCCCTCGAGGCCGAGCGCCGAGTCCGGCTCAGTCGCGATCGTGAACCACAGGTTGAAGTCGTGGTCGCGCAGGTAGTTGTGCGAGACGCCGGGGTGGGAGTTGATGATCTTGGCCGCGCGCCAGGGGTTCTCGGCATCCACCTTCGCGGCGACCAGCATCGAGCTGTAGCCGAGCACGCGCGTGTCGAAGATCGGCGTGAGCTCGCGGATGATGCGCTCGTCGAGGAGCCGCCGCGTGCGGGTGAGCACCTCCTCCTCGCGCAGCCCGGCGAGCTCCGCGACGTGCGCGAACGGGCGCTGCTCGAGCGGGAAGCTCCCCTGCAGCAGGTTGAGCAGCTTCTTGTCGAGCTCGTCGAGCGGGACGGCCGCGCCGTCCTTGCGGCTGCGCACCTTCGCTATCGGCTGAGCCACCTGGCGGCGTCCTTCGCGTGGTAGGTGATGACGACGTCGGCGCCTGCGCGGCGGATCGCGGTGAGCGTCTCGAGGACGACAGTGCGCTCGTCGACGTAGCCGGCAGCCGCGGCGGCCTTGACCATGGCGTACTCGCCGCTGACGTTGTAGGCGGCGACCGGCACGTTCGTGGCCTCCTTGACGCGCCGGATCACGTCCAGGTAGGGGAGCGCGGGCTTGACCATCACGACGTCGGCGCCCTCGCCCACGTCGAGGAGCGCCTCGCGCACCGCCTCGTCGGAGTTCGCCGGGTCCATCTGGTAGCTGCGCCGGTCGCCGAAGGCGGGCGCGGAGTCGGCGGCCTCGCGGAAGGGCCCATAGTAGGCGGAGGCGAACTTCGCCGAGTAGGCCACGATCGGCAGGTCCTTGTGGCCCTCGGCGTCGAGCTGCGAGCGCAGCGCCCCCACCCGCCCGTCCATCATGTCGCTCGGCGCGACCGCGTCCGCCCCGGCGCGCGCGTGCGAGATTGCCGTCTTGGCGAGCAGCTCGAGCGTCAGGTCGTTGTCGACGCTGCCGTCCTCCATCACCACGCCGCAGTGGCCGTGCGAGGTGTAGCCGCACAGGCAGACGTCCGTGATCACGACCAGCTCGGGATGCGCCTCCTTGATCGCGCGCACGGCGAGCTGGACCACTCCCTCGTCGTCGTACGCACCCGAGCCCTGTTCGTCCTTGTCGGCCGGCAGGCCGAACAGCAGCACGGCGGGGATCCCGAGCGCGGCAACTTCGCCGGCCTCCTCGACGGCATGCGAGATCGACATCCGCTCGACGCCGGGCATCGCCTCGACCGCTGTGCGGCCCTCACCGAGCTGCACGAACATCGGGTAGACGAGGTCGGAGGGCGACAGGCGCGTCTCGCGCACGAGCTCCCTGAGGACGCCCGTCTTGCGCAGCCGGCGCAGGCGTGTGGCGGGGAAGGCCATCGGCACACGAGTCTAGATGGAGGGGTCGCTTCGGCCCGGGCCCTCGCGCAGGGCGCGTCCCGGCTTACGCGAAGCGACTTAGGCCAAGCCGCGCCAGGCCGCCGAAGACGAGCGTCAGCGCGGCGAGGTGAAGCAGAGGCCCACCGAGGTCACCCGCGTCGTTCAGCGCCGCGTCGAGCGCGTCGAGCGCGGGCTTGAACGGGAACACCGCGGAGACGGCGCGGATCACGTCGTAGAGCGCGGGCGCCACCGCCCCGGAGGGGACGAGCGCCAGGAACGCGAGCGGCAGGCAGAGCATGAACGCAAGCAGGGAGGCCGCCCTCACCTCGCGCGTCAGCGCCCCGATCGCGAGCCCGAGCGCCGCGAACGCGAGCGCGCCCAGCGCCAGGGCGGCGAGCCAGAGCGGGAAGCGGCCCCAGTCGAGGTCGACGAACAGGCCCAGCCCGGCCAGCATCAGGAGTGAGACCGCTACCGAGCAGACTGCCGCGAGGCCCGCCTTCTCGATGAGCAGCCCCGTGCGCGACACGAGCCCGCGCACGAGCCGCGTGAAGGCGTTCTCCTCGCGCTCCAGCGCCAGCGTCCCCGCGGCGAGGAGCAGCGTGATGAACATGAGCGAGACGGCCACCGCGACCGCGATCGCGAACGAGTTGAGCGACGTCGAGCCTCCGTCGAGCGCGGTTGCCTCCACGCGGATCGGCTCGCCGACGACGTTCAGCACGTCGTCCGAGAACGCGAGGTTCTCGCGCGCGAGGCCCGCGAACGCGATCACCCGGTCGAGCTCGGCGCGCTCGGGCGAGCCCGCCGGCAGGTCGGCGCGGGCGGTTCTGAGGATCTGCTCGGAGCGCTGCAGCCCGAGCACGTCGAAGTCCTGCCCGAGGAAGCTGTAGTCCCCGCCCTCCGAGATCAGGTCGAGCAGCTGCAGGGCCTCCTTGGCGACCCGCTTGGTGAGCGCCGAGTTCGCCTGCTGGACCTGAGCCTCGATCGTGTTCTCGACGTACTGGCGCTTGGCCGGGTCCTCGGCGTTGTAGTAGACCTCGACGGTGCCCGGCTCGAGCGCGGACTGCAGGTTGGCGGCCAGGTCGTCGGGGATCACGAGCGCCCCCAGGACGTCGCCGTCCTCGACCTTCCGGATCGCCTCCTCGCGGCTGTCGACCCGAACCGGGTCGATCGCGTCGAATAGGCGCCTGCCCTCCGCGGCTATGTCGATCTCCTCGCCGCCGAGCTCGACCTGGGTGGGCCTGCCCTCGAGGCCGTTGTAGAAGGCGACCTCGGGCTTGTCAGGTCCGCGCGAGAGCGCGAACCCGATCAACACCGCGATCACGATCGGATAGAGGACGAGCAGGCTGACGAGCAGCGGCGAGCGGCGCAGGATGCGCAGGTCCTTGAGGAGCAGCCAGCCCACTCAGTGGCCCCGCTGGTGAAGGAAGTGGACGAAGGCCTGCTCGAAGTCGAGGCCCGTCGTGCCGGTGGCCTGCTCGAGTTCGCGCGGCGAGCCGTCGAAGACGCGCTCGCCATCGGCCAGGACGATCAGCTGGCTCGCGTAGCGGTCCGCTTCCTGGATGTGGTGGGTGGCGAAGACGACGGTGGTCCCGTCCTCCGCGAGCCGCAGGATGAACTCCCAGAGGCGCTCGCGCTGGCGCGGGTCGAGCGCCGAGCTCGGCTCGTCCAGCAGCAGCACGTCAGGCTCGCCGAGCAGACCGATCGCGATGTTGACGCGCTGGCGGTTGCCGCCGGACAGCGTCGAGACCTGGTCACCCGCACGCTCCTCGAGGCCGGTGAGGCCGAGCATCCGCTTGGTGACGCCCCCCGGCTCGGCGCTGCGCTCGAGGCGCGCGAACAGCATGAGGTTCTCGGCGACGGTCAGCTTGCCGTAGAGCGCCGCCTGCTGCGGGACCCAGCCGATCCGCGACGCCGTTTCGACGCTGCCCTCGTCCGGCTGCTGGATCCCCGCGAGGATCGACAAGAGGGTCGTCTTGCCCGCGCCGTTCGGGCCGATGACCGCCACCAGCTCGCCGGGGCCGGCGGTCAGCGACACGCCCTTCAGGGCCACTCGCTCGCCGTATCGCTTGACGAGCTCGCGCGCGGCGATCGTGGTGGCGCGCTCCGCCGCGGTGCCCGTGGCCTTCTCCACCGCGCGCAGGTTGGCAGAATCGCCCGCGGTGAAGCTGCTATTCGTCGGCGACGTGGTGGGCGGCATCGGCCGGCGGACGCTGGCCGCGCTGTTACCTGGGCTGCGCGATGAGCACCGCCCGGACTTCGTCGTCGTGAACGGCGAGAACGCTGCCGGCGGAGTCGGGATCACCGAGAAGACGGCGCGCGAGCTGCTCGACCTCGGTGCGGACGCGATCACACTCGGCAACCACGCCTACCGCCACCGCGAAGTGTATGGCTTCCTCGACCGCGAGGAACGCATCGTGCGGCCGGCCAACTACCCGAAGGGCAGTCCCGGTCACGGGTACACGGTCGTCGAGCAGGGCGGCGAGCGGCTCGGAGTCGTCAACCTCTCCGGACAGGTCTTCCTCGACGCGGTCCGCTCGCCGTTCGCGGAGGCGGACGCGCTGCTGGCGGAGCTCCGCGGCCGCGCGGAGCACGTGCTCGTCGACATGCACGGCGAGGCGACGAGCGAGAAGGTCGCGATGGGCTGGTACCTGGACGGCCGCGTCACGGCCTGCCTCGGGACACACACGCACGTGCCCACCGCCGATGCCCGTGTCCTCCCCGGCGGCACCGCGTACATGACCGACGTGGGCATGACCGGCGCTCGCGGCGGCGTCATCGGGGTCAAGCGCGAGCAGGCCCTCGAGCGCTTCACGACGCTCACCAACGTCCGCTTCGAGACGGCCGACGAGGATCCGTGGGTTAACGCGGTGCTGGTCGAGGCCGACGGCCAGGGCCGTGCGACGGGGATCGAGCAGCTGCTCGTGCCGCTGGACGCCTAGGCTGGGCGACCGAGCACGGTGGCCGACTGGCCGGACGGGGCGCGCCGGCCGAGCACCCGCCGCGGTCGTTCTGTGCGCAGCGCGCTGATCGAGAGGGCGAGCACGGCGAGCAGCACGAGGTCGCGAAGCGCGACCAGGCCGATCGCGAGCGGCTCGCGCGCCACGACGTCTAGGTAATGCGCGGGGAACTCGACCTGGGTCAGCACCGCGGCGGCGAGCACGGCGAACGCCAGCGCGTGCAGGCGCCAGGCGAACGCGAGCGCCCCAAGCGGCAGCACCCAGATGACGAACTGGGGCGAGAGGACCTTGCCGAGCGCGGCGAATGCGGTCACGGCTGTGAGCGAGGCGAGGACGACCCCGCGGCGGTCGCCGCTCAGTGCCGCCAACCCGGCGAGCCGCGCCAGGACCGCAACCAGCGCCAAGGCGACGAGCGCGGAGACTGCATCGTCGAGCGGGTGGACGAGCCCGTCGGAGCGATGGCTCGACACGCTCACGGCCTCGCCCGCGCCCACGCCGTCCAGGCCCAGCAGCGCCATCGCGGCGGGGCTCTCCACCTGCACCGGGCGCTCGAGGTGGTAGCGAACCGAATCGAGCGCACCGTCGGGGGAGACTGCGAGCGCCGCCGCGCTCCCGGCCGCGACCACTGCCACGCACGCCAGCCCACCCTGCACGGCCTCGCGCCGCATGCCGCGCCCGGCGAGCCACGCGAGGACGACCGGCACGGCAACGAGCGGGAACCCTTTGACAAGCGCCCCGGCGCCGAGCAGCGCCAGGCCGGCCCGCGGACGTCCGGCGCATACGAGCCACAGGGCGGCGAGCGTTACCGCCACCGGCGCAAGGTCGAAGTGGGTGCGGACGAGGGCGCCGCAGGCGATCGGCATGAGTGCCGCAGCGAACAGCGCGCGCCGGCGATCTCCGCCGGTTACCGCGGCCAGCGCGCCGCACAGGAGCACCACGACGCCCGCCAGCGCGAGCGTCCAGGCACTGAAGGCGAGCCGGAAGGCCTCCTCGCCCGTGCCCGCCAGCCCGGGGAACGCGATCGCGGGCGCGGCTAGCGGCGGATACTCGAAGAACACGTCCCGGTAGGGCAGGCCGCCGGCGAGCACAGGCGCGGCGAACGTGCGGTACACGAACAGGTCGTTCACGCGCTCGTCTGACCAGGGGGCGACCCAATGCGTCAGGGCCCAGCCGAGGACGAGCAGCCCGAGGGCCGCGAGCGCGTCCCGCCTCACGCGGGAACGAGCTCCCGTTCCGGCTCGGCGGCGCGGGTCTCGACCGCCGGCAGGACGCGGCCTCCCGCGAACAGCGCCACCAGGACGAACGGCATGAACCAGACGATGTAGAGGTAGAACCAGTGCGTGGCGGTCAGCTGCAAGGCGATCAGCACCGCCCCGCCGAGCGCCGCGACCGCCCGCGCACTCACGCGCCGGGGAACGAAGGCCACCATGAGAGCCAGCCCCGCCGCCCCGATCTTGAAGGCGAGCTGGAGCCAGTCGAGCGACTCCACCTGCCCCCAGATGCTGAACGGCGAGGGCCGCGCGGCCTGGTAGCCGACCGTCCGGTCAAAGAGCTCCCGCAGCCCGCCGTCGGGGATGAACGGCAGCACCACGGCGGCCAGCGAGAGCACGAGCGCCGCGCCGAACCAGAGCGGCGCCCGGCGCGCGAACAGCGGCGCCAGCGCAAACGACACGAACTTGGCCGCGGCGCCGAGGCCGATCGCGATACCGCCGAGGACGCCTGAGAGCTCACGCCGCGCCATCGTGAAGGCGAGCAGCGCGGCCACGCCCGCCAGGGCCACCAGCGAATCGTTCGAGTTCGACTCGAGCACGAACGTGGTGTACGGGTAGGCCGCCCAGCCGTAGGCCAGCGCCAGGCCGAGGGCGTTCCCCTCGCGGCCGGGGCGCAGGCGCCGCCCCAAGAGGAGCAGCCCGCCGATGACGAGCAGGTCGATGGCGATCGCCGCGCCGTGCGCGGCGGGCAGGTCGTCCCAGGTGCCGGTCCAGCGCAGCGCCTGCTCGAACGGGACGTAGAACAGGTAGTTGACCGGGCCGTAGGTGTCGCCGCGCTCGACGTCGTCGGAGAAACCCTCGCCGTAGAGCTGATCGCCGTCGACGATCCGGTCCGCGCCGATCACGCCGGCGTAGCCGACGTCGATGACGTTCGAATCGGCGACGTTGAGCCCGATCCTGAAGGTCACGAGGAAGGCGAGGCCGAGCCCGACAACGATCAGCGGCAGGTGTGGCACGAGCGGCCCGGCGCGCGGCCGCGGGCGGAAGCCGGCGACCAGGAGGCGCGCGAGCAGGTACAGCAGCACCGGATAGACGAGCGGCACCGAGACGCCGATCTCGCCGCGGTTGAAGAACACATGCGAGGCGCCGAACGCGAGCAGGACGAGCAGGTCCAGGTGCAGCAGCCGGAAGGGCCGGCGCAGGTCGACGAAGGGCACGAGGAACAGCAGGCAGAGCGGGATCCAGATGTAGGGCGCGTTCAGCTTGCGGGCGAAGGCGCCCTCGTAGCCGCGCGCCATCGTCCAGGCGACCTGGTCGCCCGACCACTGCTCGAGGATCGCACCGCTCTCGTCGTCGACGAGCACCTGCGCGACCTCGTCGCCGTCGCGGAAGAAGCTGACCTGCCAGCGGCCCGCGCCCTTCGTGTAGGCGGTCGGATCGAGCCGTCCGTCCGTCCGCTCCTCGCGGACCTTCTCAGCGCGCGCGGCGATCCGCTTGATCTCCTGGGCGGTCCGCTCGAAGAAGCGCGGCGGCTCCGTCTGCGAGGGCGGGCGCACGGGCTCCACGTCCGCGCTCGCCGCGGCCGGCACCAGGGCCGCCGTCGCGAGGACGGCCGCGACGAGGAAGGCGGTCAGTCCCGCGACAGCTCGATGCGGAAGCTCCACATCTTGTTCCCGATGAAGTTGAGCGGCGTGGCGACCACGATCGAGATCGCCTGGGCCGCGAGGTCGGGAAGGCCGGCCACGCTCACGAGCAGCTCGAGCACGAGCGCGGCGAACAGGAACGCCACGACGCTGACCGTGAAGAAGCGGGCGGCCTGGAAGCCGGCGTGGCCGCCGCGCGCACGGAACGTCCAGTGGCGGTTCCACCAGAAGTTGTTCGTCACCGCGACGACGAATGCCAGCGTGGCGGCCACGAGGTGGTGCAGGTCGAGGACCGCCACGCAGAGCGCGAACACGGTCAGGTTGACCACGTAGCCGGACGCGCCGACCGCACAGAACTTGATCAGCTGCAGCCAGTTGTGTGGCTTGCTGAGGCCGGCGCGCACGCGCAGATGCATCGCGTGCGGGCGCTCGGCGACGACGGGACCCGGCTCCTCAGTCACCCCGCCGAGGGTACACCGAAGTGCCGAAGCACCAGCGGAGTCACGTCCGTGAGCGACCACTGCTCGCGCTCCGGGACGTCGAGCCCGCTCATGAGCAGGACGCCCTCCGAATCGTCCCGGTGGAGCGAGCCGTGGCTGCCACCTCCCACGTGATCGGCGCCGCCCCAGTCGACGAACTCGAAGCCGAGCTCGGCCGAGATCAGGGCATCACCGGAGTGCGGGCAAGAGAGCGCCGACCACAGGCGCCCGAGGGCGTCCGGGTAGACCTCGCTCGTCACGGCGCCGTCCGTGGTGTCGAGCCCGAGCACCGCCTCCTCGCCGTCCAGCCACCAGCCCAGCCCGCACCTGTCCCGCAGCTCCTCCCCCGGGCGGAAGCGGAGCTCGCCCGCCGCCGAGCGCACCACGGCGGCTCCGTCCTCGTTCCACACCAGGAGATCGACGCCCTCGAGCTCGGCGAGGGTCGCCACGACGCGCGGCACCAGTTCGTCGCGGCGCGTCTCGTCGAGGACGTACACGGCACCGGAGCGAGCCGACGGGCAGACCGCCAGCTCGGCCTCGACCGGCGCCGGGTCGGCCGGCACGAGCACGCGGAAATCCTCGAGCGCCTGGGCGAGGTTGACGCCCTCCTCGACCGTCGTCTGCGAGTGGTCGGACATCACGATCACGGCGTGCTCCTCGAGGAACGCGTCGACCCCGCCCGCCACGTGCATGATGCGCTCGAGCGCGCGGTCGGCCTCGGCGATGGAGGCGACCTGGCCGTCCGGCCCGAGCTTGTGCGAATGCGTGTCGTTGTCGGGCAGCGAGAAGAGCAGGAAGTCGAACAGGTCGTGCTCGACGAGGTAGGCGCCCACGCAGCCCGTGTGGCGGTCGCGCTGGCCGGGCATGCCGAGTGCCGAGGTGCACCCGGTGTCGCGCGAGTCGAACAGATCGGCGTAGAAGAGCTCGCGAGCTCCGTAGACGGGGTGGCGAAACTGGACGGCCTCGGCGATGCGCCGGTAGACGCTCGCCCCGGACGGCTCGTGCCGGGTACGGCCGCGGTAGATCAGGTAGGTGGTGCAGGCGGTGCGCAGGCCCGCGTCGTCGAGGTGCTCGTAGACCGTCTTGCGCGCCCGCGTGAGGTGCGCCATGTTCATGTTGTAGACCGTGTCGTAGAGCGACCGGACCACGCCGAACGCGCGTGTCGCCGGAAACGAGGAGCCGTACTCCACGTAGCGCTCCTCGCCGCGGTGGTACCAGTTCATCGACGGGATGTGGTGCTCGCCGGGGCCGTGGCCCGTGGCGATCGCGGCCGAGGCCACCGGCGTGACCGAGGGGAAGGTCGAGAGGCAGTCCCGCACGTATGTCCCGCGCTCGCGCAGCGCCTCGAGCGCCGGCGCCCGGCCCTCTTCGATCGCGAGGTCGAGCATGTCCGGCTTGAGCGAGTCGATCACCGCGAGGACCACCTTCCTCGGCGCCCCGCGCTGCTTCCGCGCCGCCACCTAACGGAGGATCCGCAGGCCGGCGTACTTCTCGCCGTCGCGGCGGCGGCCGCCCAGCAACAGCAAGGCGAAGCCGATAAGAGCGAGGAAGGAGAGCGGCGGCACGAAGATCGCGACCGCCGCCAGAACGAGCGCGGCAGCGTCGGCGTAGACGGTGAGCAGCGCCGCCGCCCCGCCCTCGAGCCGGCGCCGGGCCCCCTCGACGAGGCCGCCCACGGCGAGCCAGCCGAGGGCGGCGCAGGGCGGGCCGAGGACGAGCCCGATCCAGCTCTCCTCACCCCCGTCGGCCAGCGCGCCCGCGAAGAGGAGCGCGCCGAGCACGATGCCGGCGAAGCCCGCGAACAGCTCCACCGGACTTCGGCGGTCGCCGGCCTCGGCGCCGGCCCCTCTGCGCTCGAGCAGGTAGGCCCCCACGCCCAGCGCGAGCACCGCCGCCAGGAAGACGGGCGACTCGAGAAAGCTCCAGTCGGTGCCGTCGAAGTCGATCCCCGTGTCGGCGCGCGCGAGCGCGCCCGTCAGCAGCGGCGGCAGGTAGGGCCGCACGCCGGTGGCGCCGGCAAGCCCGGCGCCCGTGCCTATGTCCATGAACAGGCTCATGTGAGGTCAGGCGAGGTCGGTAGCCTGCGGGCGGTGAGATTAGCTCCCGCGGGCCGCGCATGAGGTCATCGGTGCGCGCCCGGCCGAGCCGGGCGCTTCCGCAATGAGGGCATCGGTGCGCGCCCGGCCAAGCCGGGCGCTTCCGCAATGAGCACCTCTCGCGATCTCGAGCGCTACGCGGGCCTCTTCGCCTCCCGCACGAGGGTCATGAAGTCATCTGTGATGCGTGACCTGATGGCCGTCACGGCGCGGCCCGAGGTCATCTCGCTCGCCGGCGGCCTGCCGGACACCAGCAGCTTCCCGCCCGAGACGTTCGCCGCCGTTGCGCAGCGGATCGCCGCCGAGTCGTGCGCCAAGGCTCTCCAGTACGGGCCCACCGAGGGCCTGCCGGAGACGAAGGAGTGCATAGCCCAGGTGATGGCGGCCGAAGGCATGCACGCGGACCCCGAGGACATGATCGTCACGACCGGCGGCCAGCAGGTCATCGACCTCGTCGCCAAGACGCTCATCGACCCGGGGGACGTCGTGATCGCCGAAGGCCCCACCTATCCGGGCGCGGTGCCGGTCTTCTGCGCCTACCAGGCCGACGTCGTGCAGATCGAGATGGACGGCGCCGGGATGCGCGTCGACCTGCTCGAGGAGGCGCTCGAGCGACTCGAGCGCGAGGGCCGGCGGCCGAAGTTCATCTACACCGTCCCGACCTTCCAGAACCCGGCGGGCGAGACGCTCTCGCTCGCGCGCCGCAAGCGGCTCGTCGAGATCGCCCACGAGCGCGAGCTGCTCGTCCTCGAGGACAACCCCTACGGGCTGCTCCGCTATGAGGGCGAGCGGCTGCCGCCTCTGTACCGGCTCGACGGCGGTGTCTTCGTCATGTACCTCGGCACCTTCTCGAAGATCCTCTCGCCCGGCATCCGGCTCGGTTGGGTGGTCGCCCCGCCGCCCGTGCTCGACAAGATCAACCTGGGCAAGCAGGGCGCCGACCTCTGCACCTCGACCCTCTCGCAGCTGATGGTGAAGGCTTACTTCGAGCGCGGCCGCTGGGAGGACTACGTCGAGTCGCTGACCGATACCTACCGCACCCGGCGCGACACGATGCTCGACGCGCTTGCCGAGCACTTCCCTCCTCAGGCCGAGTGGACGCGTCCGGGCGGCGGCTTCTTCATCTGGGCGACGCTGCCCGATTTCATCGACACAACCGACCTGCTCGCGCGGGCGCTGCGGGAGAACGTCGCATTCGTGCCCGGTGAAAGCGCCTTCCTCGACGGCCGCGGCCGCTCGTCCATGCGGCTCAACTTCTCCGGCTCGGACGAGGACGGGATCCGCGAGGGCATCCGCCGCATCGGCGAGGTCGTGACCGAGCAGCTCCAGCTCTACGGCACGCTCACGGGCGAGCTGCGCGTCGAGCAGCCCGGGGCCGGTGGCGAGGTCGTGCCGATGCCGACGCCTGCCGAGCGCGAGCGGCGGGCGCGCGGCACATGAAGAAGAACGCTGCGCGCGTCGCCGTCCTGAAGGGCGGCCGCTCGCTCGAGCGGCAGGTGTCGCTCCGCTCCGGGGCGCGCGTCGAGGACGCCCTCGGACGGCTCGGGCACGAGGTCGTTCCGATAGACGTCGGACCCGACCTGATCGCGCGCCTGCGGGAGGCGGAGCCGGAGCTTGCCTTCATCGCCATGCACGGCCGCGACGGCGAGGACGGCACCGTCCAGGAGCTGCTCGAGATCCTCGACATCCCCTACACGGGGTCGGGGGTGCTGGCCTGCGCGCGCTCGATCGACAAGGTGCTCGCGAAGCACCTGATGGTCGAGGCGGGCATCCCGACGCCCGACTTCTTCGCCTTCAACGAGACCGCCTTCCGCGAGCTCGGGGCGGCCGACGCGCTCGCCGCCATCGAGGAGCGCCTCGAGTTCCCGATCGTCGTCAAGCCCTCGGCCCAGGGCTCGGCCCTCGGGATCCGCTTTGCACGCAACGCGGCGGACGTGCCGGCGGCGCTCGTGGCCGCCTTCTCGTACGACTCGCGTGTGCTGCTGGAGCGCCACGTGGCGGGTCGCGACCTCGCCGTGTCGATTCTCGACGACGCCCCCCTGCCGGTCGTCGAGGCTGTGCCGCGCGACGACGAGTTCTACGACTTCGAGGCCCGCTACGAGATCGGCCGCACCGACTTCGTCTGCCCGGCCGAGCTGCCCGACGGGGTGACCGAGGCCGCCCACGACCTGGCCCTGCGCACCTATCGGCTGCTCGGTTGCGCTGCGTTCGCGCGCGTCGACCTGATGCTCGACCCCGGTGGCGAGCTCACGGTGCTCGAGGCAAATCCGATTCCCGGGCTCACCGACACGAGCCTGCTGCCGCAGGCCGCCGAGGCGGCCGGCATCTCCTTCGACGCCCTGATCGAGCGGATACTCGCGCTGGCGCTCGCGCGGCGGCCCGCGGCCCAGCCGCTCGGGCCCGCCTAGCGCTCGGGCTCGGGTTCCTCGGACTCCTCGGACTCCTCGGGCTCGTCGCCGCCCGCGAAGTCCTCGGGGGTCACGTTGTCGAGGAAGTCCTTGAACTTCTCGACGACCTCCTCGGTGTCCTCCACCTCGTGCTCGAACTCGATCGCCGACTCCGAGATCACGTCCTCGGCGGCGAAGATCGGCGCGCCGGTGCGGACCGCGAGCGCGAGAGCGTCGGAGGGGCGTGAGTCGATCGGAATCTCGCGGCCGTTCAGCTGGAGCGTGACCTCGGCATAGAAGGTGTTCTCACGCAGCTCCGTCACGGCGACGCGCGTGCAGGAGACCTCGAGCTCGGAGAGCATCTCGCTGATCAGGTCGTGCGTCATCGGCCGGGGCGTGTTCGCCCCCTGGAGCTTCATCAGGATGGCGGCCGCCTCGGGGTGCCCGATCCAGATCGGCAGGAACTTGTTCCCGTCGCGGGTCTTCAGCAGCACGATCGGCTGCTTGCCGACCATGTCGAAGCTGACGCCGTAAATGACCATCTCCTGCATGGCTTCTCGACAGTCTAGTCCGGGTGGGAAGGCGTGCCATACGCCCTCCCCGAACGACGAGGGGGCCCGTTCGCGGACCCCCTCGGCACTCGCCTGTTGCGCACGATTATGCACCAGCGCGCCAGGCCGCATGGGCGATCCTGGACTCGAACCAGGGACCTCGTCCTTATCAGAGACGCGCTCTAACCGGCTGAGCTAATCGCCCGCGACGGGTGATGATAGCGCCGGCGCTGGGGGCTCAGGCGGCGCGCCGGAGACCTCGCGCGAGGAGCTGCTCGGCGAGCTGCACGGCCTCGGCCGGAGACTCGAAATCGAGCTCGACGCGACAGCCCTCGCCCCTCGCCTTGACGCGCACCTCGCGCCCCAGGGCCGCCGAGAGCGTATCCTCCGCCGCCGCCAGGGCCTCCTCCAGATCCGGGTGGATCACGGCTCTGGGCCTGCGCGGCTCCTCGTCGCCGGTCTCGGCCGCGCGCGCCCGGCGCTCGGTCTCGCGGACCGACCAGGCGGCGTCGCGCGCGTCGAACGCGAGCCGGCGCCGGGTGGCGTGGTCCTTGCACAGCAGGAGCGCGCGGCCGTGGCCCTCGCTCAGGTGGCCGTCCTCGATCAGCTCGAGCGCCTCCTCGGGAAGCTCGAGCAACCGGATCAGGTTCGAGATCGCGACGCGGCTGCGTCCGACGCGGCGGCCGACCTCCTCCTTGGTCAGCCCGAGGTCGTCGACCAGCATCGCGCAGGCGCGCGCCTCCTCGATCGCGTTGAGGTCGACCCGCGCCATGTTCTCGGCGAGCGCCAGGTCGAGTCGCTCCCAGTCCTCCGCCTCGCGGACCATGGCCGGAACGCTCTCGAGCTCCGCGATGCGGGCCGCGCGCAGCCGGCGCTCGCCCGCGACCAGCTCGTAGTGACCGCCGGGCAATGCGCGCACGACGATCGGCTGGAGGACGCCGCGCGCGCGGATCGAATCGGCGAGCTCTCCGAGCGCCTCCTCGTCGAAGCTGCGCCGCGGCTGGCGCGGGTTCGGCTTGACGAGCTCGACCGGGATCTCGCGCAGCCCCTCCTCGCCCTTCTGGGCGCGCGGCAGGATCGCCGACAGGCCCCGGCCCATGCCGCGCCGGTCAGCCTCAGCCACGGGCGGCCACCTCCTTCGCGAGCTTCAGGTAGGCCGCGCTGCCGGCGCTCTGGGGCGCGTGCCGGATGACCGGCACGCCGAAGCTGGGCGCCTCGCCGAGCCGGACGTTGCGCGGCACGACGGTGTCGAAGACGAGCTCCGGAAAGTGCTCGCGCACCTCCCGCTCGACGTCACGCGCGAGGCGAGTGCGCCCGTCGTGCATCGTCAGGATCATTCCGGCCACGGTGAGCCGTGGGTTGAGCTCGCGCTGGATCAGGGACAGCGTGTCGAGCAGCTGCGCGAGCCCCTCGAGTGCGAAGTACTCGGTCTGCACCGGGACGATCACCTTGTCCGCCGCCACCAGCGCGTTGACGGTCAGCGGGCCGAGTGACGGCGGGCAGTCGAGCAGCGTGAACAGGTAGCGCTCGCGGACGTCGCCGAGCCGCTTGCGCAGGATCGTCTCGGAGCCCGCGATCCGCGGGAGCTCGACGTTGGCGCCGGCCAGGTCCGGCGTGGACGGCACGACGTCGAGCCGCTCCACCCCACTCGGCAGCGCGGCCGCGCCGAGCGTGAGGTCGCCCGAGAGGCAGTCGTAGACATTCGGCTCGCTGTCCTTCGGCAACCCGAGTGCAACCGTTGCGTTGCATTGCGGATCGAGGTCCGCAAGCAGGGTCGGGTAGCCGGCATCGGCGATGCTGGCGCCGAGGTTGACGGCGGTGGTCGTCTTGCCGACGCCGCCCTTCTGGTTTGTGACTGCAAGAACGCTGCCCATCAGGGCTTGAAGGTAGGTAGTGACCCGGTCGGAATCGTTCCCCCTTTCGACGGTTCGAGCACGAACCCTGCCCGCGTTTCGTTCGGCATCGGCCCGACTTTTCGGCAACAGCGTGGAGAGACAGGGATGTTCACCCAAGCGGGCGCTTCCGGGCCATCCCCGGCCGCCGCGGGAATCCCCCGGGCGTCGGTCCCACCTTCTCGAAGACATGGAGATGCCGGTTGGCCGCTCCCTCGAACGGAACGACGCGCTCCACCGCCCTCACTCCCATCTGCAAGCGCTCCGCGGCCCGCGCCCCACCCGCCTCCTCGGGTGCGTCCCGGGCGCCCTTCCATGCCACCAGGACGCCCCCGGTAGTGAGCAGCGGCGCCGCGTACTCCACCAGCACCGCCAGCGAGTCCACCGCCCGGGCCGTCACGACGTCATACGCTTCCAGCCCGCCCCCGAGCCCCGGCGGCAGCCCGGCCCACTCCTCGGCACGGGCGGTCACGGCACGGGCGTTAGTGACGCCGGCCGCCTGAAGGAGGCGCGAAGCCACCGCGCTCTTGCGCCCGGCTGACTCGACCAGGTCCACCTCCGTCGTCGGCAGCGCCACCGCCAGGGCCAGCCCCGGAAAGCCGGCACCGGACCCGACGTCCGCGATCCGGCGCGCGCGCCGGAGCTCGGGAACGGAGAGGCCGGTGAGCGAATCTGCCAGATGAGCATCGACGGGGTCGGTGACGGTCGTGTGCGGGTCCGCCTCGGCCGCCAGGGCCTCGAGCATCCGCTCGAACTGCCCGACCGCCGCCTCGGGCAGCCCGAACCGACGCCGCAGCCCCTCGAGCGTTTCCCGTGAAACGCCCAACTTGCCGCGGCCGGGCCTCAGTCGCTGAAGCCGCGCGTGGGAGAGACGACCAGGCGGCGGTCGGGCTCGTCGCCCTCGCTGTGGGTCTCGACGTCGCCGCGCTCGGACAGGTAGGTGTGGACGATCTTGCGCTCGGTCGCCCGCATCGGCTCGAGCTCGACCGCGCGGTCGAAGCGGATCGCCTCGGCCGCCGCGCGGTCCGCCATCCGGTGAAGCGCGCCCTCGCGCCGCTCGCGATAGCCGGCCGCGTCGATCGTCACCTGCTTGCGCGGGTCCGAGCCGAGGAAGGCCGCCCTGAAGGCGAGGTGCTGGAGCGCGTCGATGGTCGACCCGTGCTTGCCGATCAACAGGCCGAGGTCGTCGCCGTTGACGGTCGCGCGGATCTCCTCGGGGCTCTCGTCGATGTCCACAGTCGCCCGCAGCCCGAGGGCGTGTACCACGCGGGCCACGATCGCCCGCACTCGCTCGGCCGGCTCCTCGGGGATCTCGTCGGCGAGCCGCCGCCAGCTCTCGGTGTCCACCTCGGCCCGCACGCGAGCGGGGCGGCCGTCGGCGGGCTCGTCGATCACGGCGAAGCTCACGCATTCGGCGCTGAGCCCGGGGAAGCGCGGCTCGAGGGCCTTCATCGCCGCCCACTTGGCCTCGCCGAGGCTGTCGCCCTCCGCTTCGGCCACAAGCTCCTCGGGGCGCGGCTCTTCGCTCACGGACATACCGGGCATCCTCTCAGCGGCGGCGACCGGAGCGCTTCTTCTTCTTGCGCGGCGAGGCCGGCGGGGCCTTCGTGCGCGCGCCGCCCGAGCCGCTCGCGGAGGCGGGCGCCTTGGCGGCCGCCTTCCCGCCGTCCTTGCCGCCGTCCTTGCCGTCCTTCGCGCCGTTGTCGGCGTCGCCGCCCGAGGCGGCCATCACGGTGCTCGGTGGCTTGCCGCGCGCGGGCGCCGACGTCGCCGTTTCCGCATCGGCCTCCGCGTCGAGCACGGGCTTCGGGTAGAGCTTCTTGACGAGCAGCTGCTGCCCGATCGTCCACACGTTGGTCGTGATCCAGTAGACGATCAGGCCCGCCTCGAAGTTGATGATGAAGATGACGAAGACGAACGGCAGCGCGAACATGATCCGGCGCTGCATCGGGTCCGCGCTGATGGCCGTGACAGCGCTGGCCGCGAGCTGCGTGCCGACGTAGAGGACGATCAGCGTGCCGAGCAGCCACGGGTCGGTGACCTTCTCGGCGAGGTTGTCGATCGGGAAGAAGCCCGGGTTGTCGGCGATGTCAGCCTTGAAGGCGTCCGAGCGCAGCAGGTAGAAGAGCGAGATGAAGAACGGGATCTGCAGCAGGAGCGGCATGCAGGACCCGAGCGGGTTGACCTTCTCGCGCTGATAGAAGGCCATGACCTCCTGGTTCATGCGCTGCTTGTCGTCCTTGAAGCGCGCCTGGATCTTCTTGATCTCCGGCTGCAGCGTCTGCAGGCGCTGCATCGACTTCACGCCCTTGAACGTCAGCGGCAGGATCACGATCCGGACCGTGAAGGTCAGGAGAATGATCGACCAGCCCCACGAGTTGGGCCCGTCGCCGATGACGCCATGCCAGAACTCGAGCACCCACTGGCAGGCGTCGATGAGCGGCTGAAGGACGTTCTGGGGGAAGGCGGCGATGAACATGGGCTAGGGCTGAGGGCGTGGACGGAACAGCTTCTGGTCCTCCACGAAGTCGACGCCGCCGTGACTCCAGGGGTTGCAACGGAGCAACCGCCAGGCGGCAAGCACGACGCCCCTGAACACACCGTAGCTGCGCACGGCCTGCACGACGTACTCGGAGCACGACGGATAGTACTTGCAGCGGGCCGGCAAACCCGGGGAGATCGCGCGCTGGTAGAAGCGGACGGGCGCCGTGACGACAGAGCGCAGGACCTGAGTCACGGCCGCGGCTCCTCGCCGGACAGCCCCGCCTCGGCCAGCACGTTGCGGAGCGCCTCCTCGATCGCGGCCTCCCCGCCGCTGCTAGCGAGCTCGCCCGCCGGGGGGCGGGCCACGATCACGAAGTCGTGCCCTGGGCGCAGCGACTCGGCGTTCGCCCAGAAGGCCTCACGCAGGAGTCGCTTGATGCGGTTGCGCTCGACGGCGCCGCCCAGCTTGCGGCCGACCGACACGCCGAGCCGCGCGTCGCCGTCGTCCTCCGCGCGCGGGAAGGCATAGACCACGAGATAGCGGCTCGCGTGCGAGCGGCCCTCGCGGTAGACGCGCTCGAACTCACCGCTGCGAGACAGCCTGCGGCGCTTCCGGCGCGCACGATCGGCCATCGCGTCTAGGGGGTGAGCCGCTTGCGGCCCTTGTCCCGGCGGCGCTTCAGCAGCTTCCGGCCGGCGCGCGTGGACATGCGCGCACGGAACCCGTGGGTGCGGGCGCGCTTGCGCTTCTTCGGCTGATACGTGCGCTTCATCGGGAGGAGCCAGGGTACAAGATCGCGCCGCTGAAACCTGTCGATTTCCTGGCGGCGAACCCCGGCGAGGCGGCCCGCGACGCTTTTTTCGCGTTTTGCGGAAGCGCCCCCGGTACCCCCTACGAGCGCCGCCGGGGCCGTTGTACACTCGGCGCGCCGAGGGCAGCAGCGGCCGTCTCTCCGCTCGTTTTCCTCCTCCTCCATAGATCCGCAACCTGGCCCCAGGGGAGAGCCTCGACCGCCCTTGCCCAAACCCCTCGACGAGATCTGGGACAACATCCGGGACGAGCTCCGCACCGAGACCGCGGACTTCAAGTTCCACATCTGGATCGAGCCGCTCGAGCTCGCGGCCGTGCGCGGCAAGACGCTGTACGTACGCGCGCCGGAGCACATCCGGACCTCGGTCGCCGAGCGCTACGTCCCGCTCCTGCGCCGGGCTGCGGCGCGGCGCTTCGACGAGCACGCCACCGTCGAGGTCGTCGGCGCAGGATGGCGCGAGCCCGCGGAGCGCGACCGTGCTCCCGCCGGCACGGAATCCCCCCGGCCGGTCTCGCAGCTCAACCCGAAGTACACCTTCGAGCAGTTCGTGATCGGTGAGCAGAACCACTTCGCCCACGCGGCGGCGCTGGCCGTTGCCGAGCTGCCGGCGCACTCATACAACCCGCTCTTCCTGCACGGCTCGCCCGGCATGGGCAAAACGCATCTGCTGCACGCGATCGGCAACTACGTCGAGCGCTTCGGCTCGGGGCTGACAGTCCGCTACGCGACGATCGAGGAGTTCACGAGCGAGTTCGTCAGCGCGGTGCGCGAACGCCGCACCGGCCGTTTCAAGAAGAGCTTCCGCGAATCTGACGTGCTGCTCGTCGACGACGTCCAGTTCCTGGCCGGCCGAGCGAAGACGCGCGAGGAGTTCTTCCACACCTTCAACTCGCTGCTCGAGTCCGGCCGCCAGCTCGTCATGACCTCGGACTGCAGCCCGGAGGAGATACCGGGCCTCGAGGAACGGCTGATCGAGCGCTTCCGGGCCGGCCTGGTCGTCGAGCTCGAGCCGCCCGCCGCCGCCGCGCGTCAGGCCATCCTCGTCAAGCGAGCCCGGCTCGACGGCCTCGATATCGACGCGGCGACGCTCGCCGAGATCGGCGCCCGCGTAACCACCAGCGTGCGTGCACTCGAGGGCGCTCTGATACGCGTCGTGGCGTACGCCTCACTCACAGGCGAGCCGCCCACGCCGGGCCTGGCCCGCCACGTGCTCAAGCGTCTCGGGACCGATACCGGCACAGAGACCTGTGGCATCGCGGAGATCCTCGACGCCGCCGCAATCGAGTTCGGGGTCGAACGGCAGGCCCTCCTGGCGCGCGACCGGCGGCCGCCTGTCGCAACCGCGCGCCAGGTCGCCATGTATCTCGCCCGCGAGCTGACGGGGCACAGCCTGCCCGAGATCGGCCGCGGAATGGGTGGGCGCAGCCATACCACCGTCCTGCACGCCGTCAACCGCATCAGCGCCGCGATGAGCAGCGATTCAGATGTGCAGAACGCGGTCGACAACCTGCGCCGGCAACTCGGCCGGCCCACCTGACGACCGGGCCAAATGGAAGAATCAACAGCTTCCCCACAGGCACCATCCCGCTTCCCACCTGAACTTCCGCGGGATGTCAAGGTTCTCTACAGCCCCCATTACTTCAAAGAGATAGGCAGCATCAGTTGAAGCTCACCGTTTCCCGTGAAACGTTCCTCGCGCGTCTCGGCATCGCCGTCCGCGGCGCCTCCACGCGCAGCGCGATTCAGACCCTGTCCGGCGTCCTCCTGCGGGTCGACGAGGGCAAGGCGGAGCTGCAGTCCACCGACATGGAGCTCGGCGTGCGCATGTCGCTCGAGGCGCGCGAGTCCGCGGCCGGCCAGGCCGTCATCCCCGCTCGTCTCCTGCTCGATGTCGTTCGCTCGCTCCCGAAGGACGAGCTGACGCTCGAGTACCGCAGCTCGCATCAGGATGTCGAGGTGGTGTCGGGGCCGGCCCGTTTCCATCTGCGGACGCTTCCTACCGAGGACTTCCCGAAGCTGCCCGAGGCACCTGCCGAGGGCGGCCTCAGCGTGCCTGCCGAGGCCTTCGTCGACACGATCAGCCGGGTCGCGCGGGCGGCCTCACGGGATGAGACCCGGCCTCACCTCACCGGTGTGCTCGTCACCGCGAGCGGCACCGAGCTGCGCATGGTCGCCACCGACTCGTACCGGCTGAGCGTCAAGGAAACGACGCTCGAGACGGCGCTCAACGGCGAGCTCGAGGCCAACGTGCCGGCCCGCACGCTGCAGGAGCTCGGCCGCATAGCGACGGCCGGCGAGGCGGAGACGATCGGCGTGGCGGCGCTCGAGAACCAGGTTGTCTTCACCGTCGGCGACGTCGTGCTCTCGTCGCGGCTCGTCGAGGGGCGCTTCCCCAACTACCAGCAGCTCCTCCCGGAGTCCTACGAGCACGAGTTGAAGGTGAGCCGCGAGGAGCTGCTCGAGGTTGTCCGCCGCATCGGCCTGCTCGCCCAGAAGAACGCGCCGCTGCGGCTGCGCTTCTCGGAGGGCGCGCTCGACGTCTCGGCGCAGACCCCCGACGTCGGCGAGGCGAGTGAGTCGCTGCCGGTGCCGTTCGCCGGCGAGGAGCTGGAGATCGGCTTCAACCCGGAGTTCTTCCGCGACGGCCTCGACAGCGCCGAGTCCGAGGAGCTCGTCCTGAAGCTGATCAGCCCGCTGCGCCCGGGCCTCATCGAGTCGAGCGGGGACGACGCGGGCTTCCGTTACCTCGTCATGCCGATCAGATTGAACGTGTAGGACGCGCCGTGGTCGCGACGCGCATCGAGCTGCGCGACTTCCGCAACTACGAGCTGGCGGAGCTCGACATCGCGCCGGGCCTGACCGTCGTGGCGGGAGCGAACGGGGCCGGCAAGACCAACCTGCTCGAGGCGCTCTACTTCGGTTGCACCGCCCGCTCGCCGCGCACCTCCAACGAGCGCGAGCTGGTGCGTCGCGGCGCATCGGTCACGCGCGTCGTGCTCGATACGGCCGGCGCCGAAGCGCAGCACCGCATCGAGGTCGGCTTCGAGCCGGGCGAGGCCAAGCGCCTGCGCATTGACGGCAGCGCTGTCGACAGCCTGTCGATGAGTGAGGCCCGTCCGCTGGCGAGCGTCTTCCTGCCCGAGCGGCTCGAGCTCATCAAGGGCGCCCCGGCGGGCCGCAGGGCCCATCTGGACCAGGTCGTCGCTGCGCTGTGGCCGGCTCGCGCCGAGACCCGTGCGTCCTACTCGCGCGCGCTCGCGCAGCGCAACGCGCTGATCGCGCGCATCCGCGCCGGCGCCGCGGGCCCGGCCGCGCTCGATGCCTGGGACGCCGAGCTCGCGCGCGAGGGCATCCGCCTGATGGAGGACCGCGCCGAGGCGGTGGGCGGCCTGCGCGCGCCGTTCGCCGAGCTCGCCGCGCGGCTCGGCCTGGCCGGCGCCGCCGAGCTTCGGTACCGGCCCCGCTCGGCCGCAGAGGACGCGGAGGGCCTTGCCGCGGAGCTCGCGGAACGCCGCACGGCGGATCTCGAACGCGGCTTCACCGCGCACGGGCCGCACCGCGACGAGCTGCAGCTGCTCCTCGAGGGCGTCACGCTGCGGGCCTACGGATCGCAGGGCCAGCAGCGGGCCGCCCTGCTGGCGCTCCTGTTCGCCGAGCGCGGCCTGCTGGCGGAGCGCCGCGGTCGACCGCCGTTGATGCTGCTCGACGACGTCATGTCCGAGCTCGATGCCGCGCGGCGGGACCTGCTCGCGGAGTTGCTGCGCTCCGGTGGCCAGGCCGTGATCACGGCCACCGAGCCCGAGCAGGTGCCGGGCACGGCGCTGACGGACGGCGGACTCGTGCGCGTCGAGGCGGGGCAGGTCCGGGCGGCCCCGCACGAGGTCGCCGCGTGAGGCGGCCCGCGCCGCGACCGCTCGCGCTGGCGCTGGACCGCGTCGTCGAACGCTCCGAGCCGGCCACCCTGCTCGCGCGCGCCCAGGGCGCCTGGCGCGAGGCCGCCGGCCCCGGCCTGGCGCCGTTCGCCGAGCCGATATCCGAGCGCGACGGCGTGCTCACGGTGGCCTGCGAGTCGGGCGTCTGGGCCCACGAGCTGGAGCTGCTCGGGCCCGATCTGCTGACCCGGCTGAACGCCGCGCTCGGCGGCCCGCCGGAGGGAGTTCTGACGCGTCTCAGGTGCGTCGTAGGTTCGGCTCCGAACTGAGCGTGCAAACCCAGTTGCAGAGCGGCGGCCGGCGCGAGCGGTCGCGCGCTTGTTTTTGCGCGATTTGCGGGCATTTTGTAACGCTCGAACCCGTCCGGGACAGGGGGTAGCCTGCTAATATCAGAGGCGGTCTTATGTAGCGCCCCGGCCCGTGTTGACTGGCGGCACGGCGTCGGGGCTTTTCATGGTGTTCAGCGGTCCGTCGAGGGCCGCGCGATGAAGGGAACCACTTGGCGGAACGGCCCGAGAACGGCGAACAGCAGAATCAGGGAGACGGCGCGGTCCCCCAGCCGGACGGAGGCGCTTCCGCGAAGAAGGGAGCCGGCGCGGGCAAGGGCGGGAACGGCACCTACGGCGCCCAGGACATCACCGTTCTCGAGGGGCTCGAGGCTGTTCGCAAGCGGCCCGGCATGTACATCGGCTCCACCGGCCTGCGCGGGCTCCATCACCTGATCTACGAGGTAATGGACAACTCGGTCGACGAGGCGCTCGCCGGCGAGGCCGACGAGGTCGAGATCGTCATCCATCCGGACAACAGCGTCACGGTCACCGACAACGGCCGCGGCATCCCGGTCGACGTGATGGAGAAGGAGAAGCGGCCGGCGGCCGAGGTGGTACTGACCGTGCTGCACGCCGGCGGCAAGTTCGGCGACGGCGGCGGCTACAAGGTCTCCGGCGGCCTGCACGGCGTCGGCGTCTCGGTCGTCAACGCGCTCTCCGAGTGGCTCCACCTCACGATCTGGCGCGACGGCTACGAGCACACCCAGTCATACGAGCGCGGCAAGCCGATGGGCGAGCTCGCGCGCGGCGCCAAGACGGACCGCCGCGGCACCAGCATCAGCTTCCTCCCGGACATGGAGATCTTCGAGGAGATCGACTACGACCGGACGGTGCTCGAGCAGCGCTTCCGCGAGATGGCCTTCCTCACGAGGGGCCTCAAGATCGGCTTCCGGGACGAGCGCGGCGAGCGCTTCGAGACAAGCTTCCAGTACGACGGCGGCATCGTCGACTTCGTCAAGTACCTGCACAGCCAGGGCACGCGCGAGCCGCTCCACAAGAAGATCGCCTTCGTCGATGACTCGAGCGACATCGGCGAGGTCGAGGTCGCCCTGCAGTGGAACGACTCCTATCAGGAGGCGCTGCTCTCGTTTGCGAACAACATCAACACGCACGAGGGCGGGACGCACCTGTCCGGCTTCCGCTCGGCGCTCACGCGGACGATCAACGCCTACGCGCGCCAGAAGGGCGAGCTCAAGGAGAAGGACCAGAACCTGCAGGGGGAGGACATCCGCGAGGGCCTCACGGCGATCATCTCGGTGAAGATCGCCGACCCGCAGTTCGAGGGACAGACGAAGACCAAGCTCGGCAACCCGCCCGTGGAGGGCTTCGTGCAGGCGGCGGTCAACAAGGGGCTCGCCGAGTTCCTCGAGGAGAGCCCGACCGACGCCAACCAGATCATCAAGAAGGCGGTCGCGGCTCAGCGCGCCCGCGAGGCGGCGCGCAAGGCGCGCGACCTCACGCGCCGCAAGTCCGCGCTCGAGAACTCGACGCTGCCGGGCAAGCTCGCGGACTGCAGCGTGCGCGACCCGGCGCTCGCCGAGATCTTCATCGTCGAGGGCGACTCGGCCGGCGGCTCCGCCAAGCAGGGGCGCGACCGCAACACGCAGGCGATCC
The DNA here is from genome assembly GCA_963734025.1 of uncultured Thermoleophilaceae bacterium. Taxonomy (GTDB): domain Bacteria; phylum Actinomycetota; class Thermoleophilia; order Solirubrobacterales; family Thermoleophilaceae; genus JACVRW01. The sequence continues at coordinate 260,187 of CAVTFR010000011.1, forward strand.
TGCCGCTGCGCGGCAAGATCATCAACGTCGAGAAGAACCGCATCGACAAGGTCCTCTCGAACAAGGAGATCCAGGCGCTGATCACTGCGATCGGCACGGGGATCCGCGAGGAGTTCGACATCGAGAAGGCCCGCTATCACAAGGTGATCGTCATGACTGACGCCGATGTGGACGGTGCCCACATCCGCACGCTCGTGCTCACCTTCCTGTACCGCGAGATGCCCGACCTGATCGACGCCGGCTACGTCTACATCGCCAAGCCGCCGCTCTACAAGATCAAGTCAGGCAAGCAGGACGTCTACATCGAGAAGGAGTCGGAGCTCGAGGAGGTCCTGCTGCGCGACAAGCTCGAGAAGATGGAGGTGGTGGACCGCGAGGGCCAGGCCTTCAGCCTCACCCACGCGCGCTGGCAGAAGTACGGCCGGCTCCTGAAGCAGTACGAGGGCTGGGCCGCCGCGCTGCGGGCCGAGTGGGGGCACGACCCCATCACCTTCCTCGAGGAGTCGACGATCCTCGACGAGGGCGCCATGGACCCGGAGGCGGTGATCGCGCTGCTCCAGGGCGAGGACCCCGAGGGCGAGCCCTATGAGACGCGGCTCGTCAGCGAGGACGAGAACGCGATCGTCGCCCGCGTCGTCGAGCGCAAGACGGGCACCGCCCAGACCTACCGGCTCGCGCGGCGGCTGTTCTCCACCCCCGAGTACACCGGCTTCGTGAAGATCCACAAGGAGCTCGAGGCGCTTGCCGGCACGCCGCCCTTCCGGATCGCGCTCGGCAAGAAGGAGGGCGACGCGCTCTCGTTCGAGGAGCTGCGTTCCAAGGTGCTGGAGATCTGTCGCGACGGCGTCCCGCTGCAGCGCTTCAAGGGGCTCGGCGAGATGAACGCCGATCAGCTGTTCGACACGACGATGGACCCCGAGGGCCGCACCCTGCAGCTGGTCGGGATCGACGACGCCAGCGTCGCCGACCAGATCTTCTCGATGCTGATGGGGGACAGCGTCGAGCCACGGCGTGAGTTCATCGAGACCCACGCCCGCGAAGTCACCAACCTGGACGTCTAGGGGGCGTCTCCGAAATGAGCATTGACCAGCTGACAGGCGGGAACATCGAGCCGCGCGGGCTCGAGGAGGAGATGCGCTCCTCCTATCTCGATTACGCCATGAGCGTGATCGTCGGCCGCGCGCTCCCGGACGTGCGCGACGGCCTCAAGCCGGTGCACCGGCGCGTCCTGTACGCGATGTACGAGTCCGGCCTGCAGCCGAACCGGCCACACCGCAAGTGCGCGAACGTCGTCGGCGGCGTGATGGGGAACTACCACCCCCACGGCGACTCGGCGATCTACGACGCGCTGGTGCGGCTGGGCCAGGACTTCGCCATGCGCTACCCGCTGGTGCACCCGCAGGGCAACTTCGGCTCGATCGACAACGACTCGCCGGCGGCAATGCGCTACACCGAAGCGCGCCTGTCGCGACTCGCGACGGAGATGCTGCGCGACATCGACGCGGACACCGTCGACTTCGTGCCGAACTACGACGAGTCGCGCCAGGAGCCGCTCGTCCTGCCGGCGCGCTTCCCGAACCTGCTCGTCAACGGCGCCACCGGCATCGCGGTCGGCATGGCGACGAACATCCCGCCGCACAACCTGCGCGAGTCGATCGACGCCGTGGTGGCCTACATCGACGACCCGGCGATCGACGTCAAGGGGCTGATGCGACATCTGAAGGGGCCGGACTTCCCGACCGGGGGCATGATCGTCGGGCACGCGGGAATCCGCGACGCCTACGAGACGGGCCGCGGCCGCGTGATCGTGCGCGGGCGAGCGCACGTGGAGAACCCGCCCAGGGGCAGGGAGGCGATCATCGTCACGGAGATGCCCTACCAGGTCTACAAGGGCGATGGGCGGGGCGACGGCAGCGGCCTGATCAAGAAGATCGCCGAGCAGGTCCAGAACGGCAGGATCAAGGAGATCGCGGACCTCCGCGACGAGTCCGACAAGTCGGGCATCCGGCTCGTGATCGAGCTCAAGCGCGACGCGATCCCGAAGGTCGTCCTCAACAAGCTCTACAAGCACACCCAGCTGCAGACGACCTTCGGCGTGAACATGGTCGCGCTGGTCGACGGCGTGCCGCGCACGCTCGGGCTGCTGCCGATCGTGCGCAACTACGTCGACCACCAGCGCGAGGTCGTCGTCCGGCGCACCAAGCACGAGCTGCGCGAGCGCGAGGCGCGGCTGCACATCCTCGAGGGACTGCTCGTCGCGATCTCCGACATCGACGCGGTGATCGAGCTGATCCGCGGCTCGAGCGATCCCGACGCTGCGCGCGACGGCCTCATCGAGCGCTTCGAGCTGTCACGCATCCAGGCGCAGGCGATCCTCGACATGCGGCTCGCGCGGCTCACCGCGCTCGAGGCCGACAAGGTCAAGCAGGAGCACGCAGAGACGGTCGAGCGCATCAAGGAGCTGCGCGAGATCCTCGGCGACGAGGCCAGGGTCATGGGGATCATCAAGGAGGAGCTCCTCGAGATCCGCGAGGCGTACGGCGACGAGCGCCGCACCGAGATCACGCACTCCGAGGACGAGATCGACATCGAGGACCTGATCGCCGACCAGCAGATGGTCATCGCGATCACGCACTCGGGCTACATCAAGACGCTGCCGCTCGCGACCTACCGCCAGCAGAAGCGCGGCGGCATCGGTGTGACCGGAATGGACATGAAGGACGAGGACTACATCGAGCACCTCTTCGTGAGCTCGACGCACGACTACCTGCTGTTCTTCACGAACCGCGGGAAGGTCTACCGCCAGAAGGTCTACGAGCTGCCGGAGGCCTCGCGGACCGCCAAGGGCCGGGCGCTCGTCAACCTGCTGCCGCTGCGCGAGGGCGAGCGCGTCCAGGCCGTCCAGGCCACGCGCGAGTTCAACGAGGGCAAGTACCTCGTCTTCGCGACGCGCAAGGGCCAGATCAAGAAGACGGAGTTCGGCGCGTATAACACTCCGATCAAGGCCGACGGCATCATCGCGATCAGCATCCGCGACGACGACGAGCTCGTGGCGGTGCGCCGCACGAGCGGCGACGACGACATCATCATGGTGTCGCGCTCGGGCCAGGCGGCTCGCTTCAACGAGGACGACGTCAGGCCGATGGGCCGCGACACCGCCGGCGTCAAGGGCATGAACGTCTCGCGCGGCGACAACCGCGTGCTCGCCATGGACGTCGTGCGCCCGGACAACGAGCTGCTCGTCGTGACGGAGAACGGCTACGGCAAGCGGACCGCGATCGAGGAGTACCCGGTCAAGGGCCGCGGCGCGATGGGCGTAAAGACGATCGGCCTGACCGAGAGGAAGGGCGGCGTCGCGGGCGCGCTGATCGTCAAGGAGCACTACGACCTCGTTTTCATCTCGCAGAACGGGATGGTCCAGCGGACCCCGGTGAAGGGCATCTCGAGGCAGGGCCGGCCGGCGCAGGGCGTCCGCCTGATGAACCTGCGCGAGGACGACGTGGTGAGTGCCGTGGCGCTGGTCATGGAGACCTCGGAGGACACCGCGGCACAGGTGGTGCCGGACGACCTCCCCGAGGACGAGTAGGGCCCCCACAGGTAGTGCCACAGCCGACCTCTGCGTCTGCTTCAATCTCTGCTACCAGAGAAAGGGGGTGGTCCGAGCTTGACTGACAGAATTCTTGGGACCCTGGAGGTGTCCGGCCGCTAGACCGAGGCTGGGCCCCGGTCGCACGGAAGCCGCCGGCCAACGGCGGCGCACCGAGGCGGTCTGCGGAGTCCAACCGAGACGCCGTCGGCGGTTCTGGCCGGGAGTGGTTCCTCTGGCCGCGAAGGACCCGCCGATCAAGTCCAGTCAGAGATCACGCGAGGGGCGCTCCCCAGGGGCGCCCCTCGTGCGTTTCGGGGCGCACACGCGATACTCCCTCGACCGTGTCCGCCCGGAACGTCGATGTCGTGCGCCGGAGCTTGGAGGCGTTCGCGCGTGGTGACCTCGACGCGTTCTTCGCGGAGCACGCCCCGCAGATCGAGTGGACGACGGGCGCGGATGAGCCGGACCCGCGCACCTACCGCGGACCGGAGGACATGCGGCGCTTCACGGCCGAGACGGCCGAGCCGTGGGGGAACCGCTTCGACGGCGCGGTGAGGTTCATGGAGTTCATCGACCTCGGCGACTGGGTCGTGGTCCCCTGGACGGCCAAGCTCGAGGGCAAGGCGAGCGGCCTGGCCGTCGAGGTGTACGAGACCTACGCGATCAGGGTGGAGGAAGGCAGGATCGTTCAGGTCGACGAGTACCGGACCACGGAGGAAGCGCTCGCGGCGTGCGGCCGGCGGCCGTAGGGCCCGGCCGGCCGGTCCTCAGGGCGTGGTCTCGGTCTCGGTGCTCGTGTCGGCCTGCTCCTGCTCGAGCTGGTCGACCCGGCCCTCGAGATCGTCGACTCGGTTCCCGAGCCGCTCGACGTCCTGGGCCGCGCGCGAGGCGTCGTCCTCGACCTGGCCCAGCCGGTCCTCGAGGCTCGACAGGTCGTCCGAGCTGGGCAGGCCCTCGATGCGCTTCTCGAGCTCGTCGATGCGGTTGTTCAGCTGGCGCTCTACCTGCCCCAGCTGGCCGGCCGCCTCCTGGCGACCCGCCTCGTCCTCATCATTCGCCTTGATCAGCGCGAACACCGCAAGGGCAGTCGCCGCCACGGCCCACACGGCGGCAACGATCAGCCAGCGGCGCAGGCCCTTGAACTGAGCGACGGTCGCCGGCAGCTGGTCGTCCGTGAGCAGGCGCTCGCTACGTCCCACCGGCGGTGGCTGCGAGCCCGGGCGCCCCGGCTCGTTCATCAGGCGGCCACGAGGTACTGCTCCCACGCCGCCGGGATCGTCGGGGCGGCGACGTGGATGAAGATCGCCGGGTTGGGCGCGCGCGGCGCCCTGACCGGGACCATGTTGGCCTGCTTGGGCAGGCGGTCGCCCTTGCGCCGGTTGCAGGGCGCGCAGCAGGCGACGATGTTCTCCCAGGTGGAGGGCCCGCCCTTGGAGCGCGGGATCACGTGGTCGACCGTGAGGCTTCCGCGCTCGTGCCCGCAGTACTGGCAGGTCCAGCGGTCACGGGCGAAGACGGCGCGGCGCGTGATCTTGCGCCGGTGGGCGTCGCGCGGGATGCGGACGTAGGTCAAGAGGCGGATCACCACGGGCCGGTCGAGTGTGAAGGACTCCGCGTGGAGGGCCCAGTCGCCCTTCTCGAGGACCTCGGCGCGGTTCTTCAGGATGAGGACGGCCGCGCGCCGGACCGTGCAGACGTTGATCGGCTCGAACGAGGCGTTGAGCACGAGCACCCGGCCCGAAGAGGAATGGCGCTGCGCGGGCCGGCCGGCCCCGTGCAGCGCGGCGGCAGGGCCTGGTTCCGTATCACCCGCCTCGAGCGTGACGTTGACCCGTACTGCCATGACTGGGCGCAGTTTAACCAGCGCCCCCGCCGCCAGGGCCGGCCAGGTGCCAAAGGGGGTCCGGGGGCGCGAGCCCCCGGCTGGCATTCGATCAGCCTGTGAACGCGCCGTAGGAACCGAGCACGCGGACCTCCTCCACATGGGTGCCGAGCGCCTCGAGCGCCTCGCTCACGGGCGGGCGCGAGGCGGTGCCGACGATGTCGGCGACGAACATGTAGTGCCCGAGCCGGATCCGGCGCGGGCGCGACTCGATCCTCGTCATGTTGACCTCGCGGCTCGAGAGCTCGCCGAGCACGTCCACGAGCCAGCCGGGGTCCTCGTCGCCGGCGCCCCAGAAGACGATCGTGGTCTTGGCTGCTCCGTCCGGCTCGGCCGCATCGGCCGCCGGAACGAGCCACACGAAGCGCGTGACGTTGTCCGGATGGTCCTCCACGTCCGCCGCGATCAGCTCGCCGCCGTAAAGCTCCGCCGCGAGCCGCGACCCGAGCGCCGCCGTCGAGGGCCCGGCGTCGCCGAGGGACGCCACCGCGTCGGCGGTCGAGGGCGCGCTCACGTGCTCCGCGCCCGGCAGCCGCTCGCGCAGGAAGCGAGCGCACTGGGCGATCGCCTGCGGGTGCGAGACGACCCGCTCGACGTGCTCGAGCTCGACCGGTTCGGTGGCGATGAGGCAGTGGTGGATCGGGTGCACGACCTCGGCGCCGATGCGGACGTCGACAGCCTCGAGCACGAGCGTGTCGAGCGTCACCGCGACGCCGCCCTCGAGCGCGTTCTCGATCGGGACGACGGCCCGATCCACGGCTCGCTCCTGTACTGCCATGACGGCGTCGTAGATCGTCGGATAGGGGATCTCGTCGGTGTCCTCGGGGGCGGACGCGCGCAGGGCCTCACTGCTGTGGGTCCCGGCGGGACCGAGGTAGGCGACCTTCACGACGAGGAGCCGGGCGCCGCCTCCGCGAGCGCGGCCGCGACGGCCTCCTGCTCCTCCGGCGAGAGCTCGTGCTCGGAGTTGCCCTCGCGAAGCTCCTTGACGTAGAAGCGCGCCTGGTCGCGGTGCAGGATCGAAGAGATGACGACGCCGGTGCGCCGCGAGTCGAGCAGCGCGACGGTGCTCGACTGCCGGCCCGAGAGCTCGTTCATGGCGTCGTAGCGGACGAGCGAGGTGTGGGCGACGCAGCCGTCCATACGCTGCTCGGCGGCGTGCACGCGCGACTCGAGCCGTGCGGCCGTCTCCTCGACCCAGTCGCGCAGCTGGACGAATGCGTCCTGGAGCGTGGCGGCATGCTGCACGATGTCCTGATCGCCCGGGCCGAGCACGGTGCGCTGGGCCGCACGCAGGCGCCGCAGCTTGACGGCCAGGACGAGGCAGAAGATGAGCGCGATCAGCGCCACCACCGCCGCCCCGAGCGCCACGAATCCCTGCGTGGAGGTCAGGTCATCCACGTCGGCTGAGGGTATCGGCGCGGCTCAGCTCGTGAAGATGACCGTGAACTCGGCCGAGTTGTTGTCGGTCATCTCCTCGCCCGGGACGGCCTCGACCTCGACGGTCACGGGGACGTTCTCGCCCGTGGGCGGCTGTTCGGCCAGTGGGATCGTGACGTTCTGCTGCTCACCGACGGCGATCTCCGGGATCGTCTCCTCGAGCTCGATCGCGTCGTTCCCCTCCCCGACCGTGACCCTGACGTTCACGTCGGTCTCGTTGTTCTCGCCCTGGTTGACGACCTGGACGTCGAACGAGAGGTCTTCGGAGAGCGGCACCGTGGCCGAGGCGCCCGGCACCAGCGCGACTCCACCGAGCGTGACGGTGCCCAGCCCGTTGCCGTGCAGGCCGGGGGCCGCGCTTTCATCGCCGGCGCCGCCGCCCGTGCCGCGCAGGCCGGCGATCTGATCGGCCACGAAGGCGGGATCCGCCCACTGGACATCCGGGACGAACTCGAGCTCGCTCTGCTTGGGGACGCTCACCTCGCCGGTCAGGTCCTCGTCCCTGAGCGCCTGCTCGAGGTTCGGCTTGAAGCGGTACTTGAGCAGCACGTCGCTTGCCAGGAAGACCTGCATCATCTCGGCGATGTCACCGGTGCTCTCGCGGCGCTCTTCGTCGGCGAGCGCGCCCGGAAGCGCATTGGCGACCGCGGCGAGGGCGTCCCTGCGCAGCTCCAGGGCGTCGACGAGGTTCTCCTGCGCTGACGAGACCTCGTCCGGCGCGTCGAGGTCGTTGGCACGGTCGACTAGCGTGGCCGACTCGCTGCGCAGGCCGTTCACGACGTTGGCCGCGTCGACGGCGTCGTCCTGGTCGCCCGAGCCGCCCAGCAGCCCGAACAGCTGGTTGCCCTCCATCTTGGACTGGTCGATGAGCTCGGAGGACTGGCCCACGTAGTCCTTGATCGCCCGCTCGTTGCGCGCGTTGAGGCAGCCGCGGAGGGCCAGGACAAGGAGGATCAGCACGAGCAGCGCCGCTCCTATAGCTAAGGTCCTGCGGACCATCAGCGTCTGGCGGTCCGTGCCGCGGCCGCCGCCCGATGGCCGGCGCCGTGTTCGTCCGGCTACGGGCTCGTCCGGTTCGTCGAGGAAGGAAAGCAGTATCGCTCCTAATACTTCGAGGCGCACGCGGCGCTTCGATTGGAGTATGAACGGGGGGCAGGACGCGCTCTCCGCGGACCGAACACAGAACCTGGAATGAAACGTTCCGACACAGGCCTTACCGAAGAGCCCGGCACCCTGCCGCTGGGCGGGTCTGACCCTACCGAAAGCCTGCCGGGCGGTCCCGGCCCGCGCGTCGTCCTGAACCGCTATCGCCTCGAGCAGCGGCTCGGGGCCGGCGGCTTCGGCGTCGTCTGGCACGCCTGGGACGAGCGGCTCGAGCGCGAGGTGGCGGTCAAGGTGATCCCGCGCGAGCGCGGCGCCGGTGAGCGCGTCGAGCGTGAGGCGCTCGCCTCGGCCCGTCTGAACCATCCCGCGATCGTCGGCATCTACGAGCTCGCCTCGGACGAGCACGACGTCTACCTCGTGTCTGAGCTCGTTCGGGGAAGAACCCTTGCAGAGCTACTGCGGGCGGGGGCGATCTCGGACCGCGACGTGTCGCGCATCGGCGCCGATCTCTGCGACGCGCTCGCGCACGCGCACGCGCGCGGCGTCATCCACCGCGACCTGAAGCCGCAGAACGTGATGGTGGTGGCGGAGCCCGCCGCGGGCGTCGGCTTCGCGAAGCTCACCGACTTCGGCGTCGCACACCTCGTGAGCGACGAGGCCTTGACGCGCACCGGCGACGTGGTCGGCACGCTCGCCTATATGGCGCCCGAGCAGGCCGAGGGCGCGCGCGTGACGCCGGCCTGCGACGTCTACTCGCTCGCCCTGACCCTCTACGAGGCCTGGAGCGGGCGCAACCCCGTACGCGCCGGCGGGCCGGCCGCCACGGCGCGCCGCCTGGGGCGCCCGCTGCCCTCGCTCGGCTCCCAGCGCGGCGACCTGCCGCGCGAGCTGTGCGATGCGATCGACGACGCGCTCGATATCGACTCCGCACGCCGCCCCGCTCCCGCCGAGCTGCGTGCCGAGCTGCGCGCCGTCCAGAGCGAGCTGACCGACGAGGGCGGCCTCGTGGAGCCCGCGACGCTGCGCCGGGTCGGGCTGCCGACGACGCGCCGGACGCGCAGGCTGTTCAGCCGCCGCGACGCCGATCCGGGCGGCCCGCCGCGCGGTCTCTTCCGTGAGGACCCGACGGCCCCGACCGGCGTGCTCGGCCGCGCCGAGCCGGGGACGAGCCCGGCCCGCTCCATGCGCCTCCTGCAGCGCGCCGGCGCAGGCCTCCTGGCCGGCGGCCTCGTGCTCGGGGTGCTCGGGTCGCTCGGGCCCGACCCGTCCTTCTCGAGCGCGGCCGCCGCGGGAGCGGCGGCGCTCGCGACGGCGCTGCTGCCGCGGCTCGGCTGGTTGCTGACGGCCTTCGCGCTCTGCGCCTGGCTCGTCTCACCCGAGGCCGACCGCCAGGGCACTGCGCTCGTGCTCGCGGCCGCCGCCGCGCCGATCCCGTTCCTGCTGCCGCGCGCCGGCCTCCTGTGGTCCGTGCCCGTGCTGGCGCCGCTGCTCGGCACGGTCGCGCTCGGGCCTGCCTTCATCGGCGTCGCCGCGCTCGCCCCGACCGCCTGGCGCCGCGCCGGGCTGGCGATCGCGGGCTTCTGGTGGCTCGCGCTCGGTGAGGCGATCACAGGCGAGGCGCTCCTCTTCGGGTCGCCCGACGGCACGCTGCCTCGGGCCGACTGGGAGGGCTCCATCTCGGCGGCCGCCTCCGACGTGCTGCAGCCGCTCGCGACGTCTCCCGCGCTGGCCCCGCTCGTCGTGTGGGGCGCGTTCGCGATCGCGCTGCCGCTCGTGGTCCGCGGCCGTTGGCTGGCATTCGACCTCGTCGGCGCCGGCGTGTGGGTCGTAGCGCTCATCGTCGCCCAGGTCGCCCTCGGCGACGCGCTGGCGGCGGACGTCGCCCTCGACCAGGCCCGCGGAGCCGTCGCGGGCTCGCTGGTGGCGGCGATCGTAGCCCTGTCCGTGTCCCAGGTCGTGGCCCCCGCAGAGGGCTGGCGGGCGCCGCGTGTAACGACGGCGTGACGGGATCGCTGCGCGCCCGGCCGGGCCCGGCGCTTGCACACAGGCGGATTACCCTGCGAGACGTATGAGCGTCCTGCGGAATCTCGAGGCGAAGCTCGGCGGGCTCGTCGAGGGCGCGTTCGGGCGCGCGTTCAAGACGAGCGTCCAGCCGGTGGAGCTGGCGCACAAGCTCGCCAAGGAGATGGAGGACAACCAGATGGTCTCCGTCTCGCGCGTCTACGTCCCGAACCACTATCGCGTCTTCCTCTCGCCGGAGGACCGCGAGCAGTTCTCGAGCTACGAGCCGGCGCTCCGCAAGGAGCTGTCCGACTACCTGCTCGAGCATGCCCGCCAGGAGTCGCTCGCGCTCACCAGCCGCCCGCAGATCGAGTTCCACACCGACGAGCGACTCGAGCTCGGCGAGTTCGGCATCCAGGCCCAGCTGCTCGCCCCGCCCGAGGAGGAGGCGGACGTCGCCGCGCCCGCGCCCGCGGCTCCGTCGGCCGGCGACTTCGGCCACACGATGGTCTACTCGCCCGACCGCGAGGCGCGTCCGCTCGAGGCGCCGATCGGCCGCCGCCAGGCCCTGCTCGTGACCGAGGGCCGCCGCCACGTGCTGAGCGGCGACCGCGTCGTGATCGGCCGCAGCCGCGAATGCGACGTGGTCGTCTCCGACCCGAACGTCTCGCGCCGGCACGCGGAGCTGCGCCGCGACGAGAACGCCTGGCACGCCATCGACCTCGGCTCCACCAACGGCGTCAAGGTCAACGGCAGCCGCATCGAGCAGGTGGCGCTGCGCGACGGTGACCGCATCACCATCGGCGTGACCGACCTGACGTTCGAGCTCGAGTAGGGGACCGCACCGGTGGACGAGCCGCTCGCCGTCGCGCTCAAGTTCGGCTTTCTTCTCGTGCTCTACCTGTTCCTGCTCTGGGTGGTGCGCAGCGCCATGCGTGACCTCTCGCGCTACGAGCGCGCTCCCGCCGCGGAGCCGGTCGAGCCCCCCCGCCGCCGCCGGGAGGCCGGTGCGCTGCCGAATCTGCGCGCGGGCGTGTCGCCGCACCTGACGGTCGTGGCGGCCATGGGGCACCAGCCCGGCACGACCTTCGACGTTGGGGAGGGAGCGACGATGGGGCGCTCCGACGGCGCCGCGATCCGGGTCGACGACCCGTTCGCGTCGTCCGCCCACGCGCGCATCTTTCCCCAAGGGGAGTACATGTACCTCGAGGACATGGGCTCCACCAACGGGACCTATCTCAACGGGCGCCAGGTCAAGGCCACGGAACGGCTCAAGATGGCGGACCTGATCCGTATCGGCGACAGCGAGTATCGCTACGAGGAGTAGGCACGTGGCCCTCGGCATCGTCGAGCAGGTGGGGCGCACGGACGTGGGCCGACAGCGCAGCGCGAACGAGGACTCGCTCGTGCTGCGGCCGCCGTTCTTCGCGGTCGCCGACGGCATGGGCGGCGCGCGCGCCGGAGAGGTCGCCTCGGCGATCGCGGCCGAGGCCTTCGAGGGTGCAAGCATCGCCGGCGAGGCCGCCGAGGCGCAGCTCGCGACCATCCTGCGTGAGGCGAACCGGCGCATCTACGACCTCGCGGTGACGGACGAGTCGCGCCGCGGAATGGGCACCACGCTCACCGCCGCCAAGGTCCACGACGGGGAGGTCAGCCTCGGCCACGTCGGCGACAGCCGTGCCTACCGGATGCGCGACGGCGAGCTCGAGCAGATCACCCGCGACCACTCGCTGGTCGCGGAGCTCGAGCGCACCGGCCAGATCACGCCGGAGGCAGCGGAGCACCACCCGCAGCGCTCGATCATCACCCGCGCGCTCGGGCCCGAGCCGGACGTGGAGGTCGACACCTACACGCTGAGCGCGCGCGACGGCGACCTCTTCCTGCTCTGCTCGGACGGGCTTACATCGATGATCTCGGACGACGAGGTGGCCGCGATCCTGCGCACATCCGAGTCGCTCGACGCCGCGGCCGACGCGCTCATACAGGCGGCCAACCAAAGCGGTGGCAAGGACAACATCACCGTGGTCCTGTTCCGGCTGGGCGAGGTCGGTGACCGCGTCGGCGCGGAGCCGACCACCGTCGCCGGGCCGTTGCCGGCCGAGGACGAGACGATCGCCGGCCAGCTCAGCGCCGACGAGGTTCGCGCAGCCGCCGTCGAGGCGCCCCCAGAGCCGCCGTCGGCGTCGATCGAGCCCGTGCCGCCGCCCGCCTCGCCGGCACCCAGGCCCGCCCGCCGCAGGCGCCGCCGCGGCGGCATCGTGCTCAAGGGCCTGCTCGGCGTCGCGCTGATCGCGGCGGCGCTCACCGGCCTCTACGCGCTCAGCCGCCAGGTCTACTTCGTCGGCACGAACGACGGCGGGCTCGTGACCGTGTACCGCGGCGTGCCGTACGAGCTTCCGTTCGGGATCGAGCTGTACGAGGAGGAGTACGCGAGCGGCATGCCTGCGCGGGCGATCCCGAGCGGCCGCCGCGAGCGCGTGCTCGATCACGAATGGCGCAGCCGCGACGACGCGGTCGACCTGGTGCGCGCGCTCGAGCGCGGCCAGCTAGAGGCCGGAGGGACGGCGGCGAACTGATGTCGGCGCGGACGCGCGAGCTATTCGGGCTGATCCCGGTGTCGCTGCTCGTGGTTGCCGGCTTCGCGGCGGTGCTGGCCACGCGCACCGAGGACATCCAGGACGCCACGCTCACCTACGGCGCCGTCTTCCTCGGCCTCTGCGTCGTGGCACACCTGTTCATCCGCGCGCGCCTGCCGGACGCCGATCCGTACCTGTTCCCGCTCGCGGCCCTGCTGGCGGCGATCGGGCTCGTCCTGATCTACCGGATCGACCCCGAGCTCGCACGCGAGCAGGCGCAGTGGTTCGTGGTCGGGCTCGTCTTCTTCTGCGCCACGATCCTGGCGATCCGCGACCATCACGTGCTGGAGCGCTACCGCTACCTGATCGCGGCCGGCAGTATCGTCCTGCTGCTGCTGCCGCGCCTGCCGGGCATCGGCGCGCAGGTCAACGGCGCCTTCCTCGCGATCGAGCTCGGCCCGATCAAGTTCCAGCCGGCCGAGTTCGCCAAGCTCGGAATCATCATCTTCCTCGCGAGCTACCTGCGCGAGACCGGCGACATCCTCGTACGCCCGCGCTTGCGTCCGCTGCCCTTCCAGAGGCAGCTGCTCCTCTACGGGCTGCCGGCCGTCCTCGCGCTGATCGCGATCCTCGTGCTCGACCTCGGCCCTGCCGGCTCGGTGCTGCTGATCGTCTTCGTGGCCTCGCTCGTGGCCGTGCTGCGCGAGCGGCCGTCGCCCAAGCACTTCGGCCCGCTGCTGCTCGTCTGGGGTCTCGCGATGCTGATGCTGATCTTCATTCGCGACCTCGGCAGCTCGCTGATGTTCTTCGGCGGCTTCCTCGCCCTCCTCTACGTCGCGACCGGCCGGCTCTCGCTCGTGGGTATCGGCGTGACGATGTTCTTCGGCGGCGCCTTCTTCTTCGCCGAGCGGGTCTCGCACGTGCGCGACCGCTTCGACATCTGGCTCGACACCTTCTCGACCGAGCGGGTGCTCTGCCCGAGCACCGGCGAGATGAGCGAGTTCGTCAACTGCCAGGGCTACCAGGTGGCCCAATCGCTGTTCGCCCAGGCGGACGGAGGGTTGTTCGGCGAGGGCTTCGGGCGCTCGCTGATCGAGGCGCCCGGCGGCAACATCCTGATCCCGGCGCCGCACACGGACCTCATCTACTCGGTGCTCGTGAACGAGGCGGGCCTGTTCGGCGCGGCCGGCCTCGTGGGCGCTTACCTGCTGCTCGTCTATCGCGGCTTCAAGATCTCGATGCTGGCGGCGGACGGCTTCTCGAAGCTCCTGGCGGTCGGCCTCACGAGCGTGCTGGCGCTGCAGGTGTTCGTGATCGTCGGCGGCGTCACGCGCGTGATCCCGCTTACGGGCGTCACGCTCCCGCTCGTCTCCTACGGCGGCAGCTCGCTGCTCGCGAACATGGTGCTGCTTGCGCTGCTCCTGATCGTGTCGGACAGCGCCCGGCGTGAGCGAATACGGAGGGGCGGGCTCGTATGAACCGCCAGATCGCGCAGCTGTTCGGGCTCTTCGTGCTCCTGTTCGCGGTGCTCGTCGCGTTCACCTCGTACTGGAGCGTGCTCGATGCGGAGGGGCTCGAGGACAACCCGAGCAACCGCCGGGCGCTGATCCGCGAGCAGAAGGTCCCGCGCGGGCTGATCCTCGCCGATGACGGGCGCACCGTGCTGGCGCGGAGCGTCCCGCGCGGGCGCGGCGAGGACCGGATCTTCACGCGCACCTATCCGACCCGCGGGCTGTTCTCTCACCCGGTGGGCTACTCGTTCATCCGCAACGGCAGGATCAGCCTCGAGCAGTCGCGCAACGAGGCCCTGGCGGGCGAGGAGGACGAGTTCGAGTCGATCTTCACCGGCCTCGAGGGCCGCGAGCGCGAGGGGCTCGATGTGGTCACCAACCTGAGTGTCCCCGGCACGCAGGCGGCCGTCGCGGCGCTCGGCGGGCGCAAGGGGGCGGTGGTGGCAATCGAGCCGCAGACCGGGAAGGTCCGCGTGATGGTGTCGATTCCCGAGTACGACGCCAATCTGATCCCGAGCGAGTTCGGCCGGCTCAACACAGACCCCGACAAGCCGATCCTGAACCGCACGACACAGGAGCTGTATCCGCCCGGCTCGACCTTCAAGGTGGTGACCGCGACAGCGGCGCTCGACAGCGGCAAGGTCAGCCCGGACTCGGTGATCGACGGCTCCTCGCCGAAGGAGATCTCCGGCGTCCCGCTCGCGAACGCGGGTGGGACGAGCTTCGGGCCGATCTCGTTCACCGACGCGCTCACCAACTCGGTCAACACCGTGTTTGCGCAGGTCGGGGAGAGCATCGGCAGCGGCACGCTCGTCGAGTACATGAAGCGCTATGGCTTCTACTCGGACCCGCCGCTCGACTACCCGGACAACCAGATGATCCCGAGCGGGATCATCAACGGCGACGGTGAGTACGTCGAGGACGGCTTCGACGTCGGCCGCGTCGCGATCGGCCAGGGCGGGCTCGAGGGTGAGATCCGCGCCGCGCCGCTGCAGATGGCCCAGGTCGCGGCGGCGGTGGCGAACGGCGGCCGGCTGATGAAGCCGAGCCTCACCGACCGGATCGTGCGCAAGGACGGGCGCGTGGCGGAGCGAATCCAGCCCGACCTGCAGTCAACCGTCATGAAGCCGGAGACCGCCGAGGAGCTCACGGCGATGATGAGCCGCGTCGTCGAGGAGGGCACCGGCACGGCGGCCGCGCTCGCCGGCATCACCGTCGCGGGCAAGACGGGTACCGCCGAGGTGGGCGCGAACCGCGAGTTCACGCAGCCCTGGTTCATCGCGTTCGCGCCCGTGGATGACCCCCAGATGGCGATCGCGGTGACGGTGGAGCGCACCACCGGCCAGGGCGGCACGGTCGCCGCGCCGATCGCCAGGCAGGTGCTGGAGACCATGCTCGGAGACGGCGGATGACCGAGGTCGCCACCGGCGCGCTCGTCGACGGCCGCTACCGCATCCTGCGCCGTATCGGCTCCGGCGGCATGGCGGACGTGTACGCCGCGGAGGACACGCACCTCGGCCGCGAGGTGGCGCTGAAGGTGCTGCACCGGCGCTTCGCCCAGGACCAGGAGTTCGTCGAGCGCTTCCGCCGCGAGGCCAAGGCCGCGGCCGGGCTCTCGCACCCGAACGTCGTCGGCGTGTTCGACCGCGGCGAGCACGAGGGCACCTACTACATCGCGATGGAGTGCCTCACCGGACGGACGCTCAAGGAGATCGTCGCGAGCGAGGCGCCACTGTCCCAGCAGCGCGTCGTCGAGCTGGGCGTGCAGATCCTGCACGCGGCCGGCTTCGCCCACCGCCACGGCGTGATCCACCGCGACTTCAAGCCCCACAACGTCATCGTCGACGAGCGCGGCCACGCCAAGGTCACCGACTTCGGGATCGCGCGCGCCGGCGCCTCGGAGATGACCGAGACCGGCTCGATCATGGGAACGGCGCACTACCTCTCCCCCGAGCAGGCCCAGGGCCACGCGGTCACCGCCGCCTCCGACCTCTACTCGATCGGCGTGATGCTCTACGAGCTGCTCACCGGGCAGCTCCCGTTCCAGGGCGAGAGCGCGGTCGCCATCGCGCTCAAGCACCTCTCCGAGCAGCCGGCGCCGATCTCGCAGCTGCGCCCCGACGTGCACCCGGCGCTCGAGGCCGTGGTGATGGCCGCGCTCGCGAAGGATCCGGCGCAGCGCTGGCAGACGGCGGACGACTTCGCCGAGGGCCTCGAGGCCGCGCGGGCCCAGATCGACGCCGGCGCCAACGGTGGCCAGTCGACTGCCGCCTTCGCGCCGATCCCGCTGCCGGCCGCGGCCGGCCCGGCCGGCGCAGACGGCGCAGCCGCCCCCGCTGGCGCCGGTGTCGGCGCCGGAGGAGGAGCGCAGGCGGCGCTGGCCCTGGTTCACGATCGGCCTGCTGGCGCTCGCGCTCGTCGGCTTCCTCGCTTGGCTGATCGCGAGCGGCGAGCTCGCGACCGAGAAGCAGGAGGTCCCGCGGGTGACGCAGCTGCAGCTCGTCGAGGCGCGCGCGAAGCTCGAGCGAGCGGGCTTCGAGGTCGAGCAGACACGTGTGCGCAGCGCGCAGCCCTTCGACCAGGTGCTCGACCAGGACCCGAACCCGGGTGAGGAGGCCGAGCCGGGCTCGACCGTGACACTCGAGGTGTCCGACGGGCCGGGCGACGTGCTCGTCCCGGCGGTCGCGAACCTGCCACAGGCGCAGGCGATCAAGGAGCTCGAGGACGCCGGGTTGAAGGTCACTCGCGACGTCGAGTTCTCGGACGAGGTGCGGAAGGGGCTCGCCATCCGGACCGTGCCGCGCGAGGGCGAGGAGGTGACCGTCGGGACGCGCGTGCGCCTGCTCGTGAGTCAGGGGCCGGAGCTGGCGACGGTTCCTGACGTGGTCGGCCTGTCGCGCTCGTCGGCCGACTCGCGCCTGCGCGGCGAGGGGCTCGGGGTGGGAGTGCAGGAGCGGGAGTCCGAGGAGCCCGAGGGGACGGTGATCGCCCAGGACCCGGCCGGGGGCAGCTCGGTCGAGCAGGGCGCGACCGTGACGATCACGGTGTCCACCGGCATCCCGCAGGCGAGCGTCCCGAACGTGGTCGGGCTGGGGGCTGCCGACGCCGCCACCCAGCTCGGCAACGCCGGCCTCGTGCCGGTGCAGCGCGAGCAGACCGTGACCGATCCGAGCGACGACGGCGTCGTCGTCGACCAGCGGCCGGGGGCGGGAACCGAGCTCGACGAGGGCTCCGAGGTCGTGATCATCATCGGCGTGCTCGAGGAGACCGACACGCTGGAGAACGCGGAGCCGCAGGAGCCGCAGGAGCCGTGAGGGTGACGCCGTGAAGGTCGCCGTCCTGTCGGGCGGCCGCTCGAGCGAGCACGACGTCTCCCTGGCGTCGGGCGCCGCCGTGCGCGAGGGCCTGGTCGCGGGCTCCCACGAGGTGCTCGACGTGCGCCTCTCGCGCGCGGGACGCTGGCTCCACGAGGACGAGCCGCTCGCGCTCGAGCCGGGCGCCGGCCTGCTCGGCGCCGAGGCGGTGTTCCCCGTCCTGCACGGCCCATTCGGCGAGGACGGCACGGTGCAGGGCCTGCTCGAGCTGCTCGACGTGCCCTATGTCGGCGCGGGCGTGACGGCCTCGGCGGTGTCGATGGACAAGGCGCTCTTCAAGGACCTGATGGCCGCCCACGGCATCCCGCAGGTCGATTACGTGGCCGTGCGCGAGGGGGCGCCGGTGGCGCTCACGCCGCCCGCCTTCGTCAAGCCGGCGCGGCTCGGCTCGTCGGTCGGAATCGGCAAGGCCTGGTCCGAGGGCGACCTCGACGCGGCGCTCGCGCAGGCCTTCGAGCACGACCCCGTCGCGCTCGTCGAGCGCTTCTGCGAAGGGCTCGAGGTCGAGTGCTCGGTCCTCGGCCACCGCGACCCGGTCGCCTCCCAGCCGGGTGAGATCGTGCTGGTGAACGCCGACTGGTACGACTACGAGGCGAAGTACGAGCCGGGTGGGATGGAGCTGGTGATCCCGGCACGCATCCCGGACCCGCAGCTCGAGGAGGTCCGCCGGCTGGCCGTCGAGGTCTTCGAGCTCGTCGGCTGCTCGGGCATGGCGCGCGTCGACTTCTTCGTCGAGGACGACACCGTGCTCGTCAACGAGCTGAACACGATTCCCGGCTTCACCTCCACGAGCGTCTACGCGAAGCTGTTCGAGGCGTCGGGGGTCCCGTACGTCGAGCTGCTCGACCGGCTCCTCGGGTTCGCGCTCGAGCGCCATGAGGAGGAGCGGCGGTATCGGTTCTAGGCGCCGCGGCGCGGACCTTCTAGCCGGCCGACTGCGAGAGCCGCACCTCTTCGATCTTCGCCTTGCCCTCGTCGGGCGGCAGCTGGGTGATCCAGACGAGGTAGTTGCGGAAATGCTGGTTCTGGCCGAGGTCGAGCTGGAACACCTGCCGCTCGCGAACCTTCTCGGTGCTGCTGACCTTGCGCCAGCCGTTGATGGAGCCGCGCACCGTGTTCGACGCGTAGACCGCCGCCTCGAAGCCCGGCGTCGAGGTGAGCAGCGAGAGGCGGCGGGCCGGGATCGGCCGCCCGGCGTCCACGTACAGGCCGACGCCAGACTTGTTCGCCCCCTCGAAGCCGGCCTCGTAGGTCTCGGTGTCCCAGGCGGTGTTCCTTATGCCGTCGAGCACCAGGTTCGCCGCCTCCGGCGACTCCTCACCGTCGTCGCCCTCCGGGTCGTAGTCGCTCGCCGCGTCGCTCGCCAGCTCGACGCGCTCGAGCCCGGGCGGCTCGGCGACCACGGGCCCCGCGCCCGGGCCCTTCTCCGTCCGCGAGGCGAGGAACCAGACCGCTACGCCGATCACCGCGAGCAGCAGCAGCGTCATGAAGACCACGCGCTTGGGGTGGCGCAGGCGCACCGGCGCGAAGTCGGCGGTGTCGTCCGAGAGCGTGCGCAGCACCGTCGTGGCCTCGCCGGTCGCCTCGCCTGAGCGCGCGGCCTCGATAGCCAGGACCTCCTCGAGGTCGTGCACCATCTCGCCCACCGTCGCGTAGCGGTGGGCCGTCTCCTTGGCGGTGGCGCGCTCCACCACGGCCGCGAGCGCCGCCGAGATCTCGGGGCGCAGGCGCTGCGCGTCCGGGAGCGGCTCCCTGACGTGCTTCATCGCGACCGCGACCTGCGAGTCGGCCCGGAACGGCGGCTCGCCGGTGAGCATCTCGTACAGGACGACGCCGAGCGAGTAGATGTCGGACTGCGGGGTCACCTCGTGGCCGAGCGCCTGCTCGGGTGAGACGTAGTCGGTCGTGCCGAGCACGCGGCCGGTGGCGGTGAGGCCATCTGCCTCGAGCGAGCGCGCGATGCCGAAGTCCGTGACCTTGGCGCGGCCATCCGGGTCGATCAGCACGTTCTGCGGCTTCACGTCGCGATGGACGAGCCGGTGCAGGTGGGCGCACTCGAGCGCGCGCCCGATCTCGATCGCGTAGGCCACGGCCTCGGAGACCGGCAGCCGGCCCTGGCGCTTGATGCGCTCCTTGAGCGTCTCGCCCTCGACGTATTCGAAGACGATGTAGGGCGCGCCATCGTCCTCGCCCGCGTCGATCACGGTCACGACGTGCTGGTGGTTCAGCTGGGCCACGGCCCGTGCCTCGCGGCGGAAGCGCTCGAGCTGATCGGGGTCGCTCGAGATGTCGCGGTGCATCAGCTTGATCGCGACCCAGCGCTCGAGGGTCGGGTCGAACGCGCGGTAGACGGTCGACATACCCCCCGAACCGATCTTCTCGTCGATCCGGTAGCGGTCGCTGATGAGCGTCCCGATCACCGTCATCTATTTTCCGCTCTCGTTGCCTGCACTCATTCGCTATTTCACGGACCCTGCCTGCGCGGCGTCCTGGGCGATCGAGCCCGACATTCGCCGCCTGCAAACGGAGTTCGCCGCGGGGGTTCAGATCACCTACGTGATGGGAGGACTTGCCCGTCAGTATGAGGGGGACCAGACCCCGCTCGTCATAGAGTGGCTGAACGCCTCGGAGCGCTCGGGCATGCCGATCGACCCCAGGGCCTGGAACACGCCCGGAGCGATCGGCTCGACCTTCCCCGCGAGCATGGCATTCAAGGCGGCCTCCGAGCAGGGCACGGAGGCGGCCGAGCGCTACCTGCGTGCCCTGCGCGAGGGGATCATGTGCCGCCGCCGCAAGCTCGACGGCGTCGAGGCGCTGGTCGAGGAGGCGCGCGCGGCCGGCCTCGACGCCGAGCGCTTCCGCATCGACGTCAGCTCGCACGCGATCGTGGAGGCGTTCGGCGCGGACCTGGAGGACACGCGCGAGCGCGGGATCGAGTCGCTGCCGGCGCTCCTCTTCAGCGGGGAGGACGACGAGGAGCGGCTCTACAGCCCCGGCGACGGCTACGCCGCGTGGCGCGCCGCCATGCTCGCCTCCGGGGCGGAGCCCGCCGGCGGCCCGGCCCCCACGATCGAGGAGGCGCTCGCGCGCTTCGGCTCGATGGCCGCCGCCGAGGTGGCCGCGGTGTGCGACCTGCCGGGCCCGCGCGCGCAGGCTGAGCTGTGGCGGCTCGCGTCGGAGTGGCGAGTGCGTCCGGAGCGCTTTCTCACGGGCGAGCTCTGGCGCGCGGCCTAGGTGGCGGGGATGGGCGCGACCTGCGTAAGCCGGAATCGCTGCCGGCCGTAGGCGAACGGCGTTCGGCAAGAACCCATCGCTGCCGCCGCTAGGCCTCCGGCGCCACCGCGAAGCCGCCCGGCCGCCGGCCGAGCAGCCCCTGGCGGGTCAGCTCGACGACACCGGACGCGCCCGTTGCATGACCGATTACGGCGCTGCCGGGATGCCGGCCGGCTAGCAGCTCGACGGCGGCATCGGCGTCCTCAGCCGGCGTGGCGACGCAGAAGCCGCAGCCCATGTTGAAGACCTCGTACAGCTCGGCGTCGCCTACCCCGCCGCGCTCGGCGATCAGCTCGAAGACGAGCGGCACGGGGAGCGGCTTGTCGATCCGGTAGCCGACCGGCGCCTCGAGCCGCAGCAGGTTGAGGAGGCCCTCGCCGGTGATGTGTGCGAGGCCGCGCACGTCGACCTCCGACTCGAGCAGCTCGCGGATCGCGCGGACGTAGATGACAGTGGGCTCCAGCAGCAGCTCGCCGGCGGTCAGGTCGCCGAAGCGCTCGTCGAGGTCGCTGAGCACGCGCCGGGCCAGGCTGAGCCCGTTCGAGTGGAGGCCGCTCGAGGGAATCCCGATCAGCGCGTCGCCCGGCTCGATCGCCGCGCCGGTGATCACCCGGTCCAGGTCGACGAGGCCGACGCAGAAGCCGACCAGGTCGAAGCCGTGCGGCGACGGGTGCCCGCGCACCACGTCGGGCAGGACGGCGAGCTCGCCGCCGGGGATCTCGACCCCGGCCTGCTCGGCGCCCGCCCGCAGCCCGATCCCGATCTGCTCGAGCATCTCCGGGTTCGCCTCCTCGACGGCGATGTAGTCGAGCAGCGCGATCGGGTCGGCGCCGACGCAGATCACGTCGTTCGCGTTCATTCCGAACAGGTCGATCCCGATCGTGTCGTAGCGCTCGAGCTGCTCGCAGACGATTACCTTCGACCCGACGCTGTCGCACGAGAGGGCGATGCCGCGCCGCTCGTCGATCTTCAGGACGTTCGCGTAGTGGCCGGACGCGAGCGCCGTCCGCGAGGGCCGTCCGGTCCGGATGCCGGCCAGGACCTCCACGAGCGCGGAGACGGCGCTGCCCGAGAGCGCCTGGTCGACGCCCGCGCGCGCGTATGCCCCTTCGCCCACCTGTGCCATTCAAGCGAAACCCGCGGAGGTCAGGCGCGTTCGGGCTCTGCGGCGGCCTGCTCCCCGCCCTGGCCCCGGCGGCGGCGGATGAGCAGCCAGATCACGCCGAGGACGATGGCGGCTGCGACGGCGTAGTCGACGTAGTGCAGGTTGTCCTTCCAGGACTCCCAGTTGTCGCCGGCCTGCTTGCCGATGAACGTCAGCATGAAGACCCACGGCAGGCAGCCGAGGAAGGACAGGACCGTGAAGCGCCAGAAGGGCATGCGCGCGACGCCCGCGGGCAGCGAGATGAACGTGCGGATGATCGGCAGCATGCGGGTGAAGAAGACCGTCGCGTCGCCGTGGCGCTCGAACCAGCGGTCCGCCCACTCGAGGTGCGACTTCTTGACGTGCAGCTTCTTGCCGTGCTTCTCGAGGATGTCGACGCGGCCGGCATAGCCGATCCCGTAAGCGACCCAGGAGCCGACCAGGTTGGCGAACGAGCCCACCAGCGTGGCCGCAAGCAGGCTGTACTCGCCGCGCGACACGTTGAAGCCGGCGAACAGCATGGTGGCCTCGCTGGGCACGGGAATGCAGGCCGACTCGAGGAGCATCAGGATGAACACTCCCGGCAGCCCCATCGCATCCACCACGTCCACGGCCACCTCGACGATGGGGTCGGTTATCGAGGCAAGCACTACCTGCATGAGAGCGAAGTAGGGTAGCGGCCCGCTCGTGCGCATCTGGGTCGATTTGACGAACAGCCCGCACGTGCTCGTCATGCGGCCGCTGATCGAGATCATGCGCGCGGACGGGCACGAGGTCGAGGTGACCGCGCGCGACTTCGCGCAGACACTCGAGCTGTGCGAGCGCTTCGGCATCGAGTACACGGCGGTGGGGCGCCATCGCGGCGGCCGGATCGCCTCCAAGGGAGTCGGGCTGGTCTCGCGCAGCGGGGCGCTCCTGCGCTGGGCACGAGGACGCCGCTTCGATGTGGCCATCGGGCACAGCTCGAACGACATCAGCGTCGCCGCCTGGCTCCTGCGGATCCCGAGCGCCACCGCCTTCGACTACGAGTTCGCGAACGCCCAGCATCAGGTCAACTGCCGGCTCTGCCGGATCGTCATGGTCCCGAAGGCGATCCCTCCCGAGCGCCTGCGCCGGTTCGGGGCAACGCCCGCGAAGCTGCGGCAGTACGAGGGCCTCAAGGAGGAGTACTACCTGGCCGACTTCGAGCCCGACGAGGGAGTGCTCGGCCAGCTCGGGCTCACGCCCGAGCGGCCGCTCGTCGTGGTGCGCACGCCGCCCGAGCTGTCGCTCTACCACCGCTTCGAGAACCCTTTGTTCAAGCGCGTGCTGGAGAGGCTGGCGGCCGAGGACGCCCAGACCGTCGTGCTCCCGCGCACGGAGGCTCAGCGCGAGGAGGTTGCGCGGCTGGGCAGCTTCACCGGCGCAGGGTTCACGATCCCCGCGCACGCCGTCGACGCCCAGAGCCTCGTCGCCTATTCGGACCTCGTGATCTCGGCCGGCGGTACCATGAACCGCGAGGCTGTCGCGCTCGGAACCCCTGTCTATACGACCTTCGAGGGGCGTCTGGGGGCCGTCGACGAGGCGCTGATCCGTCAGGGGCGCCTGCGTAGACTCGGCGATCCCCGGGAGATTCGGGTGGAGCGGCGGCCGTCGCACGCGGAGTTGCGCATCCGGCGCGACCCGCGCGAACTCGTCAGACTGCTCCTCGAAGCGAAGCCATGAGATCCCTCGCATCCTCAGTGAACGTCCGCCGGGTCGGTCAGGTCGGCGTCGACGCCGCACTGCTGGGCCTCGCCTACTACCTCGCATACAGCCTGCGCTTCGACGGGTCGATCCCGGCGCGCTACGACCGTCTGCTCGAGGAGACGATCGTCCTGATCGTCGTCATGAAGCTGGTGATCTTCGCGCTGTTCGGGCTCTACTCGAAGCTCTGGCGCTTCGTCGATCAGCGCGACTTCGAGACGATCCTGAAGGCGGTCGTGGTCTCGACGGTCGGCGTGATCGTCGTTCTGTTCCTCTTCTCGATCGGCCGCCACGACCCGCCGCGAACGGTCCTCGCGCTCGACTTCCTGCTCTCGCTCGTGTTCACGGCGGGCGCGCGCTTCGCCGTGCGGGCGCTGGTCGAGCGCCCGACGCGCGGGCCGATCCTCGAGCGCGCCGCCAACGAGGTGCTGATCGTGGGCGCCGGGAACGGCGGCCAGCAGGTCGCCTTCGAGCTGCGCCGCAACCCGGGTCTGCGTTCCGCGCCGGTCGGCTTCGTCGACGACGACCCGCGCAAACAGGGCATGCGCGTGGCGGGCCACAAGGTGCTCGGCACGACCGACGAGCTGCCGCGCATCCTCGACGGCGTGCGCCCGACAGAGGTCATCATCGCGATCCCCTCGGCGCCGGGCACGATGCGCCAGCAGGTGGTCACCGCCTGCCGCGAGCGCGACATCCCGGTGCGCACGCTGCCGACGACCTTCGAGCTGCTCTCGGGCGGCGTCAACCTGATGCGCCAGGTGCGCGAGGTGCGCGTCGAGGACGTGCTCGGGCGCGAGCCGGTCCGCGTGGAGATCGACCGCGTGGGCGCCTACCTGCGCGGGCGCACGGTGCTCGTGACCGGCGCCGGCGGCTCGATCGGCGCCGAGCTCTCGCGCCAGATCGCCCGCGTCGGCCCGAAGCTGCTCGTGCTCGTCGAGCACTCGGAGAACGCGCTGTTCGAGATCCGCCGCGAGCTCGAGGAGGAGCGCCACTTCCGGCGCGCCGCGGCCGTCCTCGCCGACTGCAAGGACGCCACTCGCATGCGCGAGATCTTGGGAGAGCACCAACCCTCGGTCGTCTTCCATGCCGCGGCCTACAAGCACGTCCCGCTGATGGAGGAGAACCCGGTCGAGGCGGTGCGCAACAACGCGGTCGCCACGCGCATCGTGGCCGCAGCGGCAGGCGAGGCGGGGGCCGAGCGCTTCGTGCTCGTCTCGACCGACAAGGCGGTCAGCCCGTCCACGGTCATGGGCGCCTCGAAGGCGCTCGCCGAGTGGGCAGTCGAGGCGGCCCAGAACCGCTGGAAGGGCACGCGCTTCTCGTCGGTTCGCTTCGGGAACGTGCTCGGCTCGTCCGGCTCCGTGGTGCCGATCTTCCGCCGTCAGATCGCGCAGGGCGGGCCCGTCACGGTCACCGACGAGAAGATGACCCGCTACTTCATGACGATCCCCGAGGCGGTCCAGCTGATCATCCGCTCGGGCGAGCTGTCAACGGGCGGGGAGGTCTTCGTGCTCGAGATGGGCGAGCCGGTGAAGATCCTCGACCTGGCGCGCAACATGATCAAGATCGCCGGGCTCGAGCCCGAGGTCGACGTCGGCATCGAGCTCGTCGGGCGCCGGCCCGGCGAGAAGCTGCACGAGGAGCTCTTCAACCCGGGCGAGCGCCCGCAGCCGACGCCGGCCGAGAAGATCGTCTCCGCCGTGCGCTCGCCGCTCGATGCCGGCTGGGTCGAGAGCGCCTTCGCGCGCATCGAGGAGCTGGTCTACACGGGCGACGCCGCGGCGCTCGCGGGCGCGGTCGCCGAGCTGTCCGCCGAGCGCGCGCTCGCCGTCTCGAGCCGTTAGGCACCGCAGCGCCCGGTGTCCGTTCTACAGTTCGACACTTGCCGGAGATAGTTCAAGAAATCGGCGCCTACGCCGGCCTCGCCTCCGTCGTCGGGCTCGCGCTCCTCTCCGTCCTCTACTTCTCGCAGGCGCGAGACGTCAGGCGGTTGCGCGAGTGGGCGGGGCGGGCGCCCGAGCGGGCCGAAGAGGGCACCGCGGCGACCCAGCCCACCCCTGGTCGCGTCGTCGCCCAGCCGCAGCCGCAGCCGCAGCCGCTCCCGGCCCCGGCGAAGGCACCGGCCGTGCCGGCGGCCACGGGCGCTCGACCCGCCGCAGCCCCGGCCGGCGCAGCCGTGCCGGCGCAAGGCAAGCAGGCGCAGCCGGCGGCGGCTCCTGCCGCGGCGGCGGCAACCGCTGCTGCGGCGGCCGCCAAGCCGGCGGCGGCGGCGCAGGGCGGCGCGCCGGACGCGCCTTCCACGCCCCAGCCGAGCACGCAGCAGCCGGAGCCCGCGTCCGCCACCACCGCGCTCAAGGAGGGTGCCGCGCCGCCGGCACAGCCTCAGACGGCGCCCGGATCGGGGCAGCCGGCCGCTGCTCCGGCGGTCGCTCCGGGCACGCCGGCGAAGACGGTCGCTCCGGGCACGCCGGCGAAGACGGCCGCTCCGCCGGTCCCAGGCGCGCCGCGACCCGTCGCCGCCGCGAGCGGAGGCGGCCGCCAGGGCGGCCCCCCGCCGGCGCCTGCCCAGGCGAAACCGGCGCCCGCCGGCCGGCCGGCGGCGCAGCAGACGCAGATCATCCCGCCCAAGAGGGAGTCCTGGCACCAGCGGATCTTCGGCAGCACGCGCAACCTCCTGCTCGCGATCGGCGGCGTGCTGCTGCTGGGCGCGGGCGCCGCGCTCGCCCTCACGCAGCTCTCGGGGGAGGAATCGGAGCCGCCTCCCGCCAGGGACCAGGCCCAGCAGGCGCCGCAGGTCGAGGAGAACGAGGGAGGGGAGGAGAACGGCGAGGGCCGGCAGCCCGACCGCCCGGCGATCGACCCCTCGTCGGTGACCGTCGCGGTCCTCAACGGGACCACCGTTCCCGGCCTCGCCGCTCAGGTGAGTGACGAGGTCCAATCGGCCGGCTTCGAGGTCGGCACGGTCGCGAACAGCTCGGACCAGCAGCGAGCGGAGTCGGTGATCCTGTTCTCGCCGGGACACGAGCGTGAGGCGGCCGTAGTGTCGCGGCGGCTCGACATCGCCCAGCGCGAGCCGATCGACGCCGCCACCCAGGGCCTCGCCGGCGACGCGACCGTCGTGGTCGTCACCGGCGCCGACCGCTCCTAGCGCAAGCCGCAACGTGCGCGGCCGGCCGAGCCGGCCGCTGCGGGCCTCAGCGAACCGCTGCGCGCGCCAGTGCGGCCAGGTGCGGCACGCCCAGCTGCTCACTCTCGGCGGCAGCCGACTCGAGCAGCTCGCGGCCGCGCTCGCCGTCGTGCGCGAGCAGCAGCTGGCCGGCCAGCAGGCGGGCGCGGTTCGCCTCGAGCGGCCGGTCGAGCGCCGACCACGCGGCCTCGGCCTCGGCGAGAAGGCGCGCGCCCTCGACGGGGTCCTCATGCGCGGCGCCACGGGACTCGAGCGCCGCCGCCGTGCCGAGCGGGTAGTGGAGCCGCTCGGCCATCTGGTCCGTGAGCGCGGCGGCCTCACGCGCGGCACGCGGGCGGTGCGCGAGCGCCAGCACCACGGCGCGTGAGCCCATCGCCTGGATCGATTGCGCGAGCAGGCCGGCGCGCTCGCACACCTCGATCGCCTGGTCGAGCGCGTTGACCGCGCTGTCGAGCTCGCCCTGGTCACGGAGGGCCATCGACAGCCCGATCAGCGCCTGGAAGGCGAGCTCCGACCAGCCGACCTGCTCGGCCAGCTCGAGCGCGCGGTGGAAGAGGACGGTGGCCTCGTCGATGCGCCCCTCGCGCCAGCGCAGGATGCCGCGCAGGGCGTAGGGCAGGCATAGCTTGCCGACGAGGCCCTCGCGTTCGGCGAGCTCCGCGCTCGCCTCGGTAGAGCTCTCGACGCGCTCCCAGTCGGCGCTGTAGACGGCGAGCTGTGCAAGCCAGGCGTGCAGCTCCACCTGGGCGGGCAGCATGCCCATCTCCTCGGCGAGCGCGAGCGCCTCTTCGTAGGCCTGGCGCGCCCCGCCGACGTCCGCCTCGGAGATCTCGAGCTGCCGGCCGAGCGCCGACAGGGCGATGATCGTCTCGCC
The DNA here is from genome assembly GCA_963734025.1 of uncultured Thermoleophilaceae bacterium. Lineage (GTDB taxonomy): Bacteria > Actinomycetota > Thermoleophilia > Solirubrobacterales > Thermoleophilaceae > JACVRW01. The sequence continues at coordinate 287,867 of CAVTFR010000011.1, forward strand.
GTGGTCCGAGCCGCGGGCTAGCTCGACCGCGCGCTCCAGGTTCTGGCGCGCCTTGTCGGTGTCGCCGATGCGACCGAACACGCGCCCGAAGATCCCGTGGGCGCGGCTCGCGGCGCGCGTCTCGCCCAGCTTCTCCGCCAGTCGCAGCGCCTTCTCGGAGGCGTAGATGGCGAGCATGTTGTCGCCGGTGTGCAGGTAGAGCCAGGCGGCCTCCTCGTACAGGCGCACCAGCTCGATGCGCGGCGGGCCGTCCTTCAGCAGGTTGATGCCCTTCTGGTAGTGCTCGATCGCCGGCTTGCGCTCGCCCTTGTGGGAGAGCCCCGAGCCGATCTTCCGGTGCAGGTCGGCCACGCGCTCGAGGTCCTCCTGCCCGCGGTGCCAGGTGAGGCAGTCGCCCCACACCGAGATCGCCTCGTCCACCCGGCCGAGTCGCAGCGACACGTCGCCGAGCTTCTCGCCGACCCGGACCGCCACGGCCTCCATCGCGTCGTCCGTCTCCAGTTCGCGGTCCTGGCGCCCCACATCGCGGGCGTGGCGGTAGTGCTCGGCCGCCTCGCGGTTCGAGTAGAGGCGCGCGGCGGCGTCGCCGGCCTCCTCGAGGAAGCGCACGGCGTGGCGGCGCATCTCGACGAGCTCGCGGCCCTGGACGCCGCCCTCCCGCCCGAGCGCGGCAGCGCGGCCGTAGTGGTCGGCGAGCACGGCCAGCACTTCCTTCGTCCGGTCGCCCGCCCGCTGCTCGAGGAAGGCGCCGACCTCGAAGTGCCGGCGCGACCGCACGGCCTTGGGGAGCATCCCGTAGGCCACGTCGCGGATCAGCACGTGCTTGAAGCCGAGCTCGCGCTCGCCCTCGACGTAGCCCTCGCCGGCCGGCATGAGGATGTCCTTCTGCTGCAGCGAGGCGAGCGCGCGGCCCAGGTCCTCGCCCTCGGCCTGGGCGAGCGCGGCGAGCGCGCCCTCCGGGAAGGTCCTCCCGACCACCGATGCCTGCTGGACCAGCCGGCGCTCGAACGGCCGCAGCGAGTCGAGCCGGGCTGCCAGCACGCCCTGGACGGTGTCCGGCAGGGCCGATCCCTCGCCGCCCTCCTCGGTGATGCGCCGGGCCATCTCCTCGGCGAACAGCGGGTTGCCACCCGAGCGCTCGGCGACCGCCATGGCGCGCTCGAAGCCGGCCGGCAGCAGCGCGTCCACGAGCGCGCGCGCCTGCGTGGCGCCCAGCGGCTCGAGCACGAGCTGGGTGGCCGAGCGCCGGCCGCCGCCCCAGCCGGGCCGCCGGTCGAGCAGCTCGTCGCGAGCAAGGCACACGAGCAGGAGCGGCGCGCGCACCCACTGCGCCAGGTGCTCGATCGCCTCCAGCATGCCGTCGTCCGCCCAGTGGATGTCCTCGAATGCGATCACGAGCGGGCGGCGCCGGGCGATTGCCTCGAAGCCCGAGCGGAGCGCCGAGAAGAACAGCTCACGGGCGCGCTCCGGGTTCTCTTCGCGCGGCACGAGCTCCTCCGGCACCTCGACCCCGAGCAGCCGACCGATCATCGCCGCCTGGCGGTCCGGCGCCTCGCCCTCGTCGCCGCGCAGCTCGCTCACGTAGCGCGACAGCTTGCGCCAGGCCTCCTCGGCCGAGTCGGAGTCGACGATCGACGCCTCCGCGCGCACCACCTCGCCGAGCGCCCAGAAGACGATGCCGCTTCCGTAGGGCAGGCAGCGCCCAGTGCGCAGCGTCGGCTCCGAGGGATGCTGGGAGAGCCGCCGCTCGAGCTCGCGCAGCACGCGCGACTTGCCGACGCCCGCCTCCCCGAGCAGCGTGGCGAGCTGCGGCGCGCCCTCCTCGAGGACGCGCTCGTACAGCGTCTCGAGCGCCTTCAGCTCGCTCTCGCGGCCGACGAGCGGGGACTCGCGCGCGGCGGCCGCGCGCCCGACGGCCTGCTCGGCCATCAGGCAGACGGCCTCCCAGGCCGGCACGGGCTGAGCCTTTCCCTTCAGCCGCAGCGGCTCGAGCCGTTCGTAGCTGACGGCGGTCTCGGAGGCCCGCATGGTCCGCTCGCCGACGGTGACGCTGCCGGGACGGGCCGCGCTCTGCAGCCGCGAGGCGACGTTCACGGTGTCGCCGACGACCGTGTAGGCCTCACCCACGGCGCCCGCGAGCACCTCGCCGGTGTTGACACCCACACGCAGGTCGAAGTTGATCCCGGGTGGCAGTCCCGCGTTGACCTCTTCCATCGCGGCCTGCATGCCGAGCCCCGCGCGCACCGCGCGCTCGGCGTCGTCCTCGTGCGCAACGGGCGCGCCGAAGAGCGCCATCACGTTGTCGCCGATGTACTTGTCGACGGTGCCGCCGTAGCGCTCGACCTCACGGCCGAGCCGCATCAGCGCCCGGTCGACGAGCGACTTGACGGCCTCCGGGTCCATGCGCTCCGCGAACGCCGTGTAGCCGGACAGGTCGGCGAACAGGACGGTCACCTGGCGCCGCTCCTCGGGCGGCGGCTCGGACGGCCTCGGGGCGGCCGTCTCGGTGAGCGAGGCGCCGCAGCTCATGCAGAAGCGTGCCTCGCCGGGAACGCTGCTGTTGCAGGCCGGGCAGCGCCGATCGAGCCTTCCTCCGCACCCCATGCAGAACCGGGCTCCGGCGGGATTCTCGGTGCCGCAGGCGGGGCAGCTCACGCTTCGAGGTTACCTGGCGCCCGCCCGCTAGAGGTCGCGCTCGTAGAAGTAGTTCGGCGGCCCGTCGGGCTTGCCCTCGCGGTTGCTGAAGCCAAGGCTCTCGTAGAGCCTGCGTGCGGCGACGTCGTCCTCCGACGTGCCGAGGTCCATGTAGGTCGCGCCCTCGGCGCGCGCGGTGTCCATCGCGGCCTCCATCAGGGCGCGCCCGAGCCCGTGGCCGCGTTGCGCCGGCGCCACGTACAGCTCGGCCAGGTAGCACTCGAGCTCGGTCGTCCAGATCGCGGGCCGGAAGCGGAGCACGGCGATTCCGTCCGGTCCGGGGCCGCCAAGGAGGACGACGGTGTCGCCGGCGAGCAGCTCGCGGAAGCGTGCCGCCAGAGCCTCCGGCGGGGGCGTGGGGTCGTCGTACTCGGTGTTGAAGTCGTGCAGGAGGCGTCCGATGGCCGCGACGTCGCCCGGTCCGGCGCGGCGCACTGCGAGATCCCGCGGGGCGCTCATGCGGCCACCGTAGCGCCCGCCGAGATCAGCGCCGCGCCGCGGCAATGGCGGCGGCCAGCGTGGACGCGCGCTCGGCCCTCACGCCGGCCGCGGCGGCGCCGGCCTCGGGCCCTGCGACGACCAGCCGGTGCCCGCTCGCCAGCAGGTAGCGCACGTCGGTGCGCGCCTCGGCGGCGGTGCGGGGGACGCGCAGCTCGTCAGCGGCGTCGCGCAGGCGCTCGTCCACGAGCTCACGGCCGTCGCGGGCAAGCTGTGCGTCCACAACGAGCGCCGTGCGGGCGCCGGGATCGACATCGCTTCCCGCGCCGAGCACGCCGCCCGCGGCGACCGCGGCGGCGCCTATGAGACCTGGGATCTGTGTTCCGATTCCAGTCATACGTATGAACATAGTACGTATGACTAGGCTTTCCGTCAACCCCCGCGACCATGGCCGTGCTTCCATTCCGCCCCATCGAGGACTCATCCCGACAGCGCGTGACGAGCGTCGACGTGGCCGAGCGTGCGGGCGTCTCGCAGTCGACGGTCTCGCTCGTCTTCTCGGGCAAGGGCGAGGGCCGCGTCTCGGCGGCGACCCAGGAGCAGGTCCGCCGTGCCGCGCGCGAGCTCGGCTACCGCCCGAACGTCGCGGCGCAAGCGCTCCGCCTGGGCAGTTCACGCGCGGTGGCGCTGCTGGTCCCCGACATAACCAACCCGTTCTTCAGCCGCGTGCTGCGCGGCGCCCAGCGGGCCGCGCGGAGCGCCGGGTACACGGTCGCCCTCGTCGACACCGCAAACGACAGGCGCTGGGAGGAGCAGACGTTCGACGCGCTGCGCGCCGGGCCTGTCGACGGCTACCTGCTCTTCGAGGTCGACCCCCCACGCGGCCTCGGGCCGGACGAGAACGTCGTCCTGATGGAGGGGGAGGCCCCGCGGCGCCCGTCGGTCCGCTTCGACGCCGAGGCCGGCGCGGAGGCGGCATTCCGCCACCTCGTGGAGCTGGGGCACACGCGTGTCGGGCACCTCGCCGCGGCCTTCGATGCCCCGACCTTCCACCGGCGCGAGGCCGCACGCCGGCGCGTGCTCGGCGAGGCGGGCCTCGATCCGGACAGCCAGCCGCGTGCGCTCACGGCGATCGGCATCGAGGACGCACACGGGGCGGCCGGGCCGCTGCTCGACGAGCGCCCGACCGCCGTCTACTGCGACGATGACCTCATCGCCGCCGGGGTCTACCTGGCGGCGCGCGAGCGCGGCATCCGGATCCCGCGCGACCTGTCGGTGGTGGGGTTCGACGACATGGACTTCGCCCGCGCCCTCGAGCCCGCCCTCACCACCGTCAGGCTCGACGCAGAGCTGCTCGGCGCCACCGCATTCGAGCTGCTCGGTCGGCGGATGGCGGGGCGGCGGACCCGGCAGCGGATCGTGCTGCCCGCGGAGCTGCTGGTCCGCGACTCCACGGGCCCGCCGCGCGCCCGCAAGCGAAGCGCTGGTTGACGATCGCGCAAATCTCTGACTAAGGTCAGAGGATGGATGCGGCCATGGTGAGCCAGGTCCGCCGCTTCAACCGGGTCGTGACGCAGCGCGTGGGCGCCCTCGACGATCACTTCCTCGCCCGGGGGCGGCCGCTCGGCGAGGCGCGTCTCCTGTGGGAGATCGGACCGGACGGCCAGGAGCTGCGCCGGCTGCGCGCGGCGCTCGACCTCGACTCGGGCTACCTGAGCCGGCTGCTCCGCAGCCTCGAGCAGGCCGGGCTCGTCACCGTCGGGCGAGGTGAGCGCGACGGGCGCGTCCGGACCGCCCGCCTCACGGCGGCGGGCCGGCGCGAGCGGGCGCTGCTCGACCGCCGCAGCGACGAGCTCGCCGAGTCGCTCCTCGAGCCGCTCGGCGGCGCCCAGCGGGAACGTCTCGTGGCGGCCATGGCGGACGTCGAGCGGCTCCTGACCGCCGCCATGGTGAGCATCGAGCCGGCCGACCCCGAGCATCCGCACGGACGCCACTGCCTGCGCGAGTTCGCCGCCGAGCTCGACGCCCGCTTCCCGCAGGGATTCGACCCGGCGCTCAGCATCTCCGCCGATGCGGACGAATTGCGGCCGCCCGCCGGACTGCTGCTGGTGGCGTCGCTCGGGCCCGAGCCGGTCGGCTGCGGCGCGCTCAAGTTCCACGCCGGCGCCCCCACCGAGCTCAAGCGCATGTGGGTCGCCGAGTCGGCTCGCGGCCTCGGGCTGGGGCGCCGCCTGCTCGCCGAGCTCGAGGCGCATGCCGCACGCGGGCCGAGCCCCGTCGTGCGGCTCGAGACGAACGAGACGCTCGTCGAGGCGATCGCCCTCTACCGCTCGGCGGGCTACGCGGAGGTCGAGCCGTTCAACGACGAGCCCTACGCCCACCACTGGTTCGAGAAGCGGCTGCCGGCGGGCCCACAGCCTCAGGGCACCAGCCCGGCTGCGCGGTAGGCGTCGGCCGTCTCGGCCAGCAGGCGCTCGTCGGCGAGCGTGAGCAGGCGGCCGTCGACCTCGATCACCGCGCCGGGGTGCGGCGGGTACCAGAACGCGCGCAGCTTGCGCCCGAGGTCGTCGCCGGGCCGGACGCGGCGCAGCTCCTCGAACTCCTCGCGCGTGACGTAGCGGCCCTCGCCCTGCGGGCTGCGCGGCAGCTCCTCGCCGGCGAGCGCGCTCGCCATCACCCGCTGGAAGAGACCCAGCAGGCGCTCCTGGCTCGCGAGGTCGAGCGAGAAGGCGGTCTCGCCCTCCGCGTCGATCGGGAAGCGCTCGACCTCAACCAGGTCGCCGGTGTCGAAGCGCTCGTCGACGAAATGGCAGGACACGCCCCACTCGTCGCGCCCCTCCAGGATCGCCACGTTGTAGCCGCCCAGGCCGCGCAGATCGGGTAGCGGCGCCGGGTGGAAGTTGAGGCAGCCGATCCGGCCCAGCGAGATGAGCGGCTCACGGATCAGCCTCCAGTAGAGGAACGAGATCACGACGTCGACCTCGGGCGGGTCGGCGTAGAGCTCCGCCTCGCTCACGAGCGGGAGGCCGTGGCGCTGCGCGATCAGGTCGACGCGCTGCTCCTCCGTGGTCCAGCGATCGGGCTCCGAGGCGACCACGGCCGCCACCTCGCAGCGCTCGGCGACGAGCCAGTCGAGCGCGCGCGCGGCGGAGCGCTTGCACTTGGCCAGGTAGACGGCCCTCACGCGCCGGCCTCGCGGTAGACGGCCAGCGTCTGCTCGGCGACGCGGTCCCAGGAGTAGGGCCCGGCCGCGGCGGCGGCGGCGCGCTCCTCCAGCCCGCGGCGCGCCTCCGTGTCCTCGAGCAGGTCGGCGAGCGCCGCCCCCAGCGCTTCGGGGTCGCCCGGCGGCACGAGCAGGCCCGCGCCGTGCTCCTCGGCGAGCTCGCGGAAGCCGCCCACGTCGCTCAGGACCATCGCCTTGCCGAAGGCGAGCCCTGCGAACAGCACCCCGGACATGTCGACGTTGCGGTGAGGCAGGGCGAGGACGTCGGCGCGCCGGAAGAAGGCGGGCAGCTCGGCGTCCGACACGTAGCGGTCCACGAACCGCACCCGGCCGGGCGGGGCGAGCCGCCGCAGCCGCTCCATCGAGACGCCCAGCGGGCGGCCCACCACCCACGCCTCCGCCTCAGGCACATGCCGCATGGCCTCGAGCAGGACGTCGACGCCCTTGTACTCCCGCACGACGCCGAAGTAGAGCACCACGGGGCGCGACACCGCGGCGAGCTCGGGCGGGAGCGGCAGCTCGTCCGCACGCCTGGTCAGGTGCTCGAACGCGCCGTGCGGGATCACGTGCACGCGCTCGCCTCCGTGGAGCAGCTCGGCACCAGCGCGCGTGTGGACGATCACGGCGTCGAAGGCGTCGAGCAGCCGGCCCGCGGAGCGGCTGCGGCGGACCACGTTGTGGAGGGTGAGCACCTGCGGGCGCCCGCGCGGCAGCATCCGCGTGCTGAGCGCCTCGAGCCAGAGCCACTGCCAGTGGTTCACGTCGGCGCCGGTCGCATGGCTGCGATAGCGGAGCATGTCCGGCACGTGCTCACCCGCCTTGAGCAGCCGCCGCAGCGCCGGCCGCTGCGCCCCCCAGCGCGTCGCCTCCCGATAGAAGAGCATCGAGGACTGGTAGCCGTCCGGGGCCGGAGCAGGGCCGTGGACGAAGCGCGACGTCACGAGCTCGACCTGCGCCCCCTGGCGCGCCAGCGCTCCGGCCAGCGCATGGTCGTAGGGCAGGACGTCCGCGGACGGATCGACGAGCTGGACTCGCATCGGCGGACGACATTTTCACGGCCAGCGCTCCGACTAGGCTCCCGCCTCGATGTCCCGGCCCCTGGTCCGGGCGGTGTTCGCCGTGCTGGTGGTGGCGACGATCGCCGCCTTCTTCGCGACGCAGCTGCTCAAGAGCGAGTTCCCGCTCGTGATCCGCTTCGCGACCAAGCCGGCCCACTTCTCGCCGAACGGCGACGACTATCGCGACGAGACGCGCGTCGGCTTCGACCTGTCCGAGCCCGCCGAGGTCACCTTCTCGGTCGTCGACTCGGAGGGCAACGAGGTGCGCCGGATCGTGGACGAGCGGATGCTCGCCGGAGATGCGAAGCACCGCTTCGGCTGGGACGGACGGGACGACGACGGCAACGTCGTGCCGGACGGGACCTATCGCATGCGAGTGGTGCGCCGCGACGAGAGCCGCGTGATCGACTCGTTCAAGGAGATCGACGTCGACACGACTCCGCCGCGGGTGCGGCTCGTGAGCGCTGAGCCGTCGGTGATCACACCCGCCGCGCGAGGCCAGGTGCCGCGCGTCGTGGTCCGCTTCGCAGGGCCCGCCAACTCGGCCCCCGAGTTCCGCGTCTTCCGCACCGACGATGGGCCGCGGCCGTACGTGGTCCGCCGCTTCCGCGGCATCCCGCCCGAGGGGCGGGGCAAGACGCGCGAGGGCGTCTGGAACGGCGAGGTGAGCGCCGGCCCCGAAGACACCGCTCCGGCCCCTGACGGCGACTACGCCTTCACGGTCACGGTGCGCGACCGCGCAGGCAACCCGGCCGTCGCGCCCGCCGAGATCCCGAGCCCGCGTAGCGCTGCGCCGGGCACCGGGGTGTCGGTGCGGAGCTTCACGTTGCGCGGCCCGCTGGGCGTGGTGCGGGCGGGCAAGGTCGTGAACCTCGAGGTCGGTCCGCTCGACCGTTCCTTCGACTTCGTGCTCTCGCGCTTCGGCTCACCGCAGGCCCTGCGGCGCGGCGGTCGCGTGGGCGGCCGCTTCCGGGTGGGCGTCCCGAAGGACGCCGTCACCGGTCTCCATCTGGTGCGCGTGCGCGCCGGCCGCGACCGCGCGGTGTGGCCGCTCGCGGTGATCGGCAGGCCACAGACGAAGGCGGCGGGCGCACGCGGGCCGAACCCGGTGAGCGGGGTCGGCGCCGGCGGCCTGCCGCTGCTCGTGCTGCCGGCCCTCACCTGGCAGGGGCTCAACCCGCAGGACGACGACGGCGACGGCTTCGCGGACACCCTGGCCGATGCGCGCGCGGTGCGGCTCGACCGCCCCTTCGCCGGCGGCGGCTTCCCGCCACGCTTCGGCGCCGAGGTCGCGCCGCTGCTGCGCTGGCTCGAGCGCGAGCGGCTCGGTTACAACCTCACGACCGACATCTCGCTCGCGCGCGGCGAGCCGCCGCTGCTCGGCGACGCCCCGGGCGTTGCCTTCGCCGGCAGCGAGCTGTGGCTGCCGTCCGACCTGCTGCGGCGCCTGCGCGAGTACGTCGCGGAGGGTGGGCGGATCGCGTCCTTCGGCACCGACTCGTTCCGGCGCACGGTGGAGGTGGAGGGCGAGCGGGCGACGGATCCGTCGGGCCCGCGGCGTATCAACGCGTTCGGGGAGCGGACGGCGCTGCTCGAGACGAGCCTCGCGCCGCTGAGCGTGTTCGAGGACGAGCTCGGGCTGTTCGAGGGCCTCTCGGACCTGGTCGGCGAGTTCACCACCTTCGAGGTCTCGCGGGGCCTCGCGAAGCAGACCGAGGCGCTCACCACCGCGGGCCGCGATCCCGGTGAACCGGCCTTCATGGCGTTCCGGCTGGGTGACGGGTGGATGCTCCGAACCGGGTCCGGCCAGTGGCCCGGCCAGCTCGAGGAGGCGGCGCTCTCCGTGGAGATTCCGCAAGTGACGAAGCGCATTTGGCGCCGCCTCGGACGTTAACGATTGCCGCAAGGGCGTCTGCCATCCTGACCCGTCGATGTTGCGCCGACACCGTCGTCTGCTGATCGGCGTTGCGCTGGTCGTGATCGCCCTCGCGGTCGCGATCGGCGTCTACGCCTACAACGAGAACCAGCCGCTCGAGAAGCGCGGCTCCGCGACCGAGGAATTCGTGGTCACGGAGGAGCCCGAGCCGCCGCCCCCGCCGCCCGACAAGGAGATCGCGCGCCCCTGGCCGACCTACGGCTACGACATCGCGCGCCAGCACATCTCTCCCTACAAGCAGCGGCCGCCCTTCCGGCGCCTCTGGAAGATCGACGCGCACGACACGCTCGAGTTCCCGCCGACGATCGGCTACGGGCGCATGTACCTGGCCCAGCAGAAGGGCCTCTTCTTCGCGCTCGACGTGAAGACCGGCAAGGTCGACTGGAAGAAGACCGTCGGCCGCTGTGCAGCCTCGTCCCCGACGATCGGCAAGGGCGTCGTCTACCAGTCCTACATGCACCCGGTGGAGTGCCTGCAGGACCAGGCGGGGGCGAACGGCTACGTCGTCGCCTGGGACGCCAAGACGGGCCGTGAGCTGTGGCGCCACGATTCGGCGCCGGTGGAGTCCTCGCCGCTGCTCCGGAACAACACGCTCTACGTGGGTACCTGGAACAACGACGTGATCGCCCTGAACGCCAAGACGGGCCGCCTCAAGTGGCGCTTCCAGGCCGACGACCAGGTCAACACCTCGGCCGCTTACTGGAAGGGCCGCATCTTCATCGCCTCCGACGGCGGCACCCTCTATGCGCTGAACGCCGGCAGCGGGGAGCAGATCTGGAGCGCGCAGTCGAACTCGACCTTCGGCTCGCGCGAGTTCTGGTACGCGACGCCGACGGTCGCCTACGGCCGCGTCTACATCGGCAACACCGACGGGACCATGTACGTGTTCGGCGCGAAGAGCGGCAAGCTGCTGTGGGCGCGCCCGCTCGGCTCCTACATCTACGGGGCCGCGGCGGTCTACCGGCGCAAGGTCTTCGTCGGCACCTACGACGGCAAGTTCTACGCGCTGGACGCCGCGACCGGCGACACCCGCTGGGAGATCGACGCCCAGGGCGCCGTGCACGCGGCGCCGACCGTGGTGGACGGGCTCGTCTACTACGCGGTCTGCTCGAGCTGCGGCTCGGAGGCGCAGCGCGCGGTCGCGAGCGGACCCGACTCGACCCACGCCGTGCGCGCGAGTGACGGCAAGCGCGTCTGGCGCTTCGGCGACGGCAAGTACGCCAACCCCGTCGTGGTTGACGAGAAGCGGCTCTACATCACCGGGCGCTCGTATCAGTACGCGCTGGCGCCGCGCGGCTCGGAGGGCGCGCGCGAGGATGCGCAGGGCGATCGCGCGGCGCGCGAGAAGGAGCGCGACAAGCGCAAGGCGAAGCGCCGCAAGCGCCAGGAGGACCGCCAGTCCTAGCGGGCTGCGCCTCAGCCGAGGCGCCCGAGGAAGCCGGCGATCCGCTCGGTCACCTCATGCAGCACGTCGATCGAGCCGAGCGGGTCGCCCTCGCGCTGGAGCGAGTGGTCGAGGCCGTCGAGCTCCATCACCTCGAGCGCCTCGTTGCCGGGCAGCTCGCCGTTCCCCCAGGTGGGGTCGGCCGGGCTGCCGACCACCAGCGTCGGCCGGTCGGTCGCGCCGAGCGCGGCCAGGACGTCGGGCCGCGTCAGGAGCGGAGTGAGCCACACCGCAGGCAGCGCGCGCTGCGTGGCGAGTGGGGCGGCGGCGCTCCCGAGCGACTTGCCGGCCATCGCGACCTGGGTGGCGGAGGTGGCGTTCAGGGCACTCTCGGCCCGCTCGGCGATCCACTCGAACGGCTCGCGGTCGGCCGGCGCCCGCTCCGAGACCTCGAGCACGGACCACCCGCCGGCCAGCGCCGCCTCGCGGGTGAACCAGAGGAGCGGCGCCTGGCTGAAGTAACGGACCCCGGGCAGCAGCACCACGCAGCGCTCGGGATCCCCCTCGTGGAGGATCGCCTCACCCGGGTCGAGGTCGATCGGGCGCACGCGCGGAACCTAGCGCCATCAGCGCCGCCACGACCGCGCCCGTCATCGGCCACACGAGGTAGTAGTTGTTGAACGTGCGCCCGATGAACATGAGCCAGAGCAGCGAGACCGAGAAGGCGGCCGCCCCCACCCACAGCTCCCCGGCCCTGCGCTGGGCCAGCAGCAGCCAGACGGTCAGCGGCACCCAGGTGATCAGCGCCACGAGCGCGAACGGATAGGAGCCGTCGCGGTCCTCGAGGATCCCGAGCCGGATCATGATCGCCGAGAGGCCGTAGCCGACGATCTTGTAGGTGCCGGCTCCGTATTTGATCGTGTCGTCGTAGAACGCGACCGGGTCGGCGATCAGGAAGGGGAGGACGCCGGCGGCGATCACGCCGGTGAACACGAGCGCTGAGCGCTTCAGCTCGTCGCGCGTCGCGTTCTCTTTCAGCAGCATCAGGGCAATGAACGGCAGCGCCACGAGCGCGAACTGCTTCAGCAGGATCGCCGCCGCCAGCGCGGCCGCCGCCCAGCCGAAGCGGCGGCGCGTGACGAGCGCGAAGGCGAGCACGAGCAGCAGCAGGCTCGGAGCGTCGTTCTGCCCGAACCAGGCCGAGCGCACGGCGATCGGGTTGCAGACGAGCAGCGCCCCGAGCGCGAGCTTGTAGCCCAGCGGGGCCCGGAACAGGAGCGCGGCGGGCAGCATCGCCAGCGTCGCCAGCAGCACCAGCAGCCGGTAGTCGTCGAGCGGCTCGGGCAGCAGCCGCCAGACGGCGGCGCTGACCGCGGCGCCGGGGAAATAGGCGAAGTGCTGGAGCGCCACCTCGCGCTCGCGGACGCGCTCGGAGACGCTGCCGTCGCGGGTGTAGAAGCGCTCGAGGCCCGACTCGCGGTAGTCGTGCCCGTAGGGGTTGTCGAGCTCGAGCAGCAGATCTCCACCCAGCTCGATCTGATAGGTCGAGTCGTTCGTGAAGAACCAGGGGGCGGTCGAGTCGCGCAGACCTATCTGGAGCAGCGTGGAGGGCGCCATCAGGAGCACGCCGACGGTGAGCACGAGCGCGATCCCGGCCCAGCGCGGCCATGGCCGCGGGCGGGCGATGAGCAGCACCGCCGCCGCGCCGCACAGGAGCGCCGCGACGAACGCGGCCGCGCGCGCGATCCCCACGTCCCATTCCTCGCCCGCGGCGCGCACGAGCGGGGCGAGCGGCCCCTGCGGATCGACCACACCGGGCCGGAAGCGCCACGGATCCGAGCCGAGCTCCGGCAGCGCGATGGCGATCAGCACGAAGAGGACCCCGGTGAGGGCCCAGGCGGCGCGGACGCTCATGCCTCGCGTGAGGGGCCGGGCTCGGCCCGGGCCGGGGCGTTGTCTCCCACCGGAGCGGTGCTCTCCATGCGCTCGCGCGCGCGCTCGGCAGCGGACGGCCGCGGATCGTAGACCCCGTGCCATGCGAGGTAGCCGGCACCGATGGCGAGGACCAGCCAGGTGATCGGATCCTCGAGGAAGCCGCTGTAGAAGAGCGCGTGCACGAAGAGTCCGAGGAAGGAGGCCATCAGCGCGAGCCCGAGCGCGCGGTCGCGCCTCAGCACCGCAGCGATCAGGAGCGCTCCCCCGACGAGCAGCCAGACGTAGAGCGCGAGCCCGATCGCGCCGAGCTCGGCGAAGACCGTGAGCGGCGTCGTGTGCGAGACGAAGTTGGGCGTGGGCCGGTCGCTCCCGGCGAGCCGCCTGCTGGCGCGCGCCTGGCCGCCGATGCCGACGCCCGCGACAGGGCTGTCCTCGACCACCCGCAAGGTGTCCTCCACGCGCTCGGTGCGGTCGCTCGTGATCTTGTTGAGCGACTCGCCGTCGACCAGCCGCGCCGTGACGTACGCGCCACCGGCGAGCACGGCGACGAGCGCCAGCACTCCGACGGTCAGGCGCACGCGCCGGTCACCGGTAACGACGGCGAGCGCCAGGGTCACGACGAGCAGCGCCACCATGCTCGACTGCGAGTAGGAGAAGAAGAGCCCCGCCCACATGATCACGAGCAGGACGACGAGCGGCCACGGTTTCCAGCGCCGCGCCGCGAGCAGGGACAGCGCCACGCCGATGCCGAGCACCAGATGACGTCCGTAGAGGCTCGGGTCGCCGAACAGCGAGGTGACGCGGAAGAAGTCGGTGTTGGCGTTCGACACCGCCAGGTTCGGCGCGTAGAAGAAGAGCTCGTGGGTCGCCGCCTGCCACAGGCCGACGAGCGCGAACAGCGTCGCCAGCGCGAGCGCGGCCGCTGCCAGTGCTCGTGGGACGCTGTCCGGGAAGTCGGCGCGCGCGACGCTGGCGAGCAGCAGCGCAAACGGGAGCGTGAAGAACGCGAGCAGGTTGGCGCCCGCCTCGAGGTCGTCGGCCCAGACGAGCGAGAGGCAGGCGAAGGCGAAGAACGCGGCCGCCGGCGCGGCGATCACGACGGGCAGCGGGCGCAGCTCGCGCCCGCGCAGGGCACGCCAGCCGAGCGCGAGGCCGGCCGCCGCGAGCACGAAGTAGAGCGGCAGCAGGCGCCCGAGGCGGCCGTCGTCGGCGACCTGTACGAGGAAGGTGCCGCCGCTGTCGAACGACAGCGGCGGACGGAACGGAGCCGCGAGCAGCACCGCGACCGGCACGATCACCGGCCGCCGCGCCAGTATCGCCGCCACGACGCCCACCGCCACGATCCCGAGCGCCGCGGCGGCCAACCCGGTGGCGCCGCTCAGGCGGTCGAACGAGCCGGTGCCGAGCGAGTACGCGAGCGCGCCCTCCGAGACGGCGAGGACGACGAGCCCGGCGAGCAGCGCGAGCCGCTCGCGTGCGAGGAGGACGAGCACCGACCCGAGGGCGCCGCCGACGGCGGCAAGCTGGGCGAGGTCGGGGTGTTCCATCCGGTCGGGAAGCGTAAAGGCGCGGGTGGCTGCTGCTCAGCCCGCGTTGTGCAGGGCGGCCGCGTCGCGGATCCCCTCGCCGCGTGCGGGGGCCAGCTCCTGGCGCGCGTGCAGGAGGTAGCGGCGCGGGTCGTGCCCCGGCAGGACCGCTGCCGCGGCCGCGCGGACCAGGTAGGCCCAGGTCCAGCACAGCCTCCAGACGATCCGGGTCAGCGTCATGCCGTGCTTGCGGAAATAGAGGTCGCGGTTGCGGTGGAACTCGACGATCCGCCGGCGCATCGCCGTGCTGTCGGTGGACAGCTGGTCATGATGGACGGCGCGCGCCCCGGGCACGAACAGGATCTGCCAGCCGGCGTCGCGCAGCCGCTTGCAGAAGTCGGTCTCGTCCGAGTAGACGAAGAAGTCGGGGTCGAGCCAGCCGACCTGGCGCGCCGCCTCGCGCCGGACGAGCATGGCGCTCGACTGCACCCAGCCGACCTCACGCACCTGCCGGCCGTGGCTCTCGACCGCCACGCGCGAGTGCATGAACACGGCAGCCGCCAGCGCCCAGGTGATGTCCGGCAGCCGCCAGGCGCAGTCCGTCTCCTCGCCCTCGCTCGTCAGGAGGCGCGCGCCCGCCGCAGCGGCGCCAGGGTTCGCGGCGATCGCGGCGAGCAGCTCCGTCACGGCTCCGGGCTGCAGCTCCGAGTCCTCGTTCAGCAGCAGGCAGAAGCGGCCGCGCGCGCGCTCGAGCAGATGCGAGTCGTTCTCGGCCTTGCCCGTGCGGCGCTCGCGCACGATCAGCGTGGCGTCCGGATGCCGCTCGCGCACGGCCTCGGCGGAGCCGTCGGTCGAGGCGTTGTCCAGCACGAGCAGCTCGTGCGACACGCCCTCGGGATGCGTGGCGGCGATGGCGTCGAGGCAGGCAAGCACGTCGTCGCGCCCGTTCGTGTTCACGACGCAGTAGGAGAGCTCGAGCTCGCTCACCGCCGCGCGGCCTCCTCGAGCAGCCCGAGCACGCGCCCTGCGAGCACGTCGCGATCGAACTCACGCTCCGCCAGCGCGCGGGCGTTGCGGCCCATCGCCGCCGCCTCGGCGGGATGGTCGCGCAGCCACTCGAGCTTCGCTGCCAGGTCGCCTGCGTCGCCCGCGCGCACGTAGAGCCCGGCCTCGTTCTCCTCCACGAGCCGGCGCATCCAGCCGTTCATGTTCACGATCGCCGGCCGCCCCGCCGCGAACGTGTCGAAGAGCTTGTTGGGCGAGTTGGTCGCGAGCACCGGGACGTCCTTGAAGAGCGTCAGGCAGGCGTCCGAGCGCGCCGCCAGCGCGGCCACCTCCTGCTTCGACCCCGCGGCGCCCGGGAAGGCGACGTTCTCCGGCGCGCTCCGCTGGAGCGCCGCGCGGCGCTTGCCGTCCCCCATCAGCACGAACTCCATGTCGGGAAGCAGGCGGGCCGCCTCGACGGCCGCGCTGAGGTCGTTGGCCTCGCCCATCGTGCCGAAGTAGGAAACGGTGAAGCGGTCGCCCGCCCGGCGCGGAGCTGGGTCGAACAGGTCGAGGTCGGAGGCGTTCGGGATGAGCGCCACCCGCTCCTCGGGGACCCCGGTGGCCAGCACGCCCGCGCGGATGCCCGGCGACAGCGCTATCAGGCGCGCGCTGCGGCGGTAGACGAAGCGCTCGAGGGCGCGCGCGAGCCGGCGCGCCAGCGGGTTGCGGAGCGCGCCCATCTGGATCGGCGCCTCGGGCCACAGGTCGCGCACCTCGAACACGAGCGGGGCGCGCCAGCGCGCGGCCGCGGCGAGCGCGGGCAGGGCGATCGTCAGCGGCGGCGAGGTGGCGTAGATCACGTCCGGACGCGGTCCGCGGAGCGCCGCGCGCGCGGCTGCCGGCGCGAAGCTCGCGAAGGCGAGCATGCGGCGCGGGTAGGAGACGGCCGTGGCGCTGACGTAGTCCGAGTAGCCGCCGCGCGCGCCGGCCACCTCGATCCCGTCGACGGTCCGGTCGCCCTCCGCGGCGGTTACCATCCGCACGCTGTGCCCGCGCGCCACGAACCGGCGCGCGAATTCGTAGGAGCGCGTGCCGCCCACGCCTGCGCGCGTGATGAAGAACTGATGCAGGTAGAGAATCCGCATCCCGGTGCGCCCGAAACCTAGTACTCCATGAACCGCCCCCTGGACCTCGCGCTTGCGGTCGTGCTGCTCGTCGTGACCGCCCCCCTGATGGGACTCGCCGCGCTCGCGATCAAGCTCGAGAGCCGCGGCCCCGTCTTCTATCGCCAGCGCCGGGTCGGCAAGGACGGCCGCCCGTTCGAGCTCGTCAAGCTTCGCACGATGGTGCGCGGCGCCGAGACCATGGGCGCAGGCATCTACGTGCTCGAGGGCGACGCGCGCATCACGCGCGTCGGCAGGCTGCTGCGCCGCTTCTCGCTCGACGAGCTGCCGAACCTGATCAACGTCGTCCGCGGCGAGCTCGCGATCGTGGGCCCGCGCCCGACGGTGCAGGAGCAGGTCGACCGCTACACCGAGCGCCAGCGCCGCCGGCTCGACGTCAAGCCCGGTATCACCGGCTGGGCCCAGATCAACGGGCGCACCTCACTGCCCTGGCCCCAGCGCATCGAGCTCGACGTCTGGTACGTGGAGCACCGCTCGCTGCGACTCGACCTGCGCATCCTCGCCCGCACCGCGCGCATGCTCGCCACGGGGCACGGCCTCTACAGCGAGGAGCTCAAGCAGGGTTGGTGACTCGCAGCGGGTAGCGCTCGGTCGCGCCGCGGTCGGTGTCGAGGTCGCTCGGCGCCACCAGGTAGTAGCGGTAGCGACCCGAGCGGACCGCGGTGAAGGAGGCCTCGAAGAGCCCCTTGCGGCCGTGCACGTCGCGCGCGTGCACCTTGCGCCAGCGGCCGCTCTTCAGCTGCTGCACGACGAGCCGCAGTACGCGCTTGCGCGGCCCCACGCTGCCGGCGATCGCGAGTGGCTCCCCGCGCACGCCGCGGCGCGGCGCCTCGGTCACGAGGATCACCGGCCGCAGATGCAGCAGCAGCCGCGCCGAAGTCGCCCGCCGCAGTGGTGCCCGGCCCCGATAGCGCACGCGGACGTACATGCGCCGCGCGGGCTTGAGCTCGCTGAAGAAGACGCCGTCGGGCCCGGTGGTCATGCGCCGGGCCGTCCGCCACGAGCCGTCGCTCGCGACCTGCAGCTCGAGCAGCTCGCCCGCGAGCGGCAGGCCGTTCGGGTCGAGAAGCGCGCCGGAGACGGGCGCGGGCTGCCCGAAGTCGAGGCTGTCGTCGGTGAGGCCGGCCGTGAGCCGGGTGGCGAACGACTGGAAGGGCGCAACGGCGCCGGTCTCGACGAGCGCGCGCAGCTCGGGCAGCTGCGCGTACAGCGCCGCTCCCGGACAGGCGGTGCGCCCCGTGTCGCGGTGCCCGATCACGCGCTCGAGCGTCACCCGCGCGCCCGCGCCGTAGCGGCTCGCGGAGCCGCCCGCGCTCGTAACCGTGACCGCGCCGCCGAGCGGCTGCCCGTGGATGGTGAGCTTCCAGCGGATGTAGCTCGCCATCGCGGAGAGCGCCTCGGGTGTCTGGGGCAGGCTGGTGTGGTCGCCGATGTTCGAGATTCCGGCGGTGACCGAGTTGAAGCCCTGCGCCTGAGCCCCGACGACCGCCTTGTCGAGGCCCCCCGCGCGGCCCTCGTAGAGCGTCCCGTACTTGTCGACGAGCGCGTTGTAGCCGATGTCGTTCCAGCCGTTTGAGTTGCGGTGGTAACGGCAGATGGCGAGCACGATGCCCGGCGCCTCGGCCGGCGTGTAGTCGTTCAGCGACACCGTGTGGTGGACGTGCACGGACCGCACCTCGCCGTAGTCGGGGGAAGAGCGGGGCGGGCAGCCCGACGCTCCCCACTGAGCGCGCGTGACGTATGGGGGCGGGGTGGTCTGCGCGGCGCGCGCCCTGAGCTTGGCCGGTCGCATACCGACGTCCACGAAGTGGAGCCGCAGGCCCGGCAGGCGCCTGCTCAGCTTGTACTGGACGGCCCCGGCGCGGCCGACCCAGATCGGCTCCGAGCCGCTCGCATGATGCTCCCCGCGGCGAGGATCGGGGTTGTGCTCGGCCTCTGAGTGCAGGTGCTCCCAGCGGCTCCAGCGCCCGCCGCGCCGCACGCGCAGCTCGATGTCGGGCCGTGCGCGCCCGCGCCAGCGCATCCCGACGAGGTTGAAGCGCCGCGGGGTTGCGAGCCTGCTGGACACAACGGCCCCGCCGGCGGCGCTCACCGCCTGGTCGCCGGCGTCGGGCGCCAGCTCGAAGTCGGCAGGGGCAGGCTGCGCGGCGAGCGCGGTGGAGGCCGGGATCAGGGCGCAGACGAGCGCGGCTGCGGGAGCAAGCAGCTTCACCGTTCCCGGAACACGTTGTCAGGGGCCCGGTTGCGGGCTCGCAAGATTCCTTGCAGGATAAATCCCTGCAAGCGACCGCCCAAGCGCGGCTACGGAATCGGCTCTGGGCCGCGCGAGCGGTGCTCGTCGCGGAACGCGCGCAGCGCGTCGAAGAGCTCGGGCGTGAACTCGTCGCAGAGCAGGAGCTGGC
Source organism: uncultured Thermoleophilaceae bacterium (assembly GCA_963734025.1). GTDB lineage: Bacteria > Actinomycetota > Thermoleophilia > Solirubrobacterales > Thermoleophilaceae > JACVRW01. Next base: position 306,634 of record CAVTFR010000011.1, read on the forward strand.
CGCGTCCGTTGGGCGGCGGGTCGCCGTTCCAGGCCGTGGCCGCGACCGCGTACGGCATGTTCCTGCGCGGCACCAGGAACATCTGGTACGTGTCCTCGTCGTAGAGCGCCTTCAGCTCCGCACGCTGCTCGCGCGTCAGGCTCGGCTTGAACCAGATGATCACGCGGCCGTGCTCCAGCCCGTGCACGAGCTCCTCGTCGCTCGGCGCGTCGCTGTAGGCGCCGTCCTCGGCGGGGATCTGGTAATGGCGACCCGAGCTCGGCGGGTTCGTGTCGTACTTCACCCGCTCGTCGAGGGACGTGGTGTGGTCCTGGGTGCCGCTCCCCTCGACGGTTCTGAGCTGACAGTTCGCCGCGTTGGCGGCCGGCCGCACCTCGAACACGCTCTGCTCCGGTACGCTGCCGCCGCTCGGCAGCACGTCGCTCGAGGCGCTGGCGGAGCCGCCACCGCCGTCACTACCGCCGAGCGCCAGCACCGCGATCACCGCGAGCACGGCAACCACGAGCAGCCCGGCGACGCCGTAGCCGACGAGCTGCTTGCGTTGCTTCGCCTCGCGGGCCTGCCGCTCGCGCTCCTCGCGCTCGCGGCGCAGCGCCTCCTTCTGCTCTCTGCGGTGGGACACGGCGGCGAAGCGTAGTGAAGCCCGGCTCAGGTGGAGGGGCGGCGGCGGGCGGCCGAGCGGGACTTCGAGCCGGTCGCGCGCCTGCGTCCGCCGGAGTCGGAGCGAGCCCGGAAGCACTCATCAACGAAGGCGACGATCTCGCCGGTCAGGCGCTCGGGAGTCAGGCGCAGCTCGAGGATCGAGGAGGCCTCGACGAGCCGGGCGTTCGGCAGCTCCCGAACGAGCATGTCGGAGTCGGAGAAGGGATGGATCGGGTCGCGGTAGTGGCCGATCACAAGCGTGGGATGCTGCATCTGCCCGCGCACCTCGCTGGGCGGCGCCACGCGACCGAAGAAGAGGCCCTGCAGAACCGAAGCCGAGGGCTTCGGGTCCTGGCTCACCCAGTCGAGCAGCATGTCGGCGAGCAGGGTCGTCCCGCGTGGAACCAGCTGGGCGCCGCGCCCGGCGAGCCGAGCCAGCGGCGCCCCGAAGGTCAGCCCGACGAGCAGGGGCGTGAAGCCGATCGCGCAGCCGAGCAGGGCGTTGTCGAGCACGGGCATCTCGATCAGGAGCCCCTTGACGCGGTCAGGCGCCGCCGCGGCGGCCTCGAGGGCGGTGTTGGCGCCGAGCGAGGCCCCGCCGAGCACCGCCCGCTCGATGCCTGCGTGGTCGAGCAGGGCGATCGCCTGGCGGCCGAAGGCCGGCATCGAGTAGCTCGACATCTCCGGCGGGCGGTCCGAGTCCCCGTGTCCGAGCAGGTCGAGCGAGAGCACGTGATTGTCGCGCGCGGCGAGCGCCTCGGCGAGCGGCGCGTGCATGCGGCGGGAGAAGAGCAGGCCCGGCATCAGCACGACGACCCGCTCGCCTGCCCCGTACTCGTCGTACACGAGCCGGTGTCCCTCGAAGTCGAACGTCCTCGTGACGGCCTCCATCGAGTCGCCGAGGTTAGACGGGCCGCCCGCTTGCATGCCATAGCATCCTCTCCGGGACGAGGTGAGCAACGCTGGAGGTATGGAATGAGCACGTCCGTGCACGTCGAGGTCGCCGTGAACGGTGAGCCGCGTGAGGCCGACATCGAGCCGAGAACGCTGCTCGTGCAATGGTTGCGTGACGACCTCGGCCTCACGGGCACCCACGTGGGCTGCGACACCACCAACTGCGGCGCCTGCACGGTCCATTTGAACGGCGAGGCGGTCAAGAGCTGCACGGTGCTCGCGGTCCAGGCCGACGGCACCCAGGTCACGACCATCGAGGGGCTCGGCTCGCCGGACGAGCTGCACCCGCTGCAGCAGGGCTTCTGGGAGAAGCACGGCCTGCAGTGCGGCTTCTGCACGCCGGGGATGATCATGGCCGCCGCCGATCTCCTCGAGCGCAACCCGAACCCGACGGACGAGGAGATCCGGCACGGGCTCGAGGGCAACCTCTGCCGCTGCACCGGCTACCACAACGTCGTCGAGGCGGTCAAAGCCGCCGCGGGCTCGTCGCCGGAGGTGCGCGCATGAACGTCGGAACGCCGATGAAGCGCAAGGAAGACCCCCGGATGATCACCGGGCGGGGGCGCTACACCGAGGACATCAATCTTCCGGGGATGCTCCACGCCGCGATCATTCGCTCCCCCGAGGCGCACGCCGACATCGTTTCCATCGACACGTCGGTGGCCAGGGAGCACCCCGGAGTGGTGGCGGTGCTCACCGGCGAGGAGATGGCGGGGGACTTCGCCGGCGGCCTGCCGTCGGTCTGGAACCCGCCCGGCGTCGAGGTCCGCAAGCCCGACCATTGGCCGCTCAAGCGCGGCCAGGTCAAGCACGTCGGCGACCCTGTGGCCGTGGTTGTGGCGGCCGATCGCGGTGTCGCGGCCGACGCGGCGGAGGACGTGATCGTCGACTACGAGCCCAAGCCCGTCGTGGTCGACCCGGAGGCCGCCCTCAAGGACGGCGCTCCGCTCGTGTGGGAGAGCTTCGGCACCAACAAGACCCACGAGTGGGGGGTGTCCGGCGGGGACATCGACGCCGCGCTCGCGGAGGCGGACGTCACGGTCACGAAGCGGTTCGTCAACCACCGCACCGCGGGCGCGCCGATCGAGCCGCGCTGCTCGATCGCGGAGCCTCGCGGCGAGGGCCTGACCCTTTACTCCACCACACAGATTCCCCACATCGCCCGCTTCATCCTCGGCGGCATGCTCGGCATACCCGAGGACAAGCTGCGGGTGGTGGCGCCCGATGTGGGCGGCGGCTTCGGGTCGAAGCTGCAGGTCTACGGTGAGGAGGCGCTCGTCCTCGCGCTCGCCAAGCGGCTCGGCCGCCCGATCAAGTGGACGGAGACGCGCTCCGAGCACATGACGACGAGCCATCACGGCCGCGACCAGATCAACACGGTCACGCTCGGCGCGATGCGCGACGGCACGATCACCGGCTGCCAGGCCGACATCATCGCCGACCTGGGCGCCTACATGATGCTGCTCACGCCCTTCATACCGACGCTGGGCTTCCCGGTGATGGGCGGTTGCTACAGGTGGCCCGCGATCGACATCAAGATCACCGGCGTCTTCACGAACAAGATGTGCACCGACGCCGTCCGCGGCGCCGGGCGGCCGGAGGGGACCTACTGGATCGAGCTGGCAATGGACAGCCTCGCCGACGAGCTCGGAATGGACCGGCTCGAGCTGCGCCGCAAGAACTTCATCGCCAAGGAGGAGTTCCCGTTCCAGACCGCTCTCGGGATCACCTACGACTCGGGCGACTACCACGGCACGCTCGACAAGCTGCTCCAGAAGTTCGACGTCGAGGCGTTCCGTCGCGAACAGGAGGAGCTGCGTGGGCGCGGCGTCTACCGCGGCGTCGGCTTCTCGACCTGGGTCGAGGTCTGCGGCCTCGCGCCCTCGCGCGCGGTCGGGCCGCAGGGCGTCGGGCTGCATGCGGCGTTCTACGAGTCCGCGAACGTGCGCGTCACGCCCACCGGATCGGCGATCGTCTACTCCGGCACCTCGCCACACGGCCAGGGGATCGACACGAGCTTCGCCCAGATCGCGGGCGACATCCTCGGCATCGACCCGCAGAACGTGAGCATCCTCCACGGCGACACCGACCAGGGCGCGTGGGGCTGGAACACATACGGGTCGCGCTCGCTCGCGGTGGGCGGCGAGGCGCTCGCGCGCGCCGCGCGCAAGGTACAGGACAAGGCCAAGCTCATCTGCGCGGCGCTGCTCGAGGCGTCGCCTGACGACATCGAGCTGAGCGACGGCAAGTACCAGGTCAAGGGCTCGCCCGACAAGTCGATGACGATGGCCGAGATCTCCGGCGCGGCGCACATCCCGCCGCAGGAGCTGCCGGCGGACATCGAGCCTGGCCTCGAGGAGAGCTCCTTCTTCGACCCCGAGAACTTCGTGTTCCCGTTCGGCGCGCACGCATGCGTCGTCGAGGTCGACGCCGAGACCGGCAAGGTCAAGGTGATTCGCTACGCGGCGGTCGACGACTGCGGCCCCGCCATCAACCCGATGCTGATCGACGGCCAGATCCACGGCGGCATCGTGCACGCGATCGGGCAGGCGCTCTACGAGCAGGTGGTGTACGACGAGGACGGCCAGCTCGTGACCGGCACGTTCGTCGACTACGCGCTGCCGACGGCCGCGGAGGTGCCGTCGTTCGAGACCGACCGCACCGAGACGCCCTCGCCGGTCAACTCGCTCGGCGTGAAGGGCATCGGCGAGGCCGGCACGATCGCAGCGACGCCCGCCGTGGCGTCCGCCGTGCTCGACGCAATCCGCCCGCTCGGCGTGACCGAGCTCGACATGCCGATGACGCCGATGCGCGTCTGGCAGGCGATCGAGGCGGCCAAGGGCCGTGGCGAAGGCCCGCGCGCGACCGAGCAGGGCAGGCCGCTCGACGAGCACGGGCAGGGTGCCTCGGGGAGCGGGCCCGCCGGCCCTGACGAGGGAGGTGGGGCATGATCACGGCGGCGTTCGACTACGAGGTGCCGGAGAGCCTCGAGGAGGCGATCCGGATGCTGCACGAGAACGGCGAGGACGCGAAGCTGCTCGCCGGCGGGCATTCGCTGCTGCCGCTGATGAAGCTGCGGCTTGCCGCTCCGACGCTCTTGATCGACCTGCGCCAGATCCCGGGCTTGCACGGGATCCAGCGTGACAACGGCTCCTGGCGGATCGGTCCGATGACCCGGCACGCCGACCTCCAGGACACGCCCGAGCTCGGGCTCGCCTCGCGCGCGGCGTCGCTGATCGCCGATCAGCAGGTCCGCAACCGCGGCACGATCGGCGGCTCGCTGGCGCACGGCGACCCCGCCTCCGACCTGCCGGCCGTGCTGCTCGCCTGCGACGGCGAAGTCGCCGTGCGCGGCCCGGGCGGTGACCGTGAGATCGCGGCGGCGGATCTCTTCGAGGACTACCTGACGACCACGCTCGCGGACGACGAGGTGATCACCAGCATCCGCCTGCCCGCCCTCGACGGCTACGGCGTCGGCTATCAGAAGTTCACGCGGCGAGCCGAGGACTGGGCGATGGTCGGCGTCGCGGCCGTGGTCAAGAAGGCCGAGGACGGCTCCTGCAAGGACGTCCGCATCGGGCTCACGCACATGGCTGCGACCCCGCTGCGGGCGACGACGGCCGAGGACGCGTTGCGCGGCGCTGCGCTCGATGCCGGCTCGATCGCCGCGGCTGCGGAGCATGCGGCCGAGGGCACCGAGCCGCCCGGCGACCTGAACGCGACCCCCGACTACAAGCGCCACCTGGCTCGCGTGCTCACGCGGCGCGCGCTGGAGGAGGCAGCAGGGCACTGAGCCTCGAGAGTCCAGCAGCCGTCCAGGAGGCCCTGGCGGGCGAGAGCTACCTCGCCGACCGGGGCCTCTCCGTCGCCGTCTTCCTCGCGGTCGCGCTCGAGCAGCCGCTGCTGCTCGAGGGTGAGGCGGGAGTGGGCAAGACCGAGGTCGGCAAGGCGCTCGCCGCCGCCACCGGCGCGCGCCTGATCCGGCTCCAGTGCCACGAGGGCATCGACCTCCACCACGCGCTCTACGACTGGGACTACCCGCGCCAGCTGCTGCACCTGCGCGCAGGAGGTGCCGTCGCTGCGCACCCGGCCGAGCAGGGTGCTTCCGCCCAGCCTGAGCCCCTCTACTCCGAGCGCTTCCTGCTGCGACGGCCGCTCCTCGACGCGCTCCAGGCGAGCGAGCCCGTCGTGCTCCTGATCGACGAGATCGATCGCGCCGACGACGAGTTCGAGGCGTTCCTGCTCGAGTTCCTGTCGGACTTCCAGGTTTCGATCCCCGAGCTCGGCACGGTCACGGCGGAGCGGCGGCCGCTCGTCGTCGTGACCTCGAACCGGACGCGCGAGTTGCACGACGCGCTCAAGCGCCGCTGCCTCTACCACTGGATCGACTACCCGTCGCCCGCGCGCGAGGCGGAGATCGTGCACCTGCGCCTTCCGGGCGTGTCAGACGAGGTGGCGGGGCGGGTCTGTGCGGCGGTGGCGCGCCTGCGCGGCGAGGACCTCTACAAGCTTCCCGGCGTCGGCGAGACGATCGCCTGGGCGCAGGCGCTGCTCGCGCTCGGCTCGGCCGACCTCGAGGAGACGCTGGGCGTCGCGCTCAAGGTGCGCGAGGACATCGACCTGGTGCGCGAGCGCGGCCTGCTGCGCGACCTCGCGCCGTCGGGGGAGGCGCCCTGATGGGCGAGCGCCCCGGCGCCCGCCTGACGGGGCGGCTGACGCTGCTCGTCGCATCGATGCGCGCGGGCGGGGCGCGCGTAGGGGTCGGCGAGCTGCTCGCCGCCCACCGCGCGCTGGCGGCGATCGACCCCTCCGACCGCAGCACCGCCTACTTCGCACTGCGCGCCTCGCTCTGCTCTCGCCGCGACGACCTGGAGCCGTTCGACGCCGCCTTCGCCGAGTGGTTCTCGGCGCCACCGCCGGAGACGCCCGAGCCGCCGCCCGCGCTCGACGAGGTCGCCTCGCTCGCGCTTCCGCGCGTGGCCGTCCCCGCGCCCGAGGGGCGACAGCCGGCTGTGCCCGACGAGATGGAGATCCTCCCCGCCGCCTGGTCGGACGTCGAGCTCCTGAAGGAGAAGGACTTCGCCGACTACGACGAGGCGGAGCGCCGCGTCGCCCGCGCGGTCATGCGCCGGCTGGCGGGCGCGGGCCCGACGCGCCCCAGCCGGCGCACCAGGCCTGCCCGCCGCCGCGGCGCCCAGCCGCACGCGGCCCGGCCGGACATGCGGGGGACGATCCGCTCGTCCCTGCGCAGCGGCGGTGAGCCCTTCGAGCGCCATTGGCGCGAGCCCGGCGAGCGGCCACGGCCGCTCGTGCTCGTGTGCGACGTGTCGGGCTCGATGGAGCCCTACGCGCGCATGCTGCTCCAGTACATGCATGCGTGCGTCGCGGCGCGCCGGCGGGTCGAGGCGTTCGTGTTCGGGACGCGCCTGACGCGCGTGACCGCCCAGCTCTCCGGCCGCGACCCCGATCGCGCACTCGATCGCGCGGCCGGGGCTGCCGACGACTGGTCGGGTGGCACGCGCATCGGCGACGCGCTCGCCACGCTCAACCGCGAGCACGGGCGCCGGCTGGGCCGCGGAGCGATCGTCGTCCTGCTCTCGGACGGCTGGGACCGTGGCGACCCCGAGCAGCTCGGCGCCGAGATGGCGCGTCTCGGCCGCTGCGCGCACACGCTCATCTGGCTCAACCCACTGAAGGCTCATCCGGCCTACGAGCCGCTGACGGTGGGCATGCAGGCGGCGCTCCCCTACGTGGACCATTTTCTGGCCGGCAACTCACTAGCTTCGCTGGAAGAACTGGCCGAGTTGATGGAAAGTGGCTTGAGATGACAGTCAACAGGGGAAAGTGCTGCAAGGAATGGGGGGGAACCCGTGAAGGATGTGCTGGATGACGTGCGCAGCTGGCGTGAACGCGGCGATCGGGTTGCGATAGCGACCGTCGTCAAGGTCAAGCGCTCGGCTCCGCGCCCGCCCGGCGCGAAGATGGCCGTGAACGAGCACGGCGACGTATCCGGTGCCGTATCCGGGGGCTGCGTGGAGGGCGCCGTGGTCGAGGTCGCCGGCGGCGTGCTCAGCGGCGACGGCCCGCAGCTCCTTCACTTCGGCATCGCCGACAGCGACGCCTGGGACGTCGGCCTTCCCTGCGGCGGCGAGATCGACGTGTTCGTGGAGGAATACTCCGATTGAGCGCCCGATCTGATTTCGCCCGCATCGCGGGCGAGGACGGGCGTGCCGCGCTCGTCAGCGTGATCGCGGGCGGCGACCTCGGCGCCAAGCTCCTCGTGCGTGCCGACGGCGAGACCGCCGGCGGCCTCGGCAGCCCCGAGCTCGACACGGTGGCGGTCGAGGCGGCCGAGGAGCTCATGTGGGCGGAGCGCTCCGAGCAGCGCGAGGCCGGCGACATCACTCTCTTCGTCGACGTGACCGCCCCGGCGCCGCGGCTCGTCGTATTCGGCGCCGTGGACTATGCGGCGGCCCTGTGCCGTCTCGCGAGGGCCGCCGGCTGGCGGCCCTTCGTATGCGATCCGCGCTCGCAGTTCGCCACGCCGGAGCGCTTCCCGGACGCCGAGGAGGTCATCGCGGCGTGGCCCGAGGACGCCTTCGCGCGGATCGGCGGGATCGACCGCGCCACCTACGTCGCCGTCCTCACGCACGACCCGAAGCTGGACGACGCGGCGCTCGAGCTCGCGCTGCGCTCGGAGTCGCCTTACGTGGGCGCAATGGGAAGCCGGCGGGCGCAGGCGCAACGGCGCGAGCGGCTGCTCGCCGCCGGCGTCGACGAGGAGCTGCTCGACCGGATCGCCGCTCCGATCGGGCTCGACCTCGGCGCGATCACACCCGAGGAGACGGCGCTCTCGATCATGGCCGAGGTGGTCGCGGTCCGGAACGGCCGCGACGGCGGCCGCCTGTCGGAGGCCGGCGGCCGCATCCACGAGGTGGGCGCGTGATCGGAGGCCTGGTGCTCGCGGCCGGCGAGGCCTCGCGGTTCGGCAGCGCGAAGCAGCTCGCCCTGCTCGACGGCCGTCCGCTGCTCGAGCACTCGGTGGCCGCGATCACCGCTGGGCCGGTCGGCCGCGTGATCGTGGTCCTCGGCGCGGGCGCCGAAGAGGTGATCGCGGGCGTCGACCTGCGCGGGGCCGAGCCGCTCGTGTGCGCCCGCTGGCAGGAGGGCCAGGCGGCTTCGCTCGCCTGCGGGCTCGCCGAGCTGCCCGAATGCGAGGCGGTCGTCGTCATCCTCGGCGACCAGCCGCGCGTCTCCCCGGATTCGATCCGGCGGGTGATCGCGGCGCGCGGCGAAGGTGCGCTCGCGGTGCGCGCGACCTACGGCGGCGACCCGGGCCACCCGGTCCTGCTCGAGCGTGAGCTGTTCGGGCGCATGCGCGACGTGACGGGCGACCATGGCGCTCGCAACCTGCTGATGAGCGTTCCGGTACGCGAGGTGGCATGTGACGACCTGGGCGGCGGTGAGGACGTGGACACTCCGGCCGAGCTGGACGCACTGCGGGCGGGCGGGCCGGTCGGCTGAGGGTCGCCGCGGCGGGCGGCAGCGAGTACACTCGTTGTACCCGCAACTACCCGCATGAGGACGAACGGCGACAACTCGATTCAGCTGCTCGACAGCGAGGAGCTCGGTGCCTGGCGCGGGATGCTGCGCGTGCATGCGGAGCTGACCAGGGCGCTCGACGCCGAGCTGCACGAGGCACACGGCCTCCCGCTCTCCTCGTATGAAGTGCTGCTTTTCCTGGCCGGTGAGCCCGAGGGGCGCATGCGGATGTCGGAGCTGGCGGACTCGGTGCTGCTGAGCCGCAGCGGGCTGACCCGGCTCGTCGACCGGCTCGAGCGCGCCGGGCTGCTCGAGCGGGTCCAGTGCAGCGAGGACGCGCGCGGCTACTTCGCCCAGATCACGCCGGCCGGCCGCGAGGCGTTCAACGAGGCGCGCCGCACTCATCTCGAGGGTGTGCGCAGGCTGTTCCTGAGCCGCTTCTCGCGCGAAGAGCTGCGCGAGCTCGGCGGACTCTGGGAGCGCGTGCTCGTCGGCGCCCCGGCTACGCGTTAGGACATCGGCGCCGCGACGGAGTGCCGCGACCGGCGGCGCACGTCGCGGATCGCGCGCGCGAGCCGGCGCACGCCCTCGTCGAGCTCGGCCGGCTCGAGCAGCGAGAACGACAGTCGCAGCGAGACCTGTGACCGCCGTTCGGCCGTCACGGCGCCCCCGGGCGTGAACGCCACGCCGAAGCGCGCCGCCTCGGCGTAGAGGCTGCGCTCGTCGAGCGGGCGGGTCAGCGTCACCCAGAGATGGTGGCCGCCGCTCGGGATGTCCGCGCGGTACTCACCGGCCAGGTGACGCTCGAGCGCCTCGAGGAGGGCGTCGCGGCGCTCGCGGTAGAACGGCAGCGTGCCCTCGACGTAGCGGTCGTGGGCTCCCGTGGCGAGCCAGCGGGCCGCCATGTGCTGGATCAGCGTCGGTGAGTGGAAGTCGTCGCCCAGCTTCAGAATCGCCAGCCGGTCGCGCACCGGGCCGCGCGCGGCGACCCAGCCGACGCGTAGGCCGCCGCCGACCGCCTTGGAGAGCGAGTTCACGTAGATCACGTGCGCCGGCGCCAGCTCGCGCAGCGGCCGCGGCGGATCCCCCTCGAAGCTCGTGTCCGCGTAGACACGGTCCTCGATGATGAAGAAGTTGCGTTCGACGGCGAGCTCGGCGAGCCGCCGCCGGCGCTCTTCGGAGAGGTTGCGCCCGGTCGGGTTCTGGCAGGCCGTTTGCAGCGCGACCAGCTTGACCTCGTGGCGCGCGAGCTGGCGCTCGAGCGCGTCCACGTCGAGGCCGTCCTCGTCGACCGGCACGCCGACCACGCGCGCGCCGGTGTGGCGCAGCGACTCGAGCATCCCGACGAAGGTGGGCGACTCGATCACGGCCACGTCGCCCTTCTCGAGGGTCGCTTGGGCGATGAGGTGGAGGCCTTGCTTGGCGCCGGACACGACCACGATCTCGTCGGGGTCGCTGGCCCAGCCGTACCTGCGCCCGCGCAGCGCGAGCTGCTCGCGAAACGAGTAGAGGCCCTCGGCAGGCAGGTAGGAGAGTGCCTCGCCGCCCTCCTCCTCGAAGACCTCCGCGGCGATCCGGGCGAGCTCGGACGTCGGGTAGAGGCGCGGTGAGGGCCAGCCGACCGCGAGCGAGATCAGCTCCGGGTCGCCGGCGCTCGCGAAGGAGTCGACGAGAACGCGCTCGGGATAGGTCACGTCGTGCTCGGGGAGGGCGTAGACCTGCCAGTCGTCGCCGAACTCCTCGCTCGCGTCGGGGGCGAGGGCGCGCACGAAGGTGCCGCGGCCGACGGACGCGGTCACATAGCCGAGCTCGGCGAGCTTCCGGTACACGCGCGCGGCGGTCAGGTGGTTGACGCCCACCTCCGCGGCGAGCTCGCGGGTCGGAGGCAGCTTCTCGCCGGGCTCGAGCTCACCCTCGTCGATCGCGCGCGTGAAGCGCTCGACGAGCTGCTGCGTGATCGAGACCTCACCGTCCCTCTCCAGCCCAGACAAATCAATCTTGTGTGACATTGTCTGCCTCCTTGTAGGTCATACACTATACGTACAAGGTCATACAGGCAACCAGAACCCTCGAAGGAGGTCGTCCGAAAATGAAGAACGTCACCGTTCGCCGCTCCGGGTCAGGCGACCAGGTCGCACTCGCCCGGCTTGCGGCACTCGACAGCGCGAGCCCGCCACGCGGACCCGCGCTGGTCGCGGAGGCCGACTCCCGCCTCCTCGCCGCGCTTCCGCTCGGCTCCGGCCGCGCCATCGCGGATCCGTTCGAGCCGACCGCCGAGCTCGTCGCCCTGCTCGAGCTGCGCCGCGCGCAGATCGACAGCGCGGAGACCCCCTCGCCGCGCGGCGGCCGCCTGCGCTCCCTCCGCAGGCGCATCTCGCACGCGCGCGCGTAAGCGTCTTCGCCCCCAAGGGGTCTCCAACCTCCCCTCGTGAAGCGGCGCCCATGCGGCGCCGTTTCGCGTTCCGGACAACCAGTCCATGTACATCTCCATCCTGGCCGCACGCTGCGCCCCGGAATGACCTACCGCGACTTTGTCGACGCCTGGTATCCGGAGCGCGGCTTCGGGATCCCCGGGCGCGGCCCGTACACCGCGCGCAACCTCGCCGATGAGCGCGAGATCCTGGCCGTCGGCTTCGTGGACCTCTTGACCCGCCGCGAGCTCAGCGGCGCCTGCGGCTCGCGCTCTCGCGGCCGAGCCGGCGGGCGCGCGCCTCGCGCAGCTCGACGATCGACAGCGGCGTGGGCGGCTCGAGTTCGTCGCGTCCAGGGAGCGCGACCATCTCGAGCGCCGTCTCGGCCGCCTTGCCGTCGATCTCCTCGACCCAGTACGCGCCCGCCCCGCTGCGCGCGCTGACCGCCTCGATCAGCTCGGTACCCGCGAACAGCAGGCCGGCGCCGTCGTCGACGGCGTAGCCGGGTGGGACCGACTCCGTGCGGATCGCCTGGTGGTAGCAGGGGCGGCGCTCGCGCTCGCTGTCGTGATGGACGGAGTTGCTGCCGCGCAGGAAGCCGAGCGCCCGCACCGGCCGCGGCTCCCCGAATGACGTGGTCAGGCCGGCCTCGAACCAGCACATCGAGCCCGCGCTGATGCCGCACAGGACGATGCCCTGCTGCCAGGCCTCGCGCAGCAGGACGTCCGCACCGTGCGCGCGCCAGACCGCGAGCAGGTTGAGCAGGCTGCCGCCGCCGACGTAGAGGATGTCCTGCGACAGCAGCACCTCGCGCAGGTCGACGCGGTCGGTGCCCAGTCTGAACAGCGACACGTGCGTGGGCTCACAGGGCAGGTGGCGGAACGCGGCGTAGAAGCGGCGGATCTGGTGCTCGGCGTCACCGCCGGCCGTGGGCAGCAGGCAGATGCGCGGATGGGGCGAGCGAGCGACCTGCAGCACATACAGGTCGAGCGCCGGATCGCCGGGCGGCGCCGAGAAGCCGCCGCCGCCCATCGCGACGATCCGCCGCGGGTCTTCGAGTGGGGAGCGCACGCGCCTCAGGCGGCCACCACCGACAGGCGACCCGCCGGTGCTTCCACGGGAGCCGCACCGGGCTCGGCCCCGAGGTAGATCGAGGCGAGAGGCCGCCGGCTCACCCGCTTGCCGGTCCAGCTCATCCGGTGCGCACGCGCGCCTGCACGCGAGGCCACGACGCGGGCGAGCCGCTCGCCCTCGAAATGCAGTGCGGAGCCGTCCTCGGCCGCGTAGCCCGGGCGCATGCCCTCGGCCAGCATCTGGCGGTATCCGCCGCAGCGCTCGGGCTCGGCGTCGAAGTGGACGCAGTTGCTCCACGGCAGCAGGCCGAGGCCCCTGACGGGGCGCGGCGGTCCGTGGAACGCCGTCACCGCCTCGGCGAACCAGCACAGCGATCCGGCGCTCAGCCCGCACATCACAACGCCGCACTCCCACGCCTCGTGCAGGATCGCGTCGACGCCGTGTGCCTGCCAGGCGCCGAGCAGGCTGATCACGCTGCCGCCGCCGACGTAGATCAGGTCCCGTGTGAGCAGGTGCTCGCGGACGTCCCCGACCGCGCACTCGCGCCGGAAGAGCGACACGTGCGAGGGTTCGCAGAGCTCAGCCGAGAAGGCGCGGTAGAAGCGCACGATGTAATGGTCGGCGTCGCCGCTGGCGGTGGGCAGGAAACAGATCTTGGGGCGCTCGCCGGCGCTGCGGTCGCGGGCCAGGCCGAGCACATAGTCGTCGAGCAGCGTGTTCCCGCGTTCCATCGAAAAGCCGCCGCCACCGAATGCCACGATCTGCCGGGGATCCCCGCGCACCGGCCGAACATAGGGGCGCCCGGCGCGCGGGTCAATCAATCCTGGACAACAGTCGATGCGCGCTCGACACGGTGTACAGCCGCGCGACCCGGGCGCCTGATGGCATCATCGCCGCGTGCCCGAGAAGGTCCTGACCGCCCGCGAGCTGGGGCGCGCGACGCTGTCACGGCAGCTGCTGCTCGAGCGGAGCGACGCGAGCGCCCTCGAGGCGGTCAGCCGGCTCGCCGGGATGCAGGCGCAGGAGCCGGGGCCGCCCTACATCGGCCTGTGGTCGCGGCTCGAGCGCTTCGAGGCGGAGGAGCTGGAGCGGGCGATCGGGGAACGGGAGCTGGTCCGGGCGACCGCGATGCGCGGCACGGTCCATCTGCTTACCGCGCGCGACTACGTGCGCCTGCACTCGGCGATCGCCGCGACGCTCGAGGGCGACATGGCGCGCTATCTGTCCGCCCGGCTCGAGGGGGTGCATGTTGAAGCGCTCGTCGAGGACGGCCGGGCACTGTTCGGCAAGGAGGAGTCGATGTCCGCGGCCGCGCTCCGGGACGCGCTCGCGAAGCGCCATCCCGAGGCCGACGTCCGCGCGATCGCCGCGGTGGTGCGCACGAGCCTCCCGCTCGTGCGCGTGCCCGACGGCGGGCGCTGGGGCTTCACGCCCAAGGCGCCCTTCACCGACGCCGAACGCTGGATCGGCCGGCCGCTGCGCAAGCGGCCGGACCTCACCGAGCTCGTGCGTCGCTACCTCGGCGCCTTCGGGCCGGCGTCGGTCCGGGACGCGGAGGCGTGGCTCGGGGGCGGCGGGCTCGGGCCGGTCTTCGAGAAGCTCGGCGGCGAGCTCGCCCGCTTCAGGGACGAGCGCGGGCGCGAGCTGTTCGACCTCGAGGACGCACCACGGCCGTCCGCCGGCGAGCCGGCCCCCGTCCGGCTGCTCCCCGAGTTCGACAACGTCGTACTCGCCCATGACGACCGCACGCGCGTGATCTCCGACGAGCACCGCAAGGGGCTTACGACCAAGAACCTGCGCGTGCGCGCGACCGTGCTCGTGGACGGGACCGTCGCCGCGTTCTGGAAGCTCGAGAAGGCGCGCGGGACCGCCACGATCGTGATCGACCCGCTCGTCCGACTGCGTGCGGCGGAGCGCAAGGCCGCTCTGGCCGAGGCCGAGGCGCTTGCCGCGTTCGTGGAGCCGGGCGCGAAGTCCCACGGCGCTCGGGTGGAGGAGGGCAGGTAGCGGCCCGCCGTCGATGCCGGATCGCATCCTCCGATGGACGCGACGGGGATGCGGGCCGCACGCGGACTAGCCTGCCCTGCCGCTCCCGACCGGCTCGTCGTCGCGGACGTCCGCCGGCAGCCCGAAGCGCTCGACCACGCGGTCGTAGGTCATACGGAGCATCGCGATCACGTCGCGGACGTCGTCGTCGTTCTCGATCCGGCGCGAGGCGTGGCCGGGCTTTCCCGGGAAGACCGGGTGGTAGTCGACCCGGCCCTCGTCGTAGAGGACCTGCCACACGTCCTTCGGGAACGACAGGTGCGCGGCGTGATCGCCGTGCAGGTGCCCGATCTGGCGCGGCCCGATCTTGAACGCGAATTCGCCGCGGCTCCCGGGGCCCGCCGTGACGCCCGGCCACGAGGTGACCTCTTCGGTGATCCACCGGCTTGCTGTCCTGGTCTTCGTCATGCGTCCGCTCCTCGGTTTCGTGGGGTGCAGCACGAATGGTCGAGCCTCAAGTGCACTTGAAGTCAAGCCCGGGCTGTCAGCATGCACGCCCGTGACGGCCGCGCCGCTCGAGATCGACACTCCGCACGGCCCGGCGCGGGTGCACCTCCACACCGCACCCGGCGCGCCGGGTGCGCTCGTGCTCGGGCACGGCGCGGGCGGCGGCGTGTCGGCGCCCGATCTCGTGGCCGCCAGCCGTGCCGCGCTCGAGCAGGGGCTGAGCGTCGCCCTCGTCGAGCAGCCCTATCTGGTGGCGGGGCGGCGCTCGTCGCCCCCCGCCGCGCAGCTCGACGGCGCCTGGACGGCCGTCGTCGAGCGGCTGCGCACCGAGGAGCTCGCCGGCCTCCCGCTGGTGGTGGGCGGGCGCTCGGCGGGCGCGAGGGTGGCGTGCCGGACCGCCGCGGCCACGGGCGCGGCCGCCGTGCTCTGCCTCGCCTTCCCGGTGCACGCGCCCGGCCGCGGCGGCGACCCCTCGAAGAGCCGCCAGCCCGAGCTCGACGCCGTGAGGCTGCCGGTCCTGATCGTCCAGGGAACAAGCGACCCCTTCGGCATGCCGAAGGCGCGCAAAGGCCGCAAGCTCGTCAAGGTGGACGACAACCACAGCCTCCGCAAGAGCCTCGACGACGTCGCCGCGGCGGTGCGCGACTGGCTTCCGCAGGTTGTGAGCTGATCTCAGCGCCCGGGCCTCACCGCCTCAGTCGGGCAGCACGGGCATCGAGGGACGGAGCCGGCGACCGAGCTGCGAGGCCCGTGTGATCGCCTCGCTGCCGAAGCGCTCGCGCAGCTCGTCGACCGTGCTGTCGAGAGCCGACACGCTGCGTCGCTCGAGCGGCAGCGCGAGCTGAACGGCGTCGTCGTCCTCGAGGTTGGAGAGCGAGAGCCCGACCAGCGTGACTCCCTTCTCCTCTATCAGGGGTAGCGCCGCGGCGAGCAGCTCGCGGGCGCTTGCGAGGATCGTGCGGGTCTCGAAGGTGGCTTCGAGCAGCGTGTGCGAGCGGGTCGCGCGTGCGAAGTCGTCGAAGCGGAGGCGCAGCGTGACGGTGCGGCAGGCGCGATGCGCCTTGCGCAGCCGGCGGCAGAGCCGGTCCACGATCGCGACCAGCACCGCGTCGAGCGCGGAGGGCGACTTCGGCGAGCGCCGGCCCATCGCGTGCTGCGATCCCATCGAGCGGCGCCGGCGGCCGGACCGAACCCGCCGCGGGTCGTAGTTGTGCGCCAGCGAGTGGAGGTGGCGCCCGGATGCACGACCGAGCATCTCGACGAGCTGGACCTCCGCGAGCTCCGCGACCTCCGCGACCGTGGTGATCCCGCGCTCGTGCAGCTTGCCGGCGGTTACCGGTCCGACTCCCCACAGCCGCTCGACGGGAAGCGGGTGCAGGAAGTCGAGCTCTCCGCCGGCCGGCACAAGCAGCAGCCCGTCCGGCTTCGCGACACCGCTCGCGACCTTGGCGAGGAACTTCGTGCACGCGACGCCGACCGTCAGCGGCAGCCCTACCTCCTCGCGTACCCGCTTGCGCAGGCGCTTGGCGATCTGCGCAGGCGTCCCGGCGAATCGCTCCATGCCGCGCACGTCGAGGAACGCCTCGTCGATCGAGATCGCCTCGACGAGCGGTGATGTGTCGTCGAACACCTCGAGCATCGCCTTGCTCGCCTCCACGTACGCGGACATGCGCGGCTCGACCACGATCGCGTTCGGGCAGAGCCGCCGGGCGCGGTGCCCGCCCATGGCGCTCCTGACCCCGAGCGCCTTGGCCTCGTAGCTGCAGGCGAGAACGACTCCACCACCGACGATCACGGGCTTGCCGCGCAGGCGCGGGTCGTCGCGCTGCTCGACCGAGGCGAAGAACGAGTCGGCGTCCGCGTGGAGTATCGTGGCCTCGGCCGGCACGAACGTATGTTCGTTCCCGGTCCGGACGGAAGGGGTGCGGGACTAGGTCGCCGGCCGCGCGCCCGCCGCGAGCTCGGCGAGCACGCCGGCGTGGTCCGACGCCCAGACGCCTCCGACTGGCTCGGCGCCGACCCGGCGCACGGAGAGGACATGCCCGCGCCCGCCGGAGCGCGGCGGCCCGACGAGGACGTAGTCGATTCGCGCGCTCGGCTCCATGGTCGCGGCGACGTGGGGGTTCGCCCGGTCCCAGGTCCACGGGAGCGCGTCGGCCGGCGCATAGCGCCACGCGTCGACGAGGACGAAGCCCTCGCGCGCGGGGGCGGTCTTGTGCCCGCAGAGCATGCGCATCTCATCGGAGTCCGGCTCCGCATTCAGGTCGCCGACGAGGACGACGGGATAGCGGGACTGGTCGAGCGCGGCGAGTCGCTCCACGAGAGCGCGGACCTGAGCGCAGCGGACCCGTGAGTCCCAGGGGGCGGCGGTGAGCTGGGTCGTGGCGACCGGGAGGGGCCCGTCCGGTGAGCGCACCAGGCGCGCCATCGCGGTACGGCTCGCGTCGCCGGAGCTGCCCGCCGGTAGAGAGAGGTCGAAGCCGCCGTCGAGCGGCCAGCGCGACAGGATCGCGTTCCCGACGGCCGCCGTGCACCCGGGAAGGCGCGAATGCCAGCTCTCGGGCTCCGGTGACGGGAGCCAGGCCAGGTGCATCCTGAGCTGCTCGGCGAGCGCGGCGGCCAGATCGTGCTCCTCGTCCGCCGGAACCTCCTGCAGGCCGCAGATGTCGGGGCGGGCGGCCCGGAGCACCGCCTCGATCGCCGCCCGTCGCTCCCGCGATGGCCCGAAGCGCCACCAGAGGTTCCAGGTGAGGATCCGGATCGGTCGGCTCGCCGCGGTGATGTGGGAACGGTATGGCCACGGCGACGTGCGCGCCGGGACCTGTGACACATTGTCCGCGAGCTGTTCCACCCCGACTCGGGTAGGGCAAGCGCTGGTGACAAAGGCGGAGATCAGGGCGCTGGGCGAGCTGGCCGGTGAGCTGCTGGCCGCCGGCGGGACGGTCGTGGGCGACATGCACGCGGGGATCGCAACGCGGCCCTTCGACGCGGTCGGCCCGGCGGCGCGCCCGGTGCAGGCGATCCACGACGGCATCTCGACGGCGATCTACTCAGGGCTGCGAATCGGGCTGCGGGCCGCCGGCCGCGGCGGGGGCGAGCTGGCCGCCCTCCGCTCCGGCGAGGACGGCGCGCCGCTCGCCTCCGCCCTTCCAGGGTCGCTGGCGCTCGGCGCCCTGAACGGGCTGTACGGCGACCACCTGCAGGCGCGCGGCAGCCCGCTCGCGCTGCCCATGACGATCCGCCGCGACGGCGCCGCAGGCCCGCGCATCGCCGTCTTCGTCCACGGCCTCTGCGAGACCGACGACGCCTGGCGGGGGCCGGCGCGGGGCGAGCCGGAGCGGCCGGCCTACGGCGACCGCCTCCGGGACGAGCTCGGCCTGACGCCGCTCTACGTCCGCTACAACACCGGCCTCCACATCTCGGACAACGGGCGCCGGCTGGCGGAGCTGCTCGACGAGCTCGACCGCGACTGGCCCGTCCCGGTCGAGGAGATCACGCTCGTCGGTCACTCGATGGGCGGCCTCGTCGCGCGCAGCGCGTGTCACTACGCGAAGCAGCGGGTGTTGCCCTGGAGCGATGCGGTCAGGCACGTCTTCTGCCTCGGCACCCCGCACCTGGGAGCGGATCTCGAGAAGGGCGTGAACCTGCTCGGTTGGGCGCTCGGACGGCTGCCGGAGACGCGAGCGCTCGGCGCCGTCCTCAACGCGCGCAGCTCCGGCATCAAGGACCTGCGCTACGGCTCGTGCATCGAGGAGGACTGGCGCGACTGTGATCCCGACGAGCTGTTGCGCGACCGCTGTGGGGAGGCTCCCTTCCTGCCCGGCGCCGCCTACTACTTCGTCGCCGCGAGCCTGCGCGAAGGGCCCGTCGGCTCGTTGCTCGGCGACCTGCTCGTGCGCCTGCCGAGCGCATCCGGGCGCGGCAGCGGCCGTGGCCGGCGGATCGAGTTCGAGCTCGGCAACGGCCACGAGCTGAGCGGGCTGACCCATCTCGGCCTGCTGAACCACCCGGACGTCTACGAGCAGCTGCGGGCTTGGATCAGGCGGGCGGATCGAACACCGTCGTGACGGTGCCGCCCGGCGCGAGCCAGGGCTCGACCAGGGCGTGCGCGCGCTCGGGCTCGCGCTGAAAGAGGCCCACGCGTACGGCGAGGACCTTGTCGAAGCGCCGCTCGCCGAGATCCAGGTCCTCGAGCTCAGCCACGAGGAACTCGGCTCCGCCGGCGGCGACGTGCTCGGCGTTCCGGCGCGCGGCGGCCTCGATCATCTTGTGGGAGCGGTCGATCGCCGTCAGGCGGCCGCCGTCGAGCCGTTCGCAGACATAGGTCGCGGCGACGCCGTGGCCACAGCCGATCTCGAGCACGCGCTCGTCCGGCTGGACGTCCAGCTCCTCGACCACCTTCCACAGGCGATCGCTCACAGCGTCTCGTTCAGCTCCTTCAGCAGCCTGCGCAGCGTGCCGATCTTCCGCTCGCCGAGCTGCGCCGTCCACTCCGCCTCCATGTCGACGACGAACTCGGCCGCGATCTCGTAGACCTCCCGGCCGCGCGCGGTGGCCCGGACGAGCTTCGCGCGCCGGTCGCTTGGGTCGGGCACGCGCTCGACGTAACCGTGCCGCTCGAGGTGGGCCACCAGCTCGGCCATCGACTGCTTGGTCACTTGCGCCCGCTCAGCGAGCACGCTCACGCGGGTGCCGCCGTCGTCCAGGAACTGAAAGACGTTGCCGTGCGGGGTGCGCACCTCCGGGTGGCCGCGCTCGGCAAAGCGGTCGTGAAGCCGCGCCGAGGCGATCCGGAACGGCTCGCGCAGGAGTATCCCGAGGTTGTCCGGGGAGGCGCGCTCGGTGGAGTTGTCGGGGAAACGGCTTGACATTGGACAGGAAGCCTGTCTATTCTACGCGCCTCGTCAACAAGACAGGCAACCTGTCTACATCCTCCCCGGAGAGCGAGGTTCCCGTGGCAGTTCAATCCGTCAGGCCCCATGACCGCGTGACCGTCGGCGCCGACGAGCTCACCTTCCGAGTGACCAGCGCCGACAGCGGTGGCGCGCTGCTCGCGTTCGAGGTTCGCATGCCGGCGGGCGGCGGCCCTCCCGGTCTCCATCGCCACCCCGCGGCGGAGCTGTACCGGGTCGAGCGCGGCGTGTTCTCCTTCTACCTCGCGGACGACGACGGTCACGTGACCCGTTCGACGGCCGGGCCTGGGGACGTCGTGGCGATCGCCGGCGGGCGCGAGCACACGGTTCGCAATGAGTCGGGCGCAGAAGGTGCGGCCTTCGTCGTGCTTGCGCCGGGAGTGCCCTTCGAAGCCTTCGTGCGCGCGGCGGCGGTGAGCGACGACCTGGTTGCGCTCGCCGCCGAGCACCGGGTCGAGATGACACGTCCGCTCGAGGCCATCCGGTGAGCGCGCCCCTCCTGACCAGGCCCGAGCAGCGGCTCGAGCCGCTCGCCCGCCGCTGGGCTGCGCTCCTGCGGACCCGCAAGCGCGACGGCAGCTGGGTCGGCACGCCGGTCAACCTGGCCGTCACCGGCGGGCGCGGCTACTTCGGCACTCCGGCGGACAGCTGGAAGGTGAGGCGCCTGCGCAACTTCGACGAGGTGGAGGTGGCGCCCAGCACCCTTCGCGGCAGGCCGGTCGGCCCGGTGCTCGCCGCCCGGGCACGCCGGCTGGACGGCGACGAGGCGCGCGCGGCCGAGCGCCTTCTGATTCGCAGGTACCCGATCGTCCATCGCTTCGTGGTGCCACTCGAGCTGCGCCTCAAGCGGACGACGAACGTCCTCTACGAGCTGAGCGGCTGGTCAGGAGCCGACTGACGCCGCCCGGCGCTGAAGAGCCGTCTTGCGTGCGCGCCGCACCGCCTCGCTGAGCGTGTCGACGTCGTACGCGCCCTGGTGGCGGGCGCCGTTGATGAAGAACGTGGGTGTCCCCGCCACCCCGCTGGCGTCGGCGCTTGCGACGTCCTCGCCGATCCGGTCGGCGTGCTCGCGCCGCCGCAGGTCGTCCCAGAAGCGCTGCATGTCGAGGCCCAGGTCGTTGGCGTGCCGCGCCAGATCGGTCGGGGCGAGCCTGTCCTGGTTGTGGAGCAGCTGATCGT
The DNA here is from genome assembly GCA_963734025.1 of uncultured Thermoleophilaceae bacterium. GTDB lineage: Bacteria > Actinomycetota > Thermoleophilia > Solirubrobacterales > Thermoleophilaceae > JACVRW01. Next base: position 327,842 of record CAVTFR010000011.1, read on the forward strand.
GCATCTCCCAGAACGAGTCCTGCGCCGCCGCCGCCTCGGCCGCCTCCGCCGCCATCTGGGCGTTCGGATGGACGTCGTTCAAAGGCAGGTGGCGCCAGACGTAGCGCAGGTCGTCGCCGAAGGAGTCGAGCAGCGAGCGGATCACGATCTCGGCCTGTCCGCAGTAGGGGCACTGGTAGTCGCCGTACTCGAGGAGCGTCACCGGAGCCTCCTCCGACCCGCGCACGTGGTCGCGCTCCGGGTCGACGTCATCGGTCAGGTCGAGCAGCACGTCGGTGGCGCCGGCCGCCTGGGGCGTGCGGATCGAGGCCGGCAGTCTCGGGATGATCACGCGGAAGATCACCGAACTGAGCAAAGCCGAGATGATCGCGGCGCCGAGGATGCCGAGCTTCGCCTCGTCCAGTTCCTGTCCGCTGAAGGCGTTGCTCGCGATCAGCAGCGAGACCGTGAAGCCGATGCCGGCCACCACGCCGCCGCCGACGATGGCCGGCCACGAGAGCGCGAGCCGCAACCCCGACAGCCACGGGCGCGAGGCGAGCCAGGCGGCCGTGCTGATCCCGATCGGCTTGCCGAGTACATAGCCGCAGATGATCCCGAGCGTGATCGGCGAGGACGCCGCGTCGCCGAGCAGCTCGCCGTCGATGTGGATGCCGAGGTTGGCGAGCGCGAACAGCGGCACGATCACGAAGCCGGTCCAGGGATGGAGCCGGTACTGGAGCCGCTCGTTGGTCGACAGCGCGGACGCGATGCCCTGCTGAGCGGAACGGGCGAGCTCCGGCGTGGGCTGCTCTCGGAAGGAGCGCGTCTGCTCGGTGGCCCGCTCGAGGTCTCCGCGGGCGGGCGCGTAGGCGGCTGTGGCGAGCCCCACCACGAGGCCGGTTATGACCGGGTCGACCCCGGACTCGTGGAGCGCGACCCACACCGCCACGCCCAGTAGCGCCGCAGCCTGCAGGCGCCAGGGGACCGGCACGAAGCGAAGCGCGAGCAGCACGCCGAACAGGCCGAGCGCGATCAGCAGGGGCATGAGCTCGACCTGCTCCGTGTAGACGGTTGCGATCACGAGCAGTGCCACCAGGTCGTCGATCACGACGAGCGTGAGCAGGCGCACGCGCAGCCGCGTCGCACCGGGCGCCACGAGCGAAAGAACGCCGAGAGCGAAGGCGGTGTCGGTCGACATCGCGGCTCCCCAGCCGTCCGCCGACGGCTCCCCGGCGTTGATCGCCAGGTAGATCAGCACGGGCACGATGAGGCCCCCCAGCGCAGCCAGCACGGGGATCGCCACTCGACGCCGGTCGCGTAGCTCGCCCAGGTCCATCTCGCGCTTGGCCTCGAGCCCGACGACGAGGAAGAAGAACGTCATGAGGCCCTCGTTGACCCAGTCGCGCAGGTCGAGCGAGATTCCCTCGTCGCCGATCTGGATCGAGAGGTCGGTCGTCCAGAACGACTCGTATGTCTCCCACCAGGGCAGGTTGGCCCAGATCAGCGCGGCCACCGACGCGGCGAGCAACGCGAGCGCTCCGCTCGTCTCGGTGTTGACGAAGCTGCGCAGCGGTGCGGCCAGGTTGCGCGCCCACGCCGTGCGGCCCTCGAACTGCGTGTTCATCGGCGCCAGAGACTAGGCGCGACGCGATACGGCCGGCGAGATGGCCGACGGCGCTCGCCTTCGTGAAGCGCTTCACCTAGCCGTAGAGCCCCTCGATCTCCTGGGCGTAGCGCTTCTCGATCGAGCGCCGCTTCAGCTTCATCGTGGGCGTGAGCTCGGCGCCGCCGGGCGCCCAGTCGTGCTCGAGCAGGCGGAAGCGCTTGATCTGCTCGACGCGCGCGAGCCGCTCGTTGGCCCGCTCGACCGCCGCGGCGATCTCGGCGTAGAGGGCCTCGGGGGTGAGCGCGGCAGATATCTCCGCGTCGGCGGTCAGCAGCGCGACGTTGTAGGGGCGGGCGTCGCCGATCACACAGGCCTGGCCGATCAGGCCGCTGGCCGCCTTGAGCGTCGACTCGATGTTCGCCGGCGACATGTTCTTCCCGGCCGCGTTGATGATCAGCTCCTTCTTGCGGTCGACGATGCGGAGGTAGCCGTCCTCGTCGAGCGTTCCCACGTCACCCGTGTGGAGCCAGCCGTCGGCGTCGATCGCCTCGCCGGTCTGGTCGGGGCGGTTGCGGTAGCCACGCATGAGCATGTCGCCGCGGACGAGCACCTCACCGTCGCCGGCGAGCCGCAGCTCGACGCCTGGGACGGGTAGCCCGACCGTTCCGATCCGGGCGCGCCCGGGCCGGTTGGCTGTCGTGATCGCCGAGGTCTCGGACAGTCCGTAGAGCTCGAGGATCGGCACGCCGAGCGCATGGAAGAAGGCGAGCACCTCGGGCGCTACCGGTGCCGCCGCGCAGACCGCGACCTCGCAGCGGTCGAGTCCGAGCCGCCGGCGGATGCCGGACAGGACGAGCTCGTCAGCGCGCTCGCGCTCGGCCCGAAGCTCGCCGGGGACGGGCTCGCCGCGTTGCTCGAGCTCCACCGCGCGCCGGCCGGTGTCGAGTGCCCATTCCGCGGCCTGGCGGCGCCGCGGGTCGGGCTCGGAGCGGAGCGCCGCCTCCACACCCGCCTTGATCTTCTGCCAGATGCGCGGCACGGCCGCGAACGAGGTCGGCCGCACGTCAGGAAGCAGCTTCGCGACCTGGCGCGGGTCCGGGCAGGAGGTGATCGCCTGGCCGAACAGCATGCCGGCGTAGTGGCAGGCGACACGGTCGGCCACGTGTGCCGAGGGCAGGTAGGAGATCGTCATGCCGCCGGGATATGGCAGCCCCCACGCTTCGTGCATGCCGCGCCACGCGGCGAGGAGGTTGCGATGGGTGAGCTCGACGCCCTTGGGCGGGCCGGTGGTGCCGGACGTGTAGATCAGCGTCAGCAGGTCATCCGCGCCGACGCCGCGCCAGCTCGCGTCGAAGTCGAACCCGGGCGACTTCCTGAGCTCGAGCTCGTCCAGCGTGAGCGTTCCGTGCTCGCCATCCACGACGACGAGCGCGTCCAGCGGCCGCTCGCTCTGACCGAGAGCCTGCTCGAGGGCCCCGCGCAACGCCGTTTCCGTCACGGCCAAGCGCGCGCCCGAGTCGCGCAGGAGGAACTCGATCTGCTCCGGCGGGCTCGTCACGTAGACCGAGAAGGGCGCCGCGCCGAGGTGGATGGCTGCGGCATCCAGCAGGTTGAACTCGACGCGGTTCGTCAGGAGGAGGGCGAGCGTGTCGCCGCGCCGCAGGCCGAGCGAGTGCAGGCCCTCGGCGATTCGGCGCACGCGCTCTCCGTACTCGTGCCAGCTCACGCCGGCAGGGTGGCGCGCGTCGGCGAGCGCGATCTCGTCCGGCCGCTCGGCGGCGGTCCGTTGGAACGCTGCGCAGAGTGTCTCGTCGTCGAGCGTGCGGGGTGCGGCGGCGCTCGGGAGGGCGGTGGAGGTCGTCATGGGGCGATCGTCGCCCCGTGCCCGGCCCTCCGCATCGTGGGCCGACCACGAGATTTTCAACCAGTGGTGCCCTCGAGGGCCGCGGCCAGCCTCGTGCGGGAGTCGATCCCGAGCTTCTGGAAGGCGTGCGTCAGATGGGTCTCGACGGTGCGCAACGAGACGAACAGCGCCTGCGCGATCTCGCGGTTGGTCTGCCCCCGGGCTGCCATCTCGGCCACGCGCCGCTCGCTGACGGTGAGCGACTGCGGTCCCGACAGGACAGTCTGCCGTGGCCGGGCGCCGCTCGCGCGGAGGTCGGTGCGGGCCTGCTCAGCCAGCGGATCGGCACGGCAGCGGGTCGCCAGCTCGAGTGCCCGCCGCAGCGGCTCGCGCGCGTCCACGCGGCGGCCGTTGCGCCGCAGCGCCGCGCCCAGCTCGGCGAGCGACCTGGCCAGCTCCAGGCTCGCCTGAGAGTCGTCGAGCGAGCGCACCGAGCTCTCCAGCAGCGCGAGGCCCTCGTCCCCTCCGATCACGAGGCCCTGCGCCCTCAACGCCACTCCGAGGGCGCGCGGAGCGCCCAGCTCGCGAGCCAGCTCGACCTCCTCGGCGGCCGAGGCGCGCGCGGCCTCGATCTCGCCGAGGGTGAGCCGGGCGAGCGCGGCGCCGGAGCGCCACGCGACCGCGCTCGGCGTGGTGCAGTCTCCGCGAAGGAGGTGCCGGCCGGCGGCATCGAAGTCCTCCAGCGCCTCCTCGGGTCGTGCCTGCGCGAGCCGCAGTCGGCCGCGCGCCACAAGCAGTGGCGCCAAAGTGGCTGCGGACGTGCGCTCGGGGACACCCACCCGCTCGAGCTCGCGCTCCGCCTCCTCGGGCCTGCCGCGGTCGATCAGGGACTCAACGAGGGTCGCGAGAGCGAACATGCCATAGAAGCCGTGGGCCTGGCGCGGCGCCGCGGCGAGGGCCACGCGCGCGTCCTCCTCGGCGTCCGCCAGCGCACCGCGGCGCAGCGCGAGGCAGCTCCGCATCGACGAGCACATCGCGAAGTGCACCTCCGAGCCGCGCGCCCGGACGATCACGAACCCCTCCTCGACGAGCTCGGCCGCCTCGTCGTAGCGCTCGGCGAACAGGAACGCGGTAAAGACGGCGACGAGCCCGGTGGCCCAGCCGAGGCCGCGGCGCTGCGAGCCGGCGAGCGCCCGCCGGGCGAGCGTCGCCACGTGGTCCGCGGGCCGGCTCGCCTGGGCATCGGCGATCGCGAGCGCCGCGAAGACGACCGGCGGAACGTCCGGGTCACCCTCGGCGAGTGCCCGCAGCCGTTCGAGGCGCTCCCACATGAGTGGGGCGGTCTGCACGTCGCCGACGGCGGCAGCCACCGCCGAGGCCTCGAGCCGGAGCGCCCAGCGCTCCGGGCCGGCGGCGGCCAACTCGAAGGTCGAGGCCGCGCGGCCCAGCTCGCCGGAGAGGACCAGGAAACGCGCCAGGGCGAGCGCCGCGGTCCTACGCGGCTCGCTGTCCGGCGAGCTCTCGAGCGCCTCGCGCAGGTGGCCGATCGCGCGCGCGTCGCCGACGAGCGACTCGGCCGAGCCGAGCTCCGCCAGCAGGCGCGCTCGCCGGTCCGCGCTGGCCGGTTCCGCCAGCGCGCGACGCAGGTAGGCGGCCGCCGAGCTTGGGGCGCCGCGTGCCAGCGCGCCGCGGGCGGCGGCGGCGAGGAAGTCGACGGCGACCTGGTCGCCGGCGGGCTCGGTCGCGAGCGCGTGGCTCGCGATGCGCTCAGTCGCCGCTCCCTCCTCGAGCAGCAGGGCAGCCGCCACGGCGTGCAGGCGACCCCGCTCGCCGGCCGGGATCGCCGCGTAGATCGCCGAGCGCGCGATCGGGTGCACGAACTCGACGGGCCGCTCACCGGCCAGGATGTCCGCCGCCTCGAGCGCGTCGAGCGCGGCGCTCACCTCGGCGACCGTCCTCCCTGCGAGCCTGGCGACACGGCGGACGTCGGCGTCGGCACCGAGCACCGCCACCGCCCGGACCACCTCTACCGAGAAAGGCGACGCCCGTCCGAGCCGCGTGAGCAGCCGCCGCGCGACGGTGCGAGGCCCGAGCCGGCGGACGTGCTCCGCCTCCTCGGCCGAGGGCGGAATACCACGCTCGGCGACCTCGCGGACCAGCTCGACCACGAGAAACGGATTCCCCTCCGTCGCGGCCAAGCAGGCATCGACGAACGCCTCGTCGGGCTCCTCGCCCGTTTGCGCCAGGAGCAGCCGGCCGAGCGCCGCGGGCCCGAGCGGCGCGGGGCGCACGAGCGTGGCGCGCGGGCCGCCGAGGAGCTCCTCCAGCTCGTCCTCACCCGGCCGGCTCGCGACGGCGAGCGCCACCGGAAGGTCCTCGACGCGGCGGCCGAGGTAGGCGAGGAACGCGAGCGAGGCGGGATCGGCCCACTGCGCGTCGTCGACGAGCACGAGCAACGGGGAGCGCTCGACTAGGTTCGCGCACAGCCAGTAGAGCCCGTGCAGGACAGCGAACGAGCGCTCGTCCTCCTCACCGCGCTCGGCGAGCTCGAAGACCGGGGCGCACAGTGCCGCCGCGCCGCCCAGCAGCCCCTCGCCGGCCGGACCGGTCACGCGCGCCTCGAAGAGCTGCCGCACGACGCCGAACGCAAACTCGCGCTCGAGCTCGGCGCCACGCGCGCTCAGCACGCACATGCCGCGCTCGCGTGCCTCGCGCCCGGCGGCAAGCAGCAGCTCCGTCTTGCCGATGCCGCCGGGCCCTTCGACGACGAGGGTCGAGCCCGCGCCTGCGCGAGCCGATTCGAGCCGTTCGCGGATCTCATCCAGCTCGCGCTCGCGCTCGAGCAGGCCTGTCGCGGCCGTGGCGCGCACGGCTCGATGCTACTCCCGGACCTTTCGCGCGCCCGCTCGTGCGGGCGCGCGCACGGCGCGGCCTTAGGTCCTGATGGCGCCGGGCCGGGTGAGGGCCCAGATCACCCAGACGTCCAGCGCGATCAGGAGGATCGCCCAGAACGGGTAGTACGGGATGAAGAAGAAGTTGGCGACGGCGCTCAGCATCGCCAGGAAGATCGCGGTGATGCCGGCCCAGGCGGCGCGGCTGAAGAGGCCGAAGCCAGTGATCACGAGCAGGATCCCGAGCAGCAGGTGGATCCAGCCCCAGGCACTCGTGTCGAGGTCGAACGTGTAGTTCTGCGTGACCACGAAGAAGTTGTCGTCGATGATCGCTGCGAGGCCGTCGATCACCTGAAAGAAGCCGATCAGGGTGAGCACGCAGGCTGCGAAGGTGACACCGCCGGATGCCCAGCCGGAGACCGGCTCTCTGTCGTCTGGATACTGCTCTTGAGTCGCCATTCGTCCTCCTCGATTGCGCTGCGAGCCGGTTTCAGCGTCAGGTTCGATGCGCGGCCGTCGAATCCTGCGCGTCCGCGCGGCCTGCGCAGGGCACGTGGCAACGCCGGCTTCTGTGATGTGACTCGCCCAACGGCGGGGCGGCGGGGCTTAAAAAGGAACGGCCATGATCGACCTTGCTCCCGCGCTGGGCGTGGCCGCCGCGCTGGTGGGCATCGCCAACACGATCCCCTACGTCCGCGACACGCTCCGCGGAACGACACGGCCGCACCGCGGGACGTGGCTCATCTGGAGCGTGCTTCCCATTCTCGTCTGTCTCTCACAGCGAGCCGACGGCGCCACCTGGAGCCTTCTGATGGTCTTCACGCAGGCCGTTCTGACCAGCCTGATCTTCGTCCTCGCGATCTCGCGCGGGGAGGGTGGCGTCGAACGCGCCGATGCGCTCATGATCGCGTTCGCCGGCGCTGGGATCGCCGGTTGGATCATCGCCGCGGCGCCGCTGGTAGCGACCGCGTGTGTGGTCGCGGCCGACCTGATCGCCGCAGCTCTGATGGTGCCCAAGACGTGGCGCGATCCGGAGTCGGAGACGCTCTCCACGTTTACTCTCGCGGGCCTCGGCGGCGCGCTCGCCGCCGCCTCCGTCGGCTCCGCGGACGTGGCCCTGCTCCTATACCCGGTCTACTTCTGCCTCGTGAACGGGGCGCTCGCCCTGCTCATCCATCAGCGGCGAGGTACGAGTGCACGAGCGATGCCGCCATTGCCCCCTCGCCCACGGCTGACGCCACTCGCTTGACCGAGCCGCTGCGGATGTCGCCCGCCACGAACAGGCCGGGCTGGCTCGACTCCAGGAAGAGGGGGTCGCGCTCGAGCGGCCACCAGGAGCGGTCCGAGCTCCGGAGCAGGTCGCGGCCGGTCATGAAGTAGCCGTGCTCGTCGCAGCGGAGCCAGTCCTCGACGCCCGCGCTGAGTGGCTCCGCGCCGATCAGGACGAAGAGGGCGTCGGCCGGGAGGACCTGCTCGCCGACGGGGCCAGTGACGGTCACCGTCTCGAGCCTGTCCTCGCCACCGCCGTCGGTGACCTCGGTGTGCGTCCGCACGCTGATCCGCCCGTTGCGCTCGACCCGCTCCACCAGATAGCGCGACATGCCGCGCTCGAGCGAGTCGGCCCGAACCAGCATCGTGACCTCGGCGGCGTGGTCGGCGAGATGCACCGCGGCCTGCCCGGCCGAGTTCGCTCCGCCCACGATCATCACCCTGCGGCCGGCGTAGGCGGCGGCGTCGCCTGACGGGCTGCCGTAACGCACTCCGCGGCCGATCAGACGCTCGATCGCCGGCACGTCGAGGCGGCGGTAGGCCACTCCGCTCGCCGCGACTCCGGTGCGCGTGCGGATCGTCGGGCCGCTCGAGAGCTCGAGTTCGACCTCCCCGTCCGGCTGCGGCCGGGCGTGCACGATCAGCACCCCGATCAGGAACTCCGCGCCCAGCCGAATTGCCTGGCGATAGCTGCTCTCAGCGAGCTCGGCGCCGCTGATCCCGTTCGGGAAGCCGGGGTAGTTCTCGATTCGCGAGCTGGTGCCGGCCTGACCGCCGGGGGCGTGCAGCTCGATGACCAACGTGCGCAGCCCCTCCGACGCGGCGTAGACGGCCGCCGTCAGCCCGGCCGGCCCGGCGCCGAGCACCATCACGTCGTAGTGGTCGTGGCGGGGGCGGGTCGGCAGGCCCACGCCGGCTGCGAGCGCCGTGCGCCAGCCGCCGGCGGCGACATACGCCTCCGTCAGGGCCGGGTCGAGCCGTCCGGGAATGGCCTCGGCGAAGAGCGACGGCGCCTCGAGCCGCGTGCCGTCGGCGAACAGCGCGAGTGGCCGTGCGCGCGCGCTCGCGATCGCCTCGTCCGACAGGAATGGGAGCAGCGGGTCGCTGTCGAGATCGATCCAGTGGAGGGGCGCGTCGTTGCTTTCCAGGAACTCGCGCGCGGCCTCGGCTGCGGGTTGGCCGCGGCGGCCGAGGAGCGTCACGGGATCCATCAGGCGGGGGCGCTGCCGCGCTCCACGGACTCGCCCCTGAGGGCGGCCATGCGCTCACGCCGCGCCGCGGTCAACTCGCGGAGGACGACCTTGAGCGACGCCGCCACGGGAACGGCCAAGATGGCGCCTATCACCCCGAGTAACGCACCGCCCGCGAGCACGACTGCGATCGTGGCGAACAGGGACAGCGAGACTGCTTGGCGGTAGACGAGCGGTTGAATCACGTAGTTCTCGATCTGCTGATAGACGAGGATCACGAGCAGCATGATCGCCGCGTCGACGACCCCGGAGCCGGCGAGCGTGATCGCGACGACGATGATCGCGGCGATCAAGGAGCCGACCTGCGGTATCAGGTCGAAGAGGCCGACGATCAGCGCGAGCCCGACCGGGAAGGGCGCGCCGATGATCACGGCGGTCACACCGACCACCGTGCCCGCGATCAGTGAGATCGCGAGGTTGCCGAGCAGCGAGTAGGAGATCGTCTCGGTGACCTCCTCGAGGACGCGGCCGACTCGCGCGGCCTCGGCGGGTGGCAGCAGCGCGAGCGCCCCGCTCTCCAGGTCCGGCAGGCCGATCAGCAGGAACAGCGTGAGAAAGACGAGCGTCACCACGCTGAACACTGAGCCTACGAGCGCGCCCGTCATGCCGAGCAGCGCGCTGGCGCCCTCCGGGATCTTGTTGGCGAGGTCCTTCGTGAGGTCCTGTGCCTTGTCCGTCACGTCGGTGCGATCCTCGAGCTGCTCGAAGAGCGGCTCATCCTGCAGGTCCTCGATGTAGCCCGGCAGATCGCCTGCGAGCTGGCGGACCTCGTTCCAGATCGGCGTGGCCACCCAGATGATCAGCACCGACACGATCACGAACAGCAGGGCGAAGACGAGCAGGGCGGCCCTGGCGCGCCCGATGCCCCGGCGCGTGAACCACCTCACGAGCGGATCGAGGCCGAGCGCGAGGACGAACGCGAGCCCGATCGTGAGGATGACCTCGCTCGCGACGATCACGAGGTAGACGGCGAGCGCGATGAGCGCCGCCTTGAGGACGGTCGCCCCCGAAACCACGATCTCGATCCGCCTGGGACCGAGCTCGCCGGTGCTCGGGACGTCATCCGGCCGGGCGCTCATGCGGACGCCATGCTCGCGGGCCAGCCGGACGCGACCCCGGACTGCCGGCCAGGTGCCACGGGGTCCGGGGGCGCGAGCCGCCGGCTGGCATCCTGCCGGTCATGACCTTCATAGAGACCCTTCCCGAGGACGGCGCGCCGGAGCGGGTGGCGAAGCTGTACGAGGCGGATCGCGACGCGCAGGGCCGGGTGCCGAACTACACCCAGGCGTTCTCGCTCCACCCCGAGCTCTACGAGGCGTGGAAGCAGCTCAACGTCGCGGTCAAGTCGAACATGGACCTACGGCGTTACGAGCTGGCGACGCTCGCCGCGGCGCGGCGGCTGCGCTCCTCGTACTGCGCGCTCGCGCATGGATCGGTGCTGGCGGACCGCTTCATGTCGGACGACGAGCTGCTCGACGTCGTCGCGGACCATCGCCACGCCGGCCTGGACGAGGTCGACGTGGCCGTGATGGACCTCGCCGAGAAGGTGGCCGGCGACGCCACCGCGGTCACTCAGGAGGATGTCGACCGGCTGCGGTCGCTCGGTCTGAGCGACCGCGACGTCTTCGACGTCGTCGCGGCGGCCTCCGTGCGCTGTTTCTACAGCACGCTGCTCGACGCCCTCGGCGTCGAGGCCGACCCGCGCTTCGCGGAGCTCGACCCGCCCCTTCGCAACGCGCTGACGGTCGGCCGCCCGATCGAGAGCTGACGACTCGTCTCCAGGCTCCAGCGCCCGGGAGGCGGGTGCGGCCAGCACAGGTCCTCGAGTATCTCCTCGTCGGAGAGCTCGATCGTGAACGCCTGGTCGAGATCCGGGGCGTTCATGCCGCGACCCTCGTCGTGAGCGCGTCGCCCATCACCCGGATCGCCTCGCTCGCCACGATGGCGTGGCCGCGGGCGTTCAGGTGGAGACGGTCGCTGCTGTAGACGTCCGGGTCGGCGCAGACCGGGTGCCCGCGCATCTCGACGAGCATTGCGCCGTGCCGTGCGGCGACACCGCGGGTGGCCGCCGCGAGCCCGCCGAGACGCTCGTCGAGCGCGGCCTCGTGCTCGGGTGGCACGAGCCCCGAGGCCACGATGTCCATCAGCTCGAGCATCAGCAGGTCGGCCCCCGCGCGGCGCAGCGGAGCGGCGATCGCGTCCAGCTCGCGCGCGACGTGGTCGGGCGAGAAGGAGCGCCGCAGGGCGTCGTTGCCGCCGGCCGCGAGGATCACGAGGTCGGGCCGGAAGCCGAGCGCCGCCGGCAGCTGGAGCTCGCGCACCTCGGCAGCGCGCAGGTCGCGACGGCCCAGGTTCATCACGGTCAGGCCGGGGGCCGCGGCCTGCAGCGGCTCCGTGATGCGGTCGATCCAGGACAGGTCGCGGTAGCCGTCGTGCGGTTCGCGCACCCCCTCGGCGACGCTGTCGCCGAGCACGGCCACGCGCCGCCAGGGCGCTCCGCGAAGGAGGGGGACGAGCCGGGTGAACGGCAGGACATACCGCTCTCTGCTGAGGTAGATCATGTCTTCTCCTCGAGGACGAGCCACAGTGCCGTGAGCGCGACGGCGAGCGTGGCAATGGTGCAGAACAGGTAGACGTCGGCGTACGGCCCGACGCCGGAGCCGGAATCGATGCGGCCGTCGAGCAGGGTGGTCTCGGAAACAAAAAGCACGATCGGTCGTACTTTCTAGCACAGTACGAACGATCGTGCTACTTTCTTCTCGGAATGACCACACCCGACGACCTCGAGACCCTGGCCGTCGCCGAGCCGGGAACGGGCGGCGACGACGCCGACGGCCGCCGCCGGCGGGGCAACCGCACGCGCGAGTCGATCCTCCAGGCGGCGGCCGATCTCGCATCCGTCAACGGCCTGGAGGGGCTGACGATCGGCACCCTCGCCTCCGAGCTCGGCATGAGCAAGAGCGGCCTGTTCGCCCACTTCGGGTCGAAGGAGGAGCTCCAGCTCGCGACGATCGACGCCGCGCGCAGGCGCTTCGTCGACCGTGTCGTCAAACCCTCACGCCATCTCCCCCGCGGGCGTGAGCGCCTCGAGGCGCTGCTGCATGACTGGCAGCAGTACTACCGCGACCAGGTGTTCGCGGGCGGCTGCTTCTTCCATACGGTCAAGGCGGAGTTCGACGGCCGCCCCGACAGCAAGGTGCGCGAGGTCGTGACGAACGACGCCCGTGAGTTCCTCGCCTTCCTCACCCGCGAGGTCCGAAAGGCGCAGGAGGCGGGCGACATCGACCCCACCGTCGAGGCGGAGCAGATCGCGTTCGAGCTCGACGCGCTCGGCGCGGCCGCTCACCAGCACTTCCAGCTGATGCACGACCCGGCGGTCTTCGACCGCGCCGAGCGGGCGATCAAGGCCCGGATCGAGTCGCTCGCGAGCTGAGCCTCACGGCTGGGGCGCCCGGCGGCCGGCGAGCTGGGCCCAGGGTGGAGCCGGCTGCCCTGGACGGCAGGCGGCCGGGACGGTGCTCGGCGTGTGGGACGGCGTAAGCAGGCCGCCGACGGATTGGTCGACGTCATCGATCCGGCCGAGCGGCGTCAGCACGGGCTCCTCGCCGGCGGCCGCGGGAGCGCCGATGCGCACGAGTGAGGTGGAGGCGACCGCCTGACCGTTCTCGTCGAGTCGCACCGGTCCGCCGAGCAGCATCAGGCGCAGGCGGGCGAGCTCGGCCGGCAGGAGCTCTATGTCGCCACCGGCGCGCTCGAGGGCCCGCATCAGGGCCTCGACGGCGTCGCGGTAGCCCGTGACCGCCTCGTCCCGCGCGGTTCCCGGTGAAGCGCCCGGGAAGGCCCGCTGGTACCTCCGCACGTAGTTGCGCATTCGAGCCGGGTCCACCTGCGAGGTCGAGACAACGCCGGCGAGCGCAGTCGCGGTCTCGCGCAGCATGCCGGGGGTGTCCACCACTCCCGGTCCGACGACGAGCTCGCGCGCCGGATCCTCCATTCGGGCCGCGAGCCGGGTGAGAAATGGCTCCGGGCCGAAGAACGGGCCGCTGAAGACGGCGACGCCGTCGACGTTTCGGGGAACCCGGCTCACGTCGCGGCCACGCCGGTTGAACTCGTCGATCGCGATCTGGTCGGTGACCTTGCCGCCGAGTGCGCAGAACTCGGCCGTGAAGGCATCGCGGCTCAGCCAGCCGGAATCCCAATTGCCGATCACGATGGCCGCCCGCCGCCAGCCGAGCTCGCGGAACACGTGGGTGCCGAGGCCCGCGATGCCCTGGCCGTAGTCGCCGGCGACGCGAAACAGGTTCGGCGCCGTCCTCTCAAGCGTGACCTCGCGTGGTCCGTGCACCACCGGCACGAACACGACCGCGGGATGCGCGCGCGCCAGATCGCGCATGACCATCTCGTCAGGCCCGCTAGTGGCCGCCACCACGGCGTCTACCTTCTCGACCTCCACGAGGCGACGCAGCTCTCTGGTCAACACGCTGAACTCGAGAGCCTCGGTGCAGCCGGTGACGAGCTCCACGGGGCGTCCGGCGACCTCAACTTCGCCGACGCCGTCGCTCGCGCGACTGCCTTGTCGCTCCGCTCCCCGCTCGATCAGCGGAAGTTGCGCTCCGGACAGCTCGGCCTCGCGGTACGGCCGGCCGATCCCCACGCAGTCGACGACGACGCCCACCCGCAGCGGACGTTCCTCCTCGCCGCATCCGCTCGCCGCCAGCAGACCGGCGGCGAGGAGCGCGGACAGGGCGCGCAGTTTGCTGCGCTCAGAAGTCATGCTCCGTGACCCACACCCCGCCGTCGCCCACCGCAAGCCCGCGCGGAGCGCCGCCGACGTCTGCGGTCGCACGTGACCCGACGGCTGTCGGGATCAATGCGCGAGACCGTTCCGTCCAGCGTGTTGGCGACCCAGATCGAGCCCGCGCCGGCGGTGACGCCGCTCGGTCCCCTGCCGACGCGCACCGGCCGGAGGAGCCTCTCGTCGTTCACGTCGAGGGGCACAACCGCGTCCCGGACGCCGTCGGTGATCCACACCCGGTCGTCCGCCACCGCCACCGAGGTGGGGGCGAAGCCGAGCTCGACCGTGGCCTCGACCTCGCCGCTGCGGGCGTCGAGCCGCCACAGGCGCCGGTCGAGTGCATCGCCGAGCACCCACACCGAGCCGGCGCCGACCGCGAGCTCGCGGAACTGGCCGCGCGTGTTGCCGACGGTCAGCGGATCCCTGAACGGGAGGTACATCGTCACGAGCTTTCGCAATCGCCTGCTGTCCGTGCTCACGCGCACGGCAAACGGGCAGTTCGCCGCCCACAGGACCCCCTCGCCGGCACCCATCGCGCAGGCGAGCAGGCCGATTCCCTCCTCGCGCACCCCCGTCCGCGCGTCGTAGCGCGACACCACGCCGCGCAGAAAGGCGGTATCGGCCCCGACGTAGACCTTGTCCCCGACCGCCGCGAGGTCCCGCGGCTCGCCCGTCGAGGTCACCCGCTCGAGCCGCCCCGGGCCGGGCTCGTAGCGCCATAGGACCCCGCCGCGGAAGTCAGCCATCCATACGCCTCCGGGGGTCACGACGAGCTCACCCGGATGACCGCGGATTCCTGTCTCGCGCGTCACCCGGTTCGTATCGGGGTCGATGCGGACGAGCGCGCCGGCGGGGTCCGTCCGCGACTCCTCGCCGCCACCTGCCAGAAGGATGACCCCGAGGATCGCGGCGAGCGCCAGCACGGCGGCGGCGAGCGCGGCGACGAGTCGCGTGCGGGTGGCGCGTTCGGCGGGGCGCAGCTCGAGAGCCTCCGCCGCCGCCTCGACCAGCGCGGTGCAGCTCTCGTAGCGGTCGTCCGGCGACTTGGCCATGCCGCGGGCGATCACATCGTCGATCGCCGGAGGCAGGTCGGCGCGCTCGCTCGGCTTCGGGACCGGCTCCCGCAGGTGCGCGAAGATCATGGCCACGTCGGAGCGCGACCCATAGGGCACGCCGCCGGTGAGGCACTCGAAGATCAGGCAGGCCAGCCCGTACTGGTCGGCCCGGCCGTCGACCTGCTCACCGCGGATCTGCTCCGGGGAGACGTACGCGACCGTGCCCATGAACTGGCCGTCGGTCGGGCCCCGCTCGGTGGCGCTCTGGGTCAGCCCGAAGTCGGCGAGGTAACAGTGCTCGCGGTCCTCCTCGGAGTCGAGCAGAACGTTGCTCGGCTTCACGTCACGGTGCACCAGCCCGGCACGGTGCGCCGCATCGAGGGCACCGGCGAGCTGCCGGGCGATCGCGACGGTGCGGGCGGGATCGAGCGCACCCTGGTGGCGCAGCAGCGCCTTGAGGTCCTTTCCACGGACGTAGCGCATGGCGATGAAGAGCCGCTCGTCCTGCTCACCGGCCTCGTAGATCGGGATGACGTTCGGGTGGTCGAGGCTCGCCGCCAGGCGCGACTCGCTCAGGAACCGTTCGCGGAAACGTTCGTCCGCAGCGACTCCGGCCGCGAGCACCTTCAGCGCGACCTGCCTCTCGAGACGAACGTCGAGAGCCCGGTAGACCTCTCCGGTGCCGCCCCGCCCTATGAGGTCCTCGGCCCGGTAGCCGCGGAGCTCCGGCGCGACGGTCGCATGTCGATTGTGCATCCCTTACCTCTGGCCCAGCCTGACTCAGCTGCCGTGGGCGCGCAAGCCGAGGCGGGCCGGCGGCGGGGGGAGCCGCCGGCCCGCCAGTGGGCTCAGCGCGAGTCCCCGCAGCTCGAGCGCGAGGCACGCGCCGCGCGCGCCTTGCCGCCCTTCAGCGTCAGGTTGCCGATGTAGTCGGTCCTGACGCCACTACGCGTGGGCGTGTCAAGCATCTGGATGACGCCCTGCGCGTCCGCAAAGTCGCCCGTGCCCGAGACGACCGGGTGGAAGCAGGCACCCCACACGAGCGAGGCCGGATCCGGTGACGCGAACAAGGCCCAGTACTCGATCGTCAACTCGAGAGTGCCGGACGGGTCGCCCTTGCAGGAGCGGTCCCGCCGCCGGTCGATGCAGCCCTTGAACAGCTCGGTGCCGCGCGCGTGATAGTACGGCGTCGTGCCGAGCTCCTCGAACGACGTGATCCTCCAATCGCCGACCAGCCCGCCGCTCATCTTCGAGATGCCGGCGTCGGCATCGACAGTGATCTGCTTGCCGGACACCCGGTAGGTCTTGGCGGCAGCGGGAACGGCGACCACGAGTGCGGTCACGCAGGCGGCGGCCAGTGCCATGCGCACGACTCTCATACGAAGCATCGCGAGTCCTCCTTGGTCTGGACGCGGCATTTCCGCGTCGCACCACCCACCGTGCCGCCCCATGCTTGACGTTCGGTTGACGTTCGCTTGACGAGCGCTAGGCCGCGATCGTCCAGGTGAAGTGGGTCTCGGTTCCCCTCGGCGCGAGCCCACTGGGTCGCATACCGCGGCGAACCAGCGCGGTGGGGGCCGACGCACGCGTGGCGAGCGCCGTGCGGGCTGCGCCGAGACCCTCCCTCCGCCATCGCTCCGTCAGCCCGACCACGACCGCACCGGCGTCGCTCGCGGCGGCGAGCAGCGCTTCAGCGTCCGGCTCCACGAGAAGCGGCTCCGCGGGTACCCCGAACGCATGCTGGACGGCAAGCGATGCATCCGCCAGCAGGCGGCTGGCGTCACGGCCCTGAGTGCCCTCGGACGCGCCGAGGAGCCGAAGTGAGGAGCTCGTATTCCTCGCGAGCCACGCTCCAACCTCCACCGCGGCCCAGTCGTGTACGGCTCCTCCGAAGGGCACGAGCACCCGTTCGACAGGGCGGGTCAGGGCGAAGCCCGGCGGTGCCGCCACGATCGCCACGTCGCTCGGCGCCTGCTCGAGCATGGTCAGGACGCGCGCGTCCTCGAGCAACCCGCCCGGCGCGTCGACCAGTAGCAGGTCGACGTCATGCTCGATCGCCAGGCGTGCGAGATCGGCTCCGGGCGTCATGGAGGTGAAGGCCGCTGCGCGCGTCGCCAGCCCACGCTCGACGAGCTGTGCACGCCGCGCCTGAAGCGCCTCGCTCAGGCCGGCGAGCTCGTCGCCCTGCGTCACCGTGCCGACGATGACGATCTCGCGCTGCGGTTCGCGCGCCAGCGGCTCCGCGAGCGCGAGGAGCGCGTCGACGGACTCGGGCGCCAGCGGCGTCACGAGGATCGAGCGCAGCGGCTCCTCCGAAGCTACGGTGATGGCAGTACGCCCAGGCGCGGACGGCAGGAGGTCGGGATCCTGGCGCAGGATGCGTCCTTCGAGCTCCTGCAGCGCCGGTCCCGGCGAGATCCCGAGCTCCTCGACGAGCGTCGCGCGCGCCGACCGGTAGGCCTCGAGCGCATCGGCCTGGCGCCCGCAGCGGTACAGCGCGAGCATAAGCAGGCCGTGCAGGCGCTCGCGCAGCGGGTGCTCGTCGACGAGCGCGCGAATGTCCGCGAGCACGTCCGCGTGACGGCCGAGGCCGAGGTCCGCCTCGAGGCGGCGTTCGAGCGCCAGCAGGTGCAGCTCCTCGAGCCGGGAGGCCACAGGCTGGACGAGCGTCTCTGCCGCGAGGTCCGCGAGCGGCGGGCCGCGCCAGAGCGAGAGCGCTTCGCCCAGCTCCGCGAGCGCCTCCTCCAGGCGGCCCTCGTCCAGCGCCAGGCTGCCCGCTTGGGCGAGCCGCTCGAAGCGCTGCAGGTCCAGCCCATCGGGCTCGACCCGCAGCGCGTAGCCACTGCCGCGTGTGGCAATTGCGTCCTTGCCGAGCACCTTGCGAAGCTGCGAAACGGCGCCCTGCACCAGGTTCACGGCGCTGGCCGGCGGGTCGTGACCCCAGAGCTCATCGACGATGCGATGCGCGGGCACCACGGCGTTCGGCTGGGTCAGGAGAAGGACGAGCACGCAGCGGTGCCGCGGCGGGCCCAGGTCCGCCGCGCGGCCCTCGACGAGCACTTCCAGCGGCCCGAGCAGGCGATACTCCACGCGCATGGGGTGATACTCCCCCACGACCCACCGGCGGCGCTAGCTTTCGCCGCGTGGCCTACGACGAACGTCTCGCCGAGCGCGTGCGCGAGCTGCTTGCCGGCGAGAGGGGCGTGACGGAGCAGCGCATGTTCGGCGGCCTCTCGTTCCTTCTCGGCGGCAACCTAGCAGTGGCGGTCTCGTCCCGAGGGGGACTGCTCGTGCGCGTGGGCCAGGACGCCTTCGACGAGGCACTCGAGCGCCCCGGCACGAGCCCGATGGAGATGGGCGGGCGGCTGATGAAGGGCTGGGTGTTCGTCGCTTCGAAGGAGCTCGGAACCAAGCGCCGGCTCGGCGCCTGGGTCGGCCGCGGGGCCCGCTTCGCCCGCTCGCTGCCGCCGAAGCAGGTCAGCGGGCGCTGAGCGGCTCCACCTCGAGCGCTCCGGCGACGGCCCCCACGGTGGCGCCGAGCTCGCCGCTCGTGGCTCCCGGGCGCGCGAGCAGCTCCTGAACGCCGTCGAGCCCGGCGCACTCGACGAGCAGCTTCTCGTTCAAGGCCCATTCGCGCCGCTCGGCGAGCCGCGCGTGCGCGCTGCAGAGCACCGCGTTCGCGAGCATGCCCGCGCAGCAGACCGCGTCGGCGGCGGCGGCGTGGGTCCCGGCGAACATCAGCGACACCGCCGCGCGCCCGAGCCAGCGTGCGGGCGCGGCCTCTGCCAGCCGCTTGGGGAAGTCGGGCCGCGGCAGCTCACCCGCGAGCGGCCGGTTGACTGCGAGCTCTCCGACGGGCAGATAGGTGGGAGCGCCGACGACGTAGCCGTTCTGGGTGAGCACCTCGAAGCGGCCGTGCTCGGCGTCCCCGAGCCAGCGCTCGACCAAGTCGAGATCTCGATACAGGACGTCGACCGGCATGCCCTCGATCGTGAGCCAGGCGCCGCCGTTCATGACCGGTCCCCATTCGCCCAGCTCGGACACGTGTCCCGCATGGCCCAGCCCGCGCACGTCGGCAGGGTCCAGGGCGCGCCGCGAGCTGCGGTAGTAGACGCCGATGTCCCAGTCGCTGTCGGGCCGCTCCGTGCCGAGTGCGCGGGAGCCGCCGAGGACGACGGCGGCCACGCCCGGCAGCTCGGCGAGCTCGCTCGCGAGCGCCGCGACGGGCGCGGGCAACCGTGGCGGTGGCATGCGTCGCAGCCTAGGTCAGGCCGG
This sequence comes from uncultured Thermoleophilaceae bacterium, assembly GCA_963734025.1. GTDB lineage: Bacteria > Actinomycetota > Thermoleophilia > Solirubrobacterales > Thermoleophilaceae > JACVRW01. Next base: position 346,805 of record CAVTFR010000011.1, read on the forward strand.
CTCGATCAGGTCCCAGCGGTTCCCGAACGGATCCTCGAAGACCGCGACCGTGCCATAGGCCTCCTCGCGCGGCTCCTCCACGAACCGCACCCCCGCGGCGGCGTAGCGCGCGTGGTCCGCCACGAAGTCGTCCGTCTCGAGGAACAGGAAGACGCGCCCGCCGGTCTGGTCGCCGACCCGCGCGCGCTGGGCCGCCGTCGCCGCCCTGGCCAGCAGCAACGCCGCGCCGGCCGAGCCGGGCGGCCGTACGACGACCCAGCGCTTGCCCTCCTCCAGGGGTCTGTCGGCGACCATCTCGAACCCGAGCAGGTCGCGGTACCAGGCGATCGCCTGGTCGTAATCGGGCACGACGACGGTCACAAGGGCGATTCGCGAATTCACTGGCGCCGCAGCCTATGACGGTTCGGCGAGCGCGCCTGGGCGTGGGCCTGCTGATGGCCGACGATCCAGAGAGCGCCGAAGCGCTGCGCACCCGTTTCGTGTGAAGGTCAGCGTCCACGGGTAGCCGAGGCGAATGGCGAAGACGAAGAACAAGAAGCTCTACGACCGCATGCGTGCCGGCGGGGTGCGCAAGAAGCTCGCACGCGACCTGTCCGCGCTGCCCGCCAAGCGCAGCAAGAAGGCGCCCAAGCCGCTGCGCAAGGCCGTCGACCGGCTCGACGCCACTGTGGCCGAGCTCCGCAGCCACGTCGGCGGCAGGGATCGCAAGGCTGCCGCCAAGAAGGCCGCCCGCACGCGCCGGGCAAACGCGAAGAAGCGGAGTGCCTCGGCGCGCAAGGGCGCCCGCGCGCGCGCCAAGGCGTAAGTACCGGCGCCTTCGCCGGTTGGACCCCTGTGCCGCCGCAGCGGGCGACGGCGATCCAGCCGGAGGTGTGAAGGCCATGATTTGCTCGAGGGTCCGATTCGACGTCGGCAGGCGATGGGCGTGCGCCCTCGCGAGCCTGGCTGTGGGGCTGCTGCTCGCGGCCCCCGGCGCAGAGGCGGCCGGCCCGCGGCCGCTCTTCCAGATGCCGGTGCCCTGCGGCCAGACGTGGGAGGCCTCCACGTACGAAGGTCACTGGGACATCGATGGCAGCGGCCCCATTCCGCCGGACCAGGACGCGATTGACCTCGCTCAGCGCGAGGACGACGGAACCAACATCAGCGAGGGTGAGCCGGCCCTGGCATCGGCGGACGGCACGGTCATCGACGCCTACACCACGGGCAGTGGCGAGCACCGGGTCCAGCTCGACCACGGCGGCGGCTGGACAACTCATTACGTCCATCTCGAGTCCGTGCCGCCGCTCGCGGACGGGCAACTCGTCGCCCAGGGCGAGCAGATCGGCCGCATAAGCAACAGCGGAGCGGAGTCGATGCACCTCCACTACCAGCAGGAGCGCGACGGCGCGCCTGCGGAGGTCAAGTTCAACGGTACGGCCATCCAGACGAACGCCGCGAACGAGGAGACCTGGGGCACGTACGGTGACGGCGAGGAGCTCACGAGCCTGAACTGCCCGGGCAACGCGTTCATGCAGTTCAACCAGGACGGCAAGCGCCACCAGCTCGAGTACAAGCCGGGCAGCGGCACGGTATCGATCGACCGCTTCAAGCCGGACGGCGCCGGCCTCGACCACCGCTGGTCGGGTGAGTGGAGCCAGGGCTGGACGCACCTCGTCCCCTTCAGCCACGACGATGAGGCGCGCTTCTTCGCCTACAAGTCGTCGAGCGGCAAGGTTTCCTTCAACAGGGTCAACGCGAACGGCCAGGGCAACACGACCCTCAGCTCCGGCACCTGGGGCAAGGGCTGGACGCACTTCATGCCCTTCTCGAAGAGCGGCAGCAACTACTACATCGCCTACAACTCGCTCTACGGGCACGCCAACCTCGACCGCATCACGCCGGCCGGCACCGGCGGCGCCACGATCTGGCAGGGCAATTGGGGCAAGGGCTGGACCCACCTGGCGCCGTTCGACCTCGACGGAGTCCAGTACTTCCTCGCTTACCACGGAGGCACGGGGGCCGTCGAGATCGACAAGGTCACGGGCAGCGGCAACAGCCTCTCGATCAACGAGGACTGGGCGTCCACCTGGTCGAAGGGCTGGACGAACATCGTCCCGATCGGGCACAACGGCTCGGTCCACCTGCTGCTCTACAAGGCGGGCTCCGGCAAGGCCACCTACGCCAAGGTCAAGGCCGGCGGCGAGGGCGTGGACACGCTCGGCTCGGAGACCTGGTCGAAGCCGTGGACGGCGTTCTCACCGTTCACGCTCGACGGCAAGGGCCACTTCATGGTCTACAAGGCGGGCACCGGGCAGGCGGTCGTCGACAGGCTGAACGCGGACGGCGCCGGCTCGTCCACGATCTGGTCGGATTGGTGGACCCTCGGCTGGGCCTAGGAGCGCAAATCCGCCCCGGCGATCGAGCTATCGTCGGGGCGGATGGCAATCACCTTTGTCCCCCCCGCTCGCCATCTCCTGCGCGCCAAGGACCTCGCCGACGCCCACTACTCGGAGGAGCTCGGCGTGGACGACATGGCGCGCGCGGCAGGGCTCTCGCGCGCCCACTTCAGCCGTGAGTTCCGGCGGGCGTTCGGCGAGTCGCCGCACTCGTACCTGCTGACCCGCAGGCTCGAACGCGCGGCCGCGCTGCTTCGGCAGACGGACCGCCCGGTTTTGGAGATCTGCTTCTCGGTGGGCCTTCAGAGCGTCGGCTCGTTCACGACGAGCTTCACGCGCACCTTCGGGTGCTCGCCGACCGCCTACAGGGCGAAGTACCCGCCCGCCGCCCGGCAGGCCCGCGTGCCGACCTGCGTTCTGCGCGTCTACGGCCGCCCGCAACACCGCACGTTTCGAGAAGACGCGACAGGCTCCCCCGATTAGCGTGGCCGGTGCCAGTCACTTCCACCCCAAAGGAGACCCCCGAGATGATCAAGATCAGCGTTGCGCAGCTGTGGGTTCACGACCAGGACGAGGCGCTTGCCTTCTACACCGAGAAGCTCGGCATGGAGGTGCGCCGCGACGCCACGCTGCCGGAGATGGGCGACTTCCGCTGGCTCACCGTCGGGCCGCGCGGCCAGGAGGACATTGCGATCGTGCTCATGGCGATCCCCGGCGAGCCGGTCATGGATGCCGAGACGGCCGAGCAGGTTCGTGAGCTCATGGCGAAGGGTTTCGCCGGCACCGTCTTCCTGACGACCGACGACGTCCACGCGTCGTACGAGGAGCTGAAGGCCCGCGGCGTCGAGTTCGTCGAGGAGCCCGAGGAGCGGCCGTACGGAATCGACTCCGGGTTCCGCGACCCCTCGGGGAACCACTTCCGCCTCACGCAGGTGCGCGAGGAGGCGCTCACCTGAGTCCCGGCGGCCGGCCGACCCTTACCGGTAGCCCGTAGGGTCGGCCGGCAGCCCTTTGTCCTGCACCTCGACCATGTAGCGCCAGCAGTCGGGCTGTGAGCCGTCGACGTCGGTGAAGCCGTACTCGTGCGCGAGCGCGCCCGACGAGAACGAGCCGCCGTTGCGCTCGTGGAGCTGCGGGTCGGCAGCCAGCGCCGCCACGGCGCGGCCGACGAAGCGCGGGCTCTCCGAGATCGCGGCGAAGTGCGGGTTGACCTTGGCGCCGTCGCGCCAGTTGTTCTCGGTCACGCCGTAGATCTCGAGCATCATCTCCGAGCGCAGCCAGCCGGGCGTGAGCGCCACCGCCGTGCATCCGTGCGGCGCGAGCTCCTCGCCCTGGGCGAACGCGAGCCTCAGGACCGCCGACTTGGCGAGGTCGTAGAAGGTGGACACGCGGTAGTTCGCGGCGTTGTACTCGCGCGTGCCGTCTGTCATCTCGACCACCAGGCCGCCCGGCTCACGGATCAGGAGCGGCAGCGCGAAGTGGCTCGTGATCAGGTGCGTGTCGACCGCGAGCCGCAGAATCCGCAGCCCCTTGTCGAGGTCGTGCTCCCAGAGCGGCTTGTTCCACTCGAAGAGCAGCTCGGCCCCCCAGATGTCGTTGACGAGGATGTCGAGCCGGCCCTGCTCCCCGTCGATCCGCCCGACGAGCGCCGCGACGGCGTCCGGCTCGAGGTGGTCGACGGCCACGGCGACGCCGGTGCCGCCGGCCGCGTCGACGAGCTCGGCCGTCTCCTCGATCGTCTCCGGGCGGTCGTACTCCGAGCGCCGCTCGCGGGTGCTGCGGCCGCTGCAGTAGACGGTCGCGCCGGCCTCGCCGAGGGCGATTGCGATGCCGCGGCCGGCGCCGCGCGTCGCGCCCGCGACGAGCGCGACCTTGCCCTCGAGTTGGGCGTTCATGCCGTCACCTCCATGGTCCGACGGGCGGGAGCTCGTATCGCGAGGACGGCCAGCAGGACGAGCGCGCCGCCGGCGAGCTGAACCGGGCCGAGTGCCTCGCCGAAGATGGCGAACGCGAGCGCGACGGTCACGACCGGCTCGAGCGTCGACAGGATCGAGGCGGCAGCGGGGCCCACGCGCCGCAGCCCGGCGAAGAAGAGGGCGATCGCGCCGACGGTGGACACGAGCGCGAGGCCGGCGAGCCAGAGGAAGCCGGTCGCGCTGACCCCGCCCGGGTCGAGGTCGCCGCCCGCGAGGCCGGTGAGCGTGAGCGTCACCGCGGCGCCGGTGCAGACGAGCGTGCCGAGGGCGAGCGGCCCCATCCGCTCCGCCACGCCCTGCGAGATCAGGATGTAGGCGCTGTAGACGACGGCGGCGCCGAGTCCCAGCGCGGTTCCGAGCGCGTCGAGCGCGCCGGCCGCGGCGCCCGCCAGCACGAGCACGAGGCCGGCCGATGCGAGCACGAGCGCGCCCGCCGTACGGCGGCTCGCCCGCTCGCGCCCGAGCGCAATGGCGGTGACCGTGACCATTACCGGGAACGTGTACACGAGCAGCGACAGCAGCGACGCGTCGAGGCGCTCGAGCGCGGCGAAGTAGCCGCCGGCCTGAGCGCCGTAGCCGATGGCGCCGAGGGCGAGCGCGAGCCCGGCGTCGCGCGCCGTGAGGCTGCGCAGCGAGCCGGCGCGTCCCGACCAGGCGAGGAACAGCCAGAAGAGCGCCGCGGCCAACACGAAGCGGGTCGCGAGCAGGGTGCCGACGGTGGCGCCCTCGTCGTAGGCGAGCTTTCCGAACACCCCCATGGCGCCGAAGGCGGCGGCGGAGGCGAGGCAGGCGATGACTCCGGTGGTTGGCATGGACGCATCGTGCTCTGCAGACTGCTTAGAAGCGACTCGCCTTGCTGACGTAAACCCGGTAGCATCGCTACTGAATTCATGATCACGCGAGTGTGGCGGGGGTGGACGGCGCTGGAGAACGCCGACGCCTATGCCGACTTTCTGCTCGGCTCCCTGTTCCCGTCCATGGGCGAGATCGACGGGTTCCTCGGCGCCGACCTGCTGCGGCGCCGCGACGGCGAGGAGGTCGCGTTCGTGACCCTGACCCGCTTCAGCTCGCTCGAGGCGATTCGGGCGTTCGCGGGCGACGACTACGAGGTTCCGGTGCTCGAGCCCGAGGCGCTCGCCCTGCTGTCGCGCTACGACCGGCGCGCCGCCCACTTCGAGACGACGCGCTTCTCCTCGTGAGCGGCGCGACCCTCGACCTCCGGCGCCTCCGCCTCCTGCACGAGCTGAACGCGCGCGGCACGATCGCGGCGGTCGCCGACGCGCTGCAGTTCACACCCTCGGCCGTCTCGCAGCAGCTCGCGGTGCTGGAGCGCGAGGCGGGCGTTCCCCTCCTCGAGCCGAGCGGGCGAAGCGTCCGGCTGACCGACGCCGCCCTCGTGCTCGCCGGCCACGCCGGCGCGCTGCTCGCGCGCGCCGATCTCGCCCAGGCCGAGCTCGCCGCCGCAGCGGGGCGCGTCGCCGGAAGGGGCCGGATCGCGACATTTCAGTCGACCGCCCTGAAGCTCGCTGTGCCGGCGATCCAGGCGCTTGCCAGGGAGGCGCCCGCGCTGCGCTGCGAGCTCGTCGAGGCGGAGCCCGAGGAGTCGCTGCCCGCTCTGGCGCTCGGCGACGTCGATCTCGTTCTGGCCGACGAATGGCAGCACCAGCCGCTCTCGCGCCCGGCGGGCGTCACCCGCGAGGACCTGCACCTCGACCCCGTCCGGCTCGTGCTGCCCGAGCGGCATCCGGCTGCGCGCCTTCGGCGCCGCTCCGTGCCGCTCGCCGAGCTCGCCGACCAGCCCTGGACAGCCGGCCACCCCGGCACGGGCTGGGAGGAGATCGTGATCCGGACGTGTCGCGAGCTCGGGGGCTTCGACCCGGACCTGCGCCACCGCACGAACGACAGCGTCACGAGCCTCGCCCTCGTTGCCGCCGGGCGCGCCGTCACGTTGCTGCCCGAGCTGGTCGGCATCGAGACACACCCGGGCGTAGCCGTGCGCGACCTGGCGGAGCGCTCCCTGCACCGGACGATCTTCATGGCCACCCGGGCGGCCGACGCGGAGCGGCCCTCGGTCAAGGCACTGCGGGCGGCGGTCAGAGCCGCCGCCGCGGAGCTGGGCTGGCCGCTCACGCCTTCGCCTCCGCCGCGGGCGCCGGGTGCTTCGCGAAGTACTCCTCGCCCTCGACGCTGATCCGCGGCAGGCGGCGGCCGAGCCAGCTCGGCATCCACCAGCTCGCCTTGCCGAGCAGCGTCATCACCGCCGGGACGAGCAGGCAGCGGACGATCGTCGCGTCGATCGCTATCGCCACCGCCAGCCCCACGCCGAACTGCTTGACCACCGGATCCCCGTTGAGCGCGAAGCTCGTGAAGACACAGACCATGATCAGCGCCGCCGACGTGATCACGCGACCGGTGTTCGCGAGCCCCTCGATCACGGCTCGCGTCGGGCGCTTGGACTCGGTGTAGTGCTCCTTGATCTGCGTCAGCAGGAAGACCTCGTAGTCCATCGAGAGGCCGAACAGGATCGCGAACATGAGCAGCGGCACGAAGCTGACGATCGGGATCGGGCCGTCGAGCCCGATCAGCGACGCCCCGTGCCCCTCCTGGAAGACGAACGTCACGATGCCGTATGCGGCGGCCACGGAGAGCAGGTTCATGATCGCTGCCTTCGCGGGCACGACGAGCGACCGGAAGGCCAGCATCAGCACCACGAAGCTGAGCCCGACGACGATCAGGATCATCGCCGGCAGCTTGTCGCTGATGCGGCTGGCGAGGTCGATGTAGCCCGCGGTCTGGCCGCCCACCCAGGCAGTCACATCGCTGCCCTTGGTGGCCTGCGGAATCGTCTCGTCGCGCAGCTGGTTGACGAGGTCCTCGGTCCGGGCGTCGGACGGCGCCGACTTCGAGATCACGGTGTAGACCGCTGCGTTGCCGCGCTTGTCGAGCGCCGGCGGCGAGACCGATTTCACGTCCGGCGTCTTCGCGATCTGATCCGAGAGTTTCGTCAGGCGCGGGTCCGTGGCCGGGTTCTCCGCCTTCTTCTTCTCCTGAGCGAGCTTGTCCGACTGCGACTGGGTCTGCTGCTTCGCCTCCGCCTGCGCCTGCTGCTGGGTCGCGCCCTGCATCAGGGCCGACTGCTCGATTTGCTGTTGCTGCTGGTCGAGCTGCTTCTGCTTCTTGTCGATCTCGTTGAGGTTCTTCTGGTCGGGCTTCGCGGGCGAGCCGAGCTCCGCAGCCACGAGCAGCGGGCCGTTCGCGCCGGCACCGAAGCCCTTCGAGAGTCCGTCGTAGGCCTGACGCGCGGTCGTCGACTCCGGCATCGCACCGGTGTCCGACTGCCCCAGGTGCAGGTTCAGGAGCGGCAGCGCGAGCACGACCAGCACGGCGGTTGCCGCGACCAGGGAGATCCACGGCCGGCGCGCCACGCCACGCGCCCAGCGCGCCCAGCCGTGCGGCTGATGATCGTCGGGATGGGTCCGCCCGAGCTTGACGCGCAGCGAGTGGATTCGCGGCCCCAGGGCGCCGAGCAGCGCCGGCAGCAGCGTCGTCGCGCCGATCACCGCGACAACCACGGCGACGGCGGCCGAGTAGCCGAGCTTCGTCACGAGCGGGATGCCCGCGAACAGGAGCGATGCCAGCGCGATCACGACGGTCGTGCCGGCGAACAGCACCGCGCCGCCCGCGGTCGCCGTCGCGCGCGCGATCGACTCCTCCATCTCCATGCCGTCGCGCAGCTGCAGCTTGTGGCGAGTGACTATGAAGAGCGCGTAGTCGATCCCGACGCCCAGGCCGATCATGGTGGCGAGCGTCGGCGCGACGGTCGGCACGTCGGTGAAGAGCCCGAGGATGCTGATCAGCGCCAGGGCGCTGACGAGCCCGAGGATCGCCGTCACGATCGGCAGCGCCATCGCCGTGGCCGTTCCGAACGCGAACAGCAGGATCACGACGGCCGCGCCGAGCCCGATCGCCTCGCTGATGTGGGTGTCCGGCTTCGAGAGCTGCTGCCCCACGTAGCCGCCGATCGACACGTCGATACCGGCCTTCTCGGCCGGCTTGCCCGCGTCCAGCACGGCCTGAGCCTCGTCCTCGGTCAGGTCGCTCTGGCTGACGTCGAGCCTGACCGGGATGTAGGCGATCGTCTTGTCCTTCGACAGGAACTCCGATCCCTTGTCGGAGAGCGGGTTGACCGCCCCGATCACGTGCGGCGTGCCCTTGACCTTCTTGACCGTGTCGTCGACGGCCTGCTTGTTCTGCTTGTCGGTGAGCTTCCCGTGCTTCGTCTGGAGCACGAGCGGGTTGCTGCCGTACGCCTGGTCGGGCAACTTCGACTCGAGGACGTCCGTCGCCTTGGTCGAGTCCGTGCCCGGCAGGGTGAGGTCGTCGCTCGTGCGGTCCCCCACGGCTCGCCCGGCAAGCGCGAGCCCGACGGCGACAACGATCCAGGCGGCGATGACGAGCCTGTGGTGGCGTGAGCAGAAGCGGCCGACGTGGTAGAGCGGGCCAGTCATGGGGGGCGTCCTTCCCTCGAGTGCGGAAGACAGCCTGCAGGCGGAGCGAGACCCTGACAATGGGAAGGTCCCCAGGGTTTCCCCCAGCCTTTCGGGGATCAGGGGGCCGGGAGACCGACCGCCACGACCCCGTCGGCGGGCAACCGTGCGAGACGTGAGCTCAGGTCGACCGGGCTAGCCCGCATCCAGTGCCGACGCCAGCTGGAAGCGCGAGCGAATCCCGAGCTTGCGGTACGCGCTCGTCAGGTGGAGCTCCACGGTCTTCTCCGTCACGAACAACTGCTGCGCGATCGCACGGTTGGTGCGATCGCCGGCGGCGAGCTCGCACACGCGCCGCTCGGCCGGCGTGAGCGCTTCGACGCCCGTCAGCTGGAGCCTAGGCGCGCGCCCGCCGCCCGCGCCGAGCTCGCCGCGGACACGCTCGGCGAGCCCCGAGGCCCCGCACGCACGCGCCAGCTCGAGGGCGCGGCGCAGCGCCTCACGGCCCTCGCGGCGCCGGCGGCGCCGCACGAGCTCGCCGCCGAGGTCGGCCAGCGCATGGGCGGCCTCGAGCCGGGCGGACGAGCGCTCCGCCACCGTCACCGCCTCCTCGAGCAGCTCGAGACCCTCTTCGCCCCCGAGCGCGCGTCCGCCGCTTCGCAGCGCCCGGGAGAGCTCACGGGGGGCGCCGAACTCGCGGGCGACTGAGATCTCCTCGCGCGCGAGCGCCCGCGCCCGATCCAGCTCGCCAAGCTGCAGCAGTGCAGCCACGGCGTGCGGGCGCCACGAGGTCAGCCCGGGCGAGCGGTACGCCTCGAGCAGCTCGGCACAGCGATCGAGATCGGCGAGGCCGGCCTGCGGATCGCCGCTCGCGGTTCGCACCCGGCCCCGGCTCACGAGGTAGCGGTCGACGAACAGGCGCTCGCGCTCGAGCAGCTCCGGCTGCCGGCTCGCCAGCTCATTCGCGCGCCCGAGGTCGCCGCGCTCCAGCGCGACCTCCATCGCCACGGCCACCACCTCGGGCAGCAGCAAGTGGCCGTCGGGGACGAGCTCGAGTGCGAGCTGGACGTCCAGATCGGCGTCGGCGAGCGCGCCGCGGCCGATCCCGACCTGAGCCCGCTCCGTGTGGAGCGCCGCCACCTGCGCCCGCAGGCCCAGCGCGCGTGTCGTCTCGAGGGCCGCATCGATGAACGGGGCCACCGCGTCGTGGCGCTCCGTCCTGATCAGCATGTCGATCGCCATGTAGAACGCGAACGGGTCCGCCGGCGGCCGGGTCCGCAAGATGTCGAGCACGTCGTCGGCGATCTCGTCCGCGGGAGCTCCGCCGGCGAGCCGCTCCCCGAGCGCATGAACCCGGGCAATCGGCTCCAAGCGATCGTTGCCGGCGGACTGACGGAGGAACTCGCCGAGCCGTTCAGGGGCGAGCCGCCGCAGCGAGAACTCCAGACGGGTGAGCGTCACGGCCGCGGCCTCGAGCTCGAGCGCTGTTTCGCCGTCGACCTTGTCGCGCTGGTCGAGCAGTGCTTCGAGCGCTCTCTCCGCGGCTTCGGCCCGGCCGAACGTGATGGCCGCGCGGCTCAGCCAAATCGCCGCGTGTGCATGCTCGGTGGGATCGGCGGGCGCCTCGAGCGCCGCCAGCAGGTGCTCCTCCGCGGCCCGGTAGTCGAAGCGCATTGTTTCCCAGCGGCCGAGGTCGGTGAGCACGGCCGCCCGTTCGCCCTCGGCGGGCGGCTCCTCGAGGGCGCGCCGGAGGTAGGCGATCGCTGCGGCCGGCGCGCCGCGCTCGGCGGCGCTCGCCGCCGCATCGCGCAGCGTCGTCACCGCCGCGGGATCGCCCGCGGGGTCGCTCCTCAGCAGGTGGGTGGCGATCTGCTCCGCGGGCGCACCGGAGCCGGCCAACAGGCGCGCGGCTGCCGCGTGGCGTGCGGCGCGCTCGCCCGGGAGGAGGTCCTCGTATATCGCCGCCTCGACGATCGGATGCACGAACGCGAGCTCGCGCTCCGCGGCGAGCACGTCGGCGCGTACGAGCAGGTCGGCCACGCCCCGCGCCTCGTCGGAACCCAGGCCGGCGGCGCGCGCCGCGAGCGGCAGGTCGCTGGTGCCGCCCAGGATCGCGACGGTGCGCGCCAGCTCGGTGGCAGGCGCGCCGAGCCGCTCGAGCCGCTGCAGCACGAAGCGCCCGACCGCGGGTGGACCCACCGTCTCGACAGCGGCGGCCCCGTCGCGGCTCGGCTCGACCTCCGCGGCGTCGAGGGCAGCGGCGAGCTCGCGCAGGAACAGCGGATTGCCGCCGGTCGCCTCATGGCAGGCTGCGCTGAACGTCCCGTCGACCTCGGTGCCGAGCCGGCTGCGCAGCAGCTGCGCCACCGCCGGCTCGGAGAGCGCCTGCGGGCGCAGGATCTCGGCGGTCGGGTCGCCGGCGAGCTCGCGCCAGAGCTCCTCGCCGCCGGGGTCGGAGGGACGCGCCGCGGCAAGCAGCAGCACGGGCAGGCCCTCGAGCCGGCGCGAGAGGTAGCCGAGGAATTGCATGGACGCGGGGTCGGCCCAGTGTGCGTCGTCCACAGCCAGCACCAGCGGTCCGCGGTCGGCCAGGTTGACGGTCAGCCAATACAACCCGTGGAGAGCGCCGAAGGCGGTATCGGTGCCCTGCGCGACGACCTCTGGGCCGGTTTCGCCCACGAGCCGCCCGGACAGCCCGGCCGCCCCCGCCAGCAGGGCGCGGCGCTCCCCTTCGCTCGCCAGGTCGACGGTCTGCTCGAAGAGCTGGCGCGCGATCCCGAACGCGAAGTCGCGCTCGCGCGCAGCGCCGCGGGCTTCGAGCACGCGCAGGCCCGCTTCGCGCGCCAGCGCCCTGCCGCTTGCCATCAGGCGGCTCTTGCCGACGCCCGCCGGTCCCTCGATGAGCACACAGCCGCCCGCGCCCTCATGCGCTCGCTCGACGGCGCGGCGAAGCGCGTCGAGCTCAGGCTCGCGCTCGAGCAGATGGGGTATCGAGGTGGTCTGGCTCCGCATGGGTCGGGCAAAGCCTGCGACCCCATTGTCCGGCATCGACGCCGCCGCGGGCGGGCGCTTGCTTAGCTAACCGAAATGACCCTGCTCGCCGACGTCGTGGCCACATCGCGGGACGTGGCCGCGACGAGCTCTCGCTCCGAGAAGATCGCGACCCTGGCGGACCTGCTGCGGCGGCTCGAACCGGACGAGGTGGCCCCGGCTGTCGGTTTCCTGACGGGCGTGCCTCGCCAGGGCCGGGTGGGAGTCGGCTACGCGACGATCTACGGGATCGAGCGCGCCCCCGCGCAGGAGCCGACGATCACGATCGAAGACCTGGATCGGGCGATCGCCGCCGTTCAGGGCATGACGGGCTCCGGCTCGGCCGTGCGGCGCGGGGAATATCTCGCCGACCTGCTCGGCCGCGCGTCGGAGCCGGAGGCGGATTTCATCAAGCGGCTCTTCACCGGCGAGCTCCGCCAGGGCGCCCTCGCCGGGCTCATGATCGACGCGGTCGCGAAGGCGGCCGGCGTCCCGGGGCCGCTGGCGCGCCGCGCGCTGATGCTCTCGGGTGATCTCACGGCGACCGCCGGGCTCGCGCTCACGCGCGGTGAGGAGGGCCTGAGCGAGGTCGGCTTCGAGATCTTCCGGCCGATCTTCCCGATGCTCGCCTCCACCGCCGGCAGCGTCGCCGAGGCCGTGGAGAGCTTCGAGCGCTCGTCGGTCGAGTGGAAGCTCGACGGGATCCGGATCCAGATCCACCGTCGCGGCGACGAGGTCCGCATCTACACGCGCAACCTCAACGACACGACCGCCGCGCTGCCGGGAATCGTCGACGCGGTGCGCCGGCTCGAGCTGAGCCAGGCGGTGTTCGACGGTGAGGCGCTCTGGATGCTCGAGCAGGGGCCGGCCGCCTTCCAGGACACCGTGTCCCAGATCGATGCCGGCGCGCCGCCCGAGGGGATCGTCACCTTCCTCTTCGACATCCTCCACCTCGACGGCGAGGACCTGCTCGACACGCCGCTCGAGGAACGCGCTGCGCGGCTCGAGCGGATAGCCCCGCAGCTCAGGATCCCGAGCGTCGTGACCTCGGATGCGGACGAGGCCCAGCGCGTCCTCGACGACGCGCTGAGCGCGGGTCACGAGGGCGTCGTCGTGAAGGACGCGGCGTCGCTCTACAGCGCGGGCCGGCGCGGCAAGGCCTGGCGCAAGGTCAAGCCGGTGCGGACCTACGATCTTGTCGTGCTCGGCGCGGAGTGGGGCCACGGGCGCCGGCAGGGCTGGCTCTCGAACCTGCACCTCGGCGCCCGCGATGCGCAGACGGGCGGGTTCCTCATGGTCGGCAAGTGCTTCAAGGGGCTGACGGACGAGCTGCTCGAGTGGCAGACGAAGGAGCTGCTCGCGCGCGAGACCGAGCGCCGCGGGATCGCGGTGCTGGTACGGCCCGAGCTCGTGGTCGAGATCGCGCTCGACGGCGTCCAGACCTCGACGCGCTATCCGGGCGGGGTGGCGCTCCGCTTCGCCAGGGTCAAGCGCTACCGGCCCGACAAGAGCGCCGCCGAGGCGGACACGATCGACGACCTGCGCGCGCTGCTGGGCTCGGCGGCGTGAGCGCTCAGTGCTCGCCCTCGACCGCGAACGTGTTGCCGTCGGGGTCCTTGAACCAGGCGACCCTGCCGCCGCCGGCCCGCGGCGAGATCCCCCTGGCGTCGGTCTCGATGCCCTCGTAGCGCTCGAAGCTGACGCCGCGCGAGCCGAGCTCGTCGACGATTCGGCCGACGTCGTCCACGTACCAGGTCGCGAGCGTCGCGCTCGACTCGCCGGCGCGCTCCGGCTGCGGATAGACGTGCAGCGCGGCGCCGCCGCCGGACCGATACACCCGGCTGCCGTCGCCGCCCGTGCGCTCAGGCGTCAGCCCGAGCCGGCCCTCGTAGAACTCCTGGGCGCGCAACATGTCCGACACGGCGACCGACGCGCTCAACCTGTAGCCACTCAGTCCCATCCGGTTTCCTCATTTCGGGTCTCGTGAGCTGAGACCAGCCGGCGGCGGGGAACTAACCGGACCGTCGAGCGGCTCGAGGTCGGGAACCCCGCCCGACCACACGGCCTCGGGAGCCGGCGGCGGATAGGTGGGGGTGGACGCGCGATCGTCGGCGCCGGCTCGGCGCATGTGCCGATACCAGCGGTGGTAGAAGGGGGCGAGCAGCACGGTGAGCGCGACGAGCACGGCCAGGCCGGCGAGCATCCAGAGGTGGCGCCACAACGGCTCGGCGTCGTCGTCGGCCAGCGCCGCGGCCCCCGCCAGCGCGATCGAGAGCAGCCAGCTGAGGTAGTAGTCGCGCGGGAAGCGCCAGAGCCACGGGACCTCGAACCACCAGACGTTGCCGCGCCGGAAGCGGCGCACCGTGTAGGCCGGGTTCAGCACGAACCAGAGGTAGTCCCAGACGACCGCGACCACGAAGTAGATCGCGATCGTGCGCAGCTCGCCGGCCAGTGTCCAGTCCACCCCCATCACGTACGGGAGGTGCAGGATCAGCATCGGGATCGTGAAGGCGTAGACGTGGTAGCCGGTCAGCGGCCGTTTCCCCATCACGAGCCCGTACACCCTCCCCGTGCGGCCGCGCATCAGGTACCAGGTGGGGAGGCGCTCGGCCCAGCCGACCCCGCCCTCGATCTCGATCTCGATCCCCGCAAGGCCGAACGACCACGCGAACAGCAGGAGCGTGAGCCCGAGCTCGAAGTCGCTCACGAGCGCGCCGCGGCGACCAGGTCCGGCACGGTCACGAAGCTGTATCCCTTCGGGCCGAGGTGATCCAGCACCGCCTCGGTGCTCTCGATCGACTTGTGCCGGTCCGCGGCCGGCTCCTCATTCGAGCCGTCGTGCAGGAGGATGATGTCGCCCTCCTTGGCGCGCTTCGCGCGGCGCGAGATGGCTCTGGTCGTGGTGTGGGCGCGCCAGTCGTAGCAGGTGATCGACCAGGTCACCGGAACGTAGCCCTCCTCGCGCATCGTCCGCAGCGTGCCCGGGCGACGGCGCCCATAGGGCGGGCGCATCAGTGCGGCGCCGTCGACCGTGGAGAACGTCTCGCCGGACGCCTCGACCGCCTCGCGGCAGCGGCGCAGCTCCTCGCGGATGCGCGCCGCACCGTGCGCCGGCATGGTCACGTGCGTGTGCGTGTGGTTGCCGATCGCGTGGCCGCGGGCCACCGTCTCGCGAATCAGCTCCGGCTCGCGCTCGGCCCACTCGCCGATCAGGAAGAAGGTCGCCTTGGCGCCGTAACGGTCCAGCAGGTCGAGCAGGCGCGGTGTCTGCTCCGGGTTCGGGCCGTCGTCGTAGGTGAGTGCCACCCGCCTCCCGGCCGCGCGCTCGCGGTGGATGGTCGGCCCGTAGACCTGCATCGTCGGGTACTGGCCGAGGAAGACGGCGGCACCGGCCGCCGCGGCGGCGGATGCTCCGGCTCCTGCTGCTGCTGCACGGGCCCCGCTCATCGCTCCTTCGCCTTCGCTGCACGGCGCGCACGGGCGCGATCGCGGTGGCTGTCCGCTCCCGCGGCGGTCACGCGCTCGGTGATCGTCTCGAGAGCGTCCGCATTGCCGTCTTGCACGTAGTCCTCCAGTCGGGAGTGGAATGTGTCGAGGCCCTCGAGGAACGCCGACAGGGTCGCGGGGTCGATTTCGGGCGCGCAGAGCCCGAAGCCCTCGCGTGCCAGGTAGCGGGCGTTCATGAGCTGCTCGAACTGGCCGCCGAGCGGGATCGACAACACCGGCTTGCCGAGATAGACGGCCTCGCTCAGGAGCGAGAAGCCACCACCCGTGATCACCCCGCGTGCGCTCACGAGGTCCTCCAGGAAGCCGTCGACCGAGCGCGGGCGGTACTCGATCGAGCCGTCGCTCGTGCCGACCTCGGGGCCGTCGCGCATGCCGTACACGCGTGAGGGAACACCGCAGTCGCGCAGGGCATCGGCCAGCTGGTCGCTGCCGCCCGAGTACACCAGCAGGTGGTCGCCGCGCGTGGGCTCGGCGGCGACGATGTCCGGGCGCACGATCGGAGGGACCAGGACCGTCCGCCCGCGCAGCAGCGGCGGCTTGAAGAAGGTGGTGATGACGTAGTCGCCGGCCGTCGGCACCATCGCGCGCGTCACTGCGCGGGCGATCCGGTAGTCCTCGCGGGCGCCGGCGGTGATCTCGTCGTCGTGCCGGCAGCGGTCGATCATGTGGATGTTGTCGACGCACACGAGGGGCGTGCGCGACGAGCGCGCGTAGAGACCGGAGAGCGGCTCGAAGTCGGTCACGACCACGTCCGGCTCCCACTCGCTCACCGCGTCCATCCAGCGCCGCACGCTGCCCGGCAGCTCGCGCGTCGCCGCAGCCATCGTGTGCCTGACCGTCGCCCAGCGGCGGATCTCGCCGTGGTCCATCTCGAACGAAGGCCCGAACACCTCGCTCACGTTCCCGAGCCTGCCCTCGAGGTACTTGAAGGCCGCGCCCGATGCCATCACGCGCACGTCGTGCTCGCCGAGCAGCGAGCCGATCACGACCTCGGAGCGAGTCGCATGCCCGAGGCCCTCGCCGTTGACCCCGTAGAGGATCCGCACAGGCGAAACCTAACCGTTCGGCGTATGGGTTACGATCGCCGCGAGTTGGCCGCGCTGACCTGGCCCAGCCACCGCTGATGCGGATCTACGTCTGGCACGGCTACCTCCTCGGTGGCACGGGCTCGAACATCTATGCGCGCCAGCTCTCGCGGGAGTGGAGCCGAGAGGGCCATGAGGTCACCGTCTTCTCCCAGGAACCCCGGCCCGAGCGTTTCGACCTCGGCGGGGCCGACACGGTCAAGCCCGACGTGGGCGGTCTCCTACCGGTGTTCGTCCTCGACCGCTACGAGGGCTACGAGGTCAAGCGCGTCCAGGACTGCTCCCGAGACGAGCTCGAGACCTGGGTGGACGCCAACGCCCGCGCGCTGCGCGAGCACGGCCCGGTCGATCTCGTGTTCGTCAACCACGTCCTGCTGGGCGGGCCGGTCGGGGCCGCGAGCGGCAGCCGCTACATCGTCAAGGCGCACGGATCCGAGCTCGAGTACTCGATGCGCGGGAACGCCGAGCTGTCGGCCTGGGGCGGCGACGCGCTGGCCGGCGCAGCGGCGACGATCGTCGGTTCGGCACACATCCGCGAGGTCGTTCGAGACGTCTGCGGGACGGTCGACGGCGTGCACGAGGTGCCTCCCGGCGTGGACGTCGAGCTGTGGAGGCCCGCACCTCGGGACGAGGCGCTCGAGCAGCTCGTGGCGGAGGCGCGTCGCGACCCGCCGAATCCCGGCAACGAGAACGAGCGCCTGCCCGACGAGGGCAACGCGGAGCGGCTGGCGGCGTTCCTCGAGGGTGACCGGCCCACAGTCGTCTACTACGGGAAGCTGATCGAGAACAAGGGCGTCCAGGTGCTGCTCGAGGCGCTGCGCGGGCTGGACGTGCGGGCCGTGATCGTCGGATTCGGCGACTACCGCGCCGAGCTCGAGCGACAGGCGGCCGGCCTCGACGCCCTCTTCACCGGGCCGCTCGAGCACCGCCACCTCGTGCACCTGCTCGCGCTCGCGGACACGGCGGTAGCGCCGTCGATCTTTCCCGAGGCATTCGGGATGGTCGCCGCCGAGGCGGCGGCCGCCGGCTGCCCGCCGATCGTCGCCAACCACTCCGGTCTGGCCGAGATCGCGAGTGGGCTCGAGGAGCACTACCCGCGCGAGATCGACGCCCTGCCGAGCTTCCCGAACGGCGACGTCGACACGCTGCGCCGCCGCATCGAAGCCGTGCTCGCCCTCCAGGGAGAGGAGCGCGACGCGATCCGCGCCGCGGCACGCCGGGCCGCGGTCGAGCTCTGGAGCTGGACCAGCGTCGCGCGCCGCATCCTGGCGACGGTCGACGCCTGAGCCGCCGCCCAGAGCCCCCAGCGGCTTGTGTGTGCGGGATCTCACAGGAATCAGGCCCTCGCGCGCGGAGTCATCACAGTATGGCCCGCACTCCCATGTCACGCCGGATCCTCTTCCTGGTCTCGGCGCACAACAGTCTCAGCCAGCGAGCGCTCATCGCGCTCACGGAGCTCGGTCACCGCGTGGAGGTCGCGGTGGTCGACGACGCGGAGGCCATGGAGGCGGCCGTCGCCACGCATGCCCCGGAGCTGATCGTCTGCCCGATGCTGAAGAAGCGGATCCCGGAGTCGATCTGGGCCAGCCACCGCTGCCTCGTCGTCCACCCGGGACCGCTGGGCGATCGCGGCGCCTCCTCGCTCGACTGGGCGATCGAGCTCGGCGAGCGCGAGTGGGGAGTGACGGTTCTCGAGGCGAATGGCGACTTCGACGCCGGCGCTGTCTGGGCCACGCGCAGCTTCCCGATGCGTGCGGCGGGGAAGGGCAGCATCTACCGGCACGAGGTGCGCCGCGCGGCGATCGACGCGCTGCTCGAGGCTGTCGAGCGGACGCTCGACGGTCAGGCGCCGCCGGCCCTCGCCGACGCGCGCGTGGTCGGCCGGGCTCGGCCGCTCATGCAGCAGGACGTTCGCGCGCTCGACTGGACGGCGGATCCCACGGACACCGTGGTCCGCAAGATCCGTGCAGCCGAGGGTCACCCCGGAGTCCTCGACCGGGTCGCCGGCGCGGACTTCCATCTCTTCGGCGTCCACCGCGAGCAGGGGCTTCGGGGCGCGCCGGGAGAGATCCTCGCGCACCGCCATGGGGCGATCTGCCGCGCCACGGTCGACGGCGCCGTCTGGGTCACCCACCTCCGCCAATCGGGTCCGCAGGACACTCACATCAAGCTGCCGGCGACGCTCGCGCTGGCGCGCGCCGGCCGGGAGCCCGACGTACCCGAGCTCCCGCTCTCCCCGAATCGATCGCCGCAGGAAGGGCCGACCTATCGCGACATCTCGTACGAGGAGGAGGCGGGCGTCGGCTACCTGCACTTCGATTTCTACAACGGCGCCATGAGCAGCGGGCAGTGCAGGCGCCTGCGACAGGCGTACCGCTACGCGCGCTCGCGCAGCCAGACGAAGGTCATCGTGCTTACGGGAGGGACGGACTTCTTCTCGAACGGCATCCACCTGAACGTCATCGAGGCGGCCGCCGACCCGGCAGCGGAGTCGTGGCGGAACCTGAACGCGATCAACGACGTCGTTCGCGAGATCGTGGAGACCGACTCCCATCTGGTGATCTCGGCCCTGGCGGGCGACGCCGCGGCGGGCGGCGTGCCGTTCGCGCTCGCCGCGGACCGCGTGTACGCACGCGAGGACGTCGTGCTCAATCCCTACTACCGGCACATGGGCGGCCTGTACGGATCCGAGTACTGGACCTACCTGCTGCCTCGCCGCGTCGGGGTGGAGAGGGCCGAGGAGCTCACCGGCCCGCCGTTCACACCGGTCGGCGCCGCGCGGGCCGTCGAGATCGGGCTGCTGGACGGCGCATTTGGCGCGACCGCCGAGGACTTCCAGGCAGCGACCCGGGCGCTCGCCCGGGAACTGGCGCTCGACCCGCGCCTGAGCCGGCGGCTCGACGCCAAGCGCCGGTGGCGCGCGCGCGACGAGCGGGTCAAGCCGCTCGAGGCCTATCGGGCCGAGGAGATGGCTCGCTCGCATGCGTGCTTCTTCGGGCCCGACCCCAGCTATCACGAGGCACGGCGACGCTTCACCCGCAAGCTCGGAACGGCCGACGCCGGTACGAGCTCCAGGCTCGCCGCCTGAAGGCGGGTCATATCCTTTCCGGCGAGTCGGTCCCGCGATTGGGCTGGGGAAGGGGTGTTGCTCGTCGCTCGCGGCCGGCCGGACGCGGTCGACGATCGTTCGGCCTCAGCCGCTCGGATTGGCAGTACCTCGCCGACCTGTCCACCCATGGCCTCCACCCGCTCACGACAACCCCCGCTCGGGCGTGCGGACTTGACTTTCCGGCGCGGCTTTGGTCAACTGACTAATACAGGTGACCAGCAACGTCGTCCGAAGGTAGCCCGCCTCACGAGAGGAGAACGCATGGCTGAACACTCCCGCCCAGACGACCAGCGCCCGGGGTCCTTCCATGCCTCACCCGCGGAGGCGCTCGAGGCGCCCCCCGAGCGGTACCTCTACCTCGCCTGCCTGCACGAGGGGACCGGTGTCGATGAGCCCGACTTCGTCGCGGTGGTCGATGCCGATCCGGACTCGGGCAGCTACGGCGAGATCGTCGCCGAGACGCCGATGCCGAACGTCGGCGACGAGCTCCACCACTTCGGCTGGAACCGCTGCAGCTCGGCCTGCCATGGGCCCGACCGCTCGCACCTGATCGTGCCCGGCTTCCGCTCGTCGCGCATTCACGTGCTGAACGTCGCGGACGATCCGAGCCGGCCCACGATCGAGACGGTGATCGAGCCTGAGGAGCTGATCGAGAAGACCGGCTACACCCGCCCCCACACGGTGCACTGCATGCCGGGCGACAACGTCGTCCTCAGCATGCTGGGCGACGCGAACGGAGACGGCACGGGCGGCTTCGCGGTCCTCGACGCGCACACGTTCGAGGTCAAGGGCCGCTGGGAGAACGGCGGCCGCAAGCCCGAGCTCGGCTACGACTTCTGGTACCAGCCGCGCCAGAACGTCCTCATCTCGTCGGAGTTCGGTGAGCCCAACGCCTACGAGCCCGGCTTCAACATCGAGGACGTCGTCGCGGGGCGCTACGGACAGCGGCTCCACTTCTGGGATCTGGCAGAGCGGCGGCTCGAGCAGACCCTGGACCTCGGCGAGGCCGGCCTGATTCCGCTCGAGGTGCGCTGGCTGCACGACCCCGAGGCCGACCAGGGCTTCGTCGGGGCGGCCCTGGCCAGCAACATGCTCCGTTTCCATCGCGCGAACGGCGGGTTCCAGGCGGAGCCGGTGATCGACGTCGAGAACGAGGAGCTCGAGGGCTGGCCGCTGCCGGGCGGAGTGCCCGGGCTGATCACCGACCTGGTGGTCTCGATGGATGACCGCTTCCTCTACTTCTCGAACTGGCTGCACGGCGATCTGCGCCAGTACGACGTCTCCGATCCGGCGAATCCGAAGCTGACCGGCCGGCTCTGGCTCGGTGGGCTGCTCGGCAAGGAGAGTGACGCGGGCCGCGAGCTGAACGGCGGGCCGCAGATGCTCCAGCTGTCGCTCGACGGCCGGCGGCTCTACGTCACGAACTCGCTCTACTCGACCTGGGACAACCAGTTCTATCCCGAGCTGCGCTCGTGGCTCCTCAAGGTGAACTGCGACCCGGGCGGCGGGATGGAGGTCGACAGCGACTTCTTCGTCGACCTCCACGGCCGGCCCGGCGGGCCCGCGCGAGCGCACGAGGTGCGTCTCGAGGGCGGTGACTGCACCACGGAGATCTTCCAATGACGGTGATCGCGCACCACGCCGGCGAGCAGTTGCTGCTGACAGCGGCGGTAGGGAGCGGCTTGGTGTCCGGCGCGCTCCTCGTCCTCAGGGCGCGCATGGCCGAGTTCGCTCGCCGCCGGCGGGCGCGGCCTTGAGGGCGGCGACGCAGCCGTCGAGCCGGGCGGAGACCGAAGACGCCTTTCTCGACGCCGCCGAACGCCTGCTGATCGCGCTCGGCTACGCCGGGATCAGCACACGGCGCCTGGCCGAGGAGGCGGGCGCGAACCACGGCCTCGTTCACTACTACTTCGGCTCGATGGAGAACCTGTTCGTGCGTGTGCTCGAGCGGTTCACGGAGCGCCTGATCACCCGCCAGCGCGAGATGTACGGGCGCACCGATCTCTCCGGCGTCGAGAAGTGGAGGACCGCGATGGGTTACCTCGAGTCCGACATCGCCGCCGGCTATCCGAAGATCTGGCTCGAGCTGCAGGCGCTCGGTTGGAACCGGCCCGACATCGCGGAGCGCGTGGCTGACGTCAACCGCGAGTGGCGCGCCGTGCTCACAGAGGCCTTCGACGAGATGCTGGGCGAGTACCGGGTCGACCGCGAGCAGTTCCCGCTCGAGGCGGTCGTCAGCCTCGTGATGACCTTCAACGAGGGGATCATGGTCGAGCGCCTATCGGGCATCTCGACAGGTCACGGTGAGCTGGTGCAGATGGTGGAAGGCTGGCTCGAGCGTCTCGAGGAGGCGAAGCAATGACGGTCACTACAAAGGCGCCCACCCAGCCGGCAGAGCAGTCGCGCGCCCGCTATCCGGACGAGGACGGCTTCGTCGAACGCGACGGCGTGCGGATCTTCTACGAGCTGTACGGCGAGGGCGAGAAGACCGTGCTGTTCCTCCCCACCTGGTCGATCATCCACTCGCGCCACTGGAAGGGTCAGATCCCCTACCTCGCGCGCCATCACCGGGTGCTCAGCTTCGACGGGCGCGGGAACGGCCGCTCGGACCGGCCGAGCGGCACGCAGTCCTACCTCCCTCGCCAGTTCGCGGACGACACCCTCGCCGTGATGGACGCCACCGGGACCGAGAGCGCACTGCTGGTCGCCCTCTCAGCCGGAGTTTTCTGGGCGACCCTGCTTGCCGCCGACCACCCCGACCGGGTCGACGGGGTCGTCTACATCGGCCCGGCGGCGCCGCTTGCCGCCGGCCATCCCGAGCGCACGCGCTACCCGTTCGAGGAACGGCACGACACCGACGAGGGCTGGGCGAAGCTCAACCGGCACTACTGGCTGAAGGACTACCGAGGCTTTCTCGAGTTCTTCTTCGGACGGATGTTCACGGAGCCCCACTCGACGAAGCAGATCGAGGACTGCATCGGCTGGGGCCTCGAGACGGATCCCGAGACGCTCATCGACGTCACGCGCGGGCTCGCTCCGCCCGAGGACTTCCGGGAGAGCTGCGAGCGGGTTCGCTGCCCGGTGATGGTCATCCACGGCCGCGAGGACGCCGTCCGCCCGCACGCGGCCGGGGCCGCGCTTGCGGAGGCCACGCGTGGAGAGCTCGTCACGCTTGAGGGAGCCGGGCACGGACCGCACGCACGCGACCCCGTGAAGGTCAACCTGCTGCTGCGCGACTTCGTCGAGCCACCGCGCCCGAGGGCGGCGAGCTGGGTCCGCGGCAGGAGCCGTCGCCGCCGCGCCCTGTACATCTCCTCACCCATCGGGCTCGGTCACGCCCGGCGTGACGTCGCGATCGCCAAGGAGCTGCGGCGACTCACCCCCGACCTCGAGATCGACTGGCTCGCCCAACACCCGGTGACCAGGGTGCTCGAGGCCGAGGGCGAGCGGATCCACCCGATGAGCGCGGAGCTGGCGAACGAGTCGCTGCACATCGAGTCCGAGTCGGCGGAGCACGACCTCCACTGCTTCCAGGCCTGGCGGCGCATGGACGAGATCCTGGTCGCCAACTTCATGGTCTTTCACGATCTCGTGCGCGAGCAGCACTACGACCTGTGGATCGGCGACGAGGCGTGGGAGCTCGACTACTACCTGCACGAGAACCCGGAGCAGAAGCGCGCCGCCTACGTCTGGCTGACCGACTTCGTGGGCTGGCTGCCGATGGAGTCCGGCGAAGGCCGCGAGAGCCACCTGACCGCCGACTACAACGCCGAGATGATCGAGCACATCGAGCGCTTTCCGCGTGTGCGCGACCGAGCGCTGTTCGTCGGCAACCGCGACGACGTGGTGCAGGAGTCCTTCGGCGCCGAGCTCCCGATGATCGGCGACTGGACCGAGGAGCACTTCGACTTCACCGGCTACATCACCGGCTTCGAAAGCGGGGAGTTCGCGGACCGCACGCGCCTACGCGCCGAGCTCGGCTACGGCGACGACGAGCGCGTCTGCCTCGTCACCGTGGGCGGTTCTGGCGTCGGCGGCCACCTGCTGCGGAGGGTGATCGACGCCTTCCCCGAGGCCAAGCAGCGAGTGCCCGACCTGCGGATGATCGTCGTCTGCGGCCCGCGCATCGACCCGGGCTCCTTGCCGGCGGCACCCGGCCTGGAGGTCGTGACCTACGTGCACAACCTCTACCGGCACCTGGCCGCGTGCGACCTCGCCGTGGTGCAGGGCGGGCTGACCACGTCGATGGAGCTGACGGCCGCCCGCCGGCCCTTCCTCTACTTCCCGCTGCGTCACCACTTCGAGCAGAACTTCCACGTCCGGCATCGCCTGGAGCGCTACGGCGCCGGGCGCTGCATGGACTTCGACGAGTCGACGCCCGACGTGATCGCCGCCGCGATAGCCGATGAGATCGGCTCCGAGGTCGACTATCGCCCTGTGGAAACCGACGGCGCCAAACGGGCTGCAGCGAGGATCGCCGAACTCCTCTGAGCCGTTTCCGGACCTACGATGGGGCGCGTGCGAAGGTCGATCATCGCTGCGGCGGCTGTGCTCGGGCTCCTGGTTGGCTGCTCCGAGGACAGCGAGCCGCAGCGTCAGCAGGCGCAGCAACCCCCGCAGAGATGCGAGCTCGTCGCGCGTGACCAGCAGGTCTTCGTCCGCCTCACCGGCGCCCGCGCCGGCGAGCTGTGCGAGGCCTGGTCGCAGACGAGCGCCCCAGGCAGCTGGACGAAGCCCACGGGGGCGTCGCAGCCCGGCCAGAGCTTCGAGCGCGTCTGCGTCCTCTACCGCGGGCACTCCGCCGCGGGGCTCTACGCGGCCGACTCGATCTCGAGTGTCGCGCGGGCGAAGCGATCCTGCAGCCGGCTCCTTCAAACCGGGTGGGGCGAGCTCGGTCGTCCGGACCCGGCGCTCGCAGAGGAGTACGCATCGCCGAGTCCGGATCTGCCGGTGCGCTGCGCGGAGGGAAGCTGCCTCCAGCAGGGCAAGCGGGTGAGCCGCCCCGAGAGCGGCGCGGATTGTCCCGGCGGGCGCTGGACCTTCGCGCTCAGCCGCGACCAGAACTTCGGCGTCTACCGCTGCCGCTAGTGCGGTCGACGAAGAAGGACCTCGACGGACCGGAACGGCTAGCCCGCGCCCCCCGAGACGCCGCGGCCTAAGCCGCGCCGGCGAGCCGCGTGACGAGGTCACGCCACTCGTCGCCGTCGAGTCCGTGCGCTACGAGTCGAGCCGGTTCCTCGGGATCGCGTAGGAAGACATGGCATCGCTCTCCGTCCTGGGCCAGGACGACATCGTGCGTCTCACGCGTGCCGCCGGCCTCCCAGTGACTCACGCTGATGAGCGCGGTGTGCGGGCTGGAGGCGAGCAGCGCGTCAGCGTCGGCGTCCTGATCGGCGCGGTCGCCCGAGGGGAGGCGCTCCCACAATCGGTCCAGTGCTTCCTCTGTGGTGCGCAGCGAGTAGAAGTGGATCCCGAGCGCGTCGATGAGCACCTCGAGCGTCACGCCCTCCGGCTGCGGCATGAGCACGAAACGCCACGGGCGGTCGGGCTCCGTTCCGGTCACGCGCGCGTCCAGCACGGTCCGGGCGCGGTGCTGAAAGGCCAGCGCGATGCCGAGGTCACCGCGCACCTGGATCTGATCGGAGCCGGCCGAGGTCGTGATGAGGCTGCGGGCCGCGAGCGACCGGACCGCCTCGGCCACCAGCTCCGCCGGCGGCTCTCGCTCCAGGAAGTGGATGATGCCGCTGACCGCGTCGATCTCCGCGAGGGTGTACCCGCCGAGTGGGACGGGGCCGGTGCCGACGAGTCCCACGACGGCTTCGACCAGGCCGTGCGGGATCTCGGCGTCGCCCGAGGGCTTTGTGGCGTTCACGTGCGCTCCTGCTGTTCCGCGACCGGGACGCGACGCACCGCAAACCGCAGCTCGCGCTCACCGGCACGCGCGCTGCCGGCGCGGGTGCGTCCGGGCGCCGGCAGCGTCCATCGGCGAGGCGTCCGCTCCGCGCCGAGCACCTCCACCGCAGCGGGGGACGGTGACTCGACGACATAGACGCCCGAGGCGCCGAACAGCCCCCGCCCGCCGCGCGTACCCGGGACGAAGACCAACTCGTCCAGCGTGTTCACACGGTCGGGCGGCGGGAACCGGGCGGCGAGATCCGGGGAGGCGGACGTCACGTCATCCCCCTCCTCCAGGCGCTCCAGTGCGCCCGTCAGCTCTGCCTCCGCCGCCGCGGGCACCGGCACGGTGGCCCCGAGGCTCGGGGACAGGTACATCGGCCGGCGCTCCGTCGCCTTCGACAGACCCCACGGCCCCACGTTGCTCTTGGTCACGCGGTAGACGATGTAGTCCCAGAGATGCCGGAGGTCGGTGAGGGTCGGGAGGTGAAGGCCGTGGCCCATCGAGGCGGGCGTCTTCTCGAGCTGGACCCACGTGCCAGCCTGGGTGCGCCCGTGGAGCGCCTCCCGCACGAGCGGGCCCTTCAGGCCGAGATCCGGATACTCGCGCTTGTCGATCGTCTTGTGATGGCTCGACAGGCGCTCGCGGCTCTTCCGGAAGCGCCAGCGCTCGTAGAGCCCCGGCTCGTCGACGAGGACGTGCGCCCCGCACAGCACGTCACGAAACAGCGGCACATCGAGGCCGTGTCGTTCGAGGTCCGCGATGATCGCGGCCTCGGACGGCGTCAGCCGCTTGGCGGCCACCGGCAGGCCCGCCCTGTACTTCCCGATCTGCGATGCGATCTGCACCATGAGGCGCACGCGCCTGCGCACACGCTCGGTTTCGTCCGCACTCAGGGGCCCGGGCCGCACTGGCCCAGGCGTCCGCGCCCCTGGAGATTCCGCCGGTGAGCGGGGCTCGGGCACCCGGACGACGTTAACGTCTTCGGGCGTTCACACCAACCGCGAGCACGAAGCCGATCGTCGACCTAACGCGTGACACGCCGGCCGCTCTGAGCCCCGCGATCCGGGGCGACGGCCGCTTCCAGCAGCGCGGGATCATCGCCGATCAGGGCGTCGACTCCGAGGGCGCTGAGGGTCAGCGCCTGGTCGACACTCGTGACGTCCCACACGTAGACCTCGCCACCTGCGGCATGAACCGTCGTGGCCAGTCGTGCCGCTGGCTGTATCGCCGCTCGCCCGAGGTCTATCGCGGGCTACGCCACACCGTGCTGGCCACCTGGCTGCTGGCCATCCCGATCTACGCCGTGTTCCCGGTGGCGCCGCCTCGGCTCGCCGAGGCGGGCATCGTGGACACGGTCAGCAGGCAGGCGGGCGTTGCGCTCACCGGGCGCTCGACGATCTTCTACAACCCGCTCGCTGCGGTACCAAGCCTCCATGTCGGCCTCGCCGCCGCGATCGGGATCGCCTTGTTCATCGTCCTCCAGGCGCCCTGGGCAAAGGCGCTCGCCCTATTGTGGGGGCCGACGGTCGCGCTGGCGGTCCTGGCCACCGGCAACCACTACCTCTTTGACATCGTCGCCGGCGTGCTGGTGACTGTCGCGGGGTTCGGCGCGGCCCAATTGAGCAGCCACATCGCCCGTGCACGCGCTCCTCGGAGAGTGCCGCGCGCGGCTAGCGCGTCGCCTCTGTGGGGACGTCCGTAGCCGGCTCGGTTGCGAACCTTGGCAGCCTACGGTCGAGCCACGCGGGGAACGCCCACGTCCGGCGGCCGACGAGCTCCAGAACCGCCGGTAGCAGCAGGCAGCGGATCACGAAGGCGTCGAGGAAGACCGCGGCGGCCAGGCTGAGCCCGAACATCTTGACCTGACGCTCTGGGCTCAGCACGAAGGCAAGGAAGACGCAGATCATGATCGTCGCCGCCGCGGTGATCACGCGTCCGGTCGTGGCGAGCCCGTGCGAGACCGCGCGCGAATGGTCCCCGCTCCTGCGCCACTCCTCATGGATGCGCGAGACGAGGAACACCTCGTAGTCCATCGAGAGGCCGAAGACGATCGCGAACAGCATGACCGGCAGCCAGGCCTCGATCGGCCCCGGCTCGACGTCGAACACGCCTCCCAGCCATCCGTGCTGGAAGATCGCCACGGTCACACCGAGCGCGGCCCCGATCGAGAGCAGGTTCATCAGCGCCGCCTGCAGCGGGATCACCAGGGAGCGGAACACAACGAGCAGCAACAGCGCGGCGAGGCCGACCACGACCGCGATGAACAGCGGCAGCTTGTTGGACAGGACGTCCGCGAAGTCGATGCCACCGGCGGTCTGGCCACCCACCAGGATGGTCGTTCCCGTCGCGTGTGCGACCGGAGGCAGGACGCCGTCGCGAAGCGCCCTCACGAGGTCCGAGGTGGCGCCGGCCTGGGGCGCCGAGCGCGGGAAGACCTGGTACAGGGCGGTCCGTCCCGCCGGGCTGACACTCGGCCTCGACACGGACGCCACATCCGGCGTCTCGCGCAGCGCGGTTGCGATCGGCGCGAGCGCGTCGCGGTCGCCTTGGTGAGGCAGCTGTGCGACAACCTCCAGCGGGCCGTTGAATCCCTTGCCGAACCCGTCGGCGAGCAGGTCGTAGGCCTTGCGCGTGGTGGTTCCGGCGGGATCGTTGCCGGCGTCGCTGAGACCGGTCCGCATGGACAACAGCGGTGTCGCGACGGCGAGCATGATCGCCAACCCCGTGATCGCTGCCGGCCAGGGATGGCGACGGACGAACCCCGCCCAGCGTGCCCAGAACCCGGGAGCGGTGGAGCCGTCCGGGAGCTGCGCGGCCGGCTCCTTGCGTGGGCCTCCGATGCGCTTGCCCAGCCGCCCGAGCAGTGCCGGTAGCGCCGTGAGGGCCGCTGTCATGGTCAGCAGCACGGCGATTGCCGAGGAGATCGCGAGCCCGTTGAGGAAGCTCACCCCGAGCACGAACATGCCCAGCAGGGCGAGCATCACCGTCGTTCCCGCGAACAGCACGGCCCGTCCGGCTGTGTCCATTGCGCCGATGGTGGAGGCGCGCACGCCCGTGCCGCTGCGGTGGTTCTCCCGGAAGCGTGTGACGATGAACAGCGCGTAGTCGATTCCCACCCCGAGGCCGATCATGGCCGCCAGCTCGCTGGCGAAGTCGGGCATGTCGATCACCTGCGACACGAGCGCGATCACGCCGAAGGCCGAGCCCAGCCCCAGCAGCGCCGTGACCACGGGCAACCCCATGGCCAGGAAGGAACCGAACGCGATCAACAGCACCACGATCGCGGCGGCGAGCCCGACCGCGCTCGCCGTCCCCAACGAGGTTGTCCGGGTCTGCTCGATCGCGGGGCCTCCGAGCTCCACCTGAAGGTCGGGGGACCGCGCCTCGCGCGCGACCGAGACCACCCGCTTGGCCGCCGACTTCGGGAGCGCGCCGATCTGCTCGTCGAAGCTCACCGTGGCGAAGGCGATCCGGCCGTCGCGGGATATCGCGCTGCTACCCGCCGTGAACGGGCTGACGACACCGGCCACGTGCGGCAGACGAGCGATCCGAGCGAGGTCCGACGCGATCCGGGCACGCGTGGCTCGATCGGTGATCGACCCGCGCTGGGCGTGGAAGACGATCTGGTCCACGTCGCCCGAGCGGCCCTGGAAGTCCCGCTCGAGCAGGTCCTGGGCGCGCTGCGACTCGGTTCCGTTCAGCGAGAAATTGTCCGCCTGCTTCGTGCCTAGGCCGGACGACACGGCGACCATGGCCACGAGCAGCAGGACCCAGGCGATCAGGACACGCCGCCGGTGTTCGACGCAAGCAGCGGCGATCCGTGCGACCAGGCCAGGTTTCGGAGCTGTGTCTCGCATGACGCGCTAGTTGAACGTCGTCAGATGAGCGTTCGATGAGTCGGAGCAGACGACGACCGCTCATCGCGGCCTCATCCGCCAGGGCGAAGATCTCACGCGCCCGATGCCACACTCTGGCCACCAGGAGGTGAGCGCCCTGACAATCCACCACCGCGGCGCCGGTCGGCCGAGCGCGTCGACGGCGATCCGGACCCAGCGGCTCTCCAAGCGCTACGGCGACACGCTGGCGCTGGACGCACTGGACCTGGCTGTCGAGCCGGGCGAGGTGTACGGCTACCTGGGACCGAACGGAGCCGGTAAGACCACCACGATCCGGCTCTTGCTGGGGCTGCATCGCCCGAGCGCGGGCCGGGCCGAGCTGTTCGGCGTCGACGCGTGGGGCGAACCCGTCCGCGCGCACCGCAAGGTGGGCTATGTCACCGCGGAGCCCCACCTGTGGCCCGCCCTCACCGGAGCGGAGACGCTCGAGTTTCTCGCCCGCGTTCGCGGCGACACGGACGCTGACTATCGCGAGCTGCTGGTCGAGCGCTTCGAGCTCGACACCGACAAGAAGGTGCGCGCCCTCTCGCACGGCAACCAGCAGAAGGTGCAGCTGATCGCCGCCTTCGCCAGCCGCGCGGAGCTGCTGATCCTCGACGAGCCCACCGGCGGTCTCGACCCGTTGATGGAGGTTGCGTTTCGGGAGACGGTGTTGGAGGCCAAGGCACACGGCCAGACCGTGTTCCTGTCCTCGCACATCCTCAGCGAGGTCGAGGCGCTGTGCGATCGGGTCCACAGACCCGCTGCCGAGCTTCTCGAGCTGACGCTGCATGCCCTTGGAGATCGCATCGGGGGTGGTCGGCGTCGGAGGCCGTCGGGCTGGCTCGGCTTCGCCTTCCTGTTCTTCATCCTCGCCGTGAGCCTCTTCTGCTGCATGCAGGTCGCCTCGATCCGCGGCGAGGAGGCCGACCAGCGACTCGAGACCCTGCTGGCGCTCCCCGTCGGCCGGCGCGGCTGGCTGGCCGGGCGGCTGCTGCTGGCCGCGGCGGGCGCGGCCGCCGTGGCGTTCGCGGCCGGCCTGCTCGCGTGGGCCGGCGCGGCCACGCAGGGCGCCGACGTTTCGCTGTCCAGCATGCTCGGCGCCGGTGCCAACACCCTCCCCGTGGCGCTCCTCTTCCTCGCGCTCGGCGCGCTCGCGTTCGCGCTCGTACCTCGAGCGAGCGCGGGCATCGCCTACGGGCTCGTCGGCGCCGCCTTCGTCTGGCAGACGTTCGGCGCCCTCCTGGACGTGCCGGAGTGGCTGCTGGCCGTCTCCCCATTCCACGACGTCGGCCTCGTTCCCGGGGAGCCGTTCAAGGCCGTTGCCGCCGCGATCATGCTCGGACTCGCTGCACTCACCGCGCTCGCAGCCCTGACGATCTTCAACCGGCGCGACCTGAGCGTGGCCTGAAGCGGCTCGGGTCGAGCGCGACGCGTGGCGGCAATCCCGGGTGCGCGACGCGACTTGGGCTCACCGTCAGCTCATCTGGCCGCTTCAGGCTGTCCACATGAGCCCACGTCGCAGTTACCACACTCTCCTCGGAAGCGCCGCAGCGGCACTCGGCGCAGGCGCGGCAGTGATGCTCGTAAGCGGCGGCTGGCAGTCCGTCGCCGCCGCGCTTGCGATCTTCGCGGGGCTGGTGTTCGTGGCGAGCGCCATCGGTCTCGGCATCGCGAGCGAGCGGCCGCAGCCTGCGGGCCCCGCCTGGGCGCGCGAGGCCGAGCGAGCGCCGCGCGGCCACCCGGCGCCGGCGCGAAGCGCCGAGCGCGCGTCTGCGGCGCAACGGCCGGCCCGCGGGCCGGGCCACCGGCGCGCCCATCCACCCAGCGGCGGACGCGAAAGATCAGTCCCCGGGCCGACGACAGCGGCGTCGCCCTCCTAGAGGATCGGGACGTGTCGCCCACCGAGATCCGCACACATCTGCTGGAGCTGGCGCAGGAGCGCGTCGAGGCCGAACGCGCCGGCCTGAGCGAGAACGCCGCCTACATGGCCGACCTCGAGGACGAGATAGTCACTTACCGGCGCGCCCTGATCGTCGCCCACGCGACCGAGATCGCCGTCCGCCGCGGCGAGCTCTTCGGCTGCCGGTTCGGCTAGTGCCCGCTCCGGTTCCTCTCATGGAGCGCTCATATCGCGGGCCTACGTTCGAGGTGCAAGAAGTCGAGCCAGTCCACGGAAAGGGGACTGCAATGCGCATCCGCTACCTGTACTACATCGCGCTGGCGATCGCGGCGGGATTTCTGGCCGTGGCCAGCGCCGGTTTTCCGCTGTCAGCCGTCGTCAACCTGACACTCGGCGTCGGAATCGCGACGTTGGTCGTGTCGCTCGGCATCGCTGCCTTCTACCGCGAGAGCCTGCCTGCACTGGTCGTGGCCGCGGCGAGCGCGGTGGTGAGCGCGTGGATGATCGTGGCCTCGCAGGTCTATGCACCCACCACGGTGGACAACATCACGTTCGCCTCGGCGCTCGTCCTCGGCGCGCTCGCGCTCATCGGGCTGACCGCCCATGAGCTCGGCGCCGAGCGCGTCGTGCGCTCGGTCGAGGTCGGATCGAGCGACCGGGATTCCCTGAACGGCCCGCAGGCCGCTGCGGCCTAGCCCAGCCTGACCCCTCGAGGGCCGATACGGGACGCCCGCTGACGGGCGTCCCGTCGGCCTTCTCGCACGTTCGGCACCGCGACGTGCGTGACGTTCGGGCGGCGCCTCGGGTGCGCTTCGCTCTCCCCGATGCGCCCGATCTTTCCGTTTCGCCGAGGACGACCCGACGCCGGCGCCCTCGGCCGCAAGCCGCCCGCAACTTGCCTCACCGAGTGAGCAACCTGCTCGCGTCCTGCAGCTAACCGCAACGCCTCGTCAGTGGCCTGGAGCCAAGATGTCGGCCAAGCCGAAAGCCCCCGCGCGCCGGGCCGGCAACGGCGGCGTCCAGTCGGGATCGACCGACCGGAAGGACTCCGGATCGGCGTCGATGATGCCGACCAGCACCTCACCGACGATCCGGCCGCCGACCGGGCCCAACTGGTCGCCGTCGTGCAGGACGTCGGCCTCCTTGAGGATGTAGAACCACAGCGGGGTCTCGTCTGCCCACGCGTGCTCGGCCAGACCCACCTGTTCGGCGCTCAGCGCCGGCACCGCGAGGCGACGGGCGATGGCTTCACCTGAGGCCAGGCCGACGGCATGGCCTCGCTGTAGATCGCGGTTGGCCAGCGACGCATAGTCGGTGCCCGGCTCTGATCCGGAGATCTGGGTGGGCAGCGCGATCAGCGGGGCGGGCAGCCGCGAGTCGATCCGCTTGGCCCGCTGCGCGGGTGGGTGGCCCTCGATGTCGATCTGAAGTGCCCAGTCGACGGTGTGCTCGGGCGGGACGGGGCCGAAGCCCATGAGATCGGGGAAGACCGGGCAGGGGCCGAAGTGCTCGTTGACGTGATAGCTGTGGCGGATCTGGGAGTGGCCATAGCGGTAGGCGGCGTCGGCGAACTCGAACGGGATGTAGGGGTCCTGCTCGGCGCGATACAGCTGCGGGCCGCTCTCGAGCAGCTCGGCGGTCAGCTGCGCGCCGATGAGACCTGGCAGGAACTCGCGCAGGATCACGTGCTGGTAGTGCCAGATGGCAGCCCGTCGCGCCTCCTCGAAGACGTCCTGCTCAGCGGCCTCTTCGTGGCGAAGACGATCGACCAGGCGATTGTGCAGCTCGATGAAGGCGACCACCATCTGGCTGGTGAACAGGTGCACGTCGTTGCGCGGATCTCCGATGAGCGCGATGCCCTCGTGGTTGCGCGGAACGTCGCGTCCCGTGGCGGAGAGGAGGAGCTTGGCGGGGTCGTCTTTGCCGTACAGGTAAGGCGAGCCCACCGGCCCTGCGCCGTAGATGCTCTCCAGGTTTGCCTTGGGGACGCGAAAGTTGCGGACCTGGGCGGGGTCGGCGCGATGTCCCAGTGGTGAGCGATCGGCGGTGATGTCGTGCGCGATGAACTGCCCGAAGAAGGGCCACACCGCCGAGACTTGTGAGTCGGGGTCATCGACGAAGTCGACCCCGAGGTCACACGGGCCACCCGGCCCCCCGAGCTCATGCAGCGACTCCTCGTCGACCTGGAGCGCGGGCAGGTCCTCAAAGAGCGAGCGGTAACGCCCGCCGTAGATGGGTGCGTCGACCCGTTCGGGGGCCAGGCAATGATCTCGGGCGATGCGCGCGACGGGCTGACTCATGGACAGGCATCCTGTCAGCCCACCTGCGGCACGGAGAGCTCGGCGCGGAACGGAGTGTGGATCTCGGTTGCAGAGCTCACGACGGATCGTCCATGACGTCCCTCATGACCTGCAGGCGGTCGAATTGCGGGTCGATGGTGGCCAGCTCTTCGGCAACGAATGAGCGACTGTGATCAGGGCCTCAGTGTCGGCGGGCGATGTGAGCGTGTTCACTGTGGTCTCCTTGAGGTGACTAATTCGGCAGGACGGTGAGAGCGCCAGCGGTTGGGCGCGCCTGCGCTACTGAACACCCAAGCGAAAGGCACGAGATGAAGATCGTTGTAATCGGCGGAACCGGCCTCATTGGGTCGAAGCTCGTGGAGATGTTGCGGAGGGACGGTCACGAGCCGCTCGCCGCGGCGCCCAACACGGGGGTCAACACGCTCACGGGCGAGGGGCTCGCCGAAGCACTCGAGGGCGCCCAGGTCGTCGTCGACGTGGCCAACGCACCCGCCTGGGACGACGCGGCCGTGCTCGACTTCTTCCAGACGTCGTCCCGCAAGCTGCTCGCCGCAGAAACGGCCGCCGGCGTGGGGCACCACGTGGCGCTGTCGGTCGTCGGCACCGACCGGCTCCCGCAGAGCGGCTACTTCCGCGCGAAGCTCGCGCAGGAGGAACTCGTGAAGGCCGGGCCGGTCCCCTACACGATCGTCCGCGCAACGCAGTTCTTCGAGTTCATCGGCCGCATCGCCGATTCGGGCGCGGACGGCGACACCATCCGGCTGTCGCCGGCCCTCGTTCAGCCCGAGGCGGCCGATGACGTCGCCAGCACCTTGGCCGATGTCGCCGTCGGCGCACCGCTGAACGACACGGTCGAGCTGGCGGGCCCGGAGGCGTTCCGCCTCCACGAGCTCGCCCGGCGTTTCCTGAAAGCAAGCGACGACCCACGCCAGGTCACGGCAGACGTTCACGCGCGTTACTTCGGCGCCGAGCTGGACGACGGGTCGCTCACCCCCGGCGACGACGCACGCATCGCCCCGACCCGCTTCGAGGACTGGCTCAGCCAGTCGGCCAACTAGGCCCAACCCGAAAGGAGCTTCTCATGAAGCCCACCATCGTTCTCGTCCACGGCGCCTTCGCCGAATCCTCGAGCTGGGATGACGTCATCGATCCGCTCGTCGACGCCGGACACCCGGTCATTGCCGCGGCCAACCCGCTGCGCGGCCTCGCCGCGGACGCGGCGGCCGTCGCGGACGTCGTCCGCGCCGTCGACGGGCCTGTCGTGCTTGCCGCCCACTCCTACGGCGGCGCGGTGATCTCCAACGTCCCCGCCGACGCGGGCAAGATCGTCGGGCTCGTCTACGCCAACGGATTCGCCCCGGAGCCCAGTGAGAACTGCTTCCAGCTCGCGGGCATGTTCCCGGGCAGCATGCTCGGCGAGGAGACGGCGCGGCCGGTGCCGCGGAGCGACGGAACGACCGACCTCTACATCGCTTTGGACAGCTTCCACGACGTGTTCTGCCAGGACGTGCCCGCGCCGCAGGCCGCACTGATCGCAACAACGCAGCGCCCCGCGACACAGGAGGCGCTCACCGAAGCGTCGGGCGAGCAGCCGCTCTGGCGCGAGGTACCCTCGTGGTTCCTGATCGGCGAAGAGGACCGCATCATCCCCGCCCAGCTCCAGCACTTCATGGCCGAGCGCGCCGGCGCTCGCCGCACCATCGAGATCCCGGGCGCATCGCACGCGATCACCGTCTCGCGTCCCGAGGAGACGGCACAGCTCATCATCGAGGCCGCGACGGTGGCCGTGCCTGCCTGAATGGCCGGAACCATGCACGGGGGTGCGTCGGGAGGCGCACCCCCCATCGTTCCCCAGCTGCCGATCATCCGCACGCTCACTGATGGGGAACAGCGCGCGACGTTCTTCGAGCTGTTCTTCGACCTCGTCTACGTGTTCGCGGTCACCCAGCTGTCGCACCAC
The DNA here is from genome assembly GCA_963734025.1 of uncultured Thermoleophilaceae bacterium. GTDB lineage: Bacteria > Actinomycetota > Thermoleophilia > Solirubrobacterales > Thermoleophilaceae > JACVRW01. Next base: position 382,311 of record CAVTFR010000011.1, read on the forward strand.
CTGCTCGATGACATCACCTGGGCGGGCGCGGCCGAGACCGCTTTCATGCTCGTCGCGCTGTACTGGGCGTGGAACTACACCACGTGGATGACGAACTGGTTCGACCCGGACACCGTTCCGGTCCGGCTCGTGCTGGTGTTCGTGATGCTGGCGAGCCTGCTGATGGCGGTCGCGATCCCGCAGGGATTCGGCGACTACGCGTTGCTGTTCGCGTGCGCGTACTCGGGACTGCAGATCGGACGGAACACGTTCGTCGTCGCGGTTACTCCGCGGGGAGAGTTCAACCAGAACTTTCGCCAGATCCTGGCCTGGAGCCTTCTCTCAGCGCCGCTTTGGGTAGCGGGCGGCATCGTCGATAGCGAGGCGTTGCGCTGGGTGCTGTGGTTGTGTGCTCTCGGTCTCGATCTGGCCGCGCCGCTGCTGACCTATTGGGTGCCGGGGGCTGGAAGTACGCCGATGAGCAAGTGGCAGATCGAGGGCGCCCATTTCGGCGAGCGCTTTCAGCTGTTCGTGATCATCGCACTCGGGGAGAGCATCGTGCTCGCGTGCGCGACCGCCTCGGACACCGGGTTGAGCGTCGAAGTGGTGGCTGCGCTCCTGCTCGCCTTCCTCTCATCGACGGCGCTCTGGTGGTTGTACTTCGGCCAGATGGCCAGCACGGTCCTGGAGTGGATCCGCATGGCCACGGCCGACGAGCGGGGCCAGATCGGCCGCGACATCTACACCTACCTGCATCTCCCGATCATCGCCGGGATCGTTCTTGTCGCGGTCGCCGACGAGCTCGTCATCGCGCATCCGATCGACGACCTTCACCAGGCTGGTGCGCTCGTCGCTCTCGGCGGCCCGGCGCTCTTCCTCGCCGGGCTGATGGCGTGCACCGCCAGGCTCGGGAAGGCGCAGAGCCGCCCGCAGGTGATCTCCGTGGTCGTACTGCTCGCCGCCGTGCCACTTGCCGCCGGCGCCGACGGTCTGGTCGTGTCGGCGCTGGTCACCGTACTCTTGGCCCTGCTCGTGGTCGCCGAGCAGTACGCGGCGCCCACCGAGGGGCGCGGCCGGGGTCGCGGGAAGCCGCGACGGAGCCGGCCCACCCGGGCTTTCTCCTAGCTCTTGGAGACGAAGCAGCGCACGCGCCTCGCCAGCGCGATGAGCGCCCCGGCGATCTCGTCGCGGGTTGAAGTCGCTCATTGCCTCTCCACAGGAGGGCGTCAGTGATCGCGTTCGGATATCACGCGATCGGGTTTCCGTGCCGCTCGGCGCCTCGTCGTACCTAGCGTTGGTCGGGATGCGTCGCGCTCCCCTCATCAGCTCGCTACTCGCGATCGCCGCGTCCGCCATGTTGCTCGGCGCATGCGGTGGTGGAGACGACGGAGACGACGCATCGGCGAGCGCGAGCTCCAGGTCTTCCCAGTCGGGTTCCAGCGCGAGCTCGAGCGCGGTCAAGATCAACAACTTCAAGTTCACGCCCGCCACCATCACCGTCAAGCCCGGCGCTCCGCTCACCGTGACCAACGATGACAGCGCTGCACACACCGCCACTGCCGACGACAACAGCTTCGATACGGGCACGGTGGACCCCGGCTCATCGGGGACGATCAGCGTGAAGAAGCCGGGCAGCTACCCGTATCACTGCAGCATCCACCCGTTCATGCACGGCAAGCTCGTCGTCGAGTAGTTGTGGCGACGCGCACGCGCTGACGGCGACCAACGACGGACGCGGTCAGCCGAACCTGCCGGTGCCGGGCAGATCCACACCCGAGTTGAGCTTCTTGATCGCTCCGTCATCCCACGCTCGCCGCAGCGTCGGGCACGCGCATCCGTCTCGGCGACCCGCGGATGGCCGCCGAGTTGTGCTACGGCTCGATGTTCTGGTTCATGCGGAAGAAGTTCGTCGGGTCGTATGTCCGCTTCAACCCGGCCAGGCGCTCGTAGTGCCGGTCGCCGTAGGCCTGGCGGACCCGCTTGCCCCCCTCGTCGCCGAGGAAGTTGACGTAGACGCGCCCGCCGGCATGCGGCTGCATGGCCGAGTAGAAATCGCGCGCCCAGGCGACGTGCCGCTCGCCCTCGACATCGTCCTCCGTCCACACCGCGTTGACGTTCACGTTGTGGGCGGCATCGCGCTGGCCGAAGGCCGTCGCATCCTCACGCACGCGGGCCAGCGCCCCGCCGAGCTGGAAGACGATGGTGTAGGACTTGGGTGAGGTGGGCGCCGATGCGTGCTCGACGAGCGTGTCGATCGCATCGTCGGTAAGCGGCGGCAGCTCGACCGACTTCCAGTAGCGGTGCCAGCCGTGGGGCACCAAGGGGTCGAACATCGACTGCAAGTCCGTGTAGGGCTTCGGCTCGAGCAGGTCGACGATCGGGCTGCCGAACTGCTTGAGCGGGCGGACGACCTCGGCGCCCTCGTCCGGAGATCCCGCGTAACAGGCGCCCACCATCACGATCGGCTTGCCGTGCACCTCCTCCGGCAGGAAGGGGAGCGGCGGCGCCACCGACAGTTCGAAGATCGTGGTCAGCGCGTCCGGGGCCGCGGCGATGAACTCGCGGTAGAAGCGCAGGACATCCGGCCCGTTCTCAAGGGGGTGGAAGACCGGTCCCGCGAGGACGATCGGGCCGACGGGGTGAAGCCGGTACTCGAACGAGGTCACGACTCCGAAGTTGCCGCCGCCGCCGCGGATCCCCCAGAAGAGGTCGGGGTTCTCATCGTCGCTCGCGGTCACGAGGTCGCCCTCCGCCGTCACCAGGTCGACCGAGAGGAGGTTGTCGACCGTCGCGCCATGCTTTCGCATCAGCCAGCCGAGCCCGCCGCCAAGGGTGAGCCCCGCGATGCCGGTGTGCGTGACGATCCCGCCCACCGTCGCCAATCCGTGAAGCTGCGTCTCGCGGTCGAGCTCGCCCCAGAGCACACCGGCCTCGGCCCTGGCGGTGTGCGCCGCCGGGTCGACCCTGATCCCCTTCATCGGCGAGAGATCGATCACGAGCCCGCCATCGCAGATTGCGTGACCTCCGACGCCGTGACCGCCGGAGCGCACCGCCACAAGCAGCTCACGATCGCGCGCGAAGCGAACCGCGGCGGCGACATCGGCGACCCCCGTGCAGCGGGCGATCGCTGCCGGGCGGCGGTCGATCGCTCCGTTCCAGATCGAGCGGGCCTCGTCGTAGCCCTCCTCGTCGGGACCGACCACCAGGCCATGGACGGATTCGCGCAGCGGCGCGAGGTCGGTGGTCGCGGTCGCAAGCGTTGCTGTCTCGCTGGCCATGTCGCCACGGTACGCGGGCGAACCGTGGCGGGACTAGACCGAATTTCGAATCAAGTGGTTCGAATTCCGAACCTAGTGCCAATCCGGGGTTAGCATTCCCGGAGCATGCGGAGCTACGCGCAGTACTGCCCGATCGCCAAGGCGAGCGAGATCCTCGGCGACCGCTGGACGCTCCTGATCGTGCGCGAGATGTTGGGCGGAGCGAGTGGGTTCAACGAGCTCCAGCGCGGCCTGCCGGGGATCTCGCGCTCGGTCCTCACGGACCGCCTTCGCTCGCTCGAGCGGGCCGAGATCGTCGAGCGGCGCACCGGTCCCAAGGGCAGAACGCTCGAGTATCGCCTGACGCTCGCCGGCCGCGATCTGGAGGCGGTCGTGCAGGCGATTGGGGAATGGGGGGTTACCTGGTCGTTCACCGATCCCCGCCCCGACGAGCTCGACCCCGACCTCTTGATCGTCTGGATGGCCCGCCACGTTGATCGTGAGCAGCTTCCTCCGGATCGCACGGTGGTCCAGTTCGACTTCCGCGACCCGGCGAAGCGCTACTGGATGGTGCTCGAGCCCTCCGAGGTCTCGGTCTGTCTCCAGCACCCCGGGTTCGACGTCGACCTCGAGGTCACGGTCGACACCGCGACCCTCTACCGCGTCTACCTGGGGCGTGCCGACCTGGGCGGCGCGCTGCGAGCGCGCAAGCTGTCTATGACCGGCCCGAGCGTTCTCCAGCGCGCCTTCGGCCGCTGGTTTGCCTGGAGCGCGTTCGCACCCGCCAGCCGGCGTGCATACGAGCGCCGCAGGGCAGCGTCACGACTCGCGGGCCCCCAGCGGGTGCGGGTCGAACAGCCGCTGCCGACGCATCCTCGCTCCAGAGCCTGAGTGAGGGCAGCGCCGTCTGGGAAGCCGACTGAGCGATCTCGGCTCGCGTAGCTGTCCCGACTAGCCGTCGCCTCCGCACCTGTCGGCGGCCTGGGCTGCTTACCGCCGGCGCCGCCCCAGGCGGCGGCCCAAGTCACGTGCGAACAGAAAGCGACTGATGCGCAGGTAGAGCTTGCCCTTGAGGGCGGTGTAGGGGTACCAAAGGAGCTCCGAGCTGGGGGCCAGCCGCGTCGCGGTCACCGATTGCGGGCGGCAGTACTTGCGAATCCCGTGGGCGCCGCCGAGCCGCGCGCCGACGCCGGACTCCTTCCAGCCACCCTGAGGAATCTGGATCGAGAAGACGTTCACGAACATGTCGTTGACGTTGACCGCGCCGACCTCCAGGCGCCTGGCGATCTGGTCGCCGCGGGTGCGATCGCGAGTCCAGACGCTGGCCGATAACCCGTAGCTCGAGTCGTTCGCGAGCCGAATCGCCTCCTCCATGTCTTTGACCTTCATCACCGGCAGCGTCGGGCCGAAGGTCTCCTCGCGCATGCAACTCATCGACTGGTCGACGTCCACGAGCACGGTGGGCTCGAAGAACGCCCCCGGCGTGTCCGCGCGCTTGCCGCCGACGAGTGCGCGTGCGCCCTTCGCCAGCGCCTCGGACACGTGCCGCTCGACGATGGCGAGCTGCGCCTGGCTGGACAGCGACCCGATGTCGGCGTCGAAACGCTTGCCGGCCGCGCGTTGGCGCAGGTCGCGTACGCGTCCAGCCACGAGCGCGACGAACTCGTCGTAGACGGGATCCTCGACGAATACGCGCTCAACCGAGGTGCACGTCTGGCCGCTGTTGAACATGCCACCCCAGACCGCGGCGTTCGCGGCCCGCTCGAGATCGGCGTCGGCGAGCACGATCATCGCGTCCTTGCCCCCGAGCTCGAGGCTGTACGGGATCAGCCGCCCGGCGGCTCGCTGCGCGATCTTCCTGCCGGTGCGGGTGGACCCCGTGAACTGGATGAAGTCGGCCTCGTCCACCAGCGCGGAACCGGTCCCTCCGTCGCCGGTCAGGCACTCCAGCACTCCAGGAGCGCCCACATCCTCACGCCAGCCGCGCACGATCTCGCCAGTGGCCAGCGGGGTGAGCTCAGACGGCTTGATGGCGACCGCAGCGCCCGCCAACAGCGCCGGCACGGCATCGGCCAGGGCGAGCAGAACAGGGTTGTTCCAGGGGCAGATGACCCCGACAAGCGGGTACGGCCGGTAGCCGATCGTGAGCTTCTTGCTCGCGGTCAGGAGGTTGTGCGGCCGCGGATGCGTGTCGGCGAGGAACCTCTCGGCGCGCTTTCGGTAGTACTCGAGCAAGTCGATCGCGCCGGGAACCTCCAGGGTGGCCTCCTGCCACGGCTTTCCCGTCTCCCGCTGGAGCAGCTCCGCGACGCGCTCATCGTTGTCGAACAGCCAGTCACGCATGTGCCCGAGCCAGCGGCCTCGGCCGGTCGGTCCGAGCGCCTCCCACGCCGGCTGGTTGCCGCGCAGTCGCGCGACGGCGGCGCGCACCCCCTCGACGCCCTGATCGGGCACGGACGCGACCACGGAGCCATCCGCGGGCGATCTCACCTCAAAGCCGGGAGCAGGCTGCGGGCCGTTCCCCGACGGCCGCGCTCCGATCTCGTCTGCGCCCGTGGACATCATCTCGGGGTCGCCCGCCCCATCGTGGTTCGATGATCTCACCCCCGGATCGGCAATGCCAATCGACACCGGGTCGCGAACGATCGACACGCTCGCTCCGACCGCGAGAACGACAGCGCGGGGCGGAATCGAATGCAGCGCCTGGCGGGACGGCTCGGCGAGGCTAGAGCCCCACCCCAAGCCGGGGAGCGTTCTTCGAAGGTTCCTGCGTGGGCTCTTACCACTCTGTCCCCCCGCGCCCCTGCCATCGATCAGGACGATGGGCAATGAGGGGAGCCGCGGAACTCCAGGCGCGTGACCGCACTAAGGCCCAGTCCCGAGGAGCTGGGTCAGGAGTGGGCTTCGATCGCCTTCGCCGTATCGAGGAAATGGCGAAAGGCGGTTACCTCGCCGTCGGAGCCGAACTCATAGAGGTGAATCTCCTCGTCTAGGACTCGCTTCCCGGTGGCCTTGACGGTGAGGTCGTACTCGATCACTGCCGCGACGCGGCCGTCCCCCTCGAGGAATGAATGTGGGTTGAAGGACTTCATCTCGAAGTCTTCCTCGATGTCCTGGAAGAACCCGGCCGCCGCCACCCGACCGCTGCGGGGCCTCATGTACGGGACGTCCTGATCCTGCGCAGCGTTGCCGGTCGGGTGATGCTCCCACCGGACGTCCTCCGCCAGGTGCTCGAGGATCGCGGGGATGTCCCCGCGACCGAATGCCTCGTAGATCTGCTGCACGGTCTCGACGCTGGTCATCGGGTCTCCTTTCGCCCGTATCGGGCCATCGGAGCAGCGTATCCTCCCCCACCAGCACCGCGGCGCCGTGGTGGACGGCTGCCGAGGGCACGACGGACAATCCATCCTTCAGAGTGACCTCCGTGAGTCACGTCGCCGTCTCCAACCTCGCTTACGCCCATCCGGGTGGCGATCTGCTGTTCGACGGCGTGTCCTTTCGGGTGGCGACGGGCCGGCACGCGGGCCTGATCGGCACCAACGGTGTCGGCAAGACCACTTTGCTGCGCATCCTGGCGGGCGAGCTGGAGGCAGCGGAGGGACATGTGGCCCACGGAGGCCGGGCGGCCTTCATGCCCCAGGACGTGGGGAGGGGTGACGGCACGGTGCGGGAGGTGCTGCTCTCGGTGGCGCCCGAGCGGGTGCGCGAGGTCGGCATGGCGATGCTGCGCGCCGAGCGCGAGCTGGCGGCGGGTGATGATGACGCCGGAGCGCGGCTGGGGGAGGCGATCGGCACGTGGTCCGAGCTAGGGGGGTACGAGCTTGAAGGCCAGTGGAACTCGGCCTGCCGGCGCATCACGCGCGCCGGGCTCGACGAAATGGGCGACCGGGCCGCGGCCACGCTGTCCGGCGGAGAGCGCAAGCGCCTGGTAGTCGAGCTGTTGTTCGCCTCCGACGCTGAGGTGCTGTTCCTCGACGAGCCGGACAACTTCCTCGACGTCCCGGCCAAGCGTGAGCTCGAGGCGCTGATCCGCGCGACGCGCAAGACGATCCTGGTGATCTCCCACGACCGTGAGCTGCTCACGGCGGCCTGCGATGCCATCGTCACTCTCGAGGGCTCCGGTGCCTGGGTGCATGGCGACTCCTACGCGACCTACCCCGAGGCCCGCGCTCATCGCCAGAAGCTGATGGGCGACCGCCGCGCCCGCTGGCGTGAGGAGGAGAAGCGCCTGCGTGATCGCGTGCGGATCTTCAAGGAGCGCGCCCGCTACGCCGACAGCTGGGCCAAGCGCGCCGACGCCGCGGAGACGCGCTGGAAGCGCTGGGTCGACGACGGCCCGCCCCCCGACCCCGTCAGCGACCAGCAGATCACGGTCCGGCTGCGCGGCGGCGACTCCGCCCGCCGCGTGCTCGACCTGCGCCGGATCTCGATCGACGGCCTGGTCAGCGCGTTCTCCGAGGAGATCCACTTCGGCGAGCGCATCGGGGTGGTCGGCCCCAACGGCTCCGGCAAGACGCACCTGATCCGGCTCTTGGCCGGAGAGGCCGTGGCACACGAAGGAGAGGTGGTGGTCGGCCCGCGGGTGTCGGCCGGGCTCTTCACCCAGCTCAACGCCCGACCCGATTTCGCGCGGCGCCGGCTGCTCGACATAGTGGTCGAGCGCCTCAAGGCGATGGAGGCCGCCATGCGCGCGCTGGCCCGCTACGGCCTCGTCGACGCCGCCAATCGCAGCTACGAGACCCTTTCGGGAGGCGAAAAGGCGCGGCTGGAGATTCTCTGCCTCGAAGCCGAGGGCCACAACCTGCTGCTACTCGACGAGCCCACCGACAATCTGGACATCGATTCCTCCGAGGCGCTCGAGTCGGCGCTCGACGGCTTCGAGGGCACCGTCGTCGCCGTGTCCCACGACCGCACGTTCCTGCGCCGCCTAGACCGCTTTCTCCTGATAGGACTCGACGGCTCGGTCGCCGTCCTACCCGACGCGGCCAGCGCGCTCCAAGCAATCGCCTGACCAATCCAACGCAGCTACCCCGCGGACCCTGCCGATGAGTTCCGCTATGCAGCGGCGCCGACAAGGCCGGCACCAGTTGTTCACGCGCAAGCGGCGGCGACCGTCTCGCGTGTGCGCTTGGGCTGGCACGTGAATCCGGGCGTCATCGGGTACGCCCGAACGGGAATGCCCGAGTCACCCGAGTCACGTTCCCTGAGACCGCTCGGCGGTTGGGATCTCGTTTCCCGCGGCAGGTTCGAGGCGTGCCACGCCGGCCACGTGTGGACCGTCGATTTGGACTACTTCGATTTCGGCGAGAAGCTGCATCTGTACCGCGACGGTGTCGAGGTGGACGTGCAGAAATCGCCGGCGAATTTCGCCCTAGATCAGAGCGCGACGATTCGGGCGGCGATGGGTCTGCTCGGCATGCAACAGGTCGAACTTGTCGTCGACGGCGAGACGACCACGCTCACGCCGGTAGACGGAACGGCTGAAGCATGGCGGCTCCGGTTGGCACGCGAGCGTCCCGAGACCAGCGGCCTGATCGGCGCCATCTCGTGGGCTGTGCTTGTGGCGGCGCTGATCTACGAGGTGCCCCAGCTGATCGCCTTGATCAGCGACGCCGTGGGCGCCGACTTCGAACCGCCGTTCACGCTGCCGGGACCGGCCAACTTCCTGCTCGGGCTCGCGGCGCTCGCCGCCGCCTTGGAACGAGCCCTGCGCTTCAAGAGCAACCGCTGGCTTGGCTAGCGCTCGCCTCAGCGCGCTTGGCGCGCAGCAGCCGAGATCGTCTTCACAACGTAGATCAGAGCCAGTACGAAGAAGGCGGCTCCGATGGCGGCTCGCACCTGGTCCTCCTCGAAGGGAGCGCGTTTTGCGACTGGCCCGGAGATTCCGTCTGCGACTTCTGGCGCCAGCCTTGGAGCCCCTGGCCGACGGTGACAGCGCTGCTCTCTGAGCCCGAGCGACGCGTTCCTCTCCCCTTCGACGGCGAGATGATGCGACCGCTGCGCGAGTCGCTGACCCGGCTGGCCGGGATCGTCGTCCGGTGGGGCTCGGACCTCGCTCGGTCGACAACTGAGGCCGGCGGCCGACTGACTTGCCTCATCCCGCTTCTCCTGCCAGCTGGGGCGATCCGAGACTCAGCGTTTCGATCTCCTGGGCGTGCTGGCCTAAAGTCGCCGCGCCCTCGCGAATGCCGAACGCTCCACGTGCAGCGCTTTGCAGGGAACTTCCTCGATGGAGCTAGCCGGACTCGAACCGGCGGCCTCCTGGGTGCGATTCGGGCGGCTCAGCGCACCGAAACAGGCCACTTTGCAGGCATTTCGGGATCCGTCGGCGGGTCGCGGGTAAATCTAGATTGCCTGCGTTTCGCGGGAGTACACAGGGGTTTAGGCCACAAGAATGCGTTTGTGGCCTAAACCTCAGGCCGAACAATTCTCCGGCCATGGGCGCTGCGTGCCCACAGCGACGGCGCACAGAGTGCTCCTATCACGCGATAGGAGCAGTGCGTGCGTAGCCCGAGGGAGCTGGCGGCGCAGTGTCGAGTCGCATGGAAGGCGATACCGCCGCGGGACTGCCGCTTTTCCGCGATGCAGGAGTGCGGTGGGAGCGGATCGCGCGCCGGCGGACGACTGGTCGTCGTCCCAAGCGTAACTACGATGTTGCACTTCCGCTCGGCGGTGTGGATCCGGAAGCCCGCGGCCGCCGCTCGACCGTATCCGATTGTGCCTAGCTCCGGATGGTTCTCCTTCCTCGGACGCTGGTTCTAGTGTCGTCGGCAGCGACGTCGGGGCCAGCGCGGTTTCCGCAGTAGCTCGTGGAGCAGCGACCCCTTTCTCGGCTCGGTCGACCGGGAGTGGACTCAGCCGTGCAGCTGCTGGCCTAGCTGCACACGCACGGCGACGCCGGCCCCGAGCAGTAGCCCGAATGCGGCGAGGTAGCAGGTGATCAGAACACCGGCGAGCACCAGAAACACCTCGACGGGAGTCCTCCCGGCCACAAGGCTGATGTAGTAACCGGCAGCGGTCGGCGTGATGTTGAGGATCACGGCGCTGACTGCTGCGCCTGCCCACGCCGCGCGCCACCGCAGGGACTCGCCGGCAAGCGCGCGGAAGACGGCGCCGCACAGCAGGGTGCTCAACGCGAGCGAGGTCAGCGGAGCAGCCAGGCGGATCGCCGTCGGGTTGATCTTCAGGCGTCCTACGAGGTCGGTGCCGGCCGTGGCCACGGCAACCATCAGCATGATCACCACGGTCACCACCGCGGCGACCGCCAGGTTGCGGAGCTTGCCGCGCACGACTCCTAAGCCCGGCCGGGCGAGCAGGCGTAGCAGACAGCGCTCGATCACTCCCACCGCTCCCGAGCTGACCCACACCATCCCGATGATCGATGCGGCGATCAGCAGCGGTGATTGCTCCTTGGTCCGCAGGATCAGAGTGACGAGCTGATCCTGGACGTCCTTGGGCAGCACCTTGGAGATCCGTACCGACAGCGCTTGGGCCTCGGCGTAGTCGCCTAGCGCGACCGCTGCCAGAGCCGTGACACCGAGTGCCAGCGGCACCAGCGACGAGAGCAGGAACCAGGCGAGCGCTGGGACGTCGTTGCCCACTCCCGAGTCCCAATACAGACCGACCAGCTCACGGCCGAAGCGCCGGACGCGAGAGGCTGTCACTGCTCGCGCCAGGACTGCGAGGAGAACGACCACTCCCCCGAGCCTGCCGGCGGCCCGGCGTCGGCCAGATGCGTAGACCAGATTGCCGGCCGACGCTGCCTTCCCGGAACTCGATAGACCGCCGCGAAGCGCGAAGCGTCGAACCTCATCGGTTGTGCGGCTCTCGCTGCCATCGGCGTTAGCGGAGAGTGTTCGCGGCCCGCGCAGCAACCAACCGGGTGGTCATCGCCGAGACCGCGGCCTCAGCCAGCATCATCATCTTGACCCGTCTGGTCAGCGACATCACATCGGTAGGGCTGAGCGCTACGGCATTGGTGAACGAGGCCGCGGCGAATTTACAGCGCGAAGGGGACGCGACCCGCTACGGGACGTGACGCTCCATGTGCGACGCCTCCAGGACTGGAGTCGGCGCGTCAGGCCGCTTCGCGCAAGCCTTCGTCGTGGCGCAGTCTGGCCGCGTCCCGGTCGATGCAGTCGCGGGCGAGCGTCTTGAGGCGATCGTCGAGCTCGGCATCTTGCTCGGGCGACCAGTCGTCGAGCAGCTCGCGGAGGCCGTCCTCGCGCGCACGGCGCAGCCGCTCGACGGCGGATTGGCCGTCACCGGTCAGGTGGAGCGCGTGGGTGCTCGGTTCGATCGTCACGAGCTCGCGGCTGGCTAGTTGGTCGAGGCTGGGTGCGAGGTTCGCGGTGGAAGTGCCGATCTGCTCGGCCAGGCCCGCGCGCGTGACGCCTGACTCCGCTGCTACGCGCGTGAGCAGAAGGGCGGCGGCCGGGCGCACGCCGCTCAATCCTGCCTGTGCGGCGATGCGGCGGTAGAGCGCCACCCGGTCCTCGCGCCCCGCGAGCACTCCGAGGCCGCGCTCGAGCTCCTGCGCGGAGCTGCGGTCGGTCGGCATGCCGAACGTCTGCCCGGGATCGGTGGCGGTCACCGTCTTTCGCAACGGGACCTGCGGCAGCAGCCAGGAGATCAGGAAGGCGACGGCGGCGACCGGCACAGCGGCCAGGAATACGGTCTCCAGCGAGTCGGCGTACGCGTGGATGAAGGCGCTGTGGGCCGCGGGGGAGAGTTTGCTCAGCGCGTCGGGGCTCAGCGTCTCGCTGCTCACGCCGCCCGGTAGCGCCAGCCCGCCGAGATAGTGCGCGATGTTCGCCTCCAAGCGATTGGAGAAGATCGAGCCGAACACCGCCGCGCCGAACGACCCCCCGATCTGGCGGAAGTAGGTCACCCCGGAGGTGGCGGCGCCGAGGTCCTTGTAGTCGACGACGTTCTGGACCGCGATGACGGTGACCTGCATCACCGAGCCCAGCCCGGCGCCGAACACGAACATGGACAGCGAGGCGTCGAGCCAGCTGGTGTCTGGTCCCAGGCGCGACAGCAACAGCAGTCCGATCGTGATCAGCGCGGTGCCGATGATCGGGAAGATCTTGTAGCGCCCGGTGCGGCTGATCAGCTGGCCGGAGCTGACCGAGGTGAGCAGCAGCCCGATCATCAGCGGCAACAGCCAAAGCCCGGAGACGGTCGGGTTGACCCCCTTCACGATCTGAAGGTAGAGCGGCAGAAACGTGATCGTGCCGAACATCGCGAAGCCGACGACGAAGCCCAACGCGCTGCTCACCCCGAAGACGCGGTTCTTGAACAGCCGCATCGGCAGGATCGGCTCTTCGGCGCGCCGCTCGGCTGCCACGAACAGCGCGAGGAGAGCGACGCCGGCCACACCGAGGGTCACGATCTGCGCCGAGTCCCACGCGTAGGTCGTCCCGCCGAGGCTGGTCATCAGCACCAGGCAGGTGGTGCCGGCCGTCACCAGCGCCGCGCCTGCGTAGTCGATCACGTGCGAGACACGGCGCTCCGTCGTTGGGAGGAACGCGCCCGTGACCAGCAGCGCGACAACGCCGACCGGGAGGTTGATGTAGAAGACCCAGCGCCACGAGGCGTTGTCGACGAGCAGCCCGCCGGCCAACGGCCCGAGTACGGTGGCCACGCCGAACACGGCGCCGAACAGGCCCTGGTAGCGACCGCGGTTGGCCGGCGCGACCACGTCGCCGACGATCGTCTGGGCGCCGATCATCAACCCTCCACCGCCGATTCCCTGCAGCGCGCGGAAGGCGATCAGCTGGCCCATCGACTGGCTCAGTCCCGACAGGGCGGAGCCGACGAGAAAGATCACGATGGCGGCCTGAAAGAACCGCTTCCGGCCGTACATGTCGCCGAGCTTGCCCCACAGCGGCGTCGAGGCCGTCGACGCCAGCAGATACGCGGTCACGATCCACGACAGGTTCGAGGCGCCGCCGAGGTCGCCGACGATCGTCGGCAGCGCCGTCGCCACGATCGTCTGGTCGAGCGCGGCGAGCAGCATCCCGAGCATCAGCGCGCCGAGGACGAGCCACAGCCGACGGCCCTGCAAGGCCACCGGACCCGGCAACTCACGGGATACTGGTTGGGCCATGGACTTCAGGCTGGACGCCGGTCGCGTGACGCGTCGTCACACGCATTATGTGATCTGGTCCATCGCCGTGCCACCGTGGCCGGTGATCGACCCGCGCGCTCGAGCGCGTCGCGTTAGGCGGGCCCGGCTTCAGCCGTCACGTGATCCGACGTGGCGTCGGGTCCCAAGAAGACGCCGAAGGCCCGGTAAATCGCGGCGTAGGTGCGGCGCGTATGCGGGAACTGCCCTTTTCGGACGCGGAGGGCTGCACACGGCCGTTCTCGTCGAGCAGCACAGCGCTTCCGCTCGGGGTCTGTGCACGCGCGGCTACACAGGACTCGCGCTCGTTCGCGCTCAACGGCAGGTGGCATACCGGCGAAAGCGAAGCGGTCCGGCCCGCTGGTCGAGTGGAATCTGCTCGGAATTGAACCCCGTTTGGACGACGCATATAGGGCGCTCGGCGGGGAGGTGGAGACCCGCCCACTCGCGAGCGGCCACGCCTCAGACGTGACGGGCGCGAATGACCCTGAGGGCAGTCGGCGACGTTCGACGGCGCGTTCGTGGCTCACCAGTCCCCCCCCGGCCGCGTCACCATCGCCGAGCTGCTCGAGCACCTACCGGCCGCGCTGGTCGCCGTACGCCGCGGGCTCCGCCTGGCCGGCCGCTCAGACGAGGTGAATCATCGGAAATATGTGACGACCGGTCACCCGCCTCGCCATCACCCTCCAGCGGACCACTACAAAGGAGTGACATGGCGATATCAGACGGGTTCACGAGGGTCGCGACGCGTGCCAACGAGGCCGCCGAGCGTGCCGGAACACTGACGTTGCATCGTGAGGGGGACTCATGAGTCGCGAGCAGCACGAGGCGCTCGACGCGCTACTGCGCGAGGTGCCCCTGGACCTCGGCGGGGAGGTGGCCGAGCAGCGAGTGGTCATCGAGCAGATGACGGCCTCGACCCCGCTGGCCGACGACGTCACGACGAGCGACGCGACACTCGGCGGGATCGAAGCGATCCTCGTCGAGACGCCCGAGACGCGCTCTGATCGTGTGGTCCTGTACCTGCATGGGGGCGCGTACGCGCTCGGATCGGCGCGTGTCGGCGTTGGGCTGGCCTCCGAGGTCGCTCGGCGTGCGAGGGCACGTGCCTACTCGATCGACTACCGCTTGGCGCCCGAGCATCCCTACCCTGCCGGCGTCGACGATACCGTTGCCGCGTATCGCGGCCTGCTCGACAGCGGCGTCGACGCGCGGCAGATCGCGATCGTTGGCGAATCGGCCGGAGCGGGGCTGGTAGCCGCGACGCTCGTGAGGGCAAAGGCGGGTGGGCTGCCCCAGCCGGCGTGCACGTGCCTGATGTCCCCGTGGGTGGACTTGACGCTCACGAGTCCGACGTTGGACAGCAAGGCCGACGTCGATCCGATCCTGTCGGTGCAGGCGCTGCGACGGCGTGCTGACGAGTACGTGACGCCGGCGGATGCCCGGGCGGCGAGCCCGCTGTTCGCCGACCTCTCCGGGCTCGCCCCGCTGCTCGTCCAGGCCGGCTCGCACGACATCCTTCTGGGCGATGCCATGGGTCTGGCTCGTCGCGTGGCGGAGTGCGACGGTCGCGTCGGGCTCGACGTCTGGCCCGAGGTGCCGCATGTCTTTCAGAGCTTCGCGAGCATGCTCGACGAGGGTGTCGAGGCGCTCGATGCGCTGGGCGCGTTCGTCGACCGCTGGCTCAGCGCGGTCGATTCCGCGAAGGCTGCGTGAAGGACTGCTCGAGCTCGGGCGTCATGGATGGCACGGCAAACTGACCCTTCCGCGCGACCAGCTTTGTTGTCAATGCACGGCCGACCGACGTGGCGGTTTCACACGTCGAGCAGTGCGTCGGGGTCGAGGCTCGCCTACGGCCGACCACTGACCGGCAGCTCAGCGCTCCCGACCGCGCGAATCGACAGGCGCGCCGACCCTTCGCGGTTTGTGCGCTCGCGTTGCTCTTGCGTTCTCTCCTCGTAGCGTCCGAGATCTGTGCCGACCTCGGCGCACAACCCAACGCGCCGTTCAGGCGGTAGCGCCCGACTGTGGTGACAGCTCGTCAGCGTGCTTCCTCGCAAGGGCCGCGTCGAGCACCGCGTACTCGGCTTCCTCGATCGCTGCATACGCGTACTCAACCGCAAACGAGGCGTCGTCTTCGGCGATCTCGGCGTTCCGCTGCGCCCTGTCCGCGTCGTGCTCCGCCCGCTTGGAATCGATGTCCTCGCGAACCTTTGCGACGTGTTCGTTCCACGAGCGCTGCAAGTCATGCCACCAGACGGAGAGCTTTCCCTTGCTTGCGTCCGCGGACTGGCGCAGCTTCTCAGCCTGGGCCTGAGCTGATGCGCGCGCTGTCGCAACGTCCTGCTCGAGGTCCGCCTCGGCCTTCCCCTGTGCGGCCGCGGCCCGATCCTCAGCTTCCTTCGCCCTGGCCGCCAACCTCGTCAGCTGGTCCGATGCAGGCATGTCAACCTCCCTCTAGGGTGACCGTCGCAGCGACGGTCTTGGGTACGTGACGGTGCCGGGGCGCGCTGAAGCGGAGCTGAGCGCCCGGCGCTTGGACGAGCCTACCTAATGACTCCATGCGTGGCGAGGCCATCCGCGCTGATCGCCCAAGAGTCCTAACGAACCAGAAGGCCGCAGCCGCATCTCGCCCGTAGCCTCGCAGCCGTCGGACCTCGGAGCGACCCGCCGACGGCAAGGACGAACCGGTGCAGTTCCGTCGCGGCAGCTAGCTACGGCCGCCGCACTGTCGCAATGCGCGCGAAAGGGCCGTGCCGGGACCCGCTGGAGCGTGGAACGCGCGCTGTAGGTATCCATGCAACGCGGGAGTGCCGCCTTTCGTCCAACTCGATAGCCGGGCCCGTCGGCCGAGCACTCTCGCATCTGCCTCGTTGCGACAGCGAGCTCCGTCCCAACGGGAGTTCGCGCGCGTGTGGGTGTTAGGTCTGCAACAATTCTCAGCGTTGTCTCATCGCGCGCGGGTAAATTCGGTGCGTGATCAAGCGTGCGAGGACAACAGCAGTGCTGCTCGTCGCGATCCTCGTGGCCGGCGGCACCATCACGGCAATCGCGTCCACCGGGTCAAGCGCGGGAACGAACCCGGCTCCCGTTACGACGCCCTACCACCCGGCCTTTGACGCGGCGAACTTCGGCGGCCCGATCGACAACCCCTGGCTGCCGCTCAAGCCTGGAACCGTCCTTCGCTACAGGGGCGTCGGCGACGACGGCAAGACGCGCGAGCTCAACACGGTCAGGGTGACGCACAGGAAGAAGCGCATCATGGGAGTCGAGGCGACGGTGGTCCTGGACCAGGTCTTCTCGGAGGGCAAGCCCGAGGAGCGCACCTTCGACTGGTACGCGCAAGACAAGGAGGGGAATGTCTGGTACCTCGGCGAGGACTCGAGCAACTTCGAGCACGGGCGTTGGGTGAAGGACGACGGGTCCTGGCAGGCCGGCGTCGGCAACGGCCAGCCCGGCATCATCATGCTCGCCCACCCGCACCGCGGCGATGCCTACCGGCAGGAGTACTCGCCCGGGCACGCCGTGGACCAGGCCCAGGTGCTCGGCGGCGGCGGCGCCGTGAGGACGCCGTACCGCTTCTTCAAGCGGACGCTGCTCACGCTCGAGTACAGCACGATCGACAAGCAGTACGAGCTGAAGTGGCACGGCCGCGGCGTCGGCGTGATCAAGGAGCAGGCCGTCACGACGAGCCAGGAGCTGTCGAAGCTGGTCGCGATCAAGCGTTGACGCTCGCCGTGTGAGAGGTGCGGTAATGCCCCTCGCGTTCGATTGCACCGTCGGGCTACCGCTTTCGCCTGCCAGCGGCACTAAGGGCTAGCAGGCCGTCGCTATCGCATGTGCCTCAAAGGAGCAACACGTTGCGGGCGCTTCGCAGGCGTGGGATGGTTCGCGTCACCCAGTCCAAAGGAGGGTGCTCATGCCGAAGTACCTCATTGAGGCGTCGTACACCCATGAGGGCGTTGAGGGCGTTCGGACCAAGGGCGGATCAAGTCGGCGCGACGCGGTGGCGCATACTGCCAAGAGTCTGGGCGGACAGCTCGACGCGTTCTACTTCGCGTTCGGCGATCACGACGCGGTCGTGATCGTGGACCTGCCCGACAACGAGGCTGCGGCTGCGGTCGCGCTGTCCGTCGACTCGGCCGGAGGCGCGACCACTAGGACGACCGTTCTGCTTACCCCCGAGCAGGTCGACGACGCTGCGCAGCGCTCGGTCGAGGCGGTCGACTACCGCCCACCGGGAACCTGATCCATCAGGAGCGTCGCTGGGCGGCGACTTGCGCAACGGCTGCGCGATGCGGTTGCCGGCGAGACCGTCGGCGCTGTCCGGCCTCCCGGTTCGGGTGCAAGAGGAGCGGCGTTGGCGGCGCTGTTCCTTTACGCCGGACACGAGCAGTCCTGCGCCGTCCCTCTCGGCCACCGTCGCGCTGTCGCTTTCCATGGTGGCTGTTGCACAAACCATTGGCGACGCCGCTGGAGCGTCTCTAAGGGTGGGTTCCGAAATCGGCCAGCTCATCCGTTACGCGACGTGCGTCCGTCCAGAGGTCGCCAGACCTAGCCGCCCTGACGGCCATGTCCGCGATCGCGCAGCAGCTTTTCCGAGATGGCTTTATGCAACAGCCACCATGCAATGGAGCACTGCGTGCACCGCTGCCGCGTGCCCGACGAGCGGCGCCGGCTGGATCGGCTGTCAGGGCCGAAGCGATGCGCTGACCGGGATCACCGGCGCGCGTCGGCCACTGACGGTTTCGGTATCGCTGCGACCGTCGAACTGGGGCGAGGCCGCCTCTCGCCTGTGCTGCGCTCTCAGGCTCGGCACCGATCGCAGCGGCTCGCGAGGTCGACGGGCCGGCGATTGATCTAGGCTGCGAGCCGCTGAGCTCAGGCTCGGAGGCTGAACCTGGACGGCTACCAGAACGGCAACCTCCTAGGCATGGTTGGCCGGGGAACCCGGGGCGGTTTCCGTCGCGCGGATGGCAGCGACATCGAGCCGGGGGTGCATCTGCGATGGCAGATCTCGCCTGAGCTGGGTTTCCCATCGGGCGGCTTCGACGTCTTCCGCCGGGTCGAGAACTATCGCCACTACTTGCGCTGCGGCGCGTTCATCGAGGCCGACGTGGTCGGTGTCGCATGGCGCCCGTACGAGTTCGACGACGTTCGTCCGGGCGTCAGCTTCACGTTCCCGGGCCAAGTGTCCATCGTCCCGGGCTGCACCGCGGGCGCCACGAACGCGGCCTCGTTTCCGGGGGAGCGCGTTGTTCGGATGGACCTCAGGCAGTCGGTTCGAGTCGTGCGGATCGTCTTCCACCCCGACACCCCGGCCCGCCCGACCGCCGAGGCCTACGCGGCTTCGCCGGAAGGCCCGGTGTTGCTGGAGCGGGGACGGGCACGCGAGCGCGGGCCCGAGTACGCCGTCACGCTGCACGGGGACCGCATCGATCACGTGGTGTTGCGCGGCACCGACATGGTCGTCTGCGAGCTCTGCTTTGTGCTCCTAAGCGACGGCCGGGACCTTTTCTGGCCACAGATTCCGCTCAACGGCGGCACGCCCATCTATCTGCCGATCACGCATCCGGTCTGGACCTCCCCTCATTCACACTCGCCTGACGACTTGGCCGAGGCCAGGTCCCGCCTGCCGGCCGGTCTACCGGCGGACAGGCGACGCGACTACCTGGACGGCTTCCGCGACGAACTGCACGCCATCCTCTACGACCTCGTGGGAACCGAGCCCCAATGCGCCTATCGGCTGAGGAACACCGACGAGGACAGCGCGGCGACGCTCGACTGGCTCGGCATGACTTTGTTGCAGACGCTGGCGCTCGACCCGAACCCCGCACGGGTGCTCGGCCTGTACTGGCACGACGAGCCGCCCGACCCGGACACCTTCTACGACTATCGCGTCGTCGCGCACTACGGCGACGCGCCGTACCCCGGCCGGCGCGCCGACTTCTCAGGGCTCGAGCCGGGTCGGCGCTTCGGCACGGTCCTCGAGCACGCGGGACTGACCTTCGTCTCGCCCAACCCGATCGAGGCGACCAGGACGACCTGGGCCGGGTCCGAGCACACCGGCCTCCGTTTCGCTCGCGCCGTCGCGGCGGCCCCGATCGCGATCACGTTGCCGGAGCGAGGGTCGGCGGCGCCGCGGTCGGTGACGGTGCATCTCCTCGCCGAAGCTGCGGTCGCCGCCGGCGCCTACCACGGGACCACGCGGATCGGGACGCAGCTGGGGCCGCCGGGGGAGCTGGAGCTGCTCTTCGAGGAGGCTGCCGGCATCGACGAGATCGTGCTCCTCACGCTCGGCGACATGGATCTGGTGTCGATCGTGATGCGGGAGCGGATCGGCGCGCTCAGCGAGGTCGTGTACGACGTGTTCCACGTGCGCAGCGACACACCGCCGCCCGAGTTCCGGCCGGCGCTCGACCCGCCGCTGGTCGTCCCCACCGGGACGGGCCTCCCGGCGCGGGGTGACCTGGTCACAGCGCAGAGCCGCGTGGATCTGCGCTGGGACCACGGCGAGGCCGGTGGCGGCTATCTGCGCGCCCAGGCTCCGGTCCGCTACCTCATTGAGCGCGTTGATCTGGCCGACGATGGGACGACGGTCCTTGCAAGTTCGATCCTCAACGAGGCTGCGCCGATGCTCCTCTCGGAGCGGCCGCCCGGCGACGGAGACCCCGCGATGTACTCAGATCCCTCGGTCCCGGACGGCATCTACCGCTACTCGGTGCGCGGCATCGATCTGTTCGGCGTCCTGGGCGACCGGGGCCCGGAGCAGCCGGTCGAGGTACGGGATCGGCGGGCGCCGCCGCCGCCACAGGCCGTGGAGGCCACCTACCTCGATCCGGCGGATCCGTGGCTCAGCCAGGCCGACAGGGACTGGGCGCTCGCCAACGGGCCGGGTGTCAGGCTGAGGTGGCAGTGGCCGGGCGTGTTCAGCCTCCAGGCCCCGGACGTCGCGGAGCC
This sequence comes from uncultured Thermoleophilaceae bacterium, assembly GCA_963734025.1. GTDB lineage: Bacteria > Actinomycetota > Thermoleophilia > Solirubrobacterales > Thermoleophilaceae > JACVRW01. The sequence goes on from CAVTFR010000011.1 coordinate 402,636, forward strand.
GCTGGGCGAGTTCCGCGCCTACGCGACGAGCGGCGCGCTCAATCGCCTCGACGGGAGGGTGATCTCGGTGTCGACGCTCGGAGCCACCTCCACGTTGACGACGGACATCGGCTGGCCAGGCGCCGCCGACGAGCTGGCCGGCCAATCGCTCCGGGTGGGTCAGAGCTTCTTCACGGTCAGCGGCAATACCGCGGGCAGCGATTGCGTCTTCGCCGTGGACAACCTGACGCTGCCCGACGAGGCGCCGATGCCGGGGCCGTGCAGCCTGACGATCAGTCCCTCGCACACCGCCTGGCGCGACCCCGGACGAGCTGCCAGCTGGGAACGCCGGCTGGCCGTCGCGCCGGTGTCCGAGGCGCCGCGGGTCGCCGGGCACGTCGTGGCCGTGGCCGACTTCGATGCGGCCTCGGCCGACGCAGCGGCGATCGCGCGGCAGGGAGCGACGCGCACCGTCACGCTCGATCGCGCCCTCCGCGACCCGGATCATGTACTGCTACCCGGCGCACTGCTGTGCGACGGCGTCGTCTACCTCGCGTACGGACACACGCTCGGGGCCGAGCTGCGGATACACCTCGTCCCGACGGTGGCACCGGCCGCGAGCTCGACGCTCATCGAACCGGCGCTCGGGTCCGAATGCACGTACTACACCGGACGGCAATACGAGCTCCGCGTCGCGAATCTCGGTCTGCCGATCGGGGACGGCGAGTCGGCCGCCGTGGCGCACATCGCCATGTCGTCCTCCGACGGCCAGGCCGACAGCGCCGACGACCCGCGCTGGTTGCGGCCGGGCCGCGGCGGCCTCGGCGGCCGGCCGGGCAACGAGAGCGCGCTCTCCTCGGCGGCGCGGATCGAGGCGGTGCGCCGCACACCACCGCCCGCCGTCGCCAACGTGCCGGCGGCGACGGACGAGCCAATCGTCGCCTCACCGGCGAACTACTACGGGCAAGCGCGCTACACCCTCACCTGGGAGCCGGTTTCGGAGGCATCCGGCTATGCCGTCTACCGCTGCACCGGAGCCGCGCTGTTCAACCAGGATCGGGCGCTTCGCCAAGCACGCAAGGGTCCGTACGCCAGCGGCAGTGTCTTCGCCGACGACCCGGGCTTCGCGAACTGGCTGATCGCATTCGACCCGGCGTTGAGCGAGGCGGATCTGCTGGCCGACGTCGACCGCCACCTCGAGGCCTGGCGGGCGTGGGCCGAGCGCTTCTACTCAGACCTGACCGACGCCCAGGTTCAGGCCATGGCGGGGCTACCGGGCAGCGAGGCCGCCTTCCGGCGCGTCACGCCGGACCCGGTCGCGGAGACGGCCTTCACGGACACGTTCGACGGCCGCGGCCGGGGCGTGTACGTCTACCGCGTCCGCGCCCTGGACGCGGCGGGGAACCTCAGCCCGTGGCCCGAGGCCCTTGCCTTCCCGCCGGTGCACATCTTCGACGTGACGCCGCCCGCGGCGCCGTCGATCACCTCCGTGCTGGCGGGCGAGCGCAGCATCGTCGTCACCTGGCGGGCGAACCGGGAACCCGACCTGGCCGAGTACCGGCTCTGGTGGGCGGATGATCCCGAGCTGGTAGCCGACGTACGGCGCACAACCCCGAGCGCGGTCGTGTCGCCCACGGGCGCGGCGTACGAGTCGCACGCCATCAACGGGTTGACCGGCGGGACGAACCTGCATATCCGGGTGGCGGCCCTCGACCGGGACGGGAACGTGTCGGCTCCGTCCCCCTCGAGGGCCGGGCTGGCGATCGACACGGCGCGTCCCGCGCCGCCGACGTGGATCTCCGCCGACTGGGCGTCGGAGGGCCTCGCCGTCGAGCTGCAGTGGCAGCTCGCCGACCCCGGCCACGCCGTGCTCGTCCAGCGCGCCGCGGCCGGCGGGTCGGTATGGACTTCGATCTCGCCGTGGCTGGCAGCGGGCACGCAGGGCTACGTCGATGCCGAAATTCGTTCCACGGCCGGCTTCGACTACCGGCTGCTGGTGCGTAGCGACTCGGGCCTGTTGAGCGAGCCGTCCCCGATCCAGCCCGTCCCGACGGCGGGCGCCCAAGGACCTTGACCATCCCACTCGACCCCGCGGAGTGGCTCCTCGACTACGACGCCGCGGTCCACGACGGAAACCGGATCACGCCGCTGATCGACGGGGCTGACTATTTCGCGGAACTGATCACGGAGCTGTACTCGCTGGGCCCGGACGATTTCTTCTACTGCGCCGGCTGGGCCATCGACGCCGACGTTTGGCTTGACTCCGTATTTACCTTTCGCAACGCCCTCGACGCGGCCGCCGCCAACCAGGCCAAACTCCGGTTCCTGCTCTACAAGGGGATGGCGGACGAGGACTTCGACAACTGGGCCTACCCCGACCGGGCCCCCACCCACCTCCCCTTCGTGAACGCGATGGATCTCATCGGGCACGAGGCGATCGTCGACCTTCGCCATCCGCTTCCCGAGGGCTCGCATCACAGCAAGTACGTCGTCGTCGGAAAACAGGACGGAGCCGGCGGCGAGTACGTGCTAACGGGCTACGTGGGGGGCATCGACATCGCCGGCGGGCGCTGGGCTCCGCCCGAGCACGATGGCGTTTGGACGTGGCACGACATCCAGGTCAAGGTCGAAGGCCCGGTCGTGTACGAGCTGCTGCGGCACTTCGAGCAGCGGTGGGGTCAGCACCCCTCCGAGCCGATCTGGGTGGACGCCCTTCCCCTCAAGACCGAAACCACCCTCGCCCTTGCATCCGCCTACCGGATCCGCCAGGCGCCCGTGGGCACGGCGGCCGCCCAGCATCTGTTCACCTATCCCTGCCACCCGAACAACCTGCCTTCGGGCCGCACCCAGCAGGAGTACGAGGCCGACGCATATTACGCCTTCGTGCCGCGCGGCATGCGCACGATCGAGGAGGCGATCTACAACGCCATCCGGCATGCGCGCGTGTACATCTACCTCGAGAACTACGCGTTCTACCACCTTGGAATCGCGGCCGAGATAGCGGCCCGCCTCGACGCCGAACCCGAGCTGCAGGTGATCTACGTCGGTGACTACCGCGTGCATCGCTACTACCAGGGTGAGACACAGAAGGCGTACGAGATCGTCCGCGCGTCCGCGAACGGCGCCAATTTCCAGACCTTCGACCTTCGCCTACCCGGCCACGTCTACACGCCGCGCAACCTCGACTACCCGGATGAGAACTACCCCAAGGCGATCTATAACCACTCCAAGGTCGTGATCGTCGACGACTGCTGGGCCACGATCGGCTCGGCAAACTTCAACCACCGGAGCATGACGACGGACGGCGAGGTCAACGTCGGCTTCGTCGACCTCGACCCGAACAACCCGCTCGACGTCGAGACCGACGTGCGCGTCTCGGCCGGCGTGCGGAGCTTCCGCAAGCGGCTGTGGGCCGAGCACCTCCAGCTCGATTCGGCCGACTCGCGGCTCGAGGGCATGCTCACGGCCCTCGACACCTGGAACGAGCTCGCGCAGGACGTGCCGTACACGCCGTCCGTCGATCCGAACGCGAGCCAGGCACGCGTCTTCCGCCAGGACGTCGCGCTCCGCAACTGGACCTACTGGGGGGAACCCGCCGCCTATCCCCCGGTGTGGGGCTACATCGACCCGAACACCCCGCACCCCTAGGACGGCCGAAACGAGCGAACCATGCCCGGCCTGAGCGACAGCTACTACACGCTGCGGGTCGACGTCGAGAGCCTTGCGACGCTGCCGCTCTTCCCCGCCCACCTGCTCGATCCTCCCGACGACAGCGTCCTGAGCCGCCTGTATCGGACAAGGACCGAGCCGAGCGACGCCGGGCTCCTGATCGAGCTGAGCTGGGACAGCGGCGACGAGCCCATCGAACTCGGCCTGCAGGAGGCTTCCGGCGCGTCGCTCGCGCTCGGCTACGACGGCGTGACGGCCCTGACCCTGCTGGCCGAGATCGAGGACGACGACCAGTCCTTCACGGTCGGCGGCGGCTTCAGCCTGTCGTTCGATTCGGGCCTCATCCAGCCGGTGGAGCTCGTCGACGGCCAGTACCGGGTGATTGACGGCGAGCCCTACCGGGTCGGGTTCTCGGTCGACCTCACGATCGGCTCGGTCGGGATCTCCGTGGGCGGGCCCGGGTCGTTTGCCTTCCCGCCGTTCGCTATCGGCGCGACCGGGATCGTGGTCGATCCCGGCGAGGTGCGGCTCGCCTTCTCCCCCGAGGCCGCCGAGCAGCTCGCCGCCGACTTTCCGGCTGCGGGCCTCGACGCCGCTTTCCGCGGGGTGTGGATCGCGGCAGGCACGCTCTACTTCCCTGCGGGCTTCCCGGTCGCCTCGGTTGAGATCGCGAATGCCTTCATCGGCACGAATGGTTTCTCGGGCTCGGTGACGGCCACCGCCCGCGACCCGGGGCTGGTCGCGGGCGCCGGCCTCTCGGGGCTGCCCTTCACGCTGAGCGAAGTCGAGCTCGCCTTCGTGCAGAACAGCCTGACCGCCTTTCGGATTGACGGCGCGCTGACGCTCCCCTTCTTCGACGAGCCGCTCGACGTGACCGTAGGCCTCGGGATGGATGGCGGCCTGATTGTCGGCCTGGCGCAGGACGCGGCCGACGGCCTGGCCGAGCTGGAGCTGGGCGAGCTGGGCACGATCACGCTCTCCGGACTCGGTTTCGTCGAGGACGCGAGCGGCGCCGCGGTGCTCCTGAGCGGCACGCTGCAGCTGAGCGTGCTCAGCCCTGCGCTGCAGTGGCCGACGGTCGAGCTGCAAGGGCTGAGGATCTCGGCGGCAGGCGAGGTCGAGCTGCCGGACGGCTGGCTCGACCTGCAGACCCCGGTGGCACTCGACCTGTACGGGTTCATCCTCGAGATCAGCCGCATCGGCTTCGGGTCGACGGATGACGGGCTGCGCTGGGTCGGTTTCTCGGCAGGCGTGCGCCTGGTGGACTTCCTGCCCACCGGCGTGTCGGTCGAGGGGCTGCGCGTCACGTGGGACCCGACCGGCGTCCGCCCGCCCAGGGTGACCTTGCAGGGTGTTGGCCTCCAGCTGACGCTGCCCGGCGTGCTCACGCTCCAGGGCGATGTCGCCTTTGTCGACGAGGAGGCCGAGCGCTACTTCAAGGGGAACGCCGACCTGGCGCTGCTCCCGCTCGGCATCAGATTGGACGCGTCGCTGAAGATCGGCAGGAACCTCGAGCAGGACTACAAGTTCGTCTACGCCTACCTGGACCTGACGTTGCCGGTCGGCCTGCCGCTCTTTGCCACGGGCGCGGCCCTGTACGGCTTCTCCGGCCTGTACGGCGTGAATGTCGGCCCGTCCGCCCAGGATGGCGACTGGTACGGCTGGTACGCCGGCCCGCCGGCGCCGCTCGACGTCACGCACTCCGACAAGTGGATCAGCGCCGCGGACGGCAACGCCGTGGGCGCCGGCATGACGCTGGGGACGCTGTTCGACCTCGGGCGCGCGGTGTCGGTCAAGTCGCTGTTCGCGCTCGTGTTGCCGGGGCCGGTGATCCTGCTGCAGGGCAAGGCCAACTTCCTCCAGACGCCGCCCGACCCCGAAGACCCCACGAGCGAAGGCGTTCTGTCCGCGTTCGCCGTGCTCGACACCACGGCAGGCAGCCTTCAGCTCGCCATCGACGCGGGTTGGAGCCTCGGCCAGGTGGTCGACATCGCCGCCACGGCCGACGCGTACTTCGAGTTCCCGGACCCGCGCAACTGGCATCTCTACCTCGGGCAGGATCAGCCGGAGGACCGGCGCATCCGCGCTTCCCTCCTGGCCCTCCTCCACGGCGACGCCTACCTGATGATCGACGGCGAGGGAATCGCCACCGGCGCCGCCATCAGCTGGGGTGACGAGTGGAAGTTCGGGCCCGTGGTGGTGACCCTGCGCGCCTGGATCGGTGCGCAGGCCGCCATCGAGTGGCAGCCGGCTCAGCTCGAGGGCAGCCTGAATCTCGGCGGCGAGTTCGCGATCTCGGTTGCCGGCTTCGGCGCGGGGCTGAGCGTCGAGGCGCTCCTCGCGGCGAAGGCGCCGACGCTCTACTGGGTACGTGGCGAGCTGGGCGTGGTCGTCAAGCTGCCCTGGCCGCTCGACGACATCGAGGAGAGCATCGTGCTCGAGTGGCGCGAGGAGGCGACGCCGCCCAGCGAGGACCCGTTCGAGTCGATCAGCCTCGCACACCCGAAGGTGGACGAGAGCTGGACCGGGCTGCCCCCGACGCTCCAGACCGGCACACCTGGAAGCGACGCGTTCGAGAGTGGGCCCATCGTTCCGCTCGACGCACGCCCCTCGATCGCCTTCGACCGCGGCATGAAGGATCTGACGGGCGGTCAGTTCGCCAGCGTCGACGCCTACGGCGGCAGCACGCGTGTCGGGGACCACGAGTTCGACTACGAGTTGCTCGAGGTCTCGCTCGAGAAGTGGCCCAAGGCCGGGGGTGCGGCCTGGATTCCGGTTGAGGACCTGTACGGCGCCTGGATGGCCGTCGAGGGCGGCAGCGGGGAGCCGGCTTTCTCGCGCCTGCAGGTCTTGGCGAAGTCGCCGTTCGCGTTTACCCGACAGACGTCGCGTACTTACCGCGATGCCTTCCTGGCGAACCACGCGGCCTGGCCGTGCGTCCAGCCCCCGGAGGTGGTCACGCACTGCGTCGACTGGGATGGGTTGAAGCGCGGCGCGAAGACCGGCCCCTCGTTCGAGCACGGGGGCCTGCGCTTCGCACTCGTGCTTTCCGACAGCGCGGAGGTAGTGGCGGCCGGCGACGGCTCTGAGTGCGGCACCCGCCACGCGCTGGCGATCGAGGACGGCGCCGTGGTCGCGCTGTGGATCGTCTTCCCCGAGCCGATCCATACCGTGGAGCTCTGCATCGACGGGAGCTACCTGGCCGCTCGTGCTTTCGCGAACGGCGTGCCGGTGGCGGAGGAGCCGACACCCGCGCCGGGGTTTCTGGCATTCCAGGCCGACGGAATCGACAGCGTCGTGTTGTTTGGCTCCGACAACTGCCGGCTCGCCCGGATCTGCTACCAGACCGAGGCGCTGTTCACGGAGTACGCGGCAACGTTCGAGCACAACATGAGCGTGTATGAGGGGTCGCAGCGCTGGGAGAGCGCGGACGAGGTCCTCGAGCCCGAGACCTGGTACCGCCTCACCCTGCGGGAGCAGACCGCCCGTACCCACAACGGCAGCCGCGAGGTCACGCCCTACGAGCACTACGCGTACTTCCAGACCGCGGGGCCGCCCGCCCTGACGCCTGCCTGGGCGCTGGATCCGGCCGCCGACGCCGAGGCGGCGGTCGAGCCCGCCTATCCGCTGGGCGGCAGGCTCACGACCCTCGAGCCGTACATCTCCTGGACCATTCCGGCCGACGGCGCGGCGCCCGTGTATCGGGCCTACGACCTCGGCGCCGAGTTCGACGAGAACTACGTCGAGCAGATGGTCGGCGCGGACATGGCCATCAGGCTGACCGACCCCAACGCGCAGCCGGTCCTGGGCGACGACGGGGCCGAGCTGTCATTCCCGAATCAGTGGGCCGAGCAGCCCAGCGCCGAGCTGGCCGAGACCGAGTACGCGTACGCCACGCGCGTCGAGGCTTGCTTCGGCAGCACGATCGGGATCGCCGCCGACCAGAGGATCGCCTTCGCCAACGGCGTGCTGCTCGACGAGGACTTCAGCGGCGATTTGGCCCAGTGGACCGATACGCGTCCGGCGGCCGGTGGCGGTTGGGCGATCAGCGAAGGCAAGCTGGTCTACGAAGGCGCCGTGATTGCGGCGCTGCGCGCCCTCCTCGTCGCCGGGGAGATCGAGTGGACGGATTACGCCATCGAGGTGACCTTGACCGACGAGGGCGACGACGTCGGCCTCGCCTGGCGCTACACGGAAGGCGAGGGGGAGTCGCACTACCGCCTGCGCCTCGACCCCGCCGGGCGCTACCTCGAGCGTGTCGTGGACGGAGTGGTCGAGGTCCTGTGGGAGGACGATCTCCCGTACGCCCCGGCAACAGGTCAGACGCTGGGCGTGCACTGCCAGGGGTCGCGCCTACGGGGGCAGCTCGGGGGTGAGTTGCTGTTCGAGCTGGAGGACACGGCCCCGCTGCTAGGGGGCCAGGTCGGTATCGACACGGGCTCGACTGCGGCCTTCGAGCGCTTCCTCGTTCGGACGTGGCCGGGCGCGGCTCTGGCCCCTGAGACGCAGTACCGGGCGGAGCTGCAGGCCAGCTTCGTTCTCCACGCGGGCGGACTGACGGTCGACGGATGGGTCGACCCGGGATTTGCGTGGGTCCAGCTCGAGCGCGAGAACGCGAAGATCGCCGCGCTGGGGCGGGATGTGTGGACGGACTACCGGCTCGAGGTCAACGCCGAGGCGGTCGGCCGCCAGATCGGCGCGATCGCGCGCTTCCAACAGGACGAGGCGGCCGGCACGTTCACGTGCTACCGGCTGCTGGTCAACCTCAACCAGGAATCGGTTCACCTGGCGCGGCTCGAGGGCACGTTCACGGGCGGCACCTACGCCCTGAGCGGGGCAACCACGCTCCTGTCCTGCGACGGGGCGGCCTGCGGCCTCGACTTCGCGCTCGACACGCATACCGTGGCGTTCACGTGCGACGGCGATCTTCTGGTCGCGGAGATCGACGGCGTGGAGGTGCTTCGCGTCAACGATCCCGGCGGGCTTGGCGCCGGGAAGGCCGGCCTCTACCACCTCGGCGCCGACCAGCCTGTCTTCACCGATCTCGTCGTTCGTTCGGCCCCGCGGGGGACGGTGCACGCCTGGAGCTTCGCGACCTCGCGGTACGCGGGGCTCGTCGAGCATCTCGACACATTCACGGGACAGGTGCATCGCGAGACGGCCGACGGCGTGGACGCGACGCAGCTGGCGAATGCGATCGCCGTGGCCGCGACCGAGCTCGACGCGGCCGCCGGAGCCCTGGCGGACGCCAGAGCGCTGCTGGCCGGCGCCGCGCCCGGTGACGTCCCGGTGCGGCGCGACGCCGCCCAGGCCGCAGCCCGGTCGCTCTGGAACGCGGCGTCGGCGCACTTCGACGCGCTGCACGCCCTGTTGCTCGGCGCCGCCTATCGAGCGCTGCCGCCGGTCGTCGAGCTGTCGGAGATCGTGCAGGGACGACGGCGGCCGGCATTGCTGCTCGAGAGCCCGGAGCCGCTCGACTGGACCCGCATCGATCGGCGGCTGACGAGGCAGGACCCCGCCAGCGGTGAAGACCGGCCGCTGCCCGGCGCGTTCCTCGTCTGGAGCGATGACGGCGCCCGAGCGCTCGTCCTGGCGGGCGGTGCGGCGTCGCTTCGTGCCGGCGAGTACGAGCTCCTGCTCACCTACAGCCTCGACATCGGGCTCGAGGCGCCGCTCCTCCGGCGGGGCGCCAGCACGCTGCCCGAAGTGGCGCGGCTGCGGTTCGCGCTTGCGTGACTGCGGAGGCCGACGGTCGGCCCCCAAGTAACCGGCGGCTCGACCGGGCCAGCGGCTTGCATGCTCGTCAAGGAGCCGAGGGTCCGAGCAGCCTCCGGGGCTCTACTTAGGGCGCGAATACAGGAGCGCGTGCGCTGCGATCGCGTCGATTCGGCGTCTCGGTGAAGCAGCCCGGCACCCCTGCCGGAAGAGGACCGGTCGACAGACCTCTGCGGCCCTAGGCGGCGGTTCGTTACAAGCCGTACTCATTGCGATCTTCTGCAGCACAGCGCTGAGACGATTGTATTCACGCGGGAGGAGCACTCTCGGGGGCGCCCGCGAGAGTGCCGCTCCCATGGGTAAGCAGCACTCTCAGCGGACCGGGATCCGTGATGCCGCGCGTGTTGGAACCACGCGAAAGCGGGACTTCCCCGGCCTTTACGCGGAGGGTCGTCGACAGGGCCGCTTTCATGGGCGAGCGACACTCTGATCCGTCCGCGTCCCTGCTAGTGCTCGCCCGCGGCTTGCACGAGCAGGGCGATTTGGACGCGGTTGTCGACCTCGAGCTTGTCGAGGAGTCGGGAGACATGGCCCTTGACCGTCGCGACGGAGAGGTGCAGCGTCGCGGCGATCTCGGCGTTGCCGTGGCCGAGGCCGATGGCGAGCGCGACGTCGCGCTCGCGTGGGCTGAGCGTCGCCAGTCGGTCGCGGGCATGCTCGGTGCGGGCGCCGGCGTCCGAGTCGCCGGCCACCAACGAGATGAGCCGGCGGGTCACCGTGGGGGAGAGCATGCCGTCGCCCGCGTGGACGAGCTCGATTGCGCGGACGATCTCCGCCGGCGCGGTGTCCTTGAGCAGGAAGCCGGCGGCGCCGGCCTGCAGCGCGCGCAGGACGAGTTCGTCGGCGTCGAAGGTCGTGAGCACGAGGACGGCGGGCGGGTCGGGCTGCGCTGCGAGTAGACGGGTGGCCGCGATCCCGTCGAGGTGTGGCATGCGGATGTCCATAAGGACGACGTCGGGCCGGTGGAGGTCGACCGCGCCGAGGACCTCGCGGCCGTCGGCGGCCTCGGCCACCACTTCGAGGCTTGCTGCGCCGGCGAGCATCATCCGCAGGCCGGAGCGCACGAGCGCGTCATCGTCGACGAGCAGGACGCGGATCATCGCGGCAGGCGGGCGCGCACGACGAACGCTCCGTCGCCGTCGACGCCGTGCTCGAGCTCGCCGCCGGCGAGCGCGACGCGCTCGGTGAGCCCGATCAGGCCGGTCCCCGCCCCGGGCAGCGGCGAGACCGCGGCGACGGCCACCGGCGCGAGGCTGAGAACCTCGACCTGCAGGTCGCCGTCGGGCGCGTGGACGGTTAGAGTCACGGCCGCTCCCGGCGCGTGCTTGCGTGCGTTGGTCAGACCCTCCTGCACGATCCGGTAGGCGGTTCGGCCGACGGCGGCGGGCGGCGCTGCGTCGCCCAGTTCGATCCGTGCGGTGATCCGCATCCCGGCCGCCCGCGACTCCTCGACGAGGGCGGCGAGGTCGGCGAGCGTCGGCTGGGGCGGTTGCGTCAGGCTCTCGCTGCCGTCCTCGCGCAGGACGCCGATCACGCCGCGCAGCTCCTCGAGCGCCGTCTTCGCGCTCTCGCGGATCACGCCGGCCGTCTCGGCGACCTCCTCGGCCGGTGCGTCGGGGCGGAACTCGAGCGCGCCGGCGTGCACGGAGAGCAGCGAGAGGCGGTGGGCGAGCACGTCGTGCATCTCGCGGGCGATCCGCCGCCGCTCGGCCGCGCGGGCCTCGTCCGCGGCGCGGTCGCCCTGCGCGCGCAGCGATCGCACGAGCTCGCGCCGCGCGCGTACGAAGAGTCCCCAGCCGAGTACGACGCCCGTCAGCAGCAGGCAGGTCCCCGCGTTGACCCAGTAGCTCCCGGCGCGGGGGTAGAGCAGCGGGCTCGCGAAAGCCCAGGCGATCAGGAGCCCGACGATGACGGCCAGGTCACGGCCACGAGCCCGGATCGCGGCGTTGAAGACGGCGGCGAGGTTCGCGCCGGAGGCCGTGAGGATCACGAGCGAGACCGCCCCGATCCCGATGCCGACGGCGGCTGGATGGGTGCGCCGCCAGTGCAGCGAGACGAGCGTCGCGATCCCGACCACGACGGACACGACGCGCAGCCAGGGCGGGAGCATCTGCCAAGCGTCTGCGAGGGTGAAGGCGCTGATCGCGAACGCAACCAGGTAGATCGTCGCGTCGACGACGCGGTCGCGGCGGGCACGCTCCTCGTCGGGGGCGTCGATCACGACGCCGGGCAGCGCGGAGCGCAACCAGCCCGACAGGCCATCGGTAAAGCGCGCTGTCGCCTGGCGTGCCATCGCTCGACGACGAAGGCTAAGCGAGGACCGCGGCCGCGACCCCCTACCAAAGTCGTTGGCTGCCACCGCCGCAGGGCTCGGCGAGCGTAGCCCGCGGACCGTGGTTGCAAACCCGGCGGGCCGCGAGTCTGCCGGGATGATCGAAACCGAAGGCCTCACCAGGCAGCTCGGCGGGCGCACCGTCGTCTCCGATGTCACCTTCCGCTGCGAGCCGGGCACCGTCACCGGCTTTCTCGGCCCCAACGGCGCCGGCAAGACCACGACGATGCGGATGCTCGTCGGCCTGTCCGAGCCCGACAGCGGCGAGGTCCGGATCCTCGGCGGGCGCTACCGCGACCTGCCGAACCCGGGCCGGCGCGTCGGCATCCTGCTCGACGCGTCCGCCCAGCACGCCGGGCGCCGTGGCCGCGAGGCGCTCGCCGTGTCCGCGAAGACCATGGGCGTGCCGGCGCAGCGCGTCGACGCGCTGCTGGAGCTCGTCGGCCTCGACGCGACGGCGGCCCGGCGGCGTGTCGGCAAGTACTCGCTGGGCATGCGCCAGCGCCTGGGCTTCGCCCACGCGTTGCTCGGCGACCCCGAGGTCCTGATCCTCGACGAGCCCGCCAACGGCCTCGATCCGGAAGGCATGCGCTGGATGCGGGGCCTGCTGCGCAACTTCGCCGACCGCGGCGGCACGGTGCTCCTCTCCTCCCACCTGCTGGCCGAGGTCGAGGCCGTCGCCGACCGGATGATGATCATCGCCGGCGGACGGATCCAAGCCCAGGGCACCCGCGACGAGCTGCTGACCGAGTCCAGGACCATCGTCGAGGCAGACGACCTCGCCGGCCTCGATGCCGCGCTTCACCGCGCCGGTCTGGCGACCCACCCGGCCGACGGCGATCGGCGGCTGGTTGAGGCCGAGCCCGAGGTCGTCGCGCGCGTGGCGATGACCGACGGCGTCGTCCTGCGCCGGCTCGCCCCGGCCGAGGGCGCCGGCCTCGAACGTCTCTTCTTCGAGCTGACCACGTCCGGCGCGAGCACGCCGTCCACGCAGACCGATCCGATCCATCCCGAGCTTCAAGGAGCAGCCGCATGAGCACCACCGCCCTCGCCGCACCGGTCCGCGTGAACACCGCCGGCGTCCACGCGCGCCCCGGCCTCGGCCGCCTCGTCGCCGTCGAGCTGCGCAAGATGGTCGACACCCGGGCCGGCTTCTGGCTCCCGGTCGCCATGGTGGCGCTCACCGTGGTCGTCGTGGTCGTGCGCCTGCTCGTCGGCGGCCGGGCGGACCACACGTTCCAGTCCGTCCTCGATGCCGGGCTGCAGCCGGCGGCCGTCCTGCTGCCGGTCGTCGGCATTCTGCTCGTCACCTCCGAGTGGTCCCAGCGCACCGGGATGATCACCTTCGCGCTGGTCCCGGCGCGCTCGCGCGTCCTCGGCGCCAAGCTGATCGCGAGCCTCCTGCTCGCCGTCGCGATGCTGGCGATGTCCGTCGCCGTCGTCGCCGCCGGGGTGCTCGTGGCATCGCCAGGCGTCGACGGCACCTGGTCCGACGCCGCGCCGCTGATCGGCCAGTCGGCCGTCAACCTGACGGCTGGGATGGTCGTGGGCGTCGCGCTCGGCGCGATCCTGCTCGCCCCGGCGCCCGCCATCGTCCTCTTCTTCGCGCTGCCGACGTCGTTCTTGGCGGTGCTCTCGCTGCCCGTGTTCTCCGGCGTCGCCCCGTGGGTGGACTACGCGAGCGCCCTCGGCCAGATGACCGTGGAGGTCATGAGCCCCACCCAATGGGCGCACGTGGGCACGGCGCTCGCACTCTGGATGCTGCTTCCGCTCCTGATCGGCACCTGGCGGATCACCCGGCGCGAGGTGTCGGTGTAGAGGCTCTGCGGCTGCTGTGGCGTCTCAGGAGTTGTCGACAAGGCGCGCCCTCTTGCCCTGCATGCATGCGAAGGGCGCGCTCCTCTATCGCGGCCTGAAAAGATGACCCGTCCGTGCAGGTTTGGACGACCAAGCGGAGCTAGATCATCGGCTTCCGCCTTGGACGACGACCGAAACCCGCGCGCCATTGCCTGCCCAGCCAGCCTCGAGGCGCCCGGGAATCCTGAGCGCGCCGGTCGAAGAATCCGACCTCTGCCAGTTGAAAATTCTCGCACCTGATGGCCGGGATCGTCGTCCGGTGGGGCTCGGACCTCGCTCGGTCGACAACTGAGGCCGGCGGCCGACTTACTTGCTTCATCCCGCTTCTCCTGCCAGCTGGGGCGATCCGAGACTCAGCGTTTCGATCTTCTGGGCGTTCTGGCCTAAAGTCGCCGCGCCCTCGCGAATGCCGAACGCTCCACGTGCAGCGCTTTGCAGGGAACTTCCTCGATGGAGCTAGCCGGACTCGAACCGGCGGCCTCCTGGGTGCGATCCAGGCGCTCTCCCAACTGAGCTATAGCCCCGAGGGTCGACCCATGGTAGCGGCGGCTCCGTGCACGGCCGCCCGGCTGCACGATCATCGCGTCGACCTCCGGCGCCTCCGGTTCCCAGCCGAGCCTCGCGCGCGGCCGGCAGCTGCTCGCGGACGATGATGCCCTCGGGCGCGAGGCGCATCGAGCCGTCGCGCGCGCGTCCATGGCGCGCCCCCGCAGCCGCCCCAGTCCTCTAGCAAGCCTCTCCTGGTCACCCGCGGTGCCGACTTTCAGCGCCGCGTGGGGCTGCATGCGGCCGCTCCGGTGGCGCTGTGAACGCAGCCCAGCAGGGCCGCGTTGTAGAGCCAATCACCCGGCTGCGACGCAGCGTCGTGGCGCCCGCGATCCCTGCCGGCATGCGTGAACAGGGCGATCTGGTCGGCGCTGATCCTGCCCGAGAAGCGGGTCGAGACGGCGCTTGGCGCTGAGGGGGTGATCGTTATGGCCGAGCCGGAGCCGTCCAGCCGGCCTCGGTATGGTTCGGGCCGATGGGCGTACTCGATGATGCGATCAAGGAGCATCTCGAGCTGAAGCGCAAGCACGGAGCGTCCGAGGAGGAGGTCGAGCGCCAGCAGGAAGAGGCGCTTGGCCCCGTTCGGCGTGAGGCTGCGCAGCAGCCCGAGAGCGTTGAATCAGAAGCTGAAGGGTCGGACGGGGAGGCCGTTGTGGCGGATCCCGCTGCCGAGGTGCCCGCCGATGCCGCGTCGCCGGCTCCGGCCGCCGCCGACGGCGAGCAGCTCTTCGACGGGGAGACGCTCACGGCCGAGGAGCCTCCACCCGCAAAGGACGAGGGGCCGGAGCAGTCGGCGCCGGTTGCGGACGAGCCGCCCTTGGCTGTGCCGGCCGAGGAGCCGGTGGTCGAGCCGCCCGAGGAGCCGGTCCTCGAAGAGGACCCCGAGGCACCCGAGCCGGCGGGCGGGGCCGGTGACACGCCTCCGCGCGGGCTCGAGCCGGTCGAGGAGCCGCGTGGCTCTGATCCGGGTGCGACCGTGGAATACGACCCCTTCGCCGACGAGGAGCCCGAAAGGATCAGGAAGAGCCCGCCGCCTCCGAGGAAGAGGAGGGCGATGGCGACGTCCTCGAGGACACACCCGACTTCCTCCAGGAGACACCCGAGCACGACCGGCTCTGGTTCGAACAGAAGCCGCCACGCGACTTCGACTTCGAGTAGGGCGAGTTGCGGCGGGGGTCACCCGCCCCGGCGACCCCCGCCTCCTGCAACTCAGCGGCGTCCCGTGCCGCTATACGACGGAACCCTCCATACCGTCGTATCCGGCTTTTCGGCTGGAAGACAGTCTTTTCTGAAGGATCGGGCCCAGGGCTCGACACAAATCGGGCCGAAGCACGCGCCGCGCCTGTGAGGTGGAGCCAGCCGGATTCGAACCGGCGACCTCGTCGGTGCAAGCGACGCGCTCTCCCAACTGAGCTATGGCCCCGCACCGCAGATGGTACGCGGCGCTCAGATCGCCGCGTAGTTCTCGACGGCTCGAGTGCGGCGCACCTGCCGGTTTCGGAATCCCGATCCTCCCCGTAGGGCGGCGCGATCTCGTCAGCCGCGCGCGATGGGCTCGGTCTCGACCGCTTCGCCCGCCGTCCACCGTCCGCCACCGGTACGCTGATCCCGATGGCGAAAACCGAAACGGCGCCGCGCGCGCTCTCGAAGAAGCAGGCCGACCGCGAAGTCGAGCGCCTCCAGGAGGAGCTCGTTCGGCTGCAGGACTGGATCGTCCACGCCGGGCTGAGGGTCGTCGTCGTCTTCGAGGGCCGCGACACCGCCGGCAAAGGGGGCGTCATCAAGCGCATCACGGAGAAGACGAGCCCGCGCGTGATCCGCACGGTGGCGCTGGGAACTCCGACCGAGCGCGAGCGCACGCAGTGGTATTTCCAGCGCTATGTGGCGCACCTGCCCGCCGCCGGCGAGATGGTCCTGTTCGACCGTAGCTGGTACAACCGCGCCGGCGTCGAGCGGGTCATGGGCTTCTGCACGGAAGAGGAGTACCAGGAGTTCATGCGCAGCGCCCCGCGCTTCGAGCGCATGATCCAGCAGTCCGGGATCATCCTCATCAAGTACTGGCTGTCGGTCTCGGACGAGGAGCAGGAGCGGCGCTTCAAGGCGCGCATCGACGATCCCACAAAGGGGTGGAAGCTGAGCCCGATGGACCTCGAGGCGCGGGCGCGCTGGGTCGACTACGCCGAGGCCAAGGACGAGATGTTCGCCTATACGGACACGAAGGAATCACCCTGGTACGTCGTCGAGGCGGATACGAAGCGCGAGGCGCGGCTGAACCTGATCAGCCACCTGCTCGACCAGATTCCCTACGAGAAAGTCCGGCAGGAGAAGATCAAGCTGCCGCCGCGCCAGGAACGCGCCTACGTGCGCCCGCCCGAGGAGAGCCAGACCTTCGTGCCGCGGCGCTACGTACTCGAGTAGGACGCCGGCGCAAGACCGGCTGGGTCGCGGTCTGGGGGAGCCAGGCGCCACACGCCGGACAGCTGCCACCGCCCGGAACCCGCTCCGTGCTCCACAGCCGCGTCTCGCATTCGTGACAGGACCAGGTGAGCATCTCACCCGTTCCTTCGGACGTGGCCCGGAAGCGGATCAGCGCTCTGTTGCGAACGCCGCGTTCAGCAGCTTGGGCGCATGCACCGCCGGGTCACGCGAGTTCAGCAGCACGACGCCTAACGTCCGTCCGCCGCGGCGCGCGACTCCCACGAAGCAGCGGCCGGCGGCGTCGGTGTAGCCCGTCTTGAGCCCGATCGCGCCCGGGTAGCCGAGCCGCATCAGCGGGTTGTGGCCGGACAGGTAGAGCTTGCCGCCCTTGACGGGGAACCTGAGCTCGGCGTATTCGGTGCGGGCGACGCGGCGGATGCGCGCGCGGCGCATGGCCATGCGCGTGAGCACCGCGAGGTCGCGCGCGCACGACCGGTTGCCGTCCTCGAGGCCGTGCGAGGACGCAAAGCGCGTGCACGCCAGGCCGAGGTCCGCAGCGCGCTCGTTCATCTGGCGCACGAAGCGCGCCTCGCTGCCGGCCATGTGGACGGCGAGCGCGATCGCCGCGTCGTTGCCGGACACGATCAACAGGCCGTTCAGTAGCGTCTCGAGCCGGACGCGCCGCCCTTTCGGGAGCAGGCCGACCCCCGAGCCCGAGTAGTCGAGCGCCGCCTGCGTGATCATCACGCGCTCGTTCGGCTTCGTCCGCTCGACCACGAGCAGCGCGGTCATGATCTTCGTCAGGCTCGCCATCGGCAGCGTGCGGCGCGGGTGCAGGCGCCAGAGCACCTCGCCGCTCTTCAGGTCGAACACGAGTCCCGAGCGCGGGGGATGCCGGAGGAACACGTGGAAGGCGTCGACGCCGGCGAGCGATACGTCGAGCCCGACCGCCTCTCGCGGACCGGGCGCCGGTGCGGGCGGCAGTTCGGTCGTGCGCGCCGCCGCATGGGCGGGAGGCGAGAGAGCGGCCGCATAGCTGCGCACCTCCTCCTTGTGGGCGAACGTCAGCCACGCCGCCACCGCCACCGCCAGCGGCGCGAGGGCCGTAAGGAGGGTGGCGACGCGCCTACTCATCCGGCCGCTGCGAGGACAGGGCGCCCAGGATTCCGAAGCCGAGCAGCGCCAGGATGATCACCGACAGGACCACGAGCACGTCGATTCCGTCACGAATGGCCACCGAGATTGTCAGGAACGCCAGCAGACAGATGATGGCCAGGCTGGCGGCCAGCACGAATATCCGCGCCATCAGTACACGGGGATCCGGCTCTCCGACTCGTAGTCCTCGTGGACGTTGTTGGCGAACAGCTTGATCGTGAGCAGCCCGAACAGGAAGCCGCCGAGATGGGCAAAGTAGGCGACGCCGCCGCCGGTCTGCCCGCCGACCGGCTGGGCGATGTCGTTGATCCCGTAGGCGAGCTGTAGCAGGAACCACAGCCCGAGCACGACCAGCGCCGGCAGCTCGATGACCGTGAAGATGATGATGATGAAGACGAGCGTGATCACACGCGCGCGCGGGTAGAGGAGCGCGTAGCCGCCCAGCACCGCCGCGATCGCCCCGCTCGCTCCCACAGTGGGTATCGCCGCGTCCGGGTCGGTGAGGATCTGCCCGCCGAGGGCGGCGACCCCGCCGAGGAGGTAGAACGCAACGAAGCGCGCGCGGCCCATGGAGTCCTCGATGTTGTTCCCGAAGATCCATAGGAACAGCATGTTCCCGGCCAGGTGCAGGAAGCTCCCGTGCAGGAACATCGAGGTGAAGATCGTGACCCACCACGGAGCCTGGTCCGGTGCCGCGCCGGACACGCCGGGCTGGCCCTCGCAGACGATCCGCGTCCCAGTCGAGTCGACGCCGCAGTAGTCGCCCGGGTGGGTGATCTCGTAGGGGATCGCGCCGTACTCCATCACGCGCTCGTTGCCTGTCTCGCTGATGTTCCAGAAGCTCGCCTCGAATACGAACCAGACCACCGTGCAGGTCACGACGATCACGAGCGTGACCACCGGAAAGCGGCGTGTCCGGATGTTGTCCTTGAGCGGGAACACGCGCCGCGGGGCTAGCGGACGTCGAGCGCCTCGATCGCAGTGGAGAACGAGAAGCCCGGCTCGACTCCGCCCTCGATCGCGTACACCCGTTTTCCGAGCGCAGCGCCGCCGAGCCCGTGCCTCGGGGTGCGCATGGACGGCAGGCTGCGCCACGCACGCGTGCGCGGGTCGAAGAGCTCGACGGCGGCGATCGTCGTGCCGCCGGGGGTCAGGTTCTCGCCGCCGAAGACGACGATGCGGCCGTCCCGGAGGCGGACCGCGGCGATGCCGCCGCGCGGCGTCCGCAGGTCGGGAACGTCCTCCCACACGCGCCGGCGCGGGTCGTAGCGCTCGACGGCGGTGAAGTTCTCCGCGTCGCGGCCCGCGATCACGTAGAAGCGGCCGCCCGCGGCGACGCCCGTGGTGTGGTTGCGGGCCGGGCCGAACGGGAAGCTCGGGCCGCTCGTCCAGCGCCGGCGCTCGACGTCGTAGATCTCGAGCGAGCGCAGCGAGCCGCTGTCGTTCGCACCGCCCGCCGCGTAGAGCCGCCCGCCGATGGCGGCGAGCGCGTGGGCCGCGCGCGGCGTCGGCGACGACGGCAGCCTCCGCCAGCGCTTGCGCTCGGGGTCGTAGCGGAGCAGCGCACCGGTGGGGGCGGTCAGGTCGTTCGTGCCCGTGTAGCCGCCGTGCACGTAGAGGTCGCCGCCGTGTGCGACGGCCGTGGCGTGGTTGAGCGCGAGCGGCATCGGGCGTAGGCGCGCCCAGCGGTTGCGGCGAATGTCGTAGCGTTCAAGCGCGGCGCTCGTCGCGCCGCTGTCGCGCTCGAAGCCGCCCACCACGTAGATCGAGTGCCCGATGCGCGCCGCGGCCACCTCGGTGCGCGCGAGCTGCGCGGGCGCGAGCGCGGTCCAGCGATCGGCGCGCGCGCCCTCCGGGTCGCCCCCGGCCGCCAGCACGACCGCCCCGCCGCCCGCCGCCAGGGCCACCGCCGCGCCTATCGCGAGGCGCGCCGCCCGCATCACGAGGAGGCGGCCCGCTCGAGCGTCTCTTCGGCGTGGTAGCTCGAGCGCACGAGTGGGCCGGCCGCGACGGAGTCGAAGCCCATCGCGTAGGCCTCACGCTCGAGCTCGGCGAACTCGTCCGGGTGCCAGTAGCGCACGACCGGCAGGTGATCGCGCGTCGGGCGTAGGTACTGGCCGACGGTCAGCACCTGGACACCGTGCTCGCGGAGGGTCCCGAAGGCGTCGAGCAGCTCCTCCTTGGACTCGCCCAGCCCGGTCATCAGGCCGGACTTCGTCACGACCTCGTCGCCGCCCATCTCCTTGGCGTTGCGGAGCACCCGGCAGGAGCGCAGGAAGCGGGAGCCGCGGCGGGCGAGCGGGTAGAGGCGCGGCACCGTCTCGACGTTGTGGTTGAAGACGTCTGGGCGCTCGGCGATCACGCGCGCGAGCGGCATCTCCTCGCCGCGAAAGTCGGGGGTCAGCACCTCGACCTTGCAGCCCGGCGCCATGCGCCGGATCGAGCGGATCACGCCAACGAACGCGGTCGCACCGAGGTCCGGCAGGTCATCGCGATCGACGCTCGTGATCACCGCGTGGCGGAGGCCCATGCGCCGTACCGACTGCGCCACTCGCAGCGGCTCGAGCGGGTCGTCGTGGGTCGGCTTGCCGGTCTTCACGTTGCAGAATCCGCAGCGCCTGGTGCAGGTGTCGCCGAGGATCATGAAGGTGGCGGTGCCGCGCTCCCAGCACTCGCCGATGTTGGGGCAGGCCGCCTCCTGGCAGACCGTGTGGAGGCCCTGGTCCTCGATCAGCCCGCGCAGCTGGCGGTACTGCGGGCCGCCCGGAGCGGGCCGCTTGAACCATGCCGGCTTGCGCTCGCGGAAGGGGCGCACCTCGCCCATCTCGAGCACGCGCGCGCCGCCGGGGTTCGAGCGCGAACGGGTGCTCACGCCGGCACGGCCTCGCGCTGGTGGAGGCGCTGCTCGGACACGAGCCGCTGGCGCATCCCGAACGCCTCGGCGAAATGCCACGCCATCCGCTTGCGGAAGCAGGGCAGCGAGCGCTCGCGCCCGGTCTCGCGGGCGATCGAAGTCATCCGCACGTGGTCGATCCCACATGGCACGATCCACTCGAACGGCGTCAGGTCGTTGTCGACGTTCACTGCGAGGCCGTGCGTCGATACGCCGCCCGACACGCGCACGCCGATCGAGGCGACCTTGGCGTCGCCGGCCCAGATGCCGGTGTGCGGGTGCTCGCGCGCCACCGACTCGATGCCCTCGTCGCGGAGGGCGACGACGATCGCTCCCTCCATCGCGTGCACGAAGTCGGCGACGCGGTCGACCTCCATCACCGGGTAGGCCACGAGCTGCCCGGGCCCGTGATAGGTCACGCGGCCGCCGCGATCGGTGTCGCACACGTCGATGCCGCGCTCGGCGTACCAGCCGTCTGCCATCGGCAGGTCGGCCGGCTCGGTGCGCCTGCCCTTCGTGTACACGGGCGGGTGCTCGAGCACCAGGAGCAGGTCCGGCAGCTCGCCGGCGCGCCTGCGATCGCGGAGCTCGTCCTGGAGGGCGAGTGCCTCCCGATAGGGCACCGATCCAAGCTGTGCGACCCAGAGATCAGCCACGTCCTGAAGGCTACCCTGCGGTCGGTGAACCGAGAGGAGCGCTTCTGGCCGGCCAGGATCCGCTGGCGGCTTCGCGGCGCAACCATGTGGCCGGCATTCATCGCGGTCACGTTCATCGACGGCCTGATCCTGCATCTGCTGCCGCCGGTGGGCACGGGCGTGGACCTGATCCCCGCGATCTTGCTGGCCACGTTCGGGAACCTGCTGCTGATCGGCGTGCTCGCCCCGTGGCTGGCGAAGCGGGCCTGGTCGCGCCGGCCTGCGGCCGAGCCGGGCGCGCCGCCGAGGGCGCAGCTCGAGGTGCTGACCGACCGCATCGGCACCGGCTTTCTGCTCGCCAGCATCGTCGCGGTGATCGCCGCCGGCCTCGCGGCACGGCCGACCGTCGTCTCTGAGACCGAGGACACCGAGCGCAATGCCAAGGCCTTCCGCGACCTCGTGCTGGGCAGCGGCCGGCCGGAGCTGATCCGCAACCTCGAGACGGCCAACACCGTGCGGCTCGGCGAGGACTACTTCCGGACCTGCATCGCCCGCGACGACAGGCGCCGCTACTTCTGCGCGTTCGTCGACACGAGCACGGACCCGGCTCAGGTCACGCGCGACCAGAGCGCGGAGCCGAACTCGATCTACCGGCCGGCTCCCTAGCGCCATCTGGCCGGCGATCGGGTGGATCAGTGGTTGCCGCCGAGCGGCACGAACGTGCGTCCTGCGTCGACGACCTCGAGCAGTTCCACGTGGTTGCGCCCGCGGCGGAGCGCGCGCTCGGGGAAGACGAACGAGAAGAACTCCGCGTGACGCCGGCCCAGGTGGAAGCTGCGGCCGGTCGCGCGGACGCGGCCGTTGACGACCAGCGCGAGCTCGCGCGTCCCGTCCGCCGAGCCGCCCGCGATCGTGCCGGTCACGCGTGTCGGCCGGATCGGGGCGCCCGGCTCGACGTGGTCGAGCAGGTCGGCGTTCGCGATGCGCGCGCGCACGGCGGTGTGGTGCTCGCCGTGCCGGGCCGCGTGCAGCGCGCTCGCCACGGACCTGCCCAGGTCGAGCCGGGCGAGCCGCCGCCCGAGCAGCTGCTCGTGCGGGCCCACCCGGTAGACGCTCGCCCACGGGTCGCCGAAGGCCCGCTCGCTGTACGCGCTCGTTCCGAACAGGCGCGCCCAGCGCGCGCGGTTCTCGGCGCGCCGCTCGGTCAGCTCCTCGGAGTCGATCCGGACCTCGTCCCGGAAGTCGCGCGTCGTCATCACGAGCTCGTCGCGCGACTGTGACTCGGGCGAATAGACCGACTCGCCGGCGGCGTCCCACCAGACGTCCGTGCCGAGCATGTCGCCGATCGTCGGGACCACGTCGATGTTGCGCACCAAGCTGTCGTCGATTCGCCCGTGCATCTGCCCGGGCGCCTTGATGAAGAGCGGCACCGGGGCGACCTCGTCGACGTTCGAGTCGGTCACGAAGCGCCGGCTCGGCACGCCGATGTCGTAGCTGTAGCCGTGGTCGGCCACGACGGCGACCAGCGAGCGCCGCAGCAGCCCGGTGCGCCGCAGACGCGCGAGCAAGCGCCCGAGCTCGTGGTCGGTGTAGCCGACCTGGAGCAGGTGGCGTATGTGGTTGTGCTGTGAGAGGTCGGCGTCGGCGAAGCTCGGCTTGGTGTTGATGCCCTGGATCGGGTCCTCGCCATGCGGGCGGTTCGGGAGGCCCGACGGCAGGTAGATCCACGGCTCGTGCGGCAGCAGCGCGTGATGGAGATAGAACCCCGGCCGCTCACGCCGCCGTATTCCCCCGATCCACTTGTGGAGCCGTGCCGGCCGGCCGCCCCCCTTGAGGCGGTCGAGCACGCTCGGCCGGCGCGGGCGGGAGCCCTTGCACAGGCGCGGCGGGCAGACGGCGGTTGCCGACTCGACCTTGTGGATCTCGTAGCCGAGCCGGTGCATCAGGTGGTAGACGCTCGGCTGGTGGCTGCGCACGTCGGGCTTGCTGTTGCGCTCCGGCATCCGCGCGTCGAGGATCGCCGGCACCGCCTTGAAGGTCGAGTCGTAGACGGTGAACGCATTCGGGAACCAGGTGGATATCGAGGCCAGACGGGCGAAGTTGGGGAAGCGCCGCGCGTCGATCCCCCCGTCCGGGCGAAGCAGGTCGTCGGTCGGGAACTCGTCGAGGATCAGGACGATCACCGGCGGGCGGCCCTTGGCGTCCGGCGCGTACCCGGCGGTCGCCTCGGACCCGCCGCGCCACACCCCCGCGAGCGCCAGCGCGCCCGCGACGAGAGCCGCCGCGGCGAGCGCGAGCGCCGTCATCGCTGGCCCCCTCTGTCTCACCAGGGGCAAGTTAAAGACTTGTTACTGACTTGTGGTTACACGCGAGCGAGGGCGCGCAGCTCACCGGCAGGCGTGACCTCGAAAACCTCGACCACGTTGCGGCCGTTCGCGAGCGCCGCCTCGGGCACGTTGACCGCGAATTGCTCGCCCGGTCGCCCGGCCAGCTGGAACGTCTGCCCGACACCCTCGATGCGTCCATTGACCCCGACCGCGATCGCGCGACCGGGGCGCGGCGAGTCGGCGCCCTCCACGGTGCCTGCGACCTGCGCCGGCACGATGCCGCCGGGGCGCCGCACGTCGTCGAAGCTCTGCGCCTGGGCGATGCTCGCGCGCACGCCCCTGGCGGCCGCCCGGGCCAGGCCGGCCACTCGCCTGCCGACGAGCTCCCGGTGGGGGCCGATGCCCGTGTAGAGGCTCCCCCAGTCAGCCCAGCCGAGCTGGCGCAGACGGCGCCGTACCACTGCCCGCCGGCGCGCCTCCCAGCGCTTGCCGGAGATCCGCACGATCCCGCTGAAGTCGCGCGTCGTCACGGCCACGCCGCGGCGCCGGCGCACCGCCCGCGAGAAGGCCGAGTGGCCCTGGGTCCGGTAGCCGAGCCGGACGCCGAGGACGTCGGCGATCGTCGGCGTCACGTCGAGGGTCTGGGCGTAGGCCGGGTTGACGCGCCCCGCCCGCTGTCCCGGCGCCTTCACGAAGAACGGCACGGGCGTCAGCTCGTGGACGTTCGAGGCGCTCACGCTGCGCCGGGTCGCGACCCCGACCTGCCACGCGTAGCCGTGGTCAGCGGTCAGCACGATCAGCGTGTCGTCGTAGATCCCGAGCCGCTTCAGGCGCCGCAGCAGCCGTCCTAACAGCCGGTCCACGAAGCCGAGCTGGAGCAGGTAGCGCTGCTCGTTGTGGCGGGTCAGGAAACGGTCGTGGAAGGCGAGCTCGCTGTTCATCTCGGGCACGAGATCGCGCGCGCCCGGTCGGGTCTTGGCGCCCGAGGGCAGGTAGAGGTAGGGCCCGTGCGGCAGCAGGACGTGCTTCATCCAGAGCGTCGGACGGCCGCTCGGCCGGATCGAGCGGACGAACCTCGCGAAGCGCTCCGGCCGGCCCCGGTTCAGCCGTGGCATGATCGCCGGCCGGCTGACGTGGGCGCCGCGGCAGAGCCGCTGCGGGCAGAGCGCGGTCGCCTCCTCGGCGGCGACGATCCGGTAGCCGCGCGCCCCGAGCGCGGTGAAGATGTTGCGCGGGTGCCAGGCCAGCTCGGGCTCGGAGTCCGCGACCGGGCGCATCCCGTCGAGGATCAGCGGCACGGCCTCGGTGGTCGAGTCGTAGGTCGAGTAGGCGTTCCGGAACCAGGTCGAGTCAGACGCGAGCGCCGCAAAGCTCGGGTAACGCCCGGCGTCCACGCGTCCGCTGCGATCGAGCAGCGAGTCACCGGGCAGCTCGTCAAGGACGAGCAGCAGCGCGTGCGGCCGGCGGCGGGCCTTCGTGGCGACGGGGGCCGGCGGCGGCGCCTCGCCGGCCCGCACCGCCGCGGCCGCCGAGCGACGCTCGCCGGGAGCGTCCTCGGTGGTCGGGACGAGCGCGAACACCACGACAGCGACCAGTCCCGCGGGCAGCGCCAGGCGGGCAAGGAGCGAGCGCATGGATCCCGTGTAGCTGGACGTCCAGACGTTTCACGGCGGGGTAACCAGACGGCCGCAGGCGCGTAACAGGATGGGCTCTTGTTCTCGACCTGTTCTCCATCGGGTCACCTCGCGTTAACCGGTCCGGAGCAGCGGTTTTCCGTAGGATCCGGTGAAGAAGACTTAGCCCGTGACCAATTTCGATACTGACCACCCGATGGCTCGGACGGACTTCGTCGAGGGCTCGCCGCTGACCGGTGACGCGCTGTCGTTCGCGGCCGACCGCCACGCCGGCCAGGTCCGTGATCTGGACGGGCAGGTTCCTTTCGTGACCCACCCGGTGGAGGTGGCGTATCTGCTGAACGAGGCGGGCTACTCCGACGAGGTCGTCGCGGCGGGGGTGCTCCACGACGTGATCGAGGACACCGACGTCAAGGCCGAGGAGCTCAGGGGTCGCTTCGGGCGGCGCGTGGCAGAGCTGGTCGCTTCGGTGAGCGACGACCCTTCGATCGAGGACGAGCTCGAGCAGAAGGCGGCGCTGCGCCGCCAAGTCGCGGGCGCGGGCGAGTACGCGGCGGCGATCTTCGCCGCCGACAAGGTGTCGAAGACACGCGAGCTGCGCCAGCGCCTGAGCCAGGGAACCGTCAGCGACAGCGACCGGGCGAAACTCGACCATTACCGCGCGAGCCTCGAGATGCTGTCCGCGGCGGTCCCGGGGAGTGACCTCGTCGAGCGCCTGCGCGCGGAGCTCGAGACGACCGCATCACGTCTTCGCGAGCAGGGGCACTCCGAGCTCGCGCCCAAGACCCTCGCCGCCCCAGCGCATGACGAGGTCGTGGTTCCAGGCGAACACGGGTCGGGCTAGCGGCGCGACTGCGTTCATCCAGCGCTTGCTCGTCGCGACGTTCCACTCGTAGAGCACGGCGGTGACGCCGCTGTCCTCGAACAGCCGCCATCGTCCCCGTCCGTTGAGGTCGCCCTCGGCGCGTCCCTCCATCAGGGCCGGCTCGTCGATCTGCTCGACGGTGAAGTCGAACACGATCGAGTAGGGGATCCGGCTGCGCCACTCGACCCGGTAGCAGCTGCCCACCCGGCAGCCGTTGCCGGGCGCGAGCTCGTCGACGCGCACGACTCCGCGCCACCAGCGCGGCCACTCGAGCGGGCGCTCGAGCAGCTCCCAGGCGCTCACACGCGGAGCGCCCAGGAGCCAGGTTGAGAGGAAGCGGTACTCGGCCAGAGAGTCCCTACTCGGCGTTCTCGAGGTTCACCATCACGTGCTTGACGACCGTGTAGTCCTCCAGCGAGTACTTCGACATGTCCTTGCCGTAGCCGGACTGCTTGAAGCCGCCGTGGGGCATCTCCGTTGCCATCGTGATGTGGTCGTTGATCCACACGGTGCCGAAGCGGATCGCGTTGGCCACGCGGTGCGCACGTCCGATGTCGCGGGTCCACACCGACGACGCCAGTCCGTAGCGGGTGCCGTTCGCCCACTCGATCGCCTTCGCCTCGTCGTCGAACTGCTGCACGGTGAGGACGGGGCCGAAGATCTCGTTCTGGATCATCTCGTCGTCCTGCTGCAGGTTCGCGACGACCGTCGGCTCCACGAACGAGCCGGGCAGGTCGGGCCGCCCGCCACCGGTCACGACCTCGGCATGCGACGCGCGGCGCTCGAGGAAGCCTTCCACGCGCTCGCGCTGGCGCTCCGAGTTCACCGGCCCGAGTGTGGTGTTCGGGTCGAAGGTGTCGCCGGCCTTGTAGCCCTTCGCCTGCTCGGCGAGCCCGTTCACGACGTCGTCGTAGACCTTCGCCGACGCCAGCACGCGCGTGGCGGCGGTGCAGTCCTGGCCCGCGTTGTAGAGCCCGGTGGCCGCGATCGTCTCCATCGCGGTCTCCATGTCGACGTCGTCGAACACGATCACCGGCGCCTTGCCGCCGAGCTCGAGATGCACGCGTTTGAGCGAGTCGGCCGCGGCCTTCGCGATCCACTTGCCGGTCTCGGGCGAGCCGGTCAGCGACACCATGTCCACGTCGGGGTGCGTGACGAGCGACGAGCCGGCCGGCCGGCCATGCCCCGTGATCACGTTCAGCACCCCATTCGGCAGGACCTCACCGGCCAGCTCGGCGAGCTTCACCGTCGAGATCGGCGTCGTCTCCGCCGGCTTCAGCACGATCGTGCAGCCGGCGGCGAGCGCGGGTCCGATCTTCCAGGCGGCCATCATCAGCGGGTAGTTCCACGGCGCGATCTGGCCCACGACTCCGGCCGGTTCACGGCGGAGCATCGAGGTCCGCCCCGCCACGTACTCGCCGGCGGCCTGGCCCTCGGGCACGCGCCCCGCGCCGGCGAAGAAACGGAGCGTGTCGCTCACGGCCGGCATCTCGTCCTCCAGGAACGCGTTGCGCGGCTTGCCGGCGTCGGCCGCCTCGAGGTCCGAGAGCTCCTCGGCGTGCTCGTCGAGGAGGTCCGCGAGCTTGAGCATGGCGGTCGCCCGCTCGGCAGGTGTGGTCGTGGCCCAGCCGTCGAACGCCCGCTTGGCGGCGGCGACGGCGCGGTTCACGTCCTCTTCCGTCGACAGCGGCATCTCGGCTATCACCTCGCCGTTGGCGGGGTTCGTCACCTCCTCGGTGGCCCCGTCCGCGGAGTCGACGAAGTCGCCGTCGATGAAGTTCTGGAGCTTGGTCCTTGCGATGGTTGCCATGTCTCTCCCTTAGGCGGTGACGGTGAGCACTTCTTCGACGGGCGTGTACTCCGCGCCGACTCCCTCGGCGACGGCGGGGTGGGTCACCTTCCCGGCGGCGACGTTCACGCCCGGCTTCAGTCCGGGTAGCTTCTCAAGCGCGCCGACGAGGCCGTCGTCGGCGAGCGCCAGCACGTACGGCAGCGTTGCGTTGGTCAGGGCGAACGTCGAGGTCACCGGAACGGCGCCCGGCATGTTCGCCACGCAGTAGTGGGTCACCCCGTCGACCTCGTAGACGGGGTCGGAGTGGGTCGTGGGGCGCGAGGTCTCGAAGCAGCCGCCCTGGTCGATCGACACGTCCACCAGCACGGCTCGCTCCTTCATCAGCGCGAGCTGGCTGCGGCGCACGACGAACGGCGCCTTGGCGCCGTGGATCAGCACGGCGCCGATCACGAGGTCGGCGCGCGGCAGCATGTGCTCGATCGCGAGGGTCGAGGAGTACACGGTCGACGCCCGCCCGCCGAACGCCACGTCGAGCTCGCGCAGCCGGTCGATGTTGCGGTCGTAGACGTAGACCTCGGCCTCCATGCCGATGGCGATGAACGCGGCGTTCTGGCCGACGACGCCGCCGCCGATCACCATCACGGTGGCCGCCGCCACGCCCGGCACGCCGCCGAGCAGGACGCCGCGCCCGCCGAGCGGCCGCTCGAGGAAGAACGCACCGGCCTGGGTGGCGATCTTGCCGGCCACCTCGCTCATCGGCGCGAGCAGCGGCAGCCGCCCGTGGTCGTCCTCCACGGTCTCGTAGGCCACGCAGGTGGCGCCCGAATCGCAGAGGCCGCGCGTGAGCTCGGGATCGGGGGCGAGGTGCAGATAGGTGAAGAGCAGATGGTCCGGGCGCAGCATCGCCACCTCGCCGGGCTGCGGCTCCTTGACCCCGAGGATCATCTCCGACTCGTCGAAGACCGACTGCGCGTCCGGCAGGATGCGCGCGCCCTGGGCCTCGTACTCGGCGTCGGGGATCGTGCTGCCGACTCCGGCGCCGGCCTCGACGAACACCTCGTGGCCGTGCTCGGTCAGCTCGCGCGTCCCCGCCGGCGTGACTGCCACGCGGTACTCGTCGGTCTTGATCTCGGTCGGTACCCCGACTTTCATTCGCGTCACGTCCTCCCTAGTGGACTAGCTCCCGGGCGCGCAGCGCCAGCCAGAACTCGATGCGGTCGCGGGCGCTCGACAGGTCCCTGCCGGTCAGCTCCTCGACTCTCCGTATCCGATAGCGCAGCGTATGACGGTGGCAGTAGAGCTCGCGCGCCGCCTTCTCCCACTGGCCGTTCTGCTCGATGAAGGCCTCGAGCGAGCGCAGCAGCTCGTCGCCGTACTCGCCGCTGCCGTCCTCGAGCGGGCCCAGCACGCTGTCGCAGTAGAGCCGCAGGGCGTCGTCGTCCTGGAGCGAGAGCAACAGCTGGAATGCGCCGAGGTCTCGATACGAGGCGACCGCCGGCGCGGATCCGTTGGCGAGCCCGGCAGCCTCGAGCGCGCAGCGCGCCTCGTGGAAGGTTCGCCGCAGCGAGCCGACCGGCGCCGGCCGCGACGCCGCCGCGCGCAGCTCTCCGTGCTCGGGCGTGAGCAGCGCGAGAGCCCTGCCGGCGAGCGCCACGGGGTCGGTGTCGTCGCCCGCGTCCACCACGGCGCACAGGAGCCGCTCACGCGCGGCCACGAGCGCGCCGACGCCGGCATCGGCCAGGAAGCGGTCGAGGTCGCCCTCGGCCTGCGCGGGCGGCGCGCCGTCGGGCGAAGCGAACACGATCACGGCCGCCTCGGCGCCGACGCCGAAGGGACGCAGCCGCACCGCCAGCTCGTTCGCCGACGGGCGCCCGGTCAGCGCCTCTGCGAGCACGTCGCCGGCGAGCCGGCGCTCGGTGTCGCGCATCGCGCGCTGGCGCATCAGCTCGAGCGCCACGACAGTCACCGCCTGCTGCAGGATCAGCCGCTCGAAGTCGCCGAGCCCGCCGGCGTCGCGGGCGGCGACGAGCCAGGCCTGGGGCGCGCCCGTGCCGCGGATCGACACCGGCAGGACGAGCGTGCGCCCGGCCAGCTCGGGGTGCTCGGGGGTGAACTCCGCCGAGCGCCGGCCCAGCTCCTTGCGAACGGAATCCACGGCGGCGGCCGGCAGCCGGCGCCGGAAGGTCCTGCTGGCGATCGTCTCGCCGCGGGCCGAAAGGACGCAGACCGCCCCGCCGATGGCGGCGGCGAGCGCACGCACGACCTCGTCGAGCCCGCTCTCCTCGAGCACGAGCCGCTCGAGCCGCTTGTGGATCGCGATGCCGCGTTGGAGCACCTCGTACTGCTCATTGACGAGCCGCGTGAACGCCTTCTCGGTGATAGCGATGAAGGGCAGCTCGTAGGGCACCTCGAAGACCGGGAATGCGAGCGCCGACGCCTCCTCGACGAGTGCGGGCGGCAGCTCGTCGTGATTGAAGCCGGTGCCGAAGCCGAGCCCCGCCAGCTGGCGCCCGGACAGGAGCCGCACGAACTCGCGCTGGCGAGCGTCGCTCTCGAGCTGGATGCCCGTGGTGAGCAGGAGCTCCCCGCCCGAGAGCCAGGGGGTCGGGTCGGGAAGCTCAGAGATGTGCACCCAGCGCACCGGGGCGTCGGCGCCGTCCCCGCCGACCGCGAGCTCGAGGCCCATCTCGGCGACGAGTCCTCGGACGGTGAGCATCAAGCCATCCTGGCCGGCGTCCCCGCGCCGCTCAGTGCCTGACGATCCGCTCCCAGGCCTCGGTGAGCACCTGGCGCAGGACCCGGTCGATCAACTCGAACTCCTCGCTGTCGGCGATCAGCGGCGGCGAGAGCTGGATGACGGGGTCGCCGCGGTCGTCCGCGCGGCAGATCAGCCCGTGCTTGTAGAGCTCGCCGGACATGAAGCCGCGCAGCAGCTCCTCGCCCTCCTCGTCGCTGAAGCTTTCCTTGGTGTCCTTGTCCTTGACGAGCTCGAGCGCGTGGAAGTAGCCGGCGCCGCGCACGTCGCCGACGATCGGCAGGTCCTCCCGCAGCTTGTCGAGCATGCCGCGGAACTCAGGCTCCTTCTCGCGCACGTGCCCGCAGAGGTCCTCGCGCTCGAAGATGTCGAGGTTGGCGAGCGCCATCGCCGCGGAGACCGGGTGGCCGCCGAACGTGATGCCGTGCGTGAAGTTCTGCGTGTCGTGCATGAACGGCTCGGACACCCGGTCCGAGACGATCACGCCGCCCATCGGCGCATATGCCGAGGTGAGGCCCTTGGCCGTCGTGATCATGTCCGGCACGACGCCGAGGCGCTCGACCCCGAAGTAGTGGCCGAGCCGGCCCCAGGAGCAGATGACCTCATCCGAAATCAGAAGCACGTTGTGCTTGTCGCAGATCTCGCGCACGCGCTGCCAGTAGCCGTCCTGCGGGACGAAGCAGCCGCCCGAGTTCTGGACCGGCTCGAGGATCACCGCGGCCACCGTCTCCGGGCCCTGGAACTCGATCATGTGCTCGATTGCGTCGGCGGCCCAGAGCGGATCGCGCTGCTCGGGCCAGCGGTAGCTGTTCGTGTTCGGGACGTGATGCGCGCCGGGCACGAGCGGCTCGAACGCTGTGCGCAGCGGCGTGATCCCGGTGATCGAGAGCGCGCCGAAGGTGGTGCCGTGGTAGGCGACCTCGCGCGAGATGATCTTCGTCTTCAGGGGGTTGCCGGTGAGCTTGTGGTACTGGCGCGAGAGCTTCCAGGCCGACTCGACCGCCTCAGAGCCGCCCGACGTGAAGAAAACGCGGTTGAGGTCGCCCGGCGCCAGCGCCGCGACGCGCGAGGCGAGCTCGATCGCCTTCGGGTGCGCGTAGCTCCAGTTCGTGTAGAAGCCGAGCTCCTTGACCTGGGCCGCGGCCGCCTCGCCGATCTCGGTCCGGCCGTGGCCCGCGTTCACGCAGAAGAGCGCGGACAGCCCGTCGAGGAAACGCTTGCCGTGCTCGTCGTAGACGTAGCTGCCCTCGCCGCGCGTGATGATCGGGATCTCGTGCCCCTCGTCATACGCGCCCATACGGGTGAAGTGCATCCAGAGGTGCCGGCGCGCCTTCTCCTGCAAGTCGGTTACCGGGCCGGTCTCGTAGACGGTCTGCGGGGTGGTGGCCACTATCTCTCCTCGACTAGACGGCGCGGACAACGCTATCGGCGCGATCGGCGCATCACAAGGGGAGTGATGGAGAAAGGCCCGACGTTTCCGTTATCCATTCCGTCCAATTAAGGACGGGTGTTTTCGGCAGATCGCACCTTGCGGCCGCGCCGAATCGGCCATAGGTTGCCCTTAGGGATGAGCCGCGAGGGCGAAGGAGGGAGCGGCCCGTCGGCGGATGCGCCTAGCGTCCGCCTGCAGGGGGTCACCAAGCGCTTCGGCGATTTCACCGCCGTGCGCGAGATGGACCTCGACATCCCGCAGGGGCAGTTCTTCACGATGCTCGGCCCGTCGGGGTGCGGCAAGACGACGACGCTGCGCATGATCGCCGGCTTCGAGGAGCCCAGCGAGGGCGTGGTCTGGCTCGACGGCGAGGACGTCACCGGCCTGCCGGCGTTCAGGCGCGCCACCAACACCGTCTTCCAGAGCTATGCGCTGTTTCCGCACATGAGCGTCGAGAAGAACGTGGCGTTCGGGCTCGAGCGCAAGGGCATGTCGAAGGACGAGGTGCGGCGCGGCGTGGGGGAGGAGCTCGAGCGGGTGGGCCTGGCGGGCGAGGCCAAGCGCAAGCCCCGCCAGCTCTCCGGTGGACAGCAACAGCGCGTCGCGCTCGCCCGGGCGCTGGTCAACCGTCCCGCCGTGCTGCTGCTCGACGAGCCGCTCGGCGCACTGGACCTCAAGCTGCGCAAGCAGCTGCAGGTGGAGCTCAAGCGCATCCAGCAGGACGTGGGGATCACGTTCGTCTACGTGACGCACGACCAGGAGGAGGCGCTCACGATGTCCGACCGCATCGCCGTCATGAACCGCGGAGTGATCGAGCAGCTCGACGAGCCCGAGGAGATCTACGAGCGTCCCAGCACCACCTTCGTGGCCGGCTTCATCGGCGTGTCCAACCTGATGCCCGGCGAGGTCGTCTCGGCGAACGGCGGCAGCGTCGAGCTTCGCCTCGACGCCGGGCCGACGGTCCGGGCGGGGGCCGACGAGGCGAGCGTCGGCGAGCGCGCGCACGCCGTCGTGCGCCCCGAGAAGCTGCAGCTGCACGCGGCCGCCAACGGGGACGCCGCCGCCGGGCGCGCCAGCGTCGAGGGCCAGGTCGAGAGCTCGCTCTACCTGGGGACGGCCACGCAGGTGGTCGTGGCGCTCGGCGACGGAACCCGCCTGACCGTGCTCGTGCCGAACGCCGACGAGGACGAGCGCCGGCGCCTGCCCGCCGCGGGCGACGGAGCGCGGCTGACCTGGTCCGACGAGAACATCCACATGGTGAGGGAGACGGCGTGACGCCGAACGACGACCTGGAGCGGCAGCTCGAGCGCTACCTGCGCGACCCACTCACCCGCCGCCGGCTGATGAAGCGCGGCGCCGCAGGCGCGCTCAGCCTGTCCGCGCTGTCCTACCTCGCCGCCTGCGGGACCCGCACCGGTGGCGTCGTCGAGTCGGGCAGCGGCCAGTCCGACATGATCGAGAAGGCCAAGATCTCGGACTCGCTCACGTTCTCCAACTGGCCGCTGTACATCGAGGAGGACCGCGGGACGCTCAAGGAGTTCCAGAAGGAGTACGGCACCGAGGTCAAGTACGTCGAGGAGATCAACGACAACACCGAGTTCTTCGGCAAGGTGCGCCAGCAGTACGCGCGGGGCGACTCGGGTGGGCGCGACATCCACGTGGTGACGGACTGGATGGCCGGGCGCATGATCAGGCTCGGCTACGTGCAGAGGTTCGACCCGGCGACGATGATCACCGCCCAGCAGAACATGCTCGACCGCCTGCGCACGCCGCCCTTCGACCCCGGCCGCGACTACTCGATTCCCTGGCAGTCGGGCTTCGGGGGGATCATCTATCGCAAGGACAAGGTCAAGCGCGAGCCCAAGTCGGTGGACGACCTGTTCGACCCCGACTACAAGGGCAAGGTCACGATGCTGACCGAGATGCGCGACACGGTCGGCGTCGTGGCCGCCGGCATGGGCTTCGACCCCGAGACCGCTTCGAAGGACGAGTTCCTGGAGGCAATCGCACGCATCGGCGAGGCCTCCGACTCCGGGCAGATCCGCGGCTTCACCGGCAACGAGTACACGAAGGACATCACCAAGGGCGACTCCTGGGTGATCATCGGCTGGTCCGGCGACGCCGTGCAGCTCGAGGCCGACAACGCGAACATCAAGTTCATCTCGCCCGAGACGGGCGTGCACCTGTGGACCGACAACATGCAGATCCCGGTTGGTGCGCCGAATCCCTACACCGCGGAGAAGTTCATCGACTTCGTCTACCGGCCCGAGGTGCAGGCGGACATCGCCGAGTATGTGAACTACATCTGCCCCGTCGAGGGCGTCCAGGAGATCCTCGCCGAGCGCGCTCCCGAGCTGGCCAGCAACCAGCTGATCTTTCCCGACGACGAGACGCTCTCCAAGGCGTTCATCTTCCGCCAGCTCAAGCCCGAGGAGGAACGCGAGATCGACGAGGCGTTCCAGAAGGTGATCGGCGCCTAGGTGGATGGCTAGCGTGTCCGCGCGTCTTCGGAAGGCCGGCCTGCCCTACCTGCTCCTTCTTCCGGGGCTCGGCTGGCTGGCGGTCTTCTTCCTCATCCCGCTCGGCTACATGGCATTCGAGTCGCTCAAGGAGGGGACGCTCGACACCGGCTTCATCTTCAGCTGGGAGTTCTCGAACTACACCGACGCGATCTCGGACTACAACGAGCAGTTCCTGCGCTCGTTCGAGTACGCCGCTCTGGCGACGCTCGCGGCGCTCCTGATCGGCTACCCGCTCGCCTACTTCATCGCCTTCCGAGGCGGCAAGTGGCGCAACGCGATGCTGCTCGCCGTCATCGCGCCGTTCTTCGTGACCTACCTGATCCGCACGCTCTCGTGGGAGACGATCCTGTCCGACTCCGGCTTCGTGGTCAGCACGCTGAAGACGGTGGGGATCCTGGGCGAGGACGGCCGCCTGCTCGATACGACGTTCTCGGTGGTGGCGGGCATCACCTACAACTTCCTGCCGTTCATGATCCTGCCGCTCTACGCCTCGCTGGAGCGGATCGACCATCGCCTGCTTGAGGCGGGCTACGACCTCTACGGCCGCCGGCGCGACGTCTTCCTGCGCGTCACGCTGCCGCTCTCGATGCCGGGCGTCGTGGCGGGTTCGCTGCTCACCTTCATCCCGTCTGCCGGCGACTTCATCAACGCAGAGCTGCTCGGGACGCCGAACCAATACATGATCGGCAACGTCATCCAGAGCCGCTATCTCGAGATCGGCGACTACCCGACCGCGGCGGCGCTGTCGTTCATCCTGATGGCGGTAATGCTGGCGATCGTGCTGATCTGGGCGCGCATCGCGGGCACCGAGGCGTTGCTCGGCACCGAGGGAGAGAGGCTCTAGATGGAGGCCGGCACCGCCGCCGCCCCGAGCGCCGCCCGCACGCGCGAGGGCGGCCGGCCGGGTGGCCGCCGCCGCGGCGCCAAGCTGCTCGATCTGGGCCTGAATCTCTACGCGCTGGTGGCGCTGCTCTACCTGCTGGTGCCGATCCTGGTCATCCTCGTCTTCTCGTTCAACAACCCGGTCGGGCGCTTCAACTTCATCTGGCAGGAGTTCTCCTTCGAGGCCTGGACCGACCCGTTCGGGGTCCCCGGCATCGGCGACGCGCTGCTGACGTCGATCGAGATCGCCGTCCTCTCCACGTTGGCAGCAACCGCGCTCGGGACGGTCACCGCGCTGGCGCTCGTTCGCTACGAGTTCAGAGGCCGCGCGCCGATCAACTTCTTCATCTTCATCCCGCTCGCCACTCCGGAGGTCGTGCTGGGCGCGGCGCTGCTTTCGATGTTCCTCAACTTCCTGGTAGCGACCGGGTTCGGGACGATCCTGATCGCGCACATCATGTTCAACCTGTCGTTCGTGATCATCACCGTGCGCTCGCGGCTGATCGGCTTCGATCGCTCCCTCGAAGAGGCCGCGCAGGACCTCGGCGCCACGGGCTGGCAGACGTTCCGGCTGATCACGCTGCCGCTGATCATGCCGGGGGTGGTCGCCGCCGCGCTGCTGGCCTTCGCGCTCTCGATCGACGACTTCGTGATCACGAACTTCAACGCCGGCTCGACGATCACGTTCCCCCTGTTCATCTGGGGCGCGGCGCGCGTGGCGGTGCCGCCGCAGATCTACGTGATCGCCTCGATGATCTTCCTGGTCACGCTCGCGCTCATGCTGCTCACGGTCTGGCAGCAGCGCCGGGCCGAGAAGATGGCGGCAGTCCGCGCCGAGCCCGAGGAGGGATAGATGGAGGCAGCATCGCCGACCGCCGACCCGAGCGCAGAGCGCAGCGAGCACGGGCTGAAGAAGGATGCGATCGGGTTCCTCGACGGTCTGATCATCGGCATCGCGTCCACCGCCCCGGCCTACTCGCTGGCGGCGGTGCTCGCGATCGTGGTCGTGACGGTGGGCGTGCAGGCACCCGCGGTGCTGCTCGCGTCGTTCGTCCCGATGTTCCTGATCGCCGCCGCCTTCTATTACATGAACCGCGCCGATCCGGATTGTGGAACCACCTTCTCCTGGGTCACGCGCGCCATGGGACCCTCGCTCGGCTGGGTCGCGGGCTGGGCGGTCTGCACCACGGGCATCATCGTGATCGGCTCGCTCGCGGACGTCGGGGCCTTTTACATCTTCGACATCCTCGGTCTCGACGGCCTGCGCGACTCGAAGGTGGCGGTCACGATCTTCGCGATCGTGATCATCGGCCTGATGACATGGATCTGCGTGCTCGGGACGGAGCTGTCCGCGCACGTCCAGCGCTTCATGATCGGCGCCCAGGTGGTCGCGCTGCTGATCTTCGCCGGCGTCGCGCTCGTCAAGGTGGCTGCTGGCGACGCACCGGAGGGCTCGACGGACCCGGCGCTGTCCTGGTTCTCACCGTTCGCGGTCGACAGCGTCAGCCTGCTCGTGCTCGGGCTGCTGACCGGCGTCTTCATCTACTGGGGCTGGGAGTCGGCCGTCAACCTGAACGAGGAGACGGAGAACTCGGACAGCTCACCGGGCCTGGCGGCCGTCGCCTCGACGGTGATCCTGCTCGTGACCTACGTCTCCGTGACCGTCGCGATCGTCTCGTTCTTCGGCGTCGAGGCCGTCTCCCAGTACGAGGACGACACCGCGCTGTTCGGCGCGGTCGCCGACCAGGTGCTCGGCACCGAGCTCTCCTGGATCGTGGTACTGGCGATCATCACGTCCGCGATCGCGTCGACGCAGACGACGATCCTGCCCGCGTCGAGGACCTCGCTGTCGATGTCACGCCAGGGCGCGTTCCCCGAGCCGCTCGGGCGCGTGCACCCGCGCTATCTCACGCCGCACGTGTCGACGATCGCGATCGGCGTGATCGCCGCGGTCTGGTACGGGGTGCTCAACTCCACCTCGCAGAACTTCCTGTTCGACTCGCTCACGGCGCTGTCGCTGATGATCGCCTTCTACTACGCGCTCACCGGCATCGCCTGCGCGATCTACTATCGGCGCGAGCTGACCAAGTCGGTCAAGAACTTCGTCTTCATCGGCGTGGGCCCGGTGATCGGCTCGCTGATCCTCGGCTACCTGTTCTACAAGGCGATTGTCGAGTACGCGAAGGTCGACGACTCGTACAGCGGCAGCCAGGCGTTCGGGGTCGCGATCCCGGTGGTGCTCGGGCTCGGACTGCTGCTGCTCGGGGTGGTGCTGATGATCACGTGGCGGCTCGGCGGGCACCGGGACTTCTTCGGGCGCCGGCCGGAGACGGTGGACCCGGATGTGGCGGCCGGGCACAAGGCCGGCATCGCCGCGGTCCCGGAGGAGGCGGTCTGATGGCGGGCGCGGTGGTCGTCGGCTACGACGGCTCGGATGGCTCGCGCGCCGCGCTCGGGACGGCGGTCGAGCTGGCGGCACAGTTCGGCGACCACCTCGTGGTGGTGTTCGGCGCCGGGCCCCCCGGCAGTGTCGGCGACGAGGCGCGTGCGCTCAGGCGCGCGATCGAGGAGCGCGGCGAGCAGGTCACGGGGGAGGCGGTCGAGCGGGCGCGCGCCGGCGGTGTCGATGTCGACCTCGTGATCTCGCCACAGCGCGCCGCCGAAGCGCTCCGCACGGTTGCGGGCGAGCGCGGCGCGCGCTTCATCGTCGTCGGCTCGCACGGCGAGGGCCCGATCAAGGGCGCGCTGGTCGGCTCCGTCCCGCACAAGCTGCTGCAGCTCGCCGAGACCCCGGTCGTCGTGGTACGCGGTTGAGCGTCTCCGCCGGCCGGGCGGTCGACCGCGACCGGCTCGCGTACCTCACCGCCCGCGAGCGCGAGCGCTTCGCGGAGGGTCATCCAGGCTCGCTCGAGCTGCATGAGCGCGCCCGCGCCAGCCTCCTGGCGGGGGTGCCGATGCCGTGGATGTCGATGTGGCCGGGCGGCTCTCCCGTCTACCTCGCCGAGGCACACGGCGCGCGCGTGACCGACGTCGACGGCAACGAGTACGTGGACTTCTGCCTCGGCGACACCGGCGCGATGGCGGGCCACTCCCCCGAGCCGGCGATGGCTGCGCTCCGCGAGCGCGCGGGCATCACCGTGATGCTGCCGACCGAGGACGCGGAGTGGGTCGGCACCGAGCTGGGGCGCCGCTTCGGGCTGCCGTACTGGCAGTTCTCGCTCACCGCCACCGACGCCAACCGCTGGGTGCTGCGCACGCTGCGCGAGATCAGCGGGCGGCCCAGGGTGCTCGTATTCAACTGGTGCTACCACGGCAGCGTCGACGAGGCGTTCGTGACGCTCGACGCCGCGGGACGCGAGCGCTCGCGTGTCGGCAACGTCGGCCCGATGGTCGACCCGGCCGAGACGACGCGCGTCGCCGAGTTCAACGAGCTCGGCTCGGTGGAGGCGGCGCTCGCGCACGGCGACGTCGCGTGCGTCCTAATGGAGCCGGCGCTCACGAACATCGGCATCGTGCTGCCCGAACCCGGCTTCCTCGCCGGCGTGCGCGAGGCCTGCACGCGCACCGGCACGTTGCTCGTGATCGACGAGACGCACACCCTGAGCGCCGGTCCGGGCGGTTGCACGGCAGCTTGGGGGCTCGAGCCGGACGTGGTCACGCTCGGCAAGTCGATCGGCGGCGGGGTCCCGATCGGCGCCTACGGCGTCAGCGCGGAGGTGGCCGAGCGGATCGGCGCCCAGGAGGAGGCCGACTTCGAGGACACGGGCGGCGTCGGCGGGACGCTCGCCGGCAACGCGCTGTCGCTGGCCGCCGCGCGCGCCACGCTGCGCGACGTGCTCGACGAGGAGGCCTTCGAGCGGATGATCGCGCTGCGCGAGCGCTTCGTGGCGGGAGTCGAAGAGACACTGGCTCGGCACGGCGCCGGCTGGTCGATCGTCAGCCTCGGGGCGCGGGCCGAGTACCGCTTCACCTCGCCGCCGCCGCGCACCGGCGCCGAGTCGGCCGCCGCCGGCGATGCCGAGCTCGACGAGTACATGCACCTCTCCCTGCTGAACAGCGGCGTGATGATCACGCCCTTCCACAACATGGCGCTGATGTGCCCGGCCACCGCGGAAAGCGATGTCGATCGCCACTCGGAGGCCTTCGAGCAGGCGCTGGCGGCATTGTTCGCCGCATGATCAATGAATTCCGCGACTTCATCCTGCGTGGCAACCTCGTCGAGCTGGCGGTCGCCGTTGTCATCGGCACGGCGTTCGCGGCCGTTGTGGCCGCGTTCGTCGCGGACCTGGTCACGCCTCTGATCGCCGCGGTCGGTGGCCGGCAGGACTTCTCCGACCTCACCTTCACGATCAACGGCAGCGAGTTCCGGTACGGCCACTTCCTCAATGCGTTGATCGCGTTCCTGATCATCGCGGCGGTCGTCTTCTTCCTCGTCATCAAGCCGATCAGCGCGCTGATGGCGCGGCGCCGGCTCGAGACGCCGGTCGACGAGCAGACGCGCGCGTGTCCCGAGTGCCGCAGCGAGATCCCCGTACTCGCCAGCCGCTGCGCCTTCTGCACTGCCGAGGTCGGGCCCGCACAGGCCGCTGGCTAGTCTCGGCGCCAATGGCGACCTATGACCTGATTGCAGACCTGCCCCTGCGGATCGACTCGCTCTCGCTCGAGGGACGCGAGATGGCATTCGGCCCGGAGTTCGTGCGCAAGACGACCCTGATCCAGCTGCATGGCGACGGCGAGCTCGGCGTCGGCGAGGACGTCGTCTACGACCCCGTCGACCACGAGATCCTCCAGGCGAAGGGCGATTCGATCGAGCTCGCGGGCGAGTGGACGATCGACACCTTCTCGCAACGCCTCGACGAGATCTCGCTCTGGCCCGAGGAGCCGGCGCGCGGCGATGTCTCGCGCGACTACCGGCGCTGGGCCTTCGAGTCATCGGCGCTCGACCTCGCGCTGCGCCAGGCGGGACGCTCGCTCGCCGATGTGCTGGGCCGCGAGCCGCGTCCGCTGAACTACGTGGTGTCGATGCGACTGATCGCCCCCGCCGAGGGCGAGCCGGAGACCGCCGAACGTGTGCTGAGCCTGCTCGTGCGCTATCCCGGCACCGGGTTGAAGCTCGACCCAACCAACACATGGACGCAGGAGCTGGTCGACGAGCTGGCCGCCACCGGCGCCGTCAACTCGCTCGACTTCAAGAGCTTCTACAAGGGGACGCCGGTCGACCTCGTCACCGACCTCGGCCTCTACTCGATGTGCCTGGAGGCCTTCCCCGACGCCTGGTACGAGGACCCCGACGTGAGCGACGAGACGCGCCCGCTGCTCGAGCCGGTCGCGGGCCAGATCACCTGGGACGCGCCGATCCACTCGGTCGCCGACGTCCTCGGGCGGCCGTGGAAGCCGCGCATGGTCAACATCAAACCGTCGCGCTTCGGGCCGCTCAAACGGCTCTTCGAGATGTACGACTGGTGCGAGAGTGAGAGCGTCCAGGCCTACGGCGGCGGGCAGACGGAGCTCGACGTCGGGCGCGGACACATCCAGTATCTCGCGTCGATCTTCCACCCGGACACGCCGAACGACACGGCTCCTGGGGGCTTCAACAGGCCCGAGCTGCCCGACGGCCTGCCGACGAGCCCGCTGGAGCCGCGCGTCGACGTCACCGGCTTTCGCTGGGGCTGAACACGAGCTCGCGCGTGATCGACCTGCACACGCTCCACCCGGAGCACCAGACCGCGGTCGAGATGGCCCGTCGCGTGGCCGCTTTCCTCGCACCGGCGCGCGAGTCGCTCGACCTCGCGCTCTACGACGTCCGCCTGCCGGGCGAGCCCGGTGAGATCGTCGCCGACGGGCTACGCGAGGCCGCGGCCCGCGGCGTGCGGGTCCGGATGGCCTACAACGCCGACCACGACGAGCGCATATTCCCGCCGCCCCCGCACACCGAGCCCGAGCTGATCGAGCGGCTGCCGTTCGACACTCGCGGCGTGCCGGGTATCCCCGACCTCATGCACCACAAGTACGTGGTGCGCGACGGCGAGAGCGTCTGGACGGGCTCGACCAACTGGACGACCGACTCGTGGACGATCCAGGAGAACGTCGTGCTGGTTGCTCAGGTTCCCGAGCTCGCAGCCGAGTTCCTGCAGAACTTCGAGGAGCTCTGGGCGTCGGGCGACGTCTCGGACTCGGGGCACCGTGCGCCGCGCCGGCTCGAGCTCGGCGGCCGCGAGCTGCGCGCCTGGTTCACGCCGGGCCACGGCGAGGAGCTCTCGCACCGGATCGCGCGCGAGATCGGCGCCGCGCGACGGCGCGTGCGTATCGCTTCGCCGGTGATCACCGCGGGACCAGTACTCGGCACGCTCGCCGAGGTCGCCGCCGAGGCCAGGGTGGACGTGCGCGGAGTCGTCGACCGGACGCAGATGGACGGGGTCGTCTACCAGTGGCGCACGAACGGCCGCTCCGCCTGGAAGATCCCGATCCTCGGCTCCGTGCTCAGCCACGCCGAGTTCAGCGGCAAGGTCTCGATCCCCTGGACCCCCGACTCGATTCACGACTTCATGCACGCGAAGGTCACGGTCTGCGACGACACGGTCTTCGCAGGCTCCTTCAACCTGTCGCGCTCCGGGGAGCAGAACGCCGAGAACGTGGTCGAGCTGCACGACCCGGCGCTCGCGGAGCGCCTCGCCGGCTTCATAGATCAGGTGCGTACCCGCTATCCAAGGATGCCCGTGCCTGACGGTGGGACGCCGCGCTGAGCACGTTCCGGACCTCGAGCGGATCGTCGGTCAGCGTGAAGAGGCGCTCGTCGCCCGGGGAGATCTTCCCCTCGCCGAGGAGCTTCTCGGAGATCCAGTCGACGAGCCCCTTCCAGTAGTCCCCACCCATCAGGACCACCGGGAACTCCCTGATCTTGTCGGTCTGGATCAGGGTCAGCGACTCGAACAGCTCGTCGAGCGTCCCGTAACCGCCGGGGAAGACCACGAACCCGCTCGCATAGCGGACGAACATGATCTTGCGGGCGAAGAAGTAGTGGAAGACGAGCTCGATGTCGCAGTACGGGTTGAGCCCCTGCTCGAAGGGCAGCTCGATGTTGAGCCCGATCGAGAGTGCCTCGGCGTCGCGCGCGCCACGGTTGGCGGCCTCCATCGCGCCCGGCCCGCCGCCGGTGATGATCGCCATGCCGCTCTCGCCCACGAGCCGCGCGGTTTCGCGCGCAAGCAGGTACTCGGGGTGGCCCTCCGACGTGCGCGCCGAGCCGAAGAACGACGCGGCCGCTCCGACGTGGGCGAGCGCCTCGAAGCCCATCCGCAGCTCGCCCCCGATGCGGGCGACGCGGTCGGCGTCATTGAGGGTCGATA
Source organism: uncultured Thermoleophilaceae bacterium (assembly GCA_963734025.1). Taxonomy (GTDB): domain Bacteria; phylum Actinomycetota; class Thermoleophilia; order Solirubrobacterales; family Thermoleophilaceae; genus JACVRW01. The sequence continues at coordinate 445,450 of CAVTFR010000011.1, forward strand.
CGACCGCGTCTTCCTGCGCGGCCAGAATCTCCTCGTCGAGCGTCTGCGGCATGCGAGGCTCGGGGCCATGAATCTCCTCCATGGCCCCGAGCCTAGTCCCCTCCCCCAGAGGACCTTGTGCCTCGCCGCCGGGGCAAGCCCGCGCGAAACCTGGGAGGTTCTTTACCCCGCTGCGGCCGGTTCGATGCGCCGGGTTCTCGCTAAAGCGCGAGCGACAGCGGACGCTCGAGCAGCTCCTTGACCCGCGCGAGGAACTTCGCGCCGTCGGCCCCGTACAGGATCCGGTGGTCGCAGACGAGGCTGAGCGTCATCTGGTCCTGCGCCACGATCCGGCCACTGTCATCGACCGCCGGCCGCTTCTCGAGCTTGCCGACGGTGAGGATCGAGGCCTGCGGCGGGTTGATGATCGCCGTGAAGAACTCGATTCCGAACATGCCGAGATTCGAGACCGTGAAGGTCCCGCCCGAGAGCTCGGGCGGCGTGACCGTCTTGTCGCGCACCTTCTCGATCACCGCCCGCGCGTCCTTCGAGATCTGGCCGAGCGACTTCTGGTCGGCGTTGAAGATCGTTGGGACGACGAGCGCGTCCTGCGCCGCCACCGCCACGCCGATGTTGACGTTCTCGTAGAGCTCGAACTTGCCGTCGCGGTAGGCGCCGTTCACGCGCGGATGCTCGGTCAGAGCCGTTGCTGCCGCCTTGACGACCATGTCGTTGAAGGACGGCGCCGGGTCGGCGACCTCCTTCAGCCGGTTGCGCAACTCCACCGCCTGCGTCATGTCGACCGTCAGGCTGATCGAGAAGTCCGGCGCGGTCGCCTTGGCCTCCGCCATGCGGCGCGAGACCGTCTGCTGCAAGCGCGTGAGCTCCTGGATCTCGGCCTGGCCCTTCGGGCCCGCCTCGCTGCGCGCCGGCTCGGCCTTGCCCCTCGCAGGGGCCTCCTCCTCCCGCTCCGCCGGCTCCGCCTTCGCCTCGGCCGGCGCCTCCTCGGTCTTGGCTCCACCGTCCTCGGCGGCGGCCTCGACGTCCGCCTTCACGATCCGGCCACCGGGGCCGGTCCCGTCGATGCCTCCGAGCTCGAGCCCGAGCTCGCGGGCCATGCGTCGCGCGACGGGCGACGCCTTGACGCGCTCGCCGCCGTTGCCGTCGCCGGACGGAGCGCGCTCGCGGGTGGCGGTGCCACCGCCGTCGCCGCCGTCCGAGGGCTTCGCGGCCGCCTGGGTCTCGCCGCCGCCGTCCGCGCCGCCACCACCGCCTCGGGTCTCGCCCGCGTCGGCAGCTTCGGTCTCCGCCTCGGCGCTCGCGCCCGCCTCGGCCGGCTCCTCTTCCTCGACCGTGGTCTTCTCGCCGGCCTCTTCCTCGTCCTCCGCGCCGGCCTCTTCCTCGGGCTGCTCGTCCGCCTCGTCCTTCTCCTCCGCGGCGGGCTTGCCGTTCCCCTTGGCCTCGCCGGCCTCCCCGATGCGGGCGATGACCTCGCCGATCGCGAGCGTGTCGCCCTCCTGCGCCACGATCTCGATCAGCGTTCCGTCGGCGTCGGCGTCGTAGGTCATGTTGGCCTTGTCGGTCTCGATCTCCACCAGCGGCTCGCCGCGCTTGACCTCTGCCCCTTCGTCCACGAGCCACTTGAGGACGGTGCCCTCCTCCATCGAGTCGGACAGGCGGGGCATCGTCACGTCGCTGGCCATGCAGGGATCTCCTATAGGTCTCTGAACGTTGCGAGCGCGGCCTGCACGACGTGCTCCTCGTGCGGGAAGGCCGCCTGCTCGAGTGGTTTCGAGTACGGCATCGGGACATCGGCTCCGGTCACGCGCTGAACGGGCGCGTCGAGCCAGTCGAAGGCCTGCTCCTGGATGAGGGCCGCGAGGTTCGCGCCGACCCCGCCGTGGGGCCAGCCCTCCTCGACGATCACCGCGCGGTTCGTCTTCTGAACCGACTCCCGGATCGTGTCGAGGTCGAGTGGCCGCAGCGTGCGCGGGTCGATCACCTCCGCCTCGACCTCATGCTCGTCCGCGAGCACGTCGGCCGCTTTCTGGGCAGTGATCGCCATGCGCGAGATGCCGATGATCGTCACGTCGTCGCCTTCGCGCCTGACTGCGGCCTCGCCGAAGCGCATCGGGCCGCCGTTCTCGGGCACCTCGCCCCGCTGGCCATAGAGGGTCTCGTGCTCGATGAAGATGACCGGGTTGTCGTCCTTGATGGCGGCCTTGAGGAGGCCCTTGGCGTCGGCCGCGGTGGACGGCGCCGCGACGAGCAGGCCCGGCACGTGGAGGTAGAAGGCCTCGAAGCAGTGCGAGTGCGTGGGGCCGAGCTGGTGGCCCGCGCCCTGCGGCATCCGCACGACCAGCGGCACCTTGACCTGACCGCCGAACATGTACCGGATCGCCGCGGCGTGGTTGACGATCTGGTCCATCGCGAGCAGCGAGAAGTTGATCGTCATCAACTCGACCACCGGGCGCAGCCCGATCATCGCCGAGCCCACGCCCATGCCGACGATCGTGTTCTCAGAGATCGGCGTGTCGCGCACGCGCTTCTCGCCGAACTCCTCCAGCAGGCCCGCGGTCACCTTGAACGCGCCCTGGAAGACGCCGATGTCCTCGCCCATGACGAAGACCTTCTCGTCGGCTTCCATCTCCTCGCGAAGCGCCTGGTTGAGCGCCTCGCGGTAGCGCATGACGGGCATCAGCCGCCGCCCCCGGACTCGTCGCGCTCATCGGCCCCGGGCTCGCCGGTGCCGGAGGCCTCGGCGCCGGCATCGCTCTCGGTCTCGTCCTGCTCGTTCTCTTCTTCGCCCGGCCCCTGCTGCTCGCCCTCTTCGTCCTGGTCCTTTGGCGCCCGCCGCTTGCGCGCGTCGCGGTCGCCGACGCCGGCGTAGGCGGCGCCCTGCTCGGCGAGCTCGTGCGGGAGCTCGCCGGCCTCGCGCTCGCGCTCGCCGCGATGCACCTCGGGCGAGCGCTCGTCGACCGTCCACCAGGCGGGGACCTCGTCGGAGAAGACGTAGACGTCGTCGTAGAGCGAGTCGAGGTCCGGGAACGGCGACTCGTCGGCGAAGCGCTGGGACTCGTCGACCGTCTCGATCGCCTCCTTGTCCATTTGCTCGACCTCGTCCTCCCTGAGCATGCCCTCGTCGACGAGGCGCTTCGCGAACGCCTGGATCGGGTCGCGCTCGCGCCACTCCTCGACCTCCTCCTTGGAGCGGTACTCCTCGGGATCGGCCATCGAGTGGCCGCGATAGCGGTAGGTCACCGCCTCGACGAGCTGCGGCTTGCGCTCGTCGCGGGCGCACTTGAGCGCCTCCGTCACGACGGCGTGCACGTCGAGCACGTCCATACCGTCGCAGCGCGTGCCGGGCACGCCGTAGCCCTCGGACTTGAGCGATAGGTCGGTCACCGCCGAGTGCCGGTGAAGGGCGGTGCCCATTCCGAACTGGTTGTTGATGATGAGGAAGACGACCGGCAGCTTCCAGAGCGCCGCCAGGTTCATCGTCTCGCCGAACGTGCCCTGGTTGGTGGCGCCGTCGCCCATCATCGAGAGAATCGCGTCGTCCGTATCGAGGTAGTCGCACGCGAGCGCGACGCCGGCCGAGAGCGGCAGGCTGCCGCCGACGATGCCGTAGCCGCCGAGGAAGCGGCGCTCCCAGTCGAAGAGGTGCATCGAGCCGCCGCGGCCCTTCGAGACGCCGTCCACGCGCCCGAACAGCTCGGCCATCACAGCGTTCGGGTCGGTGCCGCGCGCGAGCGCCTGGCCGTGCTCGCGGTAGGTCGACATCAGGTAGTCGGTCTCCTCGAGTGCCTGCGTGGCGCCCACGACCGTCGCCTCCTCGCCGATGCACAGGTGGAGGAAGCCGCCGATCTTCGCCTTCGCGTACATCTCCCCCGCCCGCTCCTCGAAGCGCCGGATCAGCATCATCTTCGAGAGCACCGTGCGGCACGTCTCGGCGTCCGGCAGGCTGTGCTTGATCTCTCCGAAGCCGATCTCCTCGCCGCCCGGTACCTCCGACTTTGACTCCGCCCCGTTGCCGCTCTCGGCGGCAGACTCGGCGTCCTTGTCCTTGCTCGTAGCGTCCCTGGTCGCCATCGCTGCGGACTGTACCCGGTGACGCCTGGCTTCAAGACGACGGCGGCGCGAACGGTTCGGGCCTTGACCGCCGAGGCGCTCTGCGGGACCCTCCATGACGTGCCCGGCTGACGCTGACAGTTCCCGTTCGACCTGTATCCGAGGCCACCGCCTGGAATTGCGCTATGGGCGCACGCCCAGCCTGACCTGGGCCGAACGATTGGCCGAGCCGCGCCTGTACTCGATCTCCACCCGCCGCCCGGGCTCCTCGTCCTCGACCGCGGCGGCCACGTCGTCGGAGTCGCGCACGCGTTGGCCGTCGATCGAGAGAATCACGTCGCCGTCCCGTAGTCCCGCGGCGGCGGCTGGAGCTCCGCGGACGGTTTCTACGATCACGGCCCCCGCCCCGCGCTCCGGATCCGACGTGCTCACGCCCAGATAGGCGCGGCGGACGCTGCCGCGGCGCTCGAGCTCTCGCGAGATGCGCCGCAGCGTGTCGATCGGCACGGCGAACGACAGGCCGTCGCCACGGCTCTGGGCGATCACGCCGATCACCCGCCCGCGACCGTCGAGGAGCGGGCCGCCGGAGTTGCCGGGGTTGACGGCGGCGTCGGTCTGGATCGCGTCGCGGATGGCCGAGCCGTCCGGAGCGGTGATGCGCCTTCCCACGGCGGACACCACGCCCGCGGTGAGGCTGCGCGCCAGGCCGAAGGGGTTGCCGATCGCTATTGCGGTGTCTCCGGGGCGAACGTCGGCCGACCGGGCCAGCGGCAACGTTTCCAGGTCGCGCGCACGCTCGTTTTCCAGGCGCAGGATCGCCAGATCGGTGGAAGCGTCGCTGCCGAGCACGCGGGCGCGCGCACGGCGGCCACCCAGCCGTACCGCAACGACGTCGGCGCCGGCCACAACGTGCTGGTTGGTGATGATCCGTCCGCCCGCTATCGCGAAGCCGGTGCCGGTGGCGACGCCGTCGTCCTCGCGCGGCGGGCCGTCGGGCCACTCCACGCCGGGCTGGCGCCCCTCCACTACGAACACCGCCTGGCGTGCGCGGCGGTAGACCTCCCCCACTGTGGGCGCGGCGGGGCCGGCCTGTGCGGGCGCGTGGGCCTGCTGTGACTGACGCGGCTGCGGTGGCTGTGCCGCCGTGCCGTCGTCCTCACCCCCATCCGAGAGCAGGAAGATCGCGGCCACGGCGCAGCCCGAGGCCAGGCCGCCAAGCAGCGCCGCGAGCAGGGGAGAGGTGGAGCGCATCGACGTTCGTCGACCGACCGCCGGCCGGCGCGGGGGACGCGCCGGCCGGCCTTGGTCGGTTTACAGCTGGGTCGACTCCTGTGACCCTTGCCCGTCCTTCTCGGGACAGTCGCCGCGGTCTCCCTGGCCACGGTCGCGCTGCCCGTCGCCGGGCGTCGTCGATTGCGCGGGCACCGTGCCCGCGCCCGACGAGTTGCTGTCACCGGCAGCCGATCCGTCAGAGCCGCCCGCCAGCGCGACGCCCGCGGGAACCGCGGCCAGCACGCCGGCCACCATCAGAGCGGTGACGACGCGGCGTCCGCGCCGGCGGCCTCCCTGGCTCTCGTGTGCCGATTGATCTGTGGATCGTTCGTCCATGAACACGACCGTACGAGCGGGCTTGTCAACGGGAGATAACGGCCCTTAGGTTCGGCTTACGGGCCTGATCCCGCTCGCGCGATCGCGGCAGCCGCGTCCTCGAGCCGGTCGTCGCCCCAGAAGAGGTCGTCGCCGACGGCGATGGTCGGCACACCGCGGACACCTCGCGCGTATGCCTCACCGGTGACCTCTTTCAGCCGGTCCTTGACCGACCGCGTCTCGACCGCCTTCAGCACCGCGTTCGGATGAAGCTCGCAGGCGGCCGCGGCCATCAGCAGGTAGTCCATGTCCGAGAGATCCTTCCCGCCGGCGAAGGCCTGCCGGAATGCCGCGAGCGAGAACGCCACCGTGCGGCCGATCTGCTGAGCCCAAACGGCGACTCGCATCGCGTTGAGCGTGTTGTTCGGCCAGCCCTCCGGCCAGCGGACCGGCATCAGCCCATAGCCGGCCGCCCGTCGCTCCACCTCGGACATGCCCTCCTCGCGAGCTTCGGTCACGGCCCACGACTGGCCACCGGTCTCCTTCCAGATGCCCCCGAGCAGGATCGGCTGCCAGACGGGCATCTCCGGAAGCACCTGAGTCAGGCGCTCGGCCGCCAGGTAGGCGTAGGGGGAGCCGAGGTCGTAGTAGAAGACCGCGGGGTCGGCCACCGCTCAAGCGTACGTGTCTGCTCAGCGCAGTCTGAGCTGCTGGCCGATCGCGATCAGATCCGGATCGCCGCTCGGGATCTGCGCGCGGTTGAGCTCCCACAGCCGTGCCACCTCGGCCGCGACGCTGGTCGCGGAGGAGCCGGGGCCGAGGATTTTCTCGGCGATCAGCCAGAGCGACTCGCCGGGGCGGACGACGTGGACCCGGGCTTGGTCGCTCGCCCTCGACGGCGCGGCTACCGGCCGGGTCAGATCGGTGGTCTGCGAGGTCACGGTGCCGCCCCCCGCCCCGGTGTTGGCCGGAGGGCCGAGCTCGGGCGGATCGACCGGCTCGCTCCGAGCGGGCTCGACAGGAACAACCGCCGTCAGCATCTCCCTCTCGGGTGCACGCGAGCCCGGCTCAGCAGGGAGGACCTGCGGCGGAGGAGGTGGAGCGGGCACGCTGCCAGGCGCCACACCGTTGTCGGCGGGCGGCTCTGCCGGGGTGGCGGGCGTGGGCGGCACGGTCGGTTGCGTACCGTCGAGCGGTTGGACCGGAGCGTCCTCCGGAGCGCCAGGGGCGGAAGCATCGGGCTCCACGAACGGCGCCGACCGCCCCTCCGGGTCATCGGTGGGCTCACTCTCGAGCGGACCATCATCCGGAGAGACATCCTGCGGCGCCGACCCGGGCGGCGGACCGGCATCAAAGGGCAGGTCGGTCTCCCCGCCGGGATCGAACCCGGGGCTGTCCGTTTCGATGTCCTCTGTCTGCTCAGGAGCGCTGATGCCCTCCTGCGACGTGTCGGGCTCTGCGGCGACGCTGACGCCGGGCACTACGGCGGCCAGAGCAAGAAGCCCGCCGGCGAGTGCGGACCGGACCCACCTGACAGGCGCGGAACCAACCGAGCGAAGCGTTTGGGTCTCGGCGCTCAGTTCGGTCACGGGTCTGCTCCGGCTCGCTAGTTCAGGGGATCGGTGACGCAGCGGAACGCCTTGGCGCCCGCGGCGGTGTTGGGGGTGATGGCGACGCTGCCGCCCGCGTCCGTCACGTACAGAACGTCGACCCGCCCGTTGGCGGCGGGATAGACATTCCGCGTCAGCTCGCCACCGGCCGCCAGATTGACGCCGGGTTCGCCGATCGCAGTCATGAGTTCGTCGTGACTCGGCAGGCGCCGTCCCGGGGTGGCATTCCGGTCGACGCCTTCGCATGCAACGGCTGCTGAGCCGTACGGCAACGGCGCCACGCGCGCTCGTCTCGACGCAGACGTCATAGACCGGCACGGTCGCCTCAGGGCACCGGACGAACAATCGTGCTGCCGAAACCCCGTTAAGCCGGTCGGCGTTTCTCGCCCTCGGTACTCTTGCCAACGCGGGACTCCTTGATGCGGCTCCCATCGAGCGTGTTCCTCTTCAGGTCGCGGTTGCTCAGCGATCCGTTTCGGACATCGGCACCGGTGATTTCAGCGCTGCGTACGACGAGCCGCCCAGCGCGATGAACACGGCAACAGTTGCCATCACGTTGGCGTAGCTCAGGTGCCGGCGAATCACGGGATGCGCACGACCTCTCCTTTGGCTTCCATACATCGTGATAAACCGCTCCAGCCGCCGTAGTCGCGCCCTTCCGTCATGATCGAACTCTCACTCGCACCGCGGTCCCCGCACCGTAATCCGGCGAGTCCTTGTGTATCCGGTCTGGAATGCGTAGCCGGCTTCCGCAGGAAGCCGGGCCCGGAATCGGTAGCGCAACAAGCCACAGGTCCGCCTGAACTGATAGCGGATCGCCCATGAGCCGTCGGCTTGCGTGCGTGTCGTCCGGAAGGTCTGCCAGCGTCCGGAGAGCACGACTTGGAGCTCGATCAGCTTCCCTGCCGGCGGCGTCGGAAGGGCCCGCAGAGTTCCGGAGAATCGAACGCTCTGTCCGTTCTTCAGCCGCCGAGGAGTGGCTCGGAGTGTGGAGGCGGCCGAGGTCAGCAGATTCACTGCGCTCTCCGAAGGCAACATGCACCGGGGTTCCCGCGTAGACGAACCGCAGCGTCCGTGTTGCAGTCGGCCGCAGGCGCCATACGTGAACTGCCCCGCTGCGTCGGTGCTCACGACGCCAATCAGTTGCCCGCGCTCGGTCGGGGTACCCGAGAAGACCTGAACTGGCGCGTTCGGCACCGGTTGGCCGTCGCGGTTCTCGAGCCGGCCCTGAATCGCGACCCGCTCTCCGTAGCGAACGTCAGCACTCGGCCTCAGATCGATTACGCGTCGCCTGACCGTGCGGCGCTTGCCTCCGCGCTTGACTGTCCTTCGAACTGTGCGCTCAGCTCCGAACGCCGGCACGAAGCACGGTCGGCACCCGAAGGGGAGGGTGACAACCATGGGTTCCCCACCTGAACGCCTGTCGGTGCTGTTCTGATTTGAGGCTTGGTCCCATGCGGTCGCCCGCAGTAGGTAGACGCCCGGCCGGAAGGAGGGAGTCGTCGATTCGAGCCAGGAGACGATCGCCTCTGCCGCTCGGTGGCGAGCGACTGCCAGGTGCCCGTTCCCTGGCGACTCAGTTCGATCTGGCCGGACGCCAAGCCAGATAATCCGATCAGTGACGACGACAGAGACGAGCGTGGGGTCCAACGTCGAAGGCTGCTTCGAACGCGAGCTGTGGCGGCTCAGGGTCGAACCTGAGCGACACGGGCACGGACGCATTCGCCGGCTCATGGTTTCCGAGCCGCGTCCTCCCGCCAGACGCGCAGCCTCCCATTCCCCGGGCCAGGAACAGCGAGACCGCTCAGGCTCAGAGATGTCGGCGCCGGGTTGTCTGACCTCGCTGCAATCAGCGCCGCCGTGACCGACAGATCTGGTACCGGGCGCGCCGCAATGGGCGCGCGATCACCTTCGGTGGGATTTGTCCAGGCGACCGCGAAGTCATTCTGGTTGCGCCACGTCGGGCCTCCGGCGAGACCCACAGCGACCGCGCCGGGTGCCGTGTTGTCAACACGAACCGTGACTCGGGCTTGATGCCGCGGCGATTGTCGGCCGCATCCAAGGCCTCGACGGCGAGTGGATGCGATCCGTCTCCGAGGGTGCCTCGTCTCGAAGCTGATCGCCCCACCGCCATTTGACACACGGGATCTGGCAGGCGAAGTCGCAGCCGCGATGGTGCTCGGCCCGCGAAACGCCCGAGACAATCGCCCGCGCCCACTTCACCCCCACGTTGTCGCTCGCCGTGTAGTTCACGGTCTGCACACCCCGCACCCACTGCCCCTGCGTAAACGGATTGTCCTGCAGCACGCTCACCGCCGGTGGGCTCACGTCCACCACCGTCGCCTGCGCCTTGAAGGTCCGGATGTAGTTCAGGCCCCGGCTCGAGCAGTTGGGCGTGCCGCGTTCGCCCACGCACACGATTCGCTGGACGATCTTCGTTGCGCCGTTGATGTCGTAGGTGCGGGGGCGGGGCCAGCCGGCCGCCTGGGCGTAGCCGCGGCGGGGGCAGCGCGTGTTGGCGCGGACGTTCTTGATCGGCGTTGGTGGACCGTCGGGGCGGCTCGCCCAGAGCTGGAGGGCGTAGCGGCAGTCGCGGCGGCGGGCTTGGCCGGACCAGGTGAAGCGCGCGAAGCGGGTGCCATCGGGCGCCTTCATCACGAAGTAGGAGCGCGATCCGCGTGGGACGCGGCCGGCGCGCGGGACGTTGGAGGTGACCAGGCCGCGGAGGCCCGGACCTTCCGGGTCGCAGGCGCGCTTCCACATCATGCCGCGGGTCGCGAAGTCGTCGAACGCCTGGGTCGAGAAGCTCGTGCGGTCGGCCTGGCAGGCGTTGATCGCGTATTCACTGGCGGCGGCCGGACCAGTCTGGATCCACAGCAGCACCGCGGCGGTCCCGCACAGCGCGGCACGCATGAGGCAAACGGTGGCGTTGAGACCCATGTGCTGCTTTAGGAGCCGGGCGGGAGAAGTTCGCCCCCGCGACCCGAAATTTGCGCCGCAGCCTATTGCGGGCCGGGCCGGGGACATATGGGTCACGCACTGCCTGCGGTGAGGCTTTTCCCGCTACTTGCGGGAACTGATTAAGCGACGAGCGGCGCTAGCCGTGGATCAGCCAGCCATCCGTCGCCCGAGCGGCCTCCATGACGGCCTCGGCAAACGCCGGATGCGGGTGGATCGTGCGAGCGACCTCGGGGTAGCCGCCCTCGAGCTCGTGCGCGTTGACGAGCTCCTGAATCAGATCCGCGGCCTTAACCGACAGGATGTGGGCACCGAGGATCTCGCCGTACTTCTTATCCCCGACGATCTTGATCATCCCTCCGCGGTCGCCGTAAACGGTCGGGGCGCCGACGGCGCCCATCGGAATCTTGCCCACGACCACGTCGTAGCCCGCCTCGCGGGCCGCCTTCTCCGTCAGCCCGAACGACGCGACCTGCGGGTAACAGAACGTGACGGCCGGGACGTACGTGTAGTCGATCGGGTGCACGTCCTGCCCGGCGGCGTCCTCCACCGCGATGATGCCCTCGTCGGATGCCTTGTGGGCGAGAGCGGGGCCCGGAACCATGTCGCCGATCGCCCAGACGCCCGGCCGTGAGGTCCGCAGGCGCCCGTCGACCTTCACCATGCCACGCTCGTCGCGGTCGATGCCGGCCTCATCCAAGCCAAGCCCCTCGACGTCCGGAGCGCGGCCGGCGGCGATCACGAGGTAATCGAACTCCTCGGTCTCGCCGTTGAACGTCACGCGCACAGAAGAGTCCGATGCCTCGGCCGCCTCGACCTTCGCGCTCGTCTCGATGCGCACGTTCTGCTTGCGGATCTCTCGCGCGGCCGCCTTCGCGATCTCCTCGTCCTCCAACGGCAGGATCTGAGGGAGCGCCTCCAAGATCAGCACCTCGGTACCCAGCCGCCCGAATGCCGACGCGATCTCGATCCCGGATGCCCCGCACCCGACGACGCACAGCCGCGACGGCTGCTCGTTCAGGAGCCACATGCCGGCCGTGTCGAGGATGCGCTTGCCGAACTGCAGGTCGAGGATCGGCTTGGCCACTGACCCGGTGGCGAGGATCACGCGGTCGGTCTCGATCTCCGTGCCGTCGAACTGTCCGCCGATCTTGACGTTGCCGTCGTCGGTGACCGAGCCGAAGCCCTCGATCAGGTCGATCTTGTTCTTGTCGAAGAGCATCCCGACGCCGCTGGTCAAGCGTCTTGATGACCTTGTCGCGATGCTTGGTCGCGCCGGAGTAGTCGATCGACGCGCCGTCGACCTTCACTCCGAACGAGCCCGCGTGCTGGACCTCCTGGTAGACCTCGGCCACGCGCAGGATCGCTTTCGCGGGGATGCAGGCCTCGTTCAGGCAGCGCCCGCCCGTGTTCCCCTTCTCGACCACGGCGGTCTTGAGGCCGAGCTGCGCGGCACGGATCGCGGCGACGTAGCCACCCGGGCCCGACCCGATCACGATGCAGTCGTACTTGCTCTCCGGCATCGGGCGATGAGCCTACCTATCGGCGTGAGGCGCCCGGCCGCTCCGGCATCTGGATGCGTGCCATCGCCTTGACGAGGAACCAGAAGAGCGTGCCGGCGAGGGCGAGCATGACCGCGAGCACGACCGCCGCGACGAGGCTCGTGGCCGTGATAAGTGCCAGCGAGCAGATGACGATCGTGATCGCGAGCAAGGTTTGCATGCCGAGCACGGCCCAGTACTTGGATCGCCACATGCCGACCGCCACGACGGCCACGACGGCGGTCACCAGCAGGCTCCCGGCGAGCGCCTGGCCGGCGTCGGCGTCGGTGCCGCCGTCCCAGCCGGCGATCACGGCGATCAGGTTGGCGAGTGCGAGCAGCGCCGCTGCGACGGCGCCGACCGTCACCGCGCGCGGCCGCTCGCCCGGCGCGAGCGGCTTCAAGGCGCGTCGCGCCTCCTCGTCCTTCTTGCGCCCGCGCGCGTAGCCGCTCGGCAACTCGCCGGCGCTTGCGTTCGGCGCTTTGGCGGCTACCGGCGCGGGGCGTTGGCCGCGGGTCTTGCGCCGCTTTCGCTTCGTCGCCATGGGCCGCGCGGACGTTAGCGGGGGACGAGCGTTTCTCTAAGGTCCGGCGGCAGATGCGGGTGCGCCTTCTGATGACGGCCGCTGTTCTCACGGCGGCGACGCTCCTCACCCCTGCCCTCGCGGAGGCGAAGCGCGGCGTGCCCGATCGCTTCTACGGCGTGATGTGGGACCGCGCGACGGCGAGCGCGCCCGACGCCGACCAGGAGGCGCAATGGGCACTGATGGCGCGCTCAGGCGTCGAGACCGTGCGCACCGTCTTCCCCTGGTGGCGCTTGGAGGCCGACCCGAGCCGCCCGCCCGACTTCAGCTCGACAGACCGCCTCGTCGCCTTGGCCAGCACGCACGGCATCAGGCTGCTGCCGGTGGTGGCTTACACCCCGGCGTGGGCGGCGATCGACCCGTCCACGTACGCGTCGCCGCCGCGCGACGTGGACGACTACGCCGCCTTCCTCGAGAACCTGATCGCACGCTACGGCCCGGCCGGCAGCTTCTGGGACGAGCGGCCTGACCTGCCGCGACGGCCCCTGCGCGAGTGGCAGATCTGGAACGAGCCCCACCTTCAGGGCTATTGGGACACGAGCGGCCGCGGCCGCAACGCCTGGGCCAGGGAGTACGCCGAGCTCCTGAGGTCCGCCAGTCGCAGGATCAGGGAGCTCGACCCGGGCGCGACCGTCGTCCTTGCCGGCCTGGCCGACTTCGCCTGGCGGCACCTCGATCGGCTTGCCCGCTTCGGCGTCGCGCGCCACTTCGACGTGGCCGCGCTGAACTTCTTCACCTCGCGCCCGCACCGCGTCCTGAAGGGAGTGCGCTACTTCCGCGCAGCCCTGCGCCGCACCCACGCGCCGCGCCGGCCCATCTGGCTGACGGAGGTCACCTGGCCCGCGGGCAAGGGCCGCGTGCCGCGCCCCAAGCCGCTGTGGCAGCGCCAGTGGTGGGTCACGGATGCCGGCATGGCGACGCGCGTGCGCGACCTCTACTCGGTTGCCGCGCGGGGGAGCCGGCGGCTGCGCCTCGGGCGCGTCTACTGGTACACGTGGTCGTCCGGGTACGAGGACGGCGACCTCTTCGACTACACCGGGCTCATCCGCTATAGCGGCGGCAGCTACGAGTCGATGCCGGCACTCCGGGCCTACGCCAGGAGCGCCCGCCGCCACCAGCGCTAGCCGGGCAGCGCGGCCCGCAGCGCGGCGGCGGCCTCCTCCGGGTCGCCGGCGTCGCGGATAGCGCGCAGCACGACGATCCGGCGCGCGCCCGCGGCAACCAGCTTCGCCGACGTTGCCGACGTCGATGCCGCCGATCGCGAACCAGGGCCGCTCGCCTCCGGCCGACGCGGCGTGGCGGACGCACTCGAGGCCGGCCGCCGGGCGCCCGAGCTTCGTCGGCGTCTCCCATACAGGGCCGACGCTCAGCTGATCGGCCTCGGAGCCCAGGGCGGCGTCGAACTGGGCGGGGCTGTGAGTCGACAGCCCGATCAGCAGGCGAGAGCCGACCTGCTCGCGAACCTCGGCGACCGGCAGGTCGTCCTGACCGACGTGCACGCCGTCGGCACGCGCCTCGAGCGCGAGGTCGGGCCGGTCGTTCAGCCAGAACAGCGCACCGTGCTCGTCGCAGAGGGCGCGGAAGCGCGCGGCGGCGCTCAAGACCTCTTCGTCCGCGGCGTCCTTCGCCCGCAGCTGCAGCATGTCGACCCCTCCGCGGAGGGCCGCCCGGACGAGCTCGTCCGGCACGGCCTCCACGACGAAGTAGAGGCGAGCCCGGCTGAGGACCTCAGCCGGGCGCACGACTAGCGGGCTGGGTTGGCGGGCGCGGCCGGCAGCTTGATCGCGCCGCCGGGGCGCTTGACCTTGCCGCGGTTGGACTTGTACCAGCGCTGGAGCGCGCCGTACTGCGGCAGGCGCTTGCCGGACTGGGTCACGATCCCGGTGTTGAACGTCGAGACCGCGTTGTTCGGCAAGGTCGGCAGCAGGTACTGGAGCTGGCTCTTCACGCGCCCGTTCTTCAGCGCGATCGTGTACGCCTGCTGCAGGTAGCGCGAACGGGTCTTCTTCGGCAGCGCGCGCTTGCCCGACGCGAAGTAGCCGTACTCCGTCAGGTAGAGGGGCATGCGGCCGCCGCCGTTCTTGCGCAGCACTCCGGCACGGCTCAGCTTGTCGAGTGCCTTGGTCAGGCGCGACAGCGTCCCGATCGTCACGTTGTCCTCACCCGGATACTCGAAGTTCGGCGCGTGCGTGAAGTCGTACGGATGGTGCGCGTAGCCGTCGGCCTTCAGCTTCGTGCAGTTGCGGGCGCGCTTGTACTTCTTGTTGACGCAGGTCACGGAGCGGAGGAAAGCGAGCGGCGCGATCGAGAGCCCGGACCGTGCGTAGGGGCTTGTTTCGCCGATCAGGACCTTCGCGCGCGAGTCGGCCTTCTTGATGGCGTTGTAGCCGCGTGAGTAGAGCGAGCGGTAGAGCGACGGGCTGACCGAGAGCGGGCCGAGCCAGGTCTTCCAGTTCGGCTCGTTCCAGACGCTGTAGCGGTCCACCCGGCCGCGGAAGTGCTCGGCGACGACGCCGGCCCACTTGCCGTACTCAACCGCGTTCGGCTTGTACCAGGCGCCCTTCTGCGGCTGGGACTTGCGCGAGTTCGCCCAGCGCGGCGCGGGCCCCGTTAGGGATAGATGCACGCGGATCCCGTTCTTTGCCGCGCGGTCGACCAGCGCGTCGATGTTGCTGAAGTCGTACTGGATGACCTTGGGCCGGTTGCGCTGGCGGTACTGCTGGGGGTACATCGTGTACGCCCACGCCACGTTCGCGCGGATCCGGGTCACGCCGAGCGCACGCGCGTAGTCGAAGGGCTTGTCGCCCTGCCAGCGCTTGTTGCCGACGACGAAGACGCCCTCGTCCTGGATGGCGAGCTCCATCCCCCTCGCGGCCTGCGAGTTGGGCGCGGCAAACAGCCCCACGGCGAGCGCCGCGGCGGCCGTCACGAGGGCCAGGGCAATGCGGGCGAAACGAGGTCCTGCGGTAGTCACGGTTGAAGGTCTCCTTGAGGTATCGGATCAGCGGGCCGCGAGCTGCTTGGCGCGCGAGTGCTCGCCAAGCGTGACCCGGAATGTGGCTTCAGAGCCCGCCTTGACGCGGAAGCTGCGGCGGAAGTAGCCGACGTTGTTCACTGGGACAGAGCCGAGGGAACGGTAGCTGGCGCGCCGGGATGACTTGAACTCGACCTCCACGTCGCCGCTCGACGCCGACCGGACGGCGCCGAAGACCTCGACGCGGCCGCCGCTGCGCCGCTCCAGGTGAAGCGGCAGCTCGAAGGCGCTGTAGACGCCGCGCTTCTTGCGACCGTCGGCGAAGCGCAGCCCCGCCTGCCA
The DNA here is from genome assembly GCA_963734025.1 of uncultured Thermoleophilaceae bacterium. GTDB lineage: Bacteria > Actinomycetota > Thermoleophilia > Solirubrobacterales > Thermoleophilaceae > JACVRW01. The sequence goes on from CAVTFR010000011.1 coordinate 461,095, forward strand.
GGTCGGCGCGTCGCGCAGCGTGTACTGCGAGTAGCTCCGGACGCGCCGGTTGCGGAAGGCGATCCACTCGCTCTCGTCCATCAGGCCGGGAGCGCGCGCGAGCGGGGTGGCAAAGGGGTCGGGCGGCTTGGTCTGGTAGCCGAACTCGGTGATCCAGATCGGCGTGCGCCGCGGGAGCTTGCCGCGCCGGGCGAGCGCGTCGAGCGTCTTCGTCACGCGGCTCAGCTGCCCGATGGCGGCGTCGCCGGCCACGGGCTCGCGGACGCTCGGGCCGTTGGCAAGCGTATACGGGTGATAGGCGAGGCCCGAGGTCGGGATGCGGCCGACCCGCTCGCAGCCGCGCTTGCGCGCCGCGCGCCCACGGTACTGGCGGTAGTTGCGATCGAGGCAGACCATCTCACGCAGGAAGTCGAGCGGCGGCACCTTCTTGCTCGAGGTGCCCCCGCGCGGCATCAGCTCGCCGAGCAGGATCGTGTCGGCCTCATGGCCCGAGCGCTCGAGCCCGGCGTGCCCCGCCAGGTAGAGGTTGCGGTAGATCGAGGGGGAGAGCGGCGTGCCCTGCTTGCGCTGCGGGCTCAGCCAGCTGTAGAGGTTCGGCTCGTTCCAGAGCGACCACAGGTCGACGCCCGGAAACTGCTTGCCCACCGCCTCCAAGAAGAGGCCGTACTCCTTGCTGCTCGGCCGGTTCGTGCCGCGTCGCCCGCCGCGCTTCGAAGCCCAGTCGGGCGCGAGGCCGACGACGTTGACGAACGGCCGCATCCCGCGGGCGCCGATCGCCTCGATCACCTGCGGGTAATTGCCCCATTGGTAGCCGGCGGGGTTGCTCGCGTCGAACCCGGAGGGCTTGCGCCGTCCGTCGGGCGCGACCTCCTCCCAGGACAGCCCGATCTTCACGACGTCGGCGCCGAGCGCTTGGAACTCGTCGAGCGTCGCGCTGGTGTCGTGGCGCAGATGGACGTCGTCCTGCAGGATCGTCACCTGCCCGGTCGACGCTTCGGCCGCCGGAACGGCGACGAGGGCGGCAAGAACGGCAGTGACGATTGTCAGTCGTTTCATTGAGTAGAGCGGGTCGGGTTCGATCATGCGAACGCGGGAAACGGGGACATGCCGCGCTTGCGACCCCCGCCTTCCCCTACCTGCAACAACGCCGGACGCGCTCGGTTGCGGTCCCCCGCCCCTGGTAGCGTCCGCCCAGCAGGACCTAACAGCTAGCAGATATGAGTATCGGATTCTCCATATTCCTCATCGCGGTGGGCGCGATCCTGCGCTACGCCGTGACCGCATCGGTCTCCGGGGTCGAGCTCGAAACGGTCGGCCTGATCCTGATGATCGCCGGCATCATCGGGCTCGTGATCTCGCTCGCGATCATCTTCCTGCGCGACGACGGCAGCGCTCCGCGCCCGCCGGATGACTATCCGACTCGCCGCGTCTGAGTCGCGCCGATCCGCGCCGGGTAGCATCTGACCGAGACACGGGAGCTCGGGGTGAACCGGGCTGAGAGGGCGGCTGCGGCGCCGCCGACCGTCGAACCTGACCCGGGTAATGCCGGTGGAGGAAGGGGAGATGCAAGAGCCGCGGAGAAGCAGAGCACAGCGTTACGACGCGGTCGTCGTGGGCGCCGGGCTGATCGGCCTCGCCTGTGCCTGGCGAGCGCAGCGCCGCGGCATGTCGGTGCTCGTCGTCGACCGGGCGAGCGAGGTGGGCGCCGGCGCCTCGAGCGTGGCCGCCGGGATGCTCGCGCCGGTCACCGAGGCCGACTTCGGCGAGCTCGGGCCGTTGCGGGTGAACCTGGCCGGACGCGAGCGCTGGACGGCTTTCGCCGCCGAGCTCGAGGAGCTGACCGGCCTGTCGACGGGCTACCGCGAGACCGGCGCGCTCGTCGTCGCGGCCGACGCGGACGACGCCGGAGAGCTGCGCCGCCTCCACGACTTCCAGCGCGAGCTCGGCCTCGAGGCGCAGTGGCTCACGCCCTCGCGCTGCCGCGACATCGAGCCCGGCCTGTCCCCGCGCATCGCCGGCGGCATCCTCGCCCCGCAGGACGCCCAGGCGGAGCCGCGCGCGGTGGTACGCGCGCTGGCGGAGGCGGTCGGCGAGATCGACCTGGGGCTGGAGGTCGAATCGGTCGAGCACGACGGCGGACGGGTCACCGGCGTGCGCACCCACGACGGCACGATCGGCTGCGACCAGGTGGTACTCGCCTGCGGGGCCTGGAGCGCCGCGCTCGCGCCGGACGGGCACGGGCCGCCGGTCCGCCCGGTGAAGGGCCAGATCCTCGAGCTGCGCGCCCGCGGAGCGGCGCGCGAGCCGTTCGAGCGCGTGCTGCGCACGCCGCGCTGCTATCTCGTCGGCCGCGGTGACGGCCGCGTCGTGCTCGGGGCGACTGTCGAGGAGCAGGGTTTCGACACCACGGTCACGGCGGACGGCGTCTTCCGGCTGCTCGAGGCGGCATGGGAGGTGCTGCCGGAGGTCGGCGAGCTCGAGCTGGCCGGTGCGCGTGCCGGCCTTCGACCCGGCACCCCCGACAACACGCCGGTGATCGGCCGCGACGAGCTCGACGGCCTCGTTTGGGCGACCGGCCATTGGCGCAACGGAGTTCTGCTGGCGCCGCTCACCGGCGAGGCGGTGGCGGGCCTGCTCGCCGGTGATGAGCTGCCCGGCGAGCTCGCGGCGCTCAGCCCCGACCGCTTCGGCGAGAGGACCCGCGCATGACGCTCGTGGTCCTGAACGGGGAGCGCCAAGAGCTGCCGGACGGCGCGACCGTCGAGGTCGCGGTGATCGCGACAGGGGCACCTACCGACGGCCGCGGCGTCGCCGCGGCGCTCGACGGCGAGGTCGTCCCGCGCGGCGCATGGGCGACCACCCCGGTGCGCGAGGGCCAGCAGGTCGAGGTGCTGCACGCCGTCCAGGGAGGAGCGTGATGTTCGAGATCGCCGGTCGTGCGCTCGAGTCGCGCCTCATTCTCGGCACGGGCGGCTTCCGCAACTTGTCGGTGATGGCCGAGGCGGCCGAGGAGTCGGGCGCCGAGCTCGCGACGGTCGCGATGCGCCGGGTCGACCCGAGTGCGCGCGGCTCGATCGTCGAGGTGCTGACGGACATCGGGCTCGAGGTGCTCCCGAACACGGCCGGTTGCTTCACGGCGCGCGACGCGGTCGCCACCGCCAAGCTCGCCCGCGAGGCGCTCGAGACCGACTGGGTCAAGCTCGAGGTGATCGGCGACGACCGCACGCTCCTGCCCGACCCGGCCGAGCTCCTGCGCGGCGCCGAGGAGCTCGTCGCCGACGGCTTCACGGTCCTCCCGTACACGAATGACGATCCGATCCTCGCCCGCCGGCTCGAGGACGCCGGCTGCGCGGCGGTGATGCCGCTCGGCTCGCCGATCGGCAGCGGCATGGGGATCAACAACGCCTACAACCTGCGCCTGATCGTCGAGTCCGCCGGCGTTCCCGTGATCCTCGACGCGGGCATCGGCACGGCCTCGGACGCCGCGCTCGCGATGGAGGCCGGCTGCGACGGCGTCTTGCTCGCCAGCGCGATCTCGCGCGCCGCCGACCCGGTCGCAATGGCGCGCGCTATGCGCAAGGCGGTCGAGGCGGGCTACGAGGCGCGGGCCGCCGGCCGCATACCCCGGCGCCTGTACGCACAGCCGTCCTCGCCCGAGGAGGGGCTCGCGGAGCTCGGCACGCTGGCGGACCCGGCGGAGCACGGCCGCGGGCGGTGAGCACTGAGCTCGAGCGCAGCGCGGCCGATGCGCTGGCCGAGACCTGGCGCGCCGCCTGGCAGCAGAGCGGCTTCGAGTCCTGCTGCACGCCGGACATCTCCTATGAGGACCCCGTGTCCGTCGAGCCGCTCCGCGGTGTCGACGCGCTCGAGCGCCACGCCGCTTCGCTGCGCGGCGCGTTCCCCGACCTGCGCATCGAGGCGACCGCGCCCGCGCTCGCGCGTGGCACGTACCTGTGCGTCCCCTGGCGCGCGCTCGGCACCCACGGCGGCGACCTCGGCCAGATGCTTCCCGCGAGCGACCGCTCTGTGACGCTCCACGGTGTCCACTTCATCGAGCTCTCGGACGGCGCGATCCGGCGCGCCCGCGGCTTCTTCGACCTCTACGACGCCGCGACCCAGCTTGGCCTGCTGCCCGCGCGGGGCGGGATCGGCGAGACGGCGATGCTGCTGCTGCGCGGCTTCGGACTGCGCCGCAAGGCCTAGGGCGCTACTCCGTCACCTCGATCGTGCCCGCCATCCCGGGGGCGTGCACGCGGCAGACGTACTGGTAGTTCCCCGGCTGGTCGAAGGTCTGCGCGAACGTGTCGCCCTCCATCATCCCGCCCTCGGGACCGGAGCTGAACGCGGGACCCGGGCCGCCGGTCTTGTCGACGTCGTGGGGCACGCCTTCCTCGTTCGTCCAGGTGACGGTGTCACCCACCTTGATCGTCGTGTCGGAGGGGTTGAACTGGATGTTGCGCATGGCGACCTTGGCGCCGCCGCCTCCGCCCGCCTCGGCGCCGCCACCGCTGCCGCCACCCTCCTCGGCCGGTTGCTCGGTGTTGGCGCCGCCGCCGTTTCCGGAGTCGTCGTCATCGTCGCCGCCGCAGCCGGCCACCACGAGACCGACCGCGAGGCAGGCCAGGAGCAATGCGAGCAGCCTCTTCATTGACTGAACACTAAAACAGTGAGCCGCGCGTCCTCAGGGCGAATGCGCCAACAGCAGCTCCAGCAGCGCCTTCTGGGCATGCAGGCGGTTCTCCGCCTGGTCCCAGACCGCCGAGCGCTCGCCGTAGAGGACGTCCTCGCTGATCTCCTCGCCGGGGTGGGCGGGAAGGCAATGGAGGACGATCGCGTCGTCGCGCGCCCGGGCCAGCAGGTCGGCGTCGATCCGGTAGGGCGCGAGCAGCGAGCGGCGGTGCTCGGCGTCCTCCTCATCGCCCATGCTCACCCAGACGTCGGTGTAGATCGCGTGCGCGCCGCGCACCGCCTCCGCCGGGTCGATCCCGGGCGCCTCGGGAAGCGAGAGCTCGGGCGGGGTCGCCACCGCCACCTCGACCCCTGCGATGCCGCCGCCGATCAGCAGCGAGCGCGTCATGTTGTTGCCGTCGCCGACGTACGCGAGCTTCAGTCCGTCGAGCGTCCCAAAGCGCTCGAGCAGCGTCATGAGGTCGGCGAGCACCTGGCACGGGTGGTGCTCGTGGGTGAGCATGTTGATGACAGGGACGCTCGAGTGGCGCGCCAGCTCCTCGACGGTCTCGTGCGGGCCCGTGCGGATGCCGATCGCGTGCACCATCCGGCCCAGCACGAGCGCGGTGTCGCGCGGCGACTCGCCGCGCGACAGCTGCAGCTCGCCCTCGCGCAATACGAGCGGATGGCCGCCCAGCTCGAACACGCCCGTCTCGAAGGAGACGCGCGTGCGCGTCGAGGGCTTGTCGAAGACGAGCGCCACGCTGCGGCCGTCGAGCGCGTGCGACGAAAGCCGCGCGGCCTTGAGCTCGATCGCGCGCCCGAGCAGCCGCAGCTGCTCGTCCGCGCTGAGCTCCTCACCTGTTAGGAAGTGCCTTGCCATGCGGGTCCTCAGCTGGAACCTCTACCACGGCCGCGACTTCCCGCCCGATCCGGCCCTATTCACGTTGCGCGGCCGGCTGCTGCGGAGGACCGAGCGAAACGCGACGCACGCACAGGTCAACCGGCCCCTCCTCGATGAGTTCGCGACCGTGCTCGACGGGCTCGATTGGGACCTCGCGCTGCTGCAGGAAGCGCCGCCGCGCTGGTTCCGGGCGCTGTGCGCCCGCACGCGCTCGCACGGCACGCTCGTCAGGACGTCTCGCAACTGGTGCCAGCCCTTGCAGCGCCCGCTCGCCGACTGGAACCCGGACCTGCTCGCCTCGTCCGACGGCGGCTCGAACCAGATGCTCGTGCGCGCTCCCGCGCGGGTACTCGAACGGCGCCGGCTGACGCTCGCCCACTCGCCCGAGCAGCGGCGCATGCAGTGGGTGCGGCTCGAGCTTCCGGAGGGGAGGCTGTGCGCGGCGAATCTGCACGCCTCCACCGGCCTGCCTGAGCGCGCCGCGGCCGAGGTGGTCCGGGCCGCGGAGCACGCCATCGCCTGGTCGGACGGCGACTCGCTCGTCTTCGGAGGCGACCTCAACCTGCGCCCCGCGCGCAACCCGGAGCCGTTCGAGGACCTCCGCGAGCGCATGCAGCTCGCTCCCCCCACCGCCCCCGACGCGATCGACCACATCCTGGTACGAGGTCTCGAGGTCGTGGAGCGACCGCGCCGGCTGGCCCCCGAGCGCCGCGAGCTGACCGAGCCGGACGGCCTGCGAATCAGGCTGTCGGACCACGCTCCGGTCGGCGGCGCGTTCGCTCCTCCGAGGTGAGATAGTCCGGCGGCAGCCAACCACGGTCGAGAGAAGGGTGGGCGATGGCAGAGCGCCGTACCAGCACGAGGAAGTCGAGCACCAAGCGCACCGCCGCGGCGAAGAAGGGCGGCGCCGCCCGCGCCCGCCAGGGGAAGGCGCAGCAGAGCGCGAAGACCGCCTCGCGCGCGGCCGCGAAGCCGGCGAAGGGCGCCGGGCTCGAAGCCAAGACGGTCGCCGAGTTCCGCGAGGCGCTCCGAAAGCACCTGATCAAGCCGAGCGGCGTGGTCCTGCTCACGCGCGAGCGCATCGAGGAGGCGTTGTCGAAGAGCGGCAAGCTCTCTCCGAAGGACGCCCGCGGCATCGCCGGCGACCTCGTCAAGCGCGGCCGCAAGGAGACGAACGACGTCGTCAAGGACCTCGAGAACCTGCTCGACAAGGGCCGGCGCGACGTCTCGAAGCGCGCCGGCAGCGCGCGCGGCCGCGCCGTGCACGCGGCGTCGCCGGCGATCGCCCAGGCGGACCGCGCCCGGCGCGCCGCCAAGGTCGGGAGCAGCTTCCCGATCAGCCTCTACGAGGATCTGAACGTGGGTGAGATAAAGGCTCGGCTCAGCGACCTCACGCCGGCCCAGCTGCGCAAGGTCCGCGACCACGAGCGCCGCAACGCGAACCGCAAGGGCGTGCTCAGCGCGATCGAAAGCAAGCTGAAGTAGGCCTGCGACCATTGGGCGTCGTGGAAGGCGCCCAGGTAACGACACCACCCCGCCCCCGCAAGGGCGACGAGCTCGAGCTCCGGATCGACCGGCTCGCCCACGGCGGCGCCGGCGTGGCCCGCAGCGACGGCTACGTCGTGTTCGTGCGCGGCGCCGTGCCGGGCGACCTCGTCCGCGCCCGCATCACCCGCTCGAAGCGCTCATTCGGGGAGGCAGACACGATCGAGCTGGTCGAGCCGAGTCCCGAGCGGATCGAGCCGCGTGCCCCGCATCCCGGCGCGCCCTGGCAGGTGCTCCCATACGAGCGCCAGCTCCAGGAGAAGGAGGAGCAGGTGCGCGACGCGCTCGCCCGCATCGGGCGCTTCGAGTCGCCCCCTGTCGAGCCGATCGTCCCCGCTCTGGAGCAGTTCCACTACCGCAACAAGCTCGAGTACTCGTTCGGCGAGGACGAGGCGGGCACGCTCGTGCTCGGCTTCCACCGTCCCGGCCGCTTCGACCTGATCGACGACGTGGAGCACGACGTCCTCGCGTCCGCCCGCGTCGACGAGCTGCGCGAGACCGTCAAGACGTGGTGCCGCGAGGAGGGCCTGACCGCCTGGGACAGGCGCGCCCAGCGCGGCGTCCTGCGCAACCTCGTCGTCCGTGAGGGGCGCCGGACGGGCCAGCTCCAGGCGCGCATCGTGACGAGCCCGGGCAGCAGCTTCGACGTCGATGCGCTCGCGGCCGTCGTGCCGGCCGAGTCGTTCCTGTGGACGCGCGCCGCCGGCGTGGCGGAGACGACGCGCGAGGGCGACACCCAGATCGTCAAGGGCGCGGCTGTGCTCGAGGAGGAGCTGTCGGGCCTGCGCTTCCGGATCTCGCCGGATGCCTTCTTCCAGACCAATACCGAGATGGCGGAGCGCCTCTACGGCGCCGCGTCGGAGCTCGCGGGCCTCAGCGGGCGCGAGAAGGTGCTCGACCTGTTCTGCGGGATCGGCACGATCGCGCTCGTGCTCGCCCTCGACGCCGGCGAGGTCTGGGGCGTCGAGATCGTCGAGGAGGCCGTGGCCGACGCGATCGAGAACGCGCGATTGAACGGCATCGACAACGCACACTTCTTCGCCGGCGACGTGCGCCTGGCGATGCGCCCGCTGCTCGAGCAGAGCGGCTCACCGGACGTCGTCGTGGTGGACCCACCGCGCGCCGGGCTCTCCCAGAAGGTGGTCCGGCGCGTGCTCGAGGCGGAGGCGAGCCGGATCGTCTACGTGTCCTGCAACCCGACGACGCTCGCGCCGAACGCCCGCCAGATGGCCGACGCCGGCTACGAGCTGAAGACCGTCAGGCCGGTCGACATGTTCCCGCAGACGCCGCACATCGAGTGCGTGGCGCTGCTGGAGCGCGGTTAGCATCCAGCCATCGCGGCGCCCGGCCGGCCACCTCCGGAGAGCGTCCGCAAGTGCTCATCGTCGGTGCCGGCCCGACCGGGCTCCTGCTGGCGGCCGAGCTCAGGCGGCGGGATGTCCCGTGCCTCCTGATCGACGCGAGCGATGCGCCGCTCGACTGGGACCGGGCGACGGTCATCCACGCCCGCTCGATGGAGATCTTCGAGTCGCTGGGGCTGGCCCATCACTTCCTCGAACACGGCGTGAAGACGCGGGCGGCGCACCTCCGCTCGGGGGCGAGGTCCTCGGCGAGCTGAACTTCGCGGCGGCCGACGGCCGCTACAGCTTCGACATCGGGATCTCCGAGGAGGTGACCGAGTCGGTCCTGACGCGATACCTGGAAGCGCACGGCGGCGCGGTCACGCGCTCGACGCGCCTCGTCGGGCTGCAGCCGGGGCCCGGCGACGTCCCCACGTGATCCTCACGCCGCTGCCCGGTCGCCGCTGGCGGGTCTACCTGCGCCCGACGTCTGACACGAGCGACCTCCCCACGGACGCGATGGGCGTCCTCCGCAAGTACGTCCCGGACGCCGCCTTCGCCGGCATCGAGAAGCCGACCCGCTTTCACTGCCACGCGCGCGTCGCGTAGCGTTTCCGCGAGGGTCGGATGCTCATCGCCGGCTAGCCGCTCGCCGGCGCGCCGCATCGATCCGCCTCTCCGTCGAGCACTACGCGCCGCGGCCGACGGACGCCTGAGCGGGCCGCTGCGGGCCGGCGGCGGCGCGCGCCGAGCGCTTGCCCGGCGCCCGCACCGCCACCGCCAGCGCGCCCACGGCGAGCACGACGGCGCCGACCACGAGGGCGGCGCTGAACCCGTCGACGAACGACGCCGGGTTCATGCCGGGCCCGAGCCGGCCGACGTGGTCGGCGAGCACGCTGCCGAGGACGGCGATGCCGAGGGCGCCGCCGACCTCGCGGGCCGCGTCGTTGACCGCGGACGCCACGCCCTGCTTCTCGTCCGGCAGCGACTCGACGATCGCCGTCGTCGCGGGCGCGGTCGCGAACGCCATGCCGAGGCCGAGCACGAGCCCGCCCGCCAGCAGGTGCCAGTAGGACGAGCCGGCGTCCATCGTGGACATCACGAAGAGGCCGATCGCCATCAGGGCCAGGCCGGTCGGGCCCACCGGGCGGACGCCCACCCGCTCGACGAGCAGCGGCACGCGCGGCGCGACCGTGACCATCACGACGGCCATCGGCGCCAGCGCGGCGCCGGCCTCGAGCGGCGAGTAGCCGAGCACCAGCTGGAGGAACTGCAGCAGCACGAAGATCAGCCCAAAGGCTGCGAAGAACTGCAGGAAGATCGACAGCGATCCGCTCGAGAACCCACGCAGCTTGAAGAGCCGCGGGTCGAGCATGGGCTCGCGGCGGCGGAGCTCCCAGGCGACGAACGCGACGCCGAGCAGCACGGCGCCCGCGAAGCCGCCCGCGACGAGCGGGTCGCCCCAGCCCCGCTGCGGTCCCTCGATGAAGGCCCAGACGAGTGCGGAGAGGCCGAGCGCCGAGAGGGCGCCCCCGACCGGGTCGAGCGCCTCCACCTTGTGCGCGTCATGCGCCGGCACGACTCGAAGCGAGCCGATGAGGGCGATCAGCGCGAGTACGACGCTGAGGCCGAAGACCCACGACCAGTTGGCCACCTCGAGCACGGCGCCCGAGACGAGCAGGCCGAGCAGAGCGCTGCCGCCGGCGACGCCTGCCCACGTGCCCACCGCGCGGTCACGTTCGCCGGCCGGGAAGCTGGCGGTGATTATCGACAGGGTGCTCGGCATGATCAGCGCCGCGCCGAGGCCCATGAAGGCCCGGATCACGATCAAAGTCGACGGCTCGCTGACAGTGGTGGCGATCGCGGCGCCGGTGCCGAAGATCGCAAGACCGGCAATCAGGACGCGCCGGCGCCCGAGCCGGTCGCCGATCGCGCCGGCGGGCAGCAGCAGGCCGGCGAAGACGAGGGCATAGGCGTCGACGATCCATTGAAGCTCTGTAGGAGTGGCGCCGGTGTCCCGGGCGAGATCGGGAAGGGCCACGTTGAGCGAGGAAACCGCGCTCACCACGGTCGCGAGCGCGAAGCACATCATGACGAGGATCTTGCGGCGATCAGCTGTCATCTCGATCTCCTGACGTGAAGTGTTTCATCAACTGATGAAACAGTCTGGCACAGATCGCGCTACATTTCAACACCTAATGAAATCGACTCACGAGAAGAGGCGCGGGCCGCGCCAGGACGGCGTCGAGGCCCGCGAGGCGATCATCGATGCGGCCCGTAGCCAGTTCGCCGAGCAGGGCTTCGAGGGCGCGACGATGCGCGGAATCGCGCGCGAGGCGGGGGTGGATCCTGCGCTCGTCTCGTACTACTTCGGCTCGAAGAGCGGCCTGTTCGTCGAGTCGCTGCGGCTCCCGGTGAACCCGGCCGACGCGATCCAGGCCGTGCTGGCGGAGGGCAGCGATGGCCTCGGCACGCGGCTCGTCTCGCGCTTTCTCGAGGTGTGGGACAACCCCGCCACCGGTGAGCCGATCATCAGCGTGCTGCGCTCGGCCGCGAGCCGGCCCGAGATCATGCGCGAGTTCCTCCAGCGCCAGATCGTCCCCCCCGTCGCCGCCGCCATCGGGGGCCCCGATGCGGAGCTGAGGGCGACCGCGCTCGCCTCGCAGATGCTCGGTCTCGCGTTCCTCCGCTACGTACTCCGCCTGGAGCCGCTCGCCTCGGCGACCCAGGAAGAGGTCGTCGCGCTCATCGGACCGACCCTGCAGCGCTACGTCGCCGGCTCGGCCGTCACGAGCGCCAGCTGAGCCAGCATGCTGCGGTCCTGTGGCCCAGGGCCCCAGAACTGCTGCTGCGCCTCGCGCCCCCGTGCCCGGTACGCCGCCGCGAGGTGCGGGGGCAGCGGGTCCCAGGCGCCGACGTCCCTGATCCACGCGCCCTTCTCATCGCGCCAGACGAGCAGGTGCGAGCGCGCGCGACCGAGGAAATGGCCCTCGTGCGTCGTCAGAACGATGAGGGCGAGCGGCTCGGCGCGGTCCGGAAGGAGCGGCTGTGTGTTGCCGTGGCCTCCGCTTCCTGCGCGATAGCGCTCCTGCAGCTCGGCCACCGCCCCGGGCAGTCGCTCGCTCTCGCGACCGTTCCCGAAGTGCAGCTCGGTGCAGGTGACGTAGCCGCGGTGGAAGACCGGAGAGCGCGGCGCAGGCTCGGCCACGACCTCGATTTCGAACGTCTGATCGGCGAGCCCGGTGCTGCGGAGCGGGGTGAAGCGCCCGTTCGCACAGCCCATGTCCGGCCACCTCGGCGGATCGGCCAGCAGCGCGAGTGCGCGATCCGGGTTCGGGAGCTCCACTGGCTCGTAGGTCGACCAGTCCTGGTCCTCGTGGCGCCGCAGCGGCGGTGTCGGCGGCCCGAGCGCCGAATGCGCGAGCCGGCGCTCGGGCTTGAAGGCGCGCCGCTCGGCGACCGTCGGGAAGCCGATGCCGTAGGCGCGCCGCTCGTCGTCCGTCCACGCGCCGGGGAACCAGTCCCCCAGCAGCCGGCGGGCGCCCTCCCGCAGCGCCTCGCCGTCGAGCCGGCCGCGCCGGCGCAGGCGGTGCAACCCGTAGGCCCGGTTCAGGGCGAGCACGTCGCGCACGCCGAGCCTGCCGCGCTCGCGCTGCGCCCAGCGAGTGCCGATGACGCCGTGCGCGAGTCGGAGGTCGTCCACGTCGCGTTCGTCGTCCGCGCGCGCGTAGTAGGCGGCGTTCAGGAAGTCCGTTACCCACGCAATGGCGCCGGGCGCCGCGATCGACGACCCGGCCATCCGGGCAAAGCGGATGGGCCCCGGTAGGCGCAAAATGCCGACGGAGGGCGACGGGTGTCTTACCCGGCCGCGTCCTCCTCGACCGAGACCTCCTCGTTCGCGTGCACCGTGCAGAGGAAGGGGCCGTTCGTCTCAAGCGCAGCCTTGATCTCCTGATCGGTCAGGCGCGTGCCGCACTCCGCGCAGCGGCGCTCGATGACCGGGTCGACTCCCTCGCGCTCTTCGAGTTCCACTAGGCCTCGCTTCCCACGACGTGCGTGACCGGCAGACCCGTGGCGGCCTGGGCCTTTCTCGGTAGGTCGATCTTCAGCCATTTCGAGATATGAAGCGGCAGGGTCGACACGATCAGCTCGTCATAGCGGTTGAAGTTGCATTCGTCCTGGATGGCCGCGAGCGCGTCGGGGTCGCCGACGCGGGCGCCCGCCATGTCCAACCCTTCCCGGCGCAGCTCGTCCACGAACCCCTCGCGGTGCCTCTCCGCCTCCTCACCGCCGGCGTGCATGTCCGCGGCCCATGCGAGCCCATGCGGGGTCGAGGGCACGAGCAGCGTGAACTCACAGGGTCCCTGCACCGTGCGGGTGCGGAGCGCGTCGAGAAGCTCTGGCGACTCGGCGGTGCGGTTCGCGACCACAAGGACACGCGCCTTGCTGGTCATGCCGTCAGCGTACCGCGGCGCCTGGGGGGGTCGCGTCTCGGTCCTGCTCCTACTCGCCCCGACGCGCCGGCGCCGGCGTCGGAGCACGGCGCGAGACCGATAACGACCCGCGCCGCGCTCGCGTGACCCCTAGGGCGTCGGAAGCTGCAAGTCGACCATCATGTCCGCGTGCCGGTGAACGATCTTCCAGCAACCTCTGTCGAAGCGGAAGATCATCGTGGAGCGAAGAACCTGCGGCCGCCGCTCGGTCTGCCCCGCGTACAGCACGTCGGCGCGCTCGATCGCGACCGTGTAGGCCAGCCTGCCGCGCACGTCCTTGACGAGGTACTCGAAGTCGACCTCGGCGCCGCTCGGGAGGAACGCGCCTGCGGCGAGCTGGTAGCGCTGCTTGACCTCGTCGACGCCCGCCTCTCCAAGTCCGCCGAAACCGCCGAAGATCGACGCCGGGTCCTTCTCGGCGGTGATCGCCGACCACGGTGACGGGTCGCCGTTGACGAAGGCTGAGTTGGCGGCTTCGTAGCGTTGGAGGAACCGCTCGAAGTCGTAGGCGTGGTGGCCGCTGCCATGCGAGGGGTCGGCGGTGGCGGACCCGCCGAACGCGCCGGAGGAGGCCAGGACCGCGAGCGTCAGCAACAAGGCGGCGATCGCGGAGGTGAGCCGCTTCATCGTGAATCCTTTCGTGGCTGCCAAAGCCCTCGGAAGACGTTCACGAGCGCGGGCCTATTCCACCCGCTGAGATCTGCCTAGTAAGGGGGCAGCTCGTCGTACCAGTCGCCGAGCGCGCGGAAGGCGCCCCAGAACTCTCGCTTCGCGCGCTCGTCGTCGAGCGAGCCGTCGATGTCCGTGACCGTCAGGGCGTCGCAGGTCGGCGTGAGCCGCTGGATCTCGCCGGGCTTCCATTCGAGCTCGCGGGCGAGCGGCACGCGCAGCATGTTGAGCTCCTCGACCGCCTCCTCGCCCATCACGACGACGATGCGCGGCTGCACGATCGCGAGCTCGTCGAGGACGCGAGCGCGGCACTCGGGCGCGGAGTCGTCGGTGTCGTGGACCGGGCACTTGACGAACACCGTCCCGTAGACGGCGAGCGGGTCGATGCCGAGCCGCTTGAAGCTCTTCATGAGCGCGGAGCCGGCGCGGCCGTAGAACGCGACGCCCTCCTCGATCTCCGAGGGGACCGGCGCATACTTGAGCAGCACGATGTCGGCCTGCGGGTGGCCCGAGCCGAGCACCGGCATCAGGTTGCCGCGCGGGCAGTGCTCGCAGTCCTGGATCTCGCGGGTGAGGCTGTTCAGCTCCCTGATCGCCCGCTCCAGGTACTTCTCGCGGATCTCGTCATCGGTGGCGGGCATGTGATCCGAGGGATTTGACGGATTCACGGGCGCTCCTCTCCGGCGCATCACTTCTTGCCGCGCGTCTGGATGAACTTGAGCGCCTGCACGTACAGGAGCGACTGCTTCTTGCGCACGATGTCGGCGTCACGCAGCGAGGCGAGGAACTCCTCGGGGCCGTCGAAGTCGCGCATCCGGATCTTGACGGAGCCGAGCCCCTGGACGACGTGGCTGTCCGAGCCCGCGCCCGCGACGATCCTGTACTTGGCCGCGAAGCGCGCCGCCTCCTCGTTGAAGGCGGAGAAGGCCACACGCGGGTTGAAGACCTCCATCGCGTCGATGTCCTCCACCACGTCGAGCAGATGCTCGTAGTCGGGCACGGCGTGCATCCGGTCGAAGGGATGCGGCACGTAGACGAGCCCGCCCTGCCTGCGGATCTCGGCGATCGTCTCCTGGAGGGTCATACCGCGCGGGATCTTCTCCTCGATGAAGAGCCCGATCACCTCGCCCTGGTCGGCGGTCTTGACCTCCTCCGCGACGATGACCTTGATGCCGTTCGCGCGCTCGCGCGCCTCGAGCGCCCCGGAGACCTCGTTGTGGTCGGTGATCGCGATCGCCCCGAGCCCGACCTTCTTGGCGGTGTCGAGCAGCGTGTCGACAGGCGTTGCGCAGTCGGGCGAGTGGTCCGTGTGCATGTGCAGGTCGACGTGGATGAAGTCGCGGCTCTCGAGCTGCTTGCGGATCTGTGGGCGCCCGTCGCCGTCGTGGCGGCGGGCGGCGATGCGCTCGTAGACGGTCTCGTAGTCGTCCGCGACCCGCGACCACTCGAGCTGCGGATGGGCCTCCTGGATGCGGCCCGCATACTCGCTCACGAGACTCGGCTCCGCGAGCAGCCGCTCGAGCTGGGCGGCGAGCGTGAGCGCGTCGCGCGGCTCGAACAGCGGGCCGAACTCGCCGTCGCGCATGAGCTCCTCGTATTGGGGCAGGCGAGAGACGACCGGCACGGCGCCGCCCGCGAGCGACCGGAGCACGAGCTGCGGCGCCGGCGCGGACCCGCTCGAGGCCGCGACGGCGATCGTCGCGCGCGAGAGGTGCTGCGCCTCTGAGCCGTCGGCCGGGCCGGCGAGGTGGACACGGTCGCGCAGGCGCCGCGGCAGCGTCACCACAGGTGCCGAGTCCGGGCTGCGCAGCCAGATCGTCGCCTGCCAGTCGCGCTCGACGGACAGCCGGCGAAGCGCGCGCAGGAAGATGCGCAGCGCGCCGCGCTCCTCCTCGGCTGAGAACACGATTCGCGGCGGCTCGCCGCTCGGCTCGGGGCGATGCAGCAAATCGGCCCCGGGATGGATCACGTCGTAGTGGCCGGGGAAGTAGCGCTCGATCAGGTCGCGCGTGGCCGCGTAGCTCGCGGTGCGGCCGTCGAGGCGGCCGAACAGGAGCTCGACCACCTTGCGCGCCACCTGCGTCGAGACGAAGCGCTCGGTCGTGGAGTGGAAGGTCCCGATGTTGAGGGCGTGAGAGTGCCGCAGCGCCGCAGACGCCGCGCTCGGAGCGAACGGCTCGTGTACGTGAACGAAGTCGAGCTCAGCCCGGTCGAGCAGCTCCTCGAGCGTGCGCGAGACGTCGATCGGGAGCGACACCGAGCCGCCGCGCTTGAAGGGCAGCGACTGGCCGACCGCCACCACAGACGCGCAGCCGGGCTCGTCGAACAGGGCGTCCGGATCGTCGCGCAGCGCATCGACCTTCGCGCGCCCCTCGCGAACGAGCTCGCGCGAGTCCGAGGGCGCGATCACGACCACGCGGTGGCCACGCCCGCACAGCTCGTCCGAGAGACGCTCGACGAAGCGGTTGACCTCATGGTGCTTCTCCCACGGCCACGGGGTCACCTGGGCGATCGCGAACGGCACTCGCGCAGGATACGTGGATACGATCGGCGTGCCATGACGGACTTCCCGAGCGTCCGCGTAGCCGCCATCCAGGCCACCCCCGTGATCCTCGACGCCGAGGCCACCGTGGACAAGACGATCTGCCTGCTCGCCGAGGCGGCGGCCGCCGGCGCGCAGCTCGCCGTGCTCCCGGAGACCTTCGTCTCGCTCTATCCGTCCAACGCGTGGGCGCACCGATCGGCGAGCTTCGGCGGCAGCGACGAGCTCTGGGAGCGCATGTGGGACAGCTCGATCGACGTGCCCGGGCCGGTGGTCGACCGCCTGGCGGATGCCTGCCGCGAGCACGAGCTCCATTGCGCGATCGGGGTCAACGAGCGCGAGCAGGAGCGGCCCGGCACGCTCTACAACGCCCTGCTCCTGATCGGGCCCGGCGGCCTCCTCTGGAAACACCGCAAGCTGATGCCGACCCACCAGGAGCGGCTCTTCCACGGCCTCGGCTCCGGCGACGACCTCCGCGTGACGGAGACGCCCGTCGGCAGGATCGGCGGGCTCATCTGCTGGGAGAACCGCATGCCGCTCGCGCGCTGGGCCGTCTACCAGGGCGGCCCGCAGATCTGGGTCGCGCCGACGGCCGACGACTCCGACGGCTGGCAGGCGAGCATGCGTCACATTGCGATCGAGTCGGGCGCCTTCGTCGTCTCAGTGCCGCAGTACATCCCGCGCTCCGCCTTCCCCCAGGACTTCCCGCTCGAGCTGCCGGACCAGGAGGCCTTCGGCAACGGCGGCGCGCTGATAGTCGACCCGCAGTGGGGCGAGCCGATCGCGGGGCCGTTGTACGGCGAGGAGGGGATGCTCGTCGCCGACTGCGATCTGCGCCGCGGCCTGCACGCGAAGCGCTGGTTCGACGCGGTCGGCCACTACGAGGTGCCGTTTTTCACCCGCAGCCTCACCGATGCTCAGCCGAGGGCGGACCTGGACACCGAGGCGGTCTAGCCGCCCCGGCGTCCCGACTCAGGTCAGCGCAGCCGCAGCGTGGTGACCGCGCCGGCGTGGTCCGACGGCCACAGGCCGTTCGGGGCGCGGTCGGAGAGCTTCGCCCCCACGACCTTCCCGCGCAGGGCGCGCAACTTCGGCTTGGCGAGGATCAGGTCGATGCGGTGGTCGAACCCGTTCGTGTTCGTGTCGCGGGCGTTCGACTGCTCGAGGCAGCAGGTGAAGCCCGGCCCGAGGCGGCTCGCCCACGTGTCGACTAACCCGCCGCCCACGAGGATGTCGAACGCGCCGGCCGGGGACTCGCGGCCCTCGGGGTCGGAGTTCATGTCGCCGGTCACGATCAGCTGACGCTTCGTGCGCAGCGGACCGCCGGGGCCGACGAACTCGCGCGCCTGCACCTCGCGCGTGGCGTCGAGGAACGCCTCGAGGTGGGTGTTGGCGAAGCGGAGGTTCCTGCCCTTGAAGGTCAGGTCGACCGCCGTCCAACCGCGCGTGCTTGTCAGCGGCCCGGCCGCGGTCGGCACGGTGATCTTCTCG
The DNA here is from genome assembly GCA_963734025.1 of uncultured Thermoleophilaceae bacterium. Lineage (GTDB taxonomy): Bacteria > Actinomycetota > Thermoleophilia > Solirubrobacterales > Thermoleophilaceae > JACVRW01. Next base: position 478,747 of record CAVTFR010000011.1, read on the forward strand.
TCGTAGTTCTTTCCGAAGCGCTTCTTCACCTTCAGGTCGGCGCGCTTCTTCACGAGGATCACGTCGAACATCGTCAGCCGCACGTCATGGCCGGCGTCGATCGGCGCCTCGATGTCGGTCTCCTGCTGCTTCGAGCCGACGCTGTACTTGAGGCCGAGCCGCTTCAGGTCGCGCCGAAGCGTCGCGAGGAAGTCGTAGACGACCTCGGTCGACGGCGTGGTCGCGCCATCCTTCAGACCATCAGGGCCGCGGCGCCAGATCGCCACCTCCTGCATCCCGATCAGGTCCGGCTTCGCCTGCTTGATCTCGCGGGCGAGCAGCTTGGAGCGGACGGGGAAGTCCGTGCTCTGGACCTCGGCCCAGAGCTCGCCGGCGCGGCGCTCGAATTCAGCCAGGTCGGGGGCCCCGATCGGGCCGAAGATGTTGCCGCCCAGGTAGATGTTCCGCGTCATCACCGTCACGTCGACGGGCTTCTTCTTCGGCTTGGCCTGTGCCAAGCCGGCGGGAACGAGGGCGAGGGTGAGTGTGAGCGCGCATGCGAAAGCGCGCCGAGTCCAAACGGTCATGGGAAGGTCAAACCGGGCCGGACCGCGAAAGTTGCGGCCCGGCCCGGGGTGACTAGTTCTTCGAGGCCTTGGCCTTGCCCTTGGCCTTTGGCTTGCCGGGCAGCTTCGGCGCGCCGCCGTACTGCTCGATGAAGGCCTCGACCATCTCGCGCGCCACGTCGTCCGGATGCTGCTCGGGCGGCGACTTCATCAGGTACGCCGAGGCACCCTCGATCGGGCCGCCGAGGCCGTGGTTCAGCGCCAGCTTGCAGCAGCGCACCGCGTCCGTGACGATGCCTGCCGAGTTCGGCGAGTCCCAGACCTCGAGCTTCAGCTCGGCGATCAGCGGCACGTCGCCGAAGGCCTCGCCCTCGAGCCGGATGTGCGCCCACTTGCGGTCGGTCAGCCACGGCACGTAGTCGGAGGGACCGACGTGCACGTCGTCGGCGGGCAGCTCGTGGCCCATGATCGAGGTGACCGCCTGCGTCTTCGAGACCTTCTTCGACTCGAGGCGCTCGCGCTCGAGCATGTTGAAGAAGTCCATGTTGCCGCCGACGTTCAGCTGCGAGGTGCGCTTGAGCAGGACGCCGCGGTCGTGGAAGAGGCGCGCGAGCGCGCGGTGGGTGATCGTCGCGCCGACCTGCGACTTGATGTCGTCGCCGATGATCGGCAGGCCCGCCTTCTCGAAGCGGTTGGCCCAGTAGTGCTCACCCGCGATGAAGACCGGGATGCAGTTCACGAAGCCGCAGCCGGCCTCGAGGATCTGCTCGACGTACCACTTGGTCGCCTGCTCGGAGCCGACCGGCAGGTAGGAGACGACCACGTCGGTCTTGGTCTCCTTGAGGATGCCGACGATGTCGTCGGTCTCGCCGGGAGCCTTGGTGATCCGCTGCTTGAGGTACTTGCCGAGGCCGTCGTGCGTCATGCCGCGGTGGACCTTGACGCCGAGGTCCGGCACGTCGGCGAACTTGATCGTGTTGTTCTGGCCCGACCAGATCGCCTCTGACAGGTCCTTGCCGACCTTTTCGGAATCGATGTCGAAAGCGGCGGTGAACTCGATGTCGCGGACGTGATAGCCGCCGATGTCGACGTGCATCAGGCCCGGGACCTGCTCGTTGGGATCGGCGTCCTTGTAGTACTCGACGCCCTGCACGAAGGCTGAGGCGCAGTTGCCCACGCCGATGATCGCCACGCGCACCTTGTCGCTCTGGTAGCGCGAAGCGCCGTTGGAAGAGATGTCTGTCACTGGGGGAGTCCTCCTGAAATGGGTCTCACGGGTGGCACGGGCTCACGCGCATGAACCACCGGGAGAGGAACCCGGCGGGCCCGCTGCGGTTACACCGCGTCGGCTCCGTCCGCCACCCGCCGGAGCTCTGTGCGGACGTGAAATACACGCTGGAAGGTAGTGAAGATGGTGAGCGCCGCCATCGCGTAGATCGCGGGCTCGAGCAGGTCAAGGCCCGGCACGAGCTCCTCCGCAGCGAACACGAGGCCGATCGAGAGAATCACGACGCGCACCGGGCGCGAGGCGATTCCGACCTTGCATTCGACCCCGAGCGCCTCGGCACGGGCGCGGGTGTAGCTGACCGAGAACGAGCCCACCACTGCGAGCACCGTCGCGAGCGTGGCCCAGTCGTCCTGCTGCTGCGCGAAGTAGGCCGCCACTGCCGCGAGCACGATGCCCTCGGACACGCGGTCGAGCGTCGAGTCGAGGAAGGCGCCGAAGGGGCTGCCCTTGCCCGACATGCGCGAGTAGCGGCCGTCGAACATGTCGCAGACGGAGCCGAGGATGAAGGCGATGCCCGCCAGCACGAAGTGGTTCTCGAAGATCAGGACGGCAGCGACGATGTTCCCGATCAGGCCGGTGATCGAGATCGCGTTCGGCGTGAGGCGCGACTCGATCAGGCGGTCGCGGGCGAGCGTCCGGATCTCGGTGGCGGTGAGTGGGCCTCCGCCGTTGCCCCGGCGCGTCGGCCGCTCCCGGACGGGTCCGCTCACGCCGGCGCCCGTGCGCCGGTGCGCCAGGCCCAGGCCTCGGGCCGCAGGCGCGCGAAGCCGGCGGACGCGGCGTAGGCGGAGACCGCCGCCACGAGCGCGCCGAGCGCCGCGTCGAGCCAATAGTGGTTGGCGGTGGCCATCACGACGAACGTGACGACGAGCGGGTAGACCACCCAGAGCGCCTTCAGCACCCGGTTCCTCACGAGCATGAACGCCGGGATGGCGATCATCAGCGCAAAGGCTACGTGCATGCTCGGTACAGCTGCAAACGGGTTGTAAAGCACGTTGGCGCTGTTCTCGGCGGCCTCGCCGACGAAGCTCGCGACCGTGTCGGTGAATCCCCACTCGGGGAGGAAGCGCGGCGGCGCGGTGGGGAACACCGTGTACCCGACGAGCGCCAGCCCCATGGCGACCAAGAACATGTTGCGCACGTAGTAGTAGGCGTAGTTGCGGGCCAGGTAGAGCCAGATCAGGAACGTCGTCGTGACGATGAAGTGCGAGTTCACGTACATCCAGTTGGCGAACGTGAGCAGCCACTCCTGGCTCTTGGCCCAGGCCTGCAGGCTCGGCTCGAAGAAGAGCCCCAGCGAGCGCTCGATGTCGACCAGCGCGCGCGCGTTCTCGAAGGCGAGGCCGGCCTGCCCGTCGATGAACCCGCGGACTATCCGGTAGAGGTAATAGGCCCCGGCGAAGAGTGCGAGCTGGCGGATCGCGTCCAGCCAGCCACCGGGCAGCCAGCGCCCCGTCTGTCGCCAAATACGGACCAGCTGCTTGTACAGCGGATGCGTTCGCGGCACAACGACACAGACTAGCCGGTCACGGAGTCGTCACATCTGCGACCGCGCTGGAACAGCCGCTCGGGCGCGAAGCGGGTCGAGAGGCGCACGAAGCCGGTCTGCTCGGCGATCACCTTCGTCCAGTCGCCGTACGGCTCGACGCATGCGTTCGAGGCGAACCAGTACGGCGTCCAGCGGACCTTGACGATCGCCTCGCCCGGGCTCTTGACGTCGAGCAGGAGCTCGTCCGACTGCATCTGCTCGAGCACGACGTTGGCGTCCTTCTGTGCGATCACGAGCGGGGTGGGGAGGAGCACCTCGTAGACGCGCCAGTCCGCCGATTTCCAGCGCAGGCGCAGATACGGAAGGCCCTTCTCGATGAGCGCCCGCTCTCCGTAGGAGCTCTTGTCGGGCTTGGCGCTCGGCAGCGCCACGTAGCGGACGCCGTTGTCTGCCAGCCAGCTCGCGTAGGTGAGCCTGTTGATCCCCTCGCGGTAGAAGATCGGATGCAGGCCGGTGTCGAGCTGGCGCAGCCAGCCACGCGCGAGTGGCTGCTCCATAGCGACCTCGGCGCCCTCCCAGTGACTGCGCGTGAAGGGGATCTCGATCCGCCGCTGATCGGGCAGCGTGACGAGGAACTGGCGCAACGGCTCGAAGTAGTCCGACTTGGCGGCCGGGTCCTCGATGTACTTGATGACGTCGCGCACGGCGGGCGACCACTGCCAGAACGCGAGCAGCCCGAAGCCGACGGCCAGCAGCGGGAGCACCACGAAGCGGTGCCGGAAGCGCCGGCCCCACAGGGCGCACAGCAGCACCGGGCCACCGAACAGCGCGCCGAGCCGCACGGCGTTGCCGCCCATGGGCGTCTCGACCGCGAGCGCCGCCGTGGCGCCGATTCCGTACAGCGCCGCGCCCCAGCGGAGCGCCGCTTCCTCACGCGGCAGCACGATCAGGACGGCCAGCGCGAACAGCGGGATCGGCACGTAGGCCGAGGTGGGGAAGGGCGCCCAGCCGCCCTCGGGGAACGCCCACGCAAGGAAGACCGGCGGGATGAACGCGGCCGCCGCGATCGCGATCCCCTCGAGCCGCTTAACGCGGTTGCGGCGCTCGGCGATCGCGTAGGCGATGCCCGCCATGGCCAGGAACAGCCCCGCCACCGGGCTGCCGAGCGGGCAGAGGACCGCGAGCACGATCGCCCACCCGTAGCGGTGCCGCTGCAGCGCCAGCAGGGCGGCGAGCCCGAACGCAACGCCAATCGCGAACGGCAGGCGGCTCGTGAACAGCAGCGTCGCCGTGGCGGCGCCGAACCAGATCGAGCCCCAGCGGGCGCGCTCCTCGCCGAAGTGGCCGCGGGCGAGCGGCGGGAAGAGGGCGGCGCACGCAACCGCGGCGCACGCCAGCGCGACCGGCGGGCTCAGGATCCAGGCCAGCGGCGGCGAGATGATCGAGTACGCGGGCGTATGGTGGCCGCCGTACCACTGCCCGTTCCAGATCGTGAAGCCCTCCTCGCCGAACAGCTCGGCACGGAAGGTGTGGGCCGCGAGGTCGACCGTGCGCGGCTGCCAGATCAGGTAGACGATCGCGAACAGCAGCGCGACCAGGATCGGCGCGACCTGCCACCAGTCGATCCGGCGGTACCAGGTCTGCACGAACCCGCCCCGTCGGAAGCGGGGGGCGGGCGCCTCCGCGGGCTCCGTTGCCGGGGCTCTGGGTGGCGCTGTGACGGCGGAGATCACGGCGCGCAGCACGGCGCTGGTGAGGCTAGTGGAAACGGGCCGCAGCGCTCAACGTGAAATACCGAGAAAGTCGGCCGTCCGCCCAACGAGCTCTGGTCGCTCGTGCCATGTCCAGTGGCCGCCCGTGACGAGCTCGAGCTCGGTGTCGCCGCCCAGTGCGTCCCGGTAGCGCGGGCCGAACTCCGCGCCGATGTAGGGATCGTCCTCGGGCCAGATGACCAGGGCAGGGCAGCGGAGCTCGCCGAGCCTCTCGCCGTACCGCTCGAACAGCCTCGGGTCCGCGGACCGGTACAGCTTCAGGATGGCGCGCTGCGTCCCCTGATCGAAGTGCTCCCAGGCGCGGTCCGCCAGCTCGCGCGGCAGCTCACGCCGCAGCCCCCAGCGAGTCGTGAAGCCCATCATCAGCTCGCCGATCACGGGCGTGCGCCAGCCGCGCGCGACGCGGTGCCAGCGGTAGCCGGGCAGCAGCGGGAGGGTGGTGAACAGGACGAGCTTCTCGATCCGCTCCGGGAAACGCTGCGCGAAGACGAGGCCGACACCGCCCCAATCGTGCACGACGAGCGAGAAGCGCTCGAGACCGGTCTCGGCGGTGAACGCCTCGAGGAAGCGGTCGTAGCCGGCGATCGAGTAATCGAAGTCGCCCGGCTTGGCGGATTTGCCGAAGCCGGGCAGGTCAGGGGCGACGCCGCCGATCCGCTCCAGGAACGGAATCCAGTCGAACGAGCCGGTCGGAACGCCGTGCAGGTAGAGCACCGGCGTGTCACCCGCACGGAGCCAGTGGATCTCGAGTCCGGCGACCTCGGCGTGCTCTTCGGCGATCTCCATGGGGCGCGGTTCATAGCATCACGCGCTCGATGGCCGACCGGCGCAGGCTCCGCAGGATCCGCGACAAGCTCCGCAGGGAGTACGGGCGCCCGATTCTGCGTCCCCACTGGGCGCCGATCGACGAGCTGATCCTCACCGTCCTCTCCCAGAACACGAACGACCGCAACCGCGACGTCGCGTACGGCCGGCTGCGCGGGCGCTTCGGCTCATGGGCCGAGCTGCGTGACGCGCCGGTCGAGGAGATCGAGGACGCGATCCGGCCGGGCGGCCTCGCGCCCACGAAGGCGGTGCGGATCAAGCAGATCCTGGAGGCGATCGGCGACGACGACCTCGCCTGGCTGGCGGAGGCTCCGCTCGACGAGGCCCGCGACTACCTCACGGACTTGCCCGGAGTCGGCCGCAAGACGGCCGCCTGTGTGCTGCTGTTCTCGTTCGGCCGCCCGGACGTGCCCGTCGACACCCACGTTTACCGGGTCGGCTCGCGGCTCGGCCTGTGGCGCGAGAAGGCGAGCTTCACCGAGGCGCACGACGAGATGCTGCGGCTCGTGGGCGACGACGGCCAGGAGGCCTACGAGGTGCACGTGCTCCTGATCCGCCACGGCCGCCGCACCTGCACGGCGCGCTCGCCCGACTGCGTGAACTGCCCGCTGCGGCGGATGTGCCCGGAAGGCCGGCGACGGCTCGGGCGCGGATGACGGACAGAAAGCGGCTCGACTGGCTCCAGCGCGGCCTGCTCGCGCTGCCGTTCCTGATCGGGATCGCGGTGCTGCAGGGCCTGACCGTGGAGATCGACACGTTCCACGGGAGCGACGCGCGCGTCTACCAGCTGCCCACGATCCTGCAGCTCGCGGAGCGCTTCGACTTCTCCGACTACCCCTCAGCGCAGACGCCGCTCTACCACGTCCTCACGGCCTGGTGGGGCGAGCTCGTCGGCTTCGAGCTCTGGAAGCTGCGCCTGCTCAACGTGTTCTTCTCGTACGCGATGGCGCTTGCGCTGCTGCGACTGCTGCGCCGCGCTACGCCGCTCGAGCCCTGGCAGGCGTTCGCGCTCACGCTGCTGTTCGTCCTTTCGCCGTACGTGCTCGGCACGTCCTTCACGCTGCTCACGGACAACCTGGCGATCCTGTTCGCGCTCCTCGCGCTTGAGCGCATCCACGCGTACTCGCGCGGCGCCGGGCTCGGCGCCTTCGCGCTCGCCTGCGCCGCGATCGCGGCGGCCCTCCTGACCCGCCAGGCGTTCGTCTGGCTCGTGCCGGTCGCCGCCGTCTTCCTACTGCGCACGGATCTGCGCTCGCCGTCCCGGCTCATGGGCGGCGCCGCCCTGCTCGGGCTGTCGGTCGTCCCGGTGGGGCTGCTCGCGCTCGAGTGGCACGGCCTCGTGCCGCCGAGCGCCGACCCGGCCTCGTGCGGCCTCTGCGACGACCGCCAGGGGCTCGCCCGAGAGGCGCTCAGCTTGCGCACCGTCGGCTTCACGGTCGCGCTCGCGGGCGCCTACGGCGCGCTCGTCTTCGGACCCGGCCTGGTGCGGCGGCTGCGGCGCCTGCGCTCGTCCCTACTCGCGCGCGCGTATGTCGGACTCACCGGCCGGGTCGCCGAGCTGCGCATCCGGCTCGTGGCTGCGGTCGCCGCCGGCGTGCTCCTGCTCGCCATCTCGCCGCTCCTATACAAGCCGATCACCCCGCAGCAGGCGGGCGACGCCGGCTACCTCTGGCAGCTATCGGACCGCTTGCCCGAGTTGTTCGGGTCGTCGCTTCTCTTCTGGGCGCTCGTGCCGCTCGGCTGCGTTGCCCTATATCTCCTCGTCACACGCGCCGGGATCTGGTCGCTGCCGGCCGTGTACCTCGCCTCGTTCCTGCTGGCGGCGCTCCCGGTGAGGCTCGTCTACCAGAAGTACTTCGACCCGTTCGTGTTGCTCGCGCTCGCGCTGCTTGCCCGCCCGCCCGACCTGCGCACGCGCTGGGACTACGCGGGCATCGGCGTGATGTACGTGGCCTTCGTGGCCTACGCGTTCAGCTTCGCCGGCTGAGCCGGGTCAGGTCGGCTTCGTGGCCAGCAGGGAGATGCTCTCGACCTCGTACGTGCTGCAGGCGTCGAGCGCGCGCTCGGACACGAACCGGTAGTCGTTCCTGCGGACGTCGGCGATCTGGAGGCCCTCACCCTCGATCGCCGCGAGATAGGTCTTGCGCGGGATCGCCCCGGCGATGCAGGCCGCCCACAGGTCGACATTGCGCCGCGTGCGCTCTCTGAGGGCCCGGCCGCTGACGATGTCGGTGATGGCGAGCCTCCCGCCGGGCCGCAGCACGCGAGCTGCCTCGGCGAACACGCGGCCCTTGAACGGCGACAGATTGATGACGCCGTTCGAGATGACGGCATCGAAGCTCGCATCGTCGAACGGCAGCTCCTCGATGTGGGCCTCGACGAGCTCGACCTGCGTGAAGCCGTCGCGATCGCGAAGCCGGGCTGCCTTTGCGAGCTGCTCGTCGGTGATGTCCACGCCGACTACGCGCCCGGACTCGCCGACGAGCACGGCTGCACAGAAGACGTCGGTACCGGACCCCGAGCCGAGATCGAGCACGGCCTCGCCCGGACCGAGCGCCGGAAGGTCGAGGTGATGCCCGACGCCCGCGAACGAGGCCACCGCCTCGGCGGGGATCGCGTCCAGCAGCTCGGGCGAGTAGCCGAGGTGCTCCGCGAGCTCCCGGCCGAGCTCGAAGTGCAGGTCGGCCTGCTGCTCGCGGGCCACGTTGCGGTACATCTGCTTGACCTCGGCCTCGAGACGCTCGCCGTCCACGAGCGAGCTGGCGTCGAGCTGCGGCAGGGCCTCCGCCTGGGTCAGCTCGTCCGCGGCTGTGCCGGTGCTGGAACTCATGGGGCCTCCTGGGATGCTTGCGAGTCGTTCACCACGACCATACCCCGCCAATCCTCAGCACGCCGGCCGTCGGCCACGCGACACGGGTCCGGGGAGTGAGCCCCAGCTGGCATTACTGGATCTCGAGCGCGTCGATGACGAAGACGAGCGTCTCGTTCGGCCCGATCGCGGGCGGCGCCCCCTCCGCGCCGTAGGCCTGCTCGGGCGGGATCGTCAGCTTGCGCCGGCCACCCTTCTTGATCCCGACGAGCCCCTTCTCCCAGCCCTCGATGACCTGGCCGGCTCCGAGCTGGACAGGGAAGGTCTGACCGGTGTCCCAGGAGGCGTCGAATTCCTGGCCGGTGGAGAAGCTGACCCCCACGTAGTCGACGATCACTGTGTCGCCGGGCTTCGCGCCCGGCCCCTTGCCCTTGACGATGTCCTCCTTCACGAGCTTGCGCGGCGGCACGCCGGTCGGCTTGTCGATCACCGGCTTGACGCTCGTGTCGGTGAGGTCGGCCTGTGCCTCGGTCTCGGTGCCGGTGTCGCTCTCCGGGGGTGAGCTTTCCTCCTGGGTCGCGCCTGCCGAGCCGCTGGAGCCCGAGTCATCGTCGCCGCAGGCCGCGGCGCCGAGCGCCGCGAGCAGCAGGAGCAGTGCGAGCAGCGCGGGCGAGCGGCGAGGCATGGCGGCGGAAGCCTAATGCATTGGCGCGTCGCCGAGGATCTGCCATACTCGGACTCAGATTTCTTTCGATTGCAAGCGGCAAAGGAGAACGTACGGATGGGCAAGACGATCGGCATCGATCTTGGCACGACAAACTCGTGTATGGCCGTCCTCGAGGGCGGCGAGCCCACCGTGATCGAGAACGCCGAGGGTGCCCGCACGACCCCCTCGGTGGTCGCGTTCACGGAGGGTGGAGAGCGCCTCGTGGGAGCACCCGCGAAGCGCCAGGCAGTGACCAACCCGGAGAACACGGTCTTCTCCATCAAGCGCTTCATGGGGCGCAAGGAGGCGGAGGTCAAGGAAGAGGAGAAGATCGTCCCGTTCGAGGTCGTTTCGGGCCCGAACGGTGACGCTCGCGTCAAGGCCGGCGGCAAGGAGTACGCGCCGCCGGAGATCAGCGCGATGATCCTCCAAAAGCTCAAGGCAGACGCCGAGGCCTATCTCGGCGACAGCGTCGACAGCGCGGTGATCACCGTCCCCGCGTACTTCAACGACGACCAGCGCCAGGCGACCAAGGACGCCGGCAAGGTCGCCGGGCTCGACGTCCAGCGCATCATCAACGAGCCGACCGCGGCCGCGCTGGCCTACGGGCTCGACAAGGAGGAGACCGACCAGACGATCCTCGTCTTCGACCTCGGCGGCGGCACCTTCGATGTGTCCGTGCTCGAGATCGGCGACGGCGTCTTCGAGGTCAAGGCCACCGCAGGTGACAACCACCTCGGCGGCGACAACTTCGACAAGACGGTCGTCGACTGGCTCGTGGCCGAGTTCAAGAAGGCTGAGGGCGTCGACCTCTCGCAGGACAAGATGGCCCTCCAGCGGCTGTACCAGGAGGCCGAGAAGGCCAAGACCGAGCTCTCGACCACGCAGGAGACGCAGATCAACCTGCCCTTCATCACCGCGGTCGACTCGGTGCCCAAGCACCTGAATCAGCGGCTGACCCGCTCGAAGCTGAACGAGTTGACGGCCGACCTGATCGACCGCGTGGTCGCCCCGACCAAGCAGGCGATCGAGGACTCGGGCGTCGGCAAGGACGGCATCAAGCACGTCGTCCTCGTGGGCGGCATGACGCGCATGCCGGCCGTGCAGGAGAAGGTCAAGGAGCTCACCGGCAAGGACCCGCACCGCGGTGTCAACCCGGACGAGGTCGTGGCCGTGGGCGCCGCCATCCAGGCGGGCGTGCTGGCCGGCGACGTCAAGGACGTGCTGCTCCTCGACGTGACCCCGCTGACCCTCGGCATCGAGACCAAGGGCGGCGTGATGACGAAGCTGATCGAGCGCAACACGACGATCCCGACGCGCAAGTCGCAGATCTTCTCGACGGCCGAGGACAACCAGCCGAGCGTCGAGGTGCACGTGCTCCAGGGTGAGCGCGAGATGGCGACCTACAACAAGTCGCTCGGCAAGTTCCAGCTGACCGGCATACCGCCGGCGCCGCGCGGCATCCCGCAGATCGAGGTGACGTTCGACATCGACGCGAACGGCATCCTCAACGTGGGTGCCAAGGACCTCGGCACCGGCAAGGAGCAGAAGATCGAGATCAAGTCCGGCTCCGGCCTCGCCGAGGATGAGGTCGAGCGGATGGTGAAGGACGCCGAGGCGCACGCCGAGGAGGACCGTCGCCTGCGCGAGGTGGTCGAGGCACGCAACGAGGCCGAGAACGCCGCCTACCAGGCCGAGCGCCAGGTGAACGAGATGGGTGACTCGCTCGACTCGTCCTCCAAGGAGGAGATCGAGGCCGCGATCAAGGACGTCCGCGAGATCCTCGAGTCGGACGACGTCGCGCTGCTCAAGTCCAAGACCGACGCGCTGCAGGCCGCCTTCCACAAGGTGTCCGAGCAGATGTACGCCGCCGCGCAGCAGCAGGCGGCGGACGCCGGCAACGGCGCCTCCGCGGACGGCCAGCAGACGGACTCCGCGGCCGACGAGGAGGAGGTCGTTGACGCCGAGGTCGTCGACGGTGGCGAGGACAAGAGCTAGTGATGTTCGAAACCCCGCCCGTCCCGCCGGTCCCGCCGGAGGACCACGACGACATCCGTGCGCATCCGGCCGAGCCGGATGCTTCGGCAGAGGCGCCCGTCACGTCGCGTGACGAGTCGGGCGAGCCCTCCGGCGAGGAGGACGCCCAGAACGAGCAGGAGATCCTCGAGGAGAAGGAGAACACGGTCGCTCCGTCGCGGGCCGAGCCCGCGACCTCGCGCCCGGCCGAAAGCAAGGACCCGCTCGCGCGCATCCAGCGCGAGCGGGACGAGTACCTCGACCTCGCCCGCCGCTCCCAGGCCGACTTCGAGAACTACAAGAAGCGCGCCGCCAGGGAGGCGGCCGCCGCCGGCGAGCGCGCCAAGAGCGGGCTCGTCCGCGAGCTGCTGCCCGTGGTCGACAACCTCGAGCGGGCGCTCGCCTCGGCGGAGGCGTCGGAGCAGCACCTCGCCGCGGGCGTCCGGCTCGTGCACTCGGAGCTGATCGCGGTGCTCGAGCGCAACGGCGTCAAGCAGTTCGACCCGAGGGGCGAGCGCTTCGATCCCGGTGAGCACGAGGCGCTCTCGATGCGTCCGCAGGACGGCGCCGAGTCGGGTGTCGTGATCGACGTCGTGGAGAAGGGCTACCGCGCCAACGGCACGGTGCTTCGTCCGGCCCGCGTGGTGGTCTCCGCATAGCCATGCCCGCGGTGAAGGACCCGTACAAGGCGCTCGGCGTCGACCGGAAGGCCTCCGACGAGGAGATCAAGAAGGCCTATCGCAAACTGGCGCGCCAGTATCACCCCGACCAGAACCACGGTGACAAGAAGGCCGAGGAGCGCTTCAAGGAGGTCCAGGAGGCCTACTCGATCCTGTCCGACGCCGAGAAGCGCAAGGAATACGACTCGGGCGGCGGGATCTTCGGCGGCGGCTTCGACCCGGGCTCGTTCCGGACGGGCACGGGCGGTGGTTTCGGCGGCTTCGGCGACATCCTCTCCGACCTCTTCGGAGGCGGCGCCGGCGGCCGCGGCGCGCCGGGGCCCGAGCGCGGCCGCGACCTCGAGACCGAGGTCCACATCTCCTTCGACCAGGCGATGGAGGGCGCGCAGATCCCCGTGTCCGTGCCACTGTCCGCGCCCTGCCCCACGTGTCGTGGCACCGGGGCGAAGCCGGGGACGCAGCCCACGATCTGCACCCGCTGTCAGGGCCGGGGGGTCGAGGCCGAGTCGCAGGGGCTCTTCTCGATCACGCAGCCCTGCCGTCAGTGCGGCGGCACGGGCACCGAGATCAAGGACCCCTGCCCCACCTGCGACGGCTCGGGTCGCACCCGCCAGGTCAAGCGCTACCGCGTGAACATCCCCGCGGGCGTGCGCGAGGGCAGCCGCGTCCGGCTCGCCGGCAAGGGCGAGGCGGGGCCGCGCGGCGGCGCCTCGGGCGACCTGTACGTGGTCACGCACGTGACCGACTCGCCGATCTTTCACCGCAAGGGCGACAACCTCGAGGTCGAGGTCCCGATCACGATCCCCGAGGCGATCCGCGGCGCCACGATCGAGGTGCCCACTCTCGCCGGCACGAAGCGCATCCGCGTGCCCTCCGGCACCCAGCACGGGACGGTCCAGCGGCTTCGCAACGAGGGCCCGCCGAGGCTGAACGGCAAGGGCCGCGGCGACATCCACTACCGCCTCTCGATCGAGGTCCCGAGTGAGCTCTCGAAGGAGCAGGCCGAGGTCGTCGACGAGCTGGCGACCGTGATCGACGGCAACCCGCGCGAGCGGCTGCTGGCGGGAAGGAACTAGGGGATGGCCACGGGGCCCGAGCGCGGCCGCGGCGTCTACATGATCTCGGTGGCGGCCGAGCTGGCCGGGATGCATCCGCAGACGTTGCGGATCTACGAGGCGCGCGGGCTCATCACCCCGAAGCGCTCGCCCAAGAACACCCGCCTGTACTCGCAGGCGGACGTCGACCGGCTGCGCCGGATTCAGGAGCTGACTAGCGAGCTCGGCATGAACCTGGCCGGGGTCGAGCGGGTCTTCGAGCTCGAGGAGGAGATCGAGCGGATGCGGCGCCGCATGCGCAACATCGAGCGCCAGGCAGAGCGCGTGCAGTCGGAGCTCGCCGCTGAGATCGAGCGCGTCCGGCGCTCCTTCAAGCGCGAGCTCGTCGTCTACGAGCCGCCGAGGCAGGACCTCATGCGCAGGGAAGCGCAGCGCCCGGTCCGCGTCCCGATCGAGCGGCGCGGGCGCTAGCGCTCATCGGCGTCGCCGAGATCGGCACACCAGGTCCTGACGGGGCAGGGGTTCGCGTTCTTCGTGGTCGAGTCGCCGCCGTCTTTCCCCGGTGGTCCCGGCGACGACGGGGACGACAACCCGTTCAACCGGGGCAACGGCCGCAGCCTCTTCGGCGACGACTGAGCCGGCCTACTCCTCCTGACGCGCCTGCGTGAGGGCGCGGCGGAGCGCCTGGTTGCGGCGCTCGAGCCGCTGTGCGCGACGGCGCCAGCTCGCAGCCCGGGCGCGCTGTCGCGCGGCGGCGTCGCCGGCGTTCTCGACGTCCGTCTGCAGTGTGTCGAGCTCGGCGCGCGCGTCCTCGAGCTCCACGCGGACGGCGCGCAGCTCGCGTGCCTGGCTCGCCTGGGCACTCGCGCCCGCATCCGGTCCTGGGTCGGTCGACTCGTCGCCGCCGGCCAAGAGCACGCCGGCCAGCAGGCCGAGGCCCACTAGGCAGGCCAGCCCGAACCCGAGCAGGAGCGCGTAGCGCGGCCGCTCTCTGAACGTCCGCGGCACGATGGTCAGATCAGCCTGTCGACGACTTCGACCCCCAGCCGTTTGACCGGCACGCGCACCGAGCGATCGAGCTCCGCGAGCGAGTAGGTGGCCGAGTCGAGCATCACACGCAGGCGGTCGTCGTAGGGGATCGTCACGTGGCGGCCGATCCCGAAGCGGCGGAACGCGGACTCGATCACCTGGCGGTCGCCGGAGCGCTCGGACGGCGCCCGGTTGAGCACCACGGTCAGGCGCTTGCGGTTGAGGCTCTCGTCCTCATCGCCGCTGTCCCAACCCGCCTCCGCGTTCAGGTAGCGGAGCGCCCCGATCACCTTGTCCGCCGTCACATACTCGGGCGTCGTCACGAGCAGCGCCTGGTCGGCGCGCTTGATCCCGAACTGCGCGAGCGGGTCGATGATGCCGGTGCCGAGGTCGAGCAGGATCACCTCGTAGAAGCGCCCGAGCAGGTCGAGCAGGTCGCCGTAGGTCTCGGGCGTCATCGCCGCCATCACCTCGGCCTGCTCGGGCGCCGCGAGCACGTGCAGTCCCGACGGCAGCTGGGAGACGTAGGCGAGCACGTCCGACACCGAGTCGATGTGCTCGAGGTGGGGAAGGAGGTCGGCGAGCGAGCGGTCGACACGCGCGCTGTCGGGCGCGAGCGAGGCGAGCGTTCCGAAATCGCGGTTGGCGTCCACTGCGACCACGCGGAGGTTGAGGGCTTCTGCCAGGAGGTTCCCGATGAGGAAGGTGCAGGTGGTCTTCCCGACTCCGCCCTTGGGTGAGACGACGGCGATCGTGTTCGTCCGCGTCGCACGCGGCGCCTCGACCATGGCGCGGTCGAGATCCTGCTCGCGGCGCTCGCCCTCGCTGGTGGCGAGGGTGCGCATGCGCTCGCGCAGTCGCGACCAGGTGCCCTCGCGCACCTCGCGGCCCTGGACGACGGGCCGCGTGTATACGTCCCCGCGCCGGAAGCGGCTCGAGTCCGGGAGCCGGGCGGGCCGGCGGCCGTTGGGCGATCGCGCCGGTTGCGGGGGAGCGGCCGCCTCGGGCGGTTCGGCGACAGGTTGCGGCGGCTCGGCTGGGGGCCTCGGAGGCTCGTTCTCGTCCTGTTCGCGCGTGCGCCCGCTGCCGGCCGTGGTGCCGGTGAGCTTGAAGCGCGGGGGTGTCCCCTCGGCCATCGATGTCTTATACCCTCATGCGCCCTCAAGCGTGCGTTTGGGTATATGCGCCGCAGGGGACACTCACCCCGCGCAGACCGGCCGATGGACCGCAACACAGCCACAGGACTCCACGTAGATCCCCTCGCCGACCTCGAAGTGCAGCGGGCGCTGGCCCTCGCGCGCGCGCGTGAGAGCTACCCCGCGGTTCCGCGCGAGAACCTGCTCGGCTACTGCGAGGCCGCTTGGGAAGTGGCCCTCAAGGCGGATCCGCGCGGACGTGACCTGCAGGGCAGCTTCGACCGGGCGCTCCTGATCATCGCGTGGACCCAGCGTCGCAGCGGCGGCCGCGTGCCGCTGCGCGAGTTGATCGACCAGACGGTCCCGCGGATCGCGCTCGAGCCGTTCATCGGCCGCCCCGCCGAGTTGGGTGAGAACGAGCCGACCGAGCTGGGCGTCCAGCCGGAGGAGGCCGTGCCCAGCCGGCGCTCGCCGCTGCGGCTGCCGTTCACGTCGCCGATTCCGGTTGGAGCGGCGCTCGCAGCAGGCGTGGTCGGTGTTGCCCTGCTGAGCGAGGCCGAGGTCATCCCGATCGCGCCGCTGCAGCCGGCGGGCAGCGACGATTCGGCGGGCGCGGACGACGTCGCCTCTCGGGACGCCGCTGAACGCAAGGGGGACCGGGCCTCCGGAGCGGGCGCGGCCCAGTCGGATGAGATGGTCGCGGGCCTGCTGCCGGAGGGAATCGGCACTGCGGCGGGCCAGGCGTTCGCGGCGCCTCCCGCAGCCGCGGGCGACGATTCGCCCGGCGGTTCTCCAGGACCTTCCGCCGTCGCGGCAGAGGCGTCCGGCGGCGCTGTCTCCAACGCGGCCGCGCGGGCCGCCGGTGGCACCGGCTCTTCCCAGATCGCCGCGGAGACGGCGGGTGCGCAGGCCGCGCCGCCCGCACCGGTTGCCCCGGCGCCACCGGCGCCGCAGCCCGTCGTCCGCGTCGAGATGGCGCCGCCGACGATGATCCTCGAGGTCTCTGCGCCACAGCGGCCGTCGATTCGCACCGACGACGACGAGGACAGCCGCGAGCAGCAGGATCCGGGCGGGCCGGATTCCGATACGGGCGTCGCCGACGACCCGGATGACGACGCCGGCCGTGGCGACGAGGACGACGAAGGCCCGCTCGACTTCCTCGAGGACACGGGACGGCCCGATGCCGGCAGCGGTGACGAGGAAGACGCCGAAGACGAGGACGAGATCGACGGCGACGAGGAGGACGGCGACGAGGACGACGGCAATCAGGTGGACGGCGACGAGGCCGCTCCCGCGCCTCCGCCCGAGGACACGACCTCCGAGGACACGGAGCAGGCGCCCGCCGCTCCCGCGCCCGCCGAGCCCGCCCCGGCCGTTCCCGCCCCGGTGGCGCCCGCGCCGGCCGCGCCTGCTCCTGCCGATGCCGCCCCGGCCGCGCCTGCTCCTGCCGCCCCCGCACCGGCGGCACCCGCGCCCGTGGCACCGGCTCCCGCCGCAGCGGCACCAGCTCCGGCACCTCCGGCTCCCGCACCGGCCGCTCCGGCGCCGCCCGCTCCGGCTCCCACCCCGCCCGCGCCTCCGGCCTGAGCCGGCGGCCTGAGCGCGCGCGCCTCAGGCGGGCGCGCGCAGCCGCAACTCGAAGCGGTGGCGGCCGGCGGCGACCTCGAGCTTCGTCGC
Source organism: uncultured Thermoleophilaceae bacterium (assembly GCA_963734025.1). Classification (GTDB taxonomy): domain Bacteria; phylum Actinomycetota; class Thermoleophilia; order Solirubrobacterales; family Thermoleophilaceae; genus JACVRW01. The sequence goes on from CAVTFR010000011.1 coordinate 495,774, forward strand.
GGTTGCCGGCACAGCCGGCACGAACGCCGTGTCGCCGCGCAGGTGATGGCCGGGGATCCAGCCGCCGCCCTGAGGCGTGTAGGCGGTGCCGGCGTCGTCCCAGAGCGAGAAGGCGGCGGGAGGCCGGTGCTCGCCGCCCGTGGCGCTGTCTGGGTTGACCGGCGGAGAGACGAAGAGCCAGCGCAGCAGCACGCCGTCGCCGTAGAGCTCGGCGGCCAGCAGGTGCAGGCCGGGTGTCTCCCGGGCCGGCTCGGCGCGCACGCTGCGCCGCAGCTCCACCCCCCGAAACGGCGCGTAAGCCGTGCTCGTGATCTCCCGCAGCCGCCTGAAGAAGCGCTCGCGATCAGCCTCGGTCACGAGGCCGAGCGCGTTCAGGGTCTCGAAGGCGGCCGAGACGTTCACGACCGCCTGGTCCGCTTCGGTTCGGATCATGTTCGGGTCGAGCGGGCGCCGCGGCGTCGTCTCGACCCGCTGCAGGTTGTGCTCGAGCAGCTCGACCGCGCGGCGGCGCAGGTCGGCTGGGCTGTCGGGCTCGTCGGCCAACGTCGCGCCGAAGATAGATGGTTGCGGGCGCTCAGGGGCCGGCGATGCGCAGCCGCAGGTCCGTGGCCGCGGCCGCGTGCACGGCGGCCCACCCGCGGTAGTGGGCAACGAGCTCCCGCTGCCAGCCGAGCTCGCGCCGGTAGCGCGCCGCGAGCAGCTGTGCCCGGCGGAGGCGGCGCCTGGGCGGGACGAGCGCCCGCCGCAGCTCGCCGATCACCGCCCGGGCCTGGCGCAGGCGCTGCCGGCCGGTCAAGGCCTGCACGCGCCATTGGTCCGCGGCCGTCTCGGACAGCCGCCGCAGGCCCTCCTGCCGGCGCTGCTCCGAGCGCCATGCCATGAGCTGAGCCCAGCGCGTGACGACCCGCTGCACCGCCGCGAAAGCCGGCCGGCGGCGCACCTCGTAACCCGGGGTGTCGACGATGTGAGCGAGCCCCTCGGACGCGTACGCACCCTCGGCGCCCTGGTCGCGCAGCGTCAGGAAGACCTGCTCGGCGCCAGCCTCGCCGAGCCCGACGAGCGACTGCGTCAAGTAGCTCGCCTGGGCGGCGTCGCCGCCGCGGTGGGCGGGGTCGCTCTGGAAGGCTGGATCCGCCGCGTAGCCGTGCTCGGTGACCCATAGCGGGCCGCGGAAACCGCGGCTCGCCAGCTGTCCGCGGACCGCCAGGTAGCGGCTCACCACGCCATCGACCGACCCCCGCAGATGGACGTTTGCGATGTCGAAGGCGCCGGCCGCGCCGGGGACCGTAAGGACGCGCTCGAGCCAGGCCGGCTCTTCCGGGCGCATGATCCCGCCGAGCACGATCTGGTCCTCGGGCGCCCGCGCCTTGATGGCCGCATGGGCGGCGGCGAGCATGCGGCCATACTCCTCCGGCGAGCCCTCGAAGGCCCAATTGCCGTCGGGCTCGTTGAGGATCTCCCAGTGGTCGACCGCCGGGCCGGCGTGCGCGGCGATCTCCCCCGCCAGGCGGCCGAGCTCGGCGGGGTCGGTGGTCGGGCAGCGGACGTGGTGTGGGAAGCGCTCAGGGCAGGTGGAAAGCCATGACGGGGGGTCGAGGAGGATGCCGAGCACCTTCAGGCGGTGGCGCCGGGCCAGTTCGATCACCTGGTCGACGCCGCGCCAGTCGGGGGCGGGTGCGCGGCCGCCGCGATCCGCCTCGAATACGTCGCTCACCTGGACGTCCACGCGTATGAAGTCGGCGCCGAGAGCGGCGGATTCGGCGAACAGTCGCTCCTTCTGCTCGAGCGGGGTGCAGCAGGCGTAGACCATCGCGTGCGACGAGACAGGCGCGGCCTGGCTCGCCGCAACCGGGGCCACAGCCAGGAGGGCCGCCGCCGAGAGGGCCGCTCGGACGAGCATGTCAGGGCGTATTCTGGAGCGGGGTGGACGTCTAGGCAACCCTGCTATAACCTGACTTAGGTTTTCTATGCAAGCTGATCGCTTCACAGTCAAATCTCAGGAGGCGCTCGCCGCGGCCCAGTCACTGGCCCGGGCACGCCGCAACCCAGAGGTGGCGCCCGCGCACCTGCTGGTCGTGCTGCTCGAGCAGGAGGGCGGCATCGTCGTTCCCGTCCTGCGCCGCGCCGGCGCCGACCCGGAGCGCGTTCGCCGGCGCGCGAACGAGGCGCTCGACGCGCTTCCGAAGATCAGCGGCGACGCCTCGGCTGCGCCGGCGCTCGGGCGCGAGCTGATCGAGGTCCTGAACCGCGCCGACGAGGAGGCGCGCGGGCTCGGCGACGAGTACGTATCGACGGAGCACCTGCTGCTCGCGCTCGCGAGCGAGCCCAACATCGACACCGGCGCTTCGCGTGATCAGATCGGCGAGGCGGTCCAGCAGGTCCGCGGCCCGCACCGCGTGACCGACCAGAACCCTGAGGACAAGTACCAGGCGCTGGAGAAGTTCGGCCGCGACCTCACCGAGGCCGCCGAGCACGGCAAGCTCGATCCGGTCATCGGCCGCGACGACGAGGTACGGCGCGTGATCCAGGTCCTATCGCGGCGCACGAAGAACAACCCGGTGCTGATCGGTGAGCCGGGCGTCGGCAAGACCGCGATCGTCGAGGGGCTGGCACAGAGGATCGTCTCGGGCGACGTGCCCGACTCGCTGCGCGACCGGCGCGTGATCGCGCTCGACATCGGCGCGCTGATCGCCGGCGCCAAGTACCGCGGTGAGTTCGAGGAGCGGCTCAAGGCCGTCCTCAAGGAGATCGCCGACGCCGAGGGCCAGGTGATCCTCTTCCTCGACGAGCTGCACACGATCGTCGGCGCCGGCGCCGCCGAGGGCGCCGTCGACGCCGCCAACCTGCTCAAGCCGATGCTCGCCCGCGGCGAGCTGCGGGCCGTTGGCGCCACCACGCTCGACGAGTACCGCAAGCACATCGAGAAGGACGCGGCGCTCGAGCGGCGCTTCCAGCCCGTGTACGTCGAGGAGCCGAGCGTCGAGGACACGATTGCGATTCTGCGCGGGCTCAAGGAGCGCTACGAGGTGCACCACGGCGTGCGCATCAAGGACTCCG
>CAVTFR010000012.1:0-118694 GCA_963734025.1 uncultured Thermoleophilaceae bacterium
ACGAGGGTGTCTGGAGGTTCTTTTCCGCTCTGGGAGCCGGTTTGCGGGCTTCCGAAATGGGGTGCGCTGCACTATGCGCTGCACTGAGCCTTGCTTCCCTGCCAGTTACGAGGCGGTTCACCGCTACGACGGAGCGGTCATTCAAAGGGGCCGCCGCGGCCAGCTCGTACCGTGTGCGGTGCAGCCGCGCGACATTGCTCTCGTCGGAGACGTACGTCGGTACAAGTTCCTGACGGCGCCGCAGTTGCGAGAGCTGTGGTGGCCGAAGAGCTCGGTGCAGGCCGCCGACCGGCGGCTGCTGAAGCTCTTTCGCGCCGGCTACGTCGACCGCTTCCGTCCGATCTCCCGGCGCGGGTCGTTTCCGTGGACCTACAAGCTCGGCCTGGAAGGCCACCGGCTGCTGCAGCGCGCGGGGTTGGTCGAGCGACGGGAGCGCCTCGCGCTGCGCGAGGTCTTTGACTACGGGCATGTGCTGCACGAGTTGCAGCTCAACGCCTGGATCCTGGCCTACCGCGCCGCGGCTGGCGAAAGCTTCATCTCCTGGGAAGGAGAAACGCACATCGAGCCGCCGCGCGAGGCACGCGCCCGGCAAGGAGTGTTAAGCGCGGGCGACTACTGGTCCGCCGAGGGCCTGCGCGATCCGCGACCCCGGCCCGTCCGGCCGGACGCGGTGCTCGAGGTCGCGCGAAACGACGGCGACGGAGCCCACGTGCTGTTGATCGAGTACGACCGGACCCGGCGGGTCAACAAGAACTACGAGAAGATCCGGCGCTACGACGCCTTCCTCTGCTGGTGGTGGCAACACACCAGCTTCGCGGATCGCGGTCGGCCGTTCGTGATCTTCGTCTGCCAAGACGAGGACCAGCGCGACCGATTTCTGAGCTCGGCGGACCGGGAGCTGACGGGCAGACTGTGGCATCCGTCAGCGTCGGCCGACGAGCACGCGTACATCGGCCGGGAAGGCCTGCTGTTCGCCAGCGAGGTCGATGTCCACTCCGGGAGCCTCGAAGCCCGACGCGCGGCCAGGCTCCGGCCCGGCGAAGCGCAGCGCCGCGTAAGAGAGGGCGTGCGGCGAGTACGGCTGCCCGGGCGTCCCGACCGGCTCACACGAGCCGCTTAGGCGAGGCTCTGGCAGCCGCCTAAGCGCAGAACCGCACCAAGGAGCTCGCCATCCTCGCCGGTAGCGGCGGCGCGCCCCAAGGCTCCCAGGCATGAGGAGCGCCTGTTGGACGTCTACTCGTTCAGCGACGGCCAGTGCGTCCGCAAGTGTGAGTTCAGATAGCAATCCGACGCCGTCGAGGCGACGGGCCTAGATCATGGGCTGAGAACCACCGCTTATCGCGCATTGCGAAACCGCTGGCGTCACTCCCGCTTTTCCACAGTTGCAGCACTGACGAGGACGCCGATAGCGTGCTCGATCGCGGCTGCTGTTCGTCCTAAGCGGGTGCGGTCGACGCGGCTTCGCAACGCTCGCTCCGCGCGGATGCAGCGTCCGCAGCGCATCTCTCTGTCACCTCCCATCCGCGCGGTCAACTATGGGCGTCGTTGTGATGGGCATGGGGTGACGCTCAAGCGTTGCGGAGACGTTCTGGGCCCAAGCCGCACCCAAATCGACTGCTGCGATACGGCGCTCTACAGCAACCCGCGCGCGCGACAGGTCGGGCGAGAGAGTGCGTCTCGTCGCTCCGGGGCGACTCATGCACCGCCTTCACGTCGTTCGCTTATGTGGGATTGGAAGCCCGATCTCGAGGAGGGCGCGCTGGCCGACTGGCCGGTTCCGCTATGCCGCGTCGGCGTGGTCGTCCTCGTGGAGGTCGAGATCCTCCAGCTCGGAGTCGCCTCGGTGCGCAGCAAGGTCGACGGTGGTCTCAATGCCGCTGTCGAATAACGAAGGCGTCTTGTTGAGCGCGGTAAGCCGTAGGGGAGGATTTTCGGGCGCATGAACTCCCGGTCCGTTCGGTCACGATCCGGCCGAGGAGCACGCGAGCACGAGCGCCGAGCGGCTGAAGGCGGCGCTCGAGCAGCTCTGGTTCGAACAGGTAGGCTCGGCGCCATGCCGAGCATCCAGGACATCGCCGACCAGATCGACGCGTCGCTCAACCAGCTCAACGCGAACACTGCCGGCATCAAGACCGACACTACGGAGATCCGGACGGAGCTCTCACAGGTCGACGATCACCTGCAGGCCGGCGTTGGGACGCTGGCGGACGGGCTCTTCGCGATCCTCGAGCAGGAGCGGCGGGCCAACTCGATCGCGCTCCACCAGGTCGCTCAGAACGACGCGATCATCTGCTGGCTCGACAACATCGCCGAGCTGCTGTGCGGGATGACGCGCAAGCTGACGCAGCAGATCGACCTGCAGGACCGCCTCGTGACGTCGGTCGACCGGCTCGAGGGCATCGTCGAGCTGGTGCACGCCCGCGAGGCGGTCACATTTGACCGCGACCTGCAGCTCAAGGAGCAGATCGAGAAGTGCTGTCCGCCGGAGTTGCCCGCGCCGGAGCCATGTCCCGAGCCATGCCGCTCGCCACGCCCGGACCTGCATGACCCGCGCGGCCAGGACTGGGACCCACCGGGCTCTCCGGGCACGCAGCCGGCACCCCCACAATAGGCGCCGGGCGGGCCGATGACGCTGTTCATCCAGAGCGACGCGACCGGAGCCGGCTCGGGGAACGTCGATCCCGCCGAGGCGTTCGTCAACCTCGCCATCATCGCGAACGGCGACACCGGCCTCGGCTTGACGAACCTGTCCCCGCGGATACAGCAGATCACCTACGCGCGCACGCTGACCGGGCCACCGCCCATCCGGCTCGACACGCTCGTGAACACGTTCTTCGGCGTCAACCCGCAGAACGTGGACATCATCATCGTCCCGGTGCTCGAGAACTTCGTGCTCGGCGACGGCTCGCGCATGAACAGGCGAGGGATCACGCTTGCGCCGAACGGCTCGACCCTGCCCGGCGGCACCATCAACGGCACGACGTCGTGCCTCGTCGTCTACGACACGACGAACCGCAACGGGCTGGGCCAATGCCTCGCAAGAGACGGGACCGACGGCACCAAGGACCTCGGGATCTCGAACCCGGTGACGCTGTATCACGAGCTCTCGCACGCGTCGCGCATCGTGACGAACTCGCTGCTGGAGGTGACGCCCGAATGCGATCCGGCCTCGCCGGAGGAGAGCGCCGCGATCGTCGAGGAAAACGACATGCGCACGCAGATCGCGAACGCGCTCGGCGTGGCGCCCGAGCTACGCGATCCGACCATCCACTGCGCACGGAGGGGATGCACCACGGGCGGCTGCTGCATCGTGGCCACCGTGGCGAGCGGCTCACACCTCTCGGCCGAGGTCGACGCGCTGCGGAGCCTCCGCGACGGCTACCTGCGCTGCAGCGAGGCCGGCTTCGCCTTCTTCGCCAGGCTGCACGAGGCCTACTACGGGTTCAGCCCCGAGATCGTGCGGCTGATGGCCGCCCACGCCGGGCTGCGAGATGTGGTCCTGGGCCGCTACGTGCGGCCCCTGGTCGTCGCGTTGCAGGCGATCGAGAGCTACACGCTGGGAGGGCTGCGCGGCGCGGAGCTCGCGCGGCAGATGTCCGAGCACAGCGGCGAGATCACCGAGGCAGAGCTCGCGCTGCTCGACGGAGACGGCACGGCGAGCGCGGAGCTTTCTGGCCCCGAGCGGGAGCTGTCAGCCACGCTGATCGCGCATGCGGGCCCCGACCCGCATGTCCGCTGGGCCTTGATCGATCCGCTCTTCCTCCACATGACGGCACGGCGCGCCGCCGCCGCCGGGCGGCCGGACGAAGAGATCGGGCGCACGCTGGCCGCGGCGATCGACGAGTGGGCGGCGCGGCTGCCGATTGAGGACTTCTGGCCGAGCCTCACCCGCGCGGAGACCCGCAGCGAGCTTCGCTTCCTCGCGCGCTGCCTGCTCGTGACGCCGCCCGCGCGGCGGCGCTTCGGCACGCGGCTCGCGGATGCCTTCCCAGAGGCGCGAGCGATCCAGTCCGCGCTCGCGGACGAGCCCGACTTCGGCGAGGAGCGCGAATGACCGACGGCGGCCTGGACGCGCAGCTGCGCTCTGTACGCGAGCTCGACGGCTCGCTCGAGGTCGTCGTCGACGTCGGCAACGACACAGACAGGAGCCTGCACTACATCGCCGAGGTGCGGGCGATCGACTACGACCCCGACACGCGCCGGCTCCGCCTGCGCCTATCGGACCGCGGCCGCCAGCTTGTCATCGAAGCAGCGATGGTCGAGCCCACGTTCCGGACCGTCGAGCCCCACGGCGCGGCCTCGCTCATACTCTCGCTTCCGCCCACGATCGTCCGGTTCGCGCCCCAAGCCGAGCCGTCGCCGGAGCCCCGCTTCGAGGAACACAGAATCGCCGACGCGACCGAGGTCGAGGTCGAGATCGGATGGAGCCGCACGCCCTACTACGCCGACGTCCGTGCGCGGGCGGAGCCGCCCGCAGCCTGGGAGGAGGGCACCGCGCGCGCGGCGCTCACCGTCCGGCGGGAATAACCGGCCCCGGCCGGGGTCCTTGGTGGAACAGCCGGGGTTCCTTCCCCGGGTCGCAGCTCGACGGAAGGCCGCAGATGCGCTCCAGTTGCCGAGGCGCCTTGGTGCCCTGTCGTGCTGATCAGACCGGTCAGTTGATCGGAACCAGCGAACGTCCGAAGGAGGCCGTGATGGGCCTGAAGCTGAGGACCGTGCCGGTCGTCGTGCTCCTGGGTCTTGGGGTGTCGGCTGGGCCGGCGGCGGCGGCGACGTTCACGGTCACGACGGTCAACGACAGCGCGGCGGAGGCGTTCGTCCACGCGGCCGTCGCAATCGTTCCGGTGGAGGCCCTCCCCTCATGCGAGGGCCATCTCTCCGGCGTCCGATGGGGCGGGGTCGGGTCGGCGCATCATGCGGAACCCGTTGAGCAGCCCGAGCAGGCCGGCGAGGATCGGGACGAGCAGCGCGACCTGCAGGGCGAGCGGCCGTGCGTCGGTGTTGATGCGGATGATCTCGTCCTGGATCTCCGGCCGGCTGACCGGCGAGCTGCTTCTCGAGCTGGGTGTTGCTCAGCACCTCCGCGTCGTCTTCGAGCGCCTGGGCGACCTGCTCCTGGGAGGCGGCCGGCAGCACGGTGCTGTCCTCGGCCATCTGGGTGAACGCGATCGAGAGCGTTGCGAGCATGATCGCTCCGGCGAACGCGAGCCCGAACGACAGCCCGAAGGACCCGGCGGCGGAGTTGACGCCGGCGGCCTCGCTGACGCGCTCGTCGGAGATCGGCGAGAGGGTGTAGTTGTTGAGCTGGGACACCAGCAGGCCCAGTCCCGCCCCGGCGATCATCAGCGGGATGACGAGCGCCCAGCCGGAGTCCGCACGCGGGACGATCGGGATGAGCAGCAGCATCCCGACGGTCAGCAGTCCCGATCCGAGCGCGGATGATGCTCGCGGGGCGTCGCCTGCCCGCCCGCTTGCCGGCGACGAGCGCCGTCCCGAACATCGTCAGCGACAGCGGCGCGAGCGTCAGGCCGGTCTCCAGGGCGTTGTACTCCAGGACCATCTGCAGGTAGATCGGCAGGGCGATCATCGCCCCTCCGAGCGCGATGTTCTGCAGCATCTGCGACGAGATGCCCAGCCGGAACAGGTCGTGCTTGAAGAGGTCGGGATCGAGCAGCGTCGGCTTGCCCTCGCGCTTGCGCCGGACGAGCCAGCGGGCGAGCGACCCGAGCGCGACCAGGCCGACCGCGATCAGGACGCCGACGAACTCCCCGCCCTCCTGCCAGACGAGGATGCCGATGACGACGCCGCCCATGCCGACGGCCGACAGCAACGCGCCGACGACGTCGACGACACGCGGGCCGGTGTAGGGCACGTCATGGATCGAGCTTGAGGCCGCTGAGGACGACCGCGATCACGACGACCTCCAGCAGGAACCCGACGCGCCACGACAGGAAGGTCGTCAGGAAGCCGCCGATCAGCGGCCCGACGGCGGCGGCGATCGCCGCCGCGGCGCCCACCAGGGCGTAGGCCTTCTTCTGGGCCGCGCCCTGGAAGTTGCCGTGGATCAGCGACTGCATCGCCGGCAGCAGCAGCGACGCGCCGAGCCCGCCGACGATCGCCCAGAACACGATGATCGCCGTGAGGCCCTGAGCGAACGCCATCGCCAGGGCGCCCAGCGCGTAGCCGAGCAGACCGAGGACGAAGGCCCGCTTGCGCCCGATGAGGTCGCCGACCTTGCTCCCGATCAGGATGAACGCGGCCGACACGAGCGCCTCGAGCGCGATGGCGCCCTGCACCCCGCTGACGGTCGTGTCGAGGTCCTCGACGACCTTCGCGATCGACACGTTCATCAGCGACGTGTCGACGACGAGCACGAACATCGCCATCGCCAGCAGCACCGCCAGGCGCCGGCTGCCCGCCGCCCACTCCGGCTCTCCGGTGGCCGCGGGGCTGCTCATGGCCGACGATCCGCCACCGCGTCGCCGGCTGACTCGCCCGGGCTCATCCCGCCCTGCTTCAGTCCGAATCGGCGGCGAGCCAGGCCTTCGCCTCTGCGAGATCGCGGCCCCGGAAGCCCTTCGCCTTGCCCGGAAGCAGGAAGGACAGCGCGCGGAGCGCCGGGCGCATCCAGTCCTCATCGCTGACCACGGCGACGCGATCAAACGACGCGGCGTGTCGCGCGCGGAACCCCGTGTCGGCCTTCATGGCGTCGCCCTCGACCTCGCGCGTCCCCCGGCCCAGCACATAGAGCAGGCGCACCTTGCGCCCTTCGGCGATCTCCTGGCGAAGCACCGGCTCGACCGTGTCCTCCCAGTCATCGTCTTCGACCTCACCGACCGCTTCGAACCCGATCGTCCCGACCGGCATATCCGTCATCTGGCGCAACATGAGCATGGCCTCCAGTTCGTCCTGCGACACCGAGCGTCCGGCGACCCACCGTCCGGCACGTCGCCGATCGTCAACGTCCTCAGTGCGACTCATCCCTTCTTGGCGAAGCCCGAAGGGTTTCGGGAGCAGCACTAAGGAATCGACCGAGCGCCCTTGTGAGAAGTCTCGCCGCCCTGGCCAGACACTGCGCCCGACTAGAAACTCGTCAAGAGCCTCCTGGATGGCCGAATCGGTCCAACGGGCTGGGGCGCATACCCGAGCGCCGCGCACCCCAAGGCCGAGGTCTGCGGCGAGGCCGTGCTCGCCGATGCTCTGGGCCGCATCGCCGATCGACCCGACCACCGTCTCCCGTCTGGTCTCGCGCCGCCGCAGCGGCCCAGGAATGACGAGCTTCCGGCCCGCGGCGGCAGCGACCAAGCGGCTTCATCGACGCGTGCACATCTTCGCATCCGGGGCGGCGTCTGCCCGAGGGCGAGCCCGCCGTTAGCCGTGTCACCGTTCCGGGTGATGACCGGACCCGCTTCGGGTAGCTGGCCTCGCGTACCGAACGATCGCTGGGCGTGGCAGTACTTTACGTTCGGGCTTCCGTCCTGAGTCCTCGATCCGACCGCGGACCGAGCCACTCGGGGCCACTTGCTTGTGCCATCCTCCTCTGGATGGGGCGGGGGCGTGGCTCCCGGTCGGTCGGGGCCGTCAAGGCCGTCTTCGCTAACTTCGAGCTCCGGCGGGTCGAGCTCGCGTACCTCCTCTTCTACATCGCGAGGTGGGGGATGCGGGTTGCCATCCTCGTCTTCGCGTACGAGCGCGGGGGCGTTGCAGAGGCCAGCCTCGTCGCGGTGATCATGGAGGTGCCGGCGGCGATCGTCGCCCCGATGGCGTCGGTGATCGGCGACGAGGTCCGCCGGGATCGAGCACTGCTCGCCGGATACGTGGCCCAGTCCGTGGCCCTCGCGGGAACCGCCACTGCGATCTACGCGGACGCGCCGGTCGCCATCGTGTACGCGTTGACCGCGGTCGCGACGGGATGCATGACGCTGACGCGTCCGGTGCAGTCGGCGCTGCTCCCGGTGCTCGCGCACTCGCCCGATCAGCTCGTCGCAGCGAACGTCGTCGCCGGGTCGATCTCCGCCGCGATGGCGTTCGTGGGCCCGGTCACATCGGGCGTCCTGCTCGGGCTCGGCGGAGCGGGGCTCGCGATGGCCGCTTTCAGCGGGCTGCTCCTGGCCTCCGCGCTGCTCGTCACCCGTCTCGAACCACATCCACCGTCAGCCCGGATCGGCGGTCACCCCTTCCACGAGGCCGCTGCCGGGTTCCGCGCGGTCGCTCGGGAGCCGGACCAGCGTCTGGTGGTGGGCCTCCTCGTCGGCCAGTCGTTCGTCCGTGGGGCGGTGGACGTGTTGGTGGTCGTCGTCGCACTGGAACTCTTCGGGCTGCCGTCCTCGGCCGTCGGGTTCCTCGCGTCGGCGGTTGGGGCCGGGGGACTGCTCGGCTCGCTGTGGGGGCTGCGGCTGGTCGGCAGGCCCCGACTCGCCGCGGCGCTGGCGCTCGGTCTCCTCGTCTACGGGTTCGGGATCGCGGCCCTCTCGCTCGCGGTGGTGGCTGCGATGGCCTTCGCGATCCTCGTCGGCGCCGGGTCCGGGTATGCCCTCGCCGACATGTCCGGACGGACCCTCCTCCAGCGCATCGTGCCCGACGCGATCCTGGCCCGGGTGTTCGGCGTGCTCGAGGGACTCCATCAGGTGGGCGTCGCCGCGGGGTCCGCCGTCGCGCCGCTCCTGATAGCCGTCTTCGGTATTCGCGGAGGAAGCCTCGTCGCCGGGCTCCTGCTGCCCACGGCGATCCTGATCCTGCAGGGGCGGATCCGCGGCCTGGACGATCGCGCGACGCCGATCCCCGAGCGCGAGCTCAGGGTCCTGCGTTCGGTGGACGCGTTCGCCTTGTTGCCCGCCCCTGAACTAGAGGGGCTCGCCGCCCGACTCACGGAGAAGACCGCGACGCCCGGCGCCGCCATCGTGCGGCAGGGAGCGACCGCCAAGCAGTTCTACGTCGTCGAGGAAGGCGAGGTGGAGGTCGTCCGAGACGGTCGGATCGTGGGCACGCTCGGCCCCGGCGACTACTTCGGGGAGGTCGCGCTTCTCCGACACCTCCCGAGGACGGCGACCGTGGTCGCGAAGACAGCGGTGACGGTCCTCGTGCTCGAACGCGAGGACTACCTCGAGGAGCTCACGCGTCACCCCGTCATGCGCGAGGTTGCCGACGAGACCGTCCGGGAACGCCAACCGAAAGACGAGGGAACCGCCCCGTCGCGGGACTGACGCCACTCGGAGAGAGCTCGACCGCCCGGACGGGTGTCGTCGTCCTTCCCGGCATGCCGAAACGGCCGGCGGGCACCCGGTGCAGCAGTCCCGGCGGTTTCCCAGGGGGCGCAGGGGGTGTTCCTCCCCACCGGCGGGGAGCAGCTCAGACGAACGTCACCTGACCGGCGAACTCCGGTAGGTCATCGCGCAAGCGGCGGGCGTACTCCTCCGGCAAGAAGATTCGGTACATCTCATCGACCGCGAACTCCACGTGTCCAAGGATGCGCCATTCACGTTCCATGTAGAAGTTCTGCGGATCCTCATCCGACGTGGAGGCGTCGAACGGCTTCAGGAACGCGAAGACGTGGAAGAAGAGGAAGTTTCGGAGGTCCGAGACCCGGAGCGAGTCGTGACTCTCTGTACCCCAGGGCGCACCGCGTTGACCGGACGGCCCGGCTTTTCCGAACTGAAGCTCTCGAAGCAGCTCAAGCGCGGCCCGCAGCCCGGTGTCGAATATCTGCTCGCGTGGGGCTCTCTGCAAAACCGAGCGAAGTCATCAGCGAATCGACGGGCGCTCGATCGTCCAGATAGAAGACCGGCCTTGCCCCGCGTGCGACGAGGAAATCCTTTCGGAAGGGAAAGGCCGAAGCGGCTGTACTTCGTGGTATGTATCCCGAGGTCCTCCACCGGGATATCGCAGAAGCACACACGGCTTGCCTGGACCTTCTCAGCCACCGACTCGTCCGGGTTGATTCGAAGTTCGATGCCAGGCGGGATGGGAGTCCCGTCTTCCTCAGTCGCTCCGGTGACACTCCCCCTGGTGCCAACAGGGTTCCGGAACGGACGTTCTTGACGAGGGTGTCGTACTGCTCGGGTTCTGGCTTGCCCTGACCGGCGAAATGGGACAACTCCTTCGAGACGTACCGCTGCTGCAACGAGGTCACTGCGTCGCCATGCTGGCGAGTGCTCCGGCTGGACCTGCGTTCTCTGCGGAACCCCACCGAGGCGATCATGGTGAGCGCCGCGTCAGAGGGCGTGCGGCCGCCAGGACGGCCTGGCGCGGCGTCGGCCTTCCCTGCGGGCGAGAGTCCCCCCCGCCGCCGTCTACTCGACAGCCCCGTGACGGCGGCCTCATCTGCGTGTCGCCTCCCAACCGATCCCGCCCGGCTGCTCTAGCGGCCGCAGTTCCTCGGCGTCGTGCTGGCGCGTCGGGTCATCCTCGACATGCGGGTGTCGACGCATCCAATCCCGGAATCGGCGTGGTCGGGACGACCCGCTCCCGCCACGAAGCCAGCACCTCCAGGGCGTCATCTGCCAGCCGGAGCGGGACGGGCTGTCGCCCGCGTCGTAGCCTGCGGTGGAACCACCCCTCGCTCCTCGCCATCGTCCGATAGGCGCGGATCTTCCGGCTCGCCTCGTCGCGGTACTCGCGAAGTGCCTGGCGCATCAGCCTTTGGATGCGATTCACGAACGCCCCGGAATACTCCTGCGATCCGGGCTTGATCCCCTCATCGAGCCGTCTCTCGACCTCGGGCTGGGCGACATCCTCGATGATCCCGAGTCGCGCCAGGTTCAGCGCCCGGTAGATCTCGGCGTTCAGCTGCTCCCCTCGGTCACGGACCCAGCGGATCAGGTCCGTGTTGAACGCCTCCGCTCTGGCGTCGTGATCGGCGACCTCGCCGGGGATCGCCGCCCCCCGGAGCGCGAGCCCTACTGCTACGCCGTCAGGATGGGGACCAATAGCTTGTCCCCCGCACAGGACACCGCCTCGGCTATGCAGAGCGCGCCCACGCGTTTCGTCCCCGCGTAAACCCCGCGCTCGGGTGAGGTCGCGCATGGCGACTCCTAGCGTGTCGGCCGCGGCTGAGATAGGGTGACGCGTTTGGGAGTAGGCCGCCATGGAACTCTGGCTTGCCGCGTTGATCATCCTTGGTGTCGCCGTGCTGAGCGCGGCCGGCATGCTCCTCGTCCGTCGGCGCGCGCCGGCGGGAACGTTCTTCAACGATCCGATTCCGGGTGGTGCCGTGTACACGGTGGCGGGCACCGCCTACATGGTGATCCTCGCATTCGTCTTCTTCATCGCATTCGAGAGCTACGGCGGCGCCAAGGCCGACGCCGAGGAGGAGGCGACCGCGACGCTCGCGATGTTCCACGCCGCCGGCGCCTTCGGCCCGGCGGCCCGCGCGGAGCTGCAGGGGCAGATGATCTGCTATGCGCGCGAGGTGATCTCGGACGGCTGGCCCGCGATGCGGGAAGGCGGAGGGAGTTCGGTAGTGGACGCGAGGGTCTCGGCGATGGAGGAGTCCGCCGAACAGATCCCGGTCAACGACGCTAAACAGGCCGCCGCGTTTGAACACTGGTTCGCGTTGAACGAGGAGCGGCGACATGGACGGCAGGGCCGGATCGGCGAAGCAGAAGGGTTGGTGCCCCCGGTTGTCTGGTTGATCCTGATCATCGGCGCGGTGGTGGTGATCGCCTCGGTCGCGCTTTTCGCGGATCGTGAGGAGGCCGCAGTTACGCAGGCAGCACTGGCCGCCGCGATCGCGATCATCGTCGTCTCGGGGCTGGTCCTGGTGCGATTTCTCGACAAGCCGTATGAGGACAAGAGCGGCAGCATCAAACCGACGGCGATGGAGAGGACGCTGGTGTCGATGGAGATGGAGCATCGGGAGCGCGGTGGAGCGGTCATCCGGTGCGGCGACCTAGCCGGCTGAGAGAGAACTGCGTCCCGACCGGCTAGCCGCACCGTGCATCCCGCGCGCGGGGGCTATACACAGGGTGTGGTCGGACGCTTCGCCTGACGCGCGGCCGCTTCCCCGGCCCCTGCTTTCCACGCAAAGCGGGCGTCCGCCGCACCGTCCCTTTTCGGCGATCAAGCACGCGATCGATGTCTCATCGGCGACGGCCTCGTCATCAGTGCGCCGGGCAGCGGGGTCCTACAGGACCTAGCGGGATTCGCTCTCGAGCCGCGTGAGGTACTTGTGCTCCCGGCACCAGGGCCGGCAGTAGTTCTGATCCTTACGGACCGGCGTGAACCTCTGGCCGCATGTGCGGCACGTGCGTTCAGGGAGGGGGTCGCGACGGCGGGCGGCGTTCAAGCGCTCACCGTGACGCTGCCGGTACTGCCGCTTGGCGAGTGCGAAGCAGTCGCGGCACCACCAGGTCCGCCCATCCGGAGACGCTCGGCGTCTTGCGAAAGCGTCAAGCGGCTTAGTCTCGCCGCACCTTGTACAGCGCTTCTCCGCCACCAGAGCGAAGTGTTCCACCGCGACCCGAGGCGACGGGGGGCCAGCACGCCGAACAACCGCGGGTCACGACCGATCAGGCGACGGTTGCTTCGCATGGATAGTAGCAGTCTGCTCAGCTGCGACGTCGACTTGTGCAAGCAGGCGAAAGGAGGAGCGCATGTGAACGCCTTTCCTCCTGCGCAATCTGGGCCGGTGCGGTAGCACAGCGGCTCAGCGTCGCCCTCCGAAGCAACGATCGGCATTCTGCCGGGCCGTCCGCGCCGCGCGTCATCGTCAGGCCATCAGGGCTGCGGAGTCGACCTCGCCGGCGGCCTCGGGCGCCTGCACGCCGAAGAGCAGCTCGAGGTATTGGCGCAGGTGCGCGAGCTGGGCGCGCAGCGCGGTCGCGTCCTTTGTGGCGCGCGCGAGGATGAAGCCGCCCTCGAAGATGGTGAAGACCTGGTCGGCGAGCGACGGCAGGTCCACCTCGGCCGCCGGCGGGTGCGTCCGTGTGGCCGCCTCGAGCTTCGCGAGCAGGCGCGCGCGCCAGAGGCCGATCGAGTGGGCGATCAGGGCGTCGCTGTCCTCGCCGGCGAGCTCCCGCTCGTAGATGAACGAGACGAAGAGGCAGCCGGGCTGGAGCTGCGGCAGATCGCCGGCCGCGACCTCGAACAGCCGGGCGAAGGCGACGACCTGCTCGGCAGGGTCATCAGCGATCCGCTCGGCCTCGGCCATGAACCAGTCGAGCGTGCGCGCGTCGGCGGCGGCGTAGCGCTCGAGCAGCGCGCGGCCGAGCGCGTTCTTGGAGCGGAAGTGGTGAAAGAACGCGCCTTTCGTCATTCCCGCCTCGGCGAGCACAGCGTCGACGCTCGTGGCGGCAAACCCGCGGTCGAGCACGAGCCGCTGGGCGGCGTTGAGCAGCTTCTCGCGCGTCGCGGTTCCGTCTCGAGGCATGTGTGCACGATATCACGTTACATACCGACTAGTCGGTCTGGTATAACTCTCGCGTGATGCTCGATCCCGTCCTCCTCGGCACCATCGCCACCTGCTACGGCTTATGCGGCGCGCTCTCCGCGCTGTGCCAGGCGCGCCAGATCCGGCGGCGGGGCAGCTCCTGCGACGTGTCGGCCCGCTTCTTCGCGATGTACGCCGGCGGGTATGCGATCTGGCTGATATACGGCGCGAGCATCGGCAGCGTGCCGCTGATCCTCGTCGATGCCGCCGGTCTAATCTGCGGCGGCATCACGCTCGCGGTGACGCTCAGCATGCGCGGCTCGCTCGCCCGGCCCCGCAGCTGGGGCCACTGCGCCTGACGCCGCACCACCGCTTTGAGGCAGAAGGGAGAGCGGCGGGCAGACGGACCCCGCTATCGAGTTGGACGACAGACAGGTGTCACGCGCGCGCGAGGCTGCGCTTTCGTTTTGCCCTGCCTAAGCGGGCGTGTTCGAGCGGGCCACTCAGACGCTCGCGCGTCGTCCAAAGCGGGCACCAGATCAGCGGCGACGCTGGCTCCCGCTCGCCGAGGTAAAGCAGGCGCTCGGCGTCCCGCTATTGGCGAGCGGCAGGTGCACGGCAGTTCTTCCGTGCATCGGAGGTCTCAGGCCGTCACCGCGCCACCGAGCCGCTGGAAGCCGCCGGTGACCCAATCGACGATGAGACGGCCGTACTCGTCGGGCGCTTGCTCCCACGCAAAGTGGCCGGCATCCAATGGGTGGATCTCGCTGTTGGGCAGCAGGTCGGCGAGGTACTCGTTGTTGGACCACGGCACCAAGTCGTCTTCGCGTCCGGCGATGATCTGAGCCGGCGTGGTGATCGTGGGCAACAGGCCGCGCAGCACCGGGTTCTGCTCGGGGTAGTGGCGGACAAAGCGAGCGGACTCGGCAAAGCGCCCGAGGTCGTACGCGCTGACGTAGTCCTCATGGACGTCGGGCTCGCTGTCGGCACCGGCCGCGGGCTCGACGGCGAACCCGATGTTGGTTCGGGCATCCAGCTGTCGGACGACGTCGAGGCTCGGGGCCTCGATGACATCCTTGAGCGCGCCGCCGGCCTCGATGGGAGCACGCACCGCGCCTCCACCGATGGTCAAGCTCGTGACGCGGTCTGGAGCGTTGGCCGCCAAGAACAACGCGGCGGCGGTGCCCACGTCCGGACCGACCACGTGCGGCGCGCCCAGGCCCCATTCCTCGATGAGGCGCGCAAGGAACGTGCCCATCGCATCCGGTGCGATCAGCTCCGGGCGACCGTCTGAGTGGCCAAAGCCCGGCAGGTCGATCGCGACCACGCGCGCCGCCCCCGACACTCGGTCCCAGATCCCTCGGAACGCCCAGAGGCTTTCCGGCCACGGGCTCAACATCAACACGGTCACTGCCGACGAGTCCGCTCTGTTGTCAGCAAACCGAATCCGCACCCCGTCGCAGACTCGAAAGAGCGGAGCGATGGGCGAATACCCTGCTGTATTCATCGTTGTTGCCTCCGGATCGCTTTCCTCGCTCACTGGTGCGCTCCTTTGGGTGCTGAATCGATCGGGTTGAAGAGCAGCCGATGACGACTGTCATCCGGCGGACGATATCAGACTCCGATGACGACCGTCATCGCGCCCAGATAGGCTGTCCCCATGGACGCCCGGCAAGAGAGGTCGCGAACGAGCGGAAGCGGCGAGCAGCAGCCGGCCCGTGACCGCATCGTGCGCAGCGCCGCGGCGCTCGTTCGCGAGCGCGGTGTTCACGGCGTCGGCCTTCGCCAGATCGTTGCCCATGCCGACGGCCCTCGCGGGTCCCTCCAGCGCTACTTCCCGGGCGGGAAGACGCAGCTCATCACCGAGGCCCTCAAACTGGTCGGCGCCGAGGTACTCGACGACACCGAGTCACGGCTCAGCGAGGCCGCCACCCTGGCCGATGCGATCGACGCAATCTTTGCCCCTTGGCGCCACGTGCTCGTCGAGAGCAACTTCACGATGGGATGTCCCCTCGCCGCGACCGTCATCGATGCCGGCGGAGATGACCGGCTACGGCAAGAGGCTCGCGCTCTCCTCGACCAGTGGCGTGACTCCGTACACGCCACCTTGGTCAAATTCGGCGTCCAGGCGTCAACCGCAGAGGACGATGCCTCCGTCCTCCTCGCAGCTCTCGAGGGCGCCCTGATCTTGAGCCGAGCAAACCAAAGCACCCAGCCACTCGACACGGTGCAGCGCTTCTTCACAACGTCGCTGACGCCGGCCGCAGCCAACCCCGCCGCTCCCGCGCCATAGCCGGGGGCAGCTAACCGGATAGCCCCTTCCGTTCCGGAGCCGAAGCCTTGCACCCGAAGGTCGGCGCCGAGATCAGTCCTGCTTTCCGCGCGGTGCGCGTCTCGCTCCGCCGGTCGCGCCGGACCTGCAACGCGGGGAAGACAGGACGAGGCGGCGCCTGCTTTGCCTCGGCGAGCGGAAGCCAGTGTCGCCGCTGATCTCGTGCGCGCTCCGGACGACGCGCGAGCGTCTGAGTGGCCCGCTCGAACACGCCCGCTTAGGCAGGGCAAAACGAAAGCGCAGCCTCGCGCGCGCGTGACACCTGTCTGTCGTCCAAAGCAGCAGCCGGCCCGTCGCCGGGCTCGGTGTTGCTGTTACGCGAGAGGAGGCGCCGGGCGCGTTGCCGGTCGCACGCCTTCGGCTGGCGGCATCGGCGCTCTTGTCGGCCGCGTCGTTGGACCTGTCGGCCGCCTGGCATGCAGACAACTGCCGTGCCGGCAGTACCGACTCGGCGGCGCGTCAGCCGCGCGCGCCCTTGGACGCCGCCGGCGCCGGCGCGAACGTCGGTGGCCTGACCGCCGCAACGCAGGCCGTGTTCGGCGCGCTCGGTGTCGCGAGGAACGACGCGAACACCTGTTGCGCGCAGGGCGACTCGAGCGTCACGAAGTGGCCGATCCCCGCAAAGTCGGCGGCCGTCGAGTTGGGCAGCGTCCGCGCCGCTATCCGCGCCCAGCTCGTCGGCGTGATGCCGTCGAAGCTGCCCGACAGCAGCAGGGTCGGGATCGTGCTCGTCGTTGCCGCCCGCTGCTCCGCGGGCGCCTTCGGAACCGGCCACACGCGGCAGGAGGCGGGCAGGTAGCTTACGTGTAGGGCCGGCGCGAGCACCGAGTCCGGATAGGCCGGGAACGCGCGCCGGCCGATCGACAGCACCGAGCCCTGCTCGTAGGGGACCCACTCGGCGCAGCCCACGCCGAGGGCCAGCCCGTAGCCGAGAGCCCCCGGGGGCGTGGCCAGGATCGGCGCCGCGCGCAGGCTGGCGATGTTGCGCGGGTCGCCGTCGGCGAGCTCGGCGATCCAGGTCGGAATATCGGGGTAGTGAGGCGTGTGGAAGGCCTCGTCGATGAGCCAGTTCACGAGCGCCCCGCCGTCGAGCACCACCTTCACCGCGGAACCGCCCGTTGGCGGCGTCACCTGCGCCGCGACCGGGTGTGCCTCGAGCCGCCGGACCAGCTTCGTGAACGTCTGCTCGATCCCGGGGCGGCGCGGCCAACATTGAGGCTGGGCCGTGCACGCACGGAACAGGCGGTCGAAGCCCTCGCGGGCGTTCGGCGCGAAGCTGCCGGCGGTCACCACCTCCGGCGGCTCGACCGAGTCGATCGTCACGCTGCGGATGCCCTGCGGGTGCTGACGCATCAGCGTCATCGCGAGATTCGTGCCGTAGGAGACGCCGAACACGTTCCACTCGGCAATCCCTAGCGCCGTGCGCAGATCCGCGAAGTCAGCCGCGTTCTCGGTCGTGTTGTACGCGCCGAGGTCGACCCCCGTCGCGACCAGGCGTCGGTTGCAGGCGCGTGCCGCCGCCACGGTCAGGCGCCGGTACCGCGACCCGTCAAGCGGGAGGCCGAGGCCGCGTATGCTGGCTAGGTCGACCTCCGGGCACGTCGGCGCCGGGTTTGGCGGGGAGTAGAGCGTCCCGCGCTGGCCCATGAGAATCAGGTCTCGGTCACGGTTGAAGCCGGCGTCGATCAAGGGCTGCGCCTCGCCCAGCGGGTAGCCGCCGGGGCCGCCGGCGAGGTACACGATCGGATCGGGCGCGGGCGTTGGCGACGCCGCCGGCACGATCCCGACCGTCAGGCGAATCGTGCGCCCGTTCGCCCTGGCCCGGTTCTCGGGCACGATGAGGAAGCCGCAGCGGGCGTCCGCCGGCAGGCTGGTTGGAAAGGGCTCGGTCGGGCACGCCGTTGGCTCGAACCTCGGCGCTGGGAGAGCCGACGCCGCACCCGAGGCGGCGCCAGCGGCCGGGATGGTGAGCAGCGCCACCGCAGCGCCAACCGCTATCACCTGCACCTTGCGTACGGCGGCCACGAAGGACCCCGTAGTCGACGAGTTCGTGCGAGTCCTTTCCAGCTACCGGTGGGCCCCAGTAGCTCCGTCGAACCTAGTCGCCCGAAAACTTCAAGTCAAGGCGACACGAGCCTCGACCGCCCGTGCCGGTTGCCAACCGATCCAGCCGACGGCATAAACACCCGCCCCGCACCGCGCACGCCGCCCCTTCGGTGCAGGCCCCACGCCTCCTTCGCGCGACGAGCAACAACGGCTCCGAGTCCAAAGCCGCGCGCGCACTCCTGCTTTCTCTTTGAAGGAGGGCCGGCTGTCAAGGTGGCGGGGCCCGGTTTTGGGTGCTCCCGGTTGGGTGGAGCGGGGTGCTCATTTCTCTTTCGGCGCTGGTTGCGCAGATTGTTCGTAGGAGCTGTCTCGGCTTCTCAATTCCATGCGGGGCCGTCAGGCGGCCAGAAAGCAGCTGGAGCTTGCCGAGACGTCGGTGCCGCTCGTCTGTGGGCGGGCCGGTTTGAAGGGTTGTTGGCGGTTGAGGATGTGCCAGCAGGCGATCAGGATCTTGCGTGCGACGGCGGACTTGGCGGGGTTCTTGCCGGCGCGCTTGGCAATGTCGCTGTAGAGGTGGTGCCAGGGGTTGGTCGGTCGCCAGGCGGCGTGGGCGGCCTCGACCGCCGCCCAGCGCAGCGTGCGTGATCCCGCCTTTGAGAGCGCGCCGGTGTGTGCGCGCTCGCCGGACTGGTGGACGCGCGGCGCGAGCTCGGCGTAGCCGATCAGCTTGCGTGGCGTCGCGAAGCGGGCGATGTCGCCGATCTCGCTGGCCAAGGTCAGGCCGAGCAGGTCACCGACGCCGGGGATCGTCTTGAGCAGCACGACGCGCGCGTCGACGGCGGCCGCCTGGCGCAGCTCGCGTTCGAGTGGTGCAACGCGCTCGTCGAGCAAGTCGATCACCGCCAGCGCCTCGGCGACCGACCGTCGCCACGTCTCGTCGACGCCGCGCTCGGCGAGCAGCTCCATGCCGTCCGCTGCGCGCAGCCGCTCGAGCGAGATCCGCAGGCCCCACTGCGTCAGCAGGCCGAAGATCCGGTTCATCGCCGAGGCGCGCAACCGGACCAGGTGCATCCGCCGCCGTAGTTGCTCGCGCAACGCGCGCTCTGCCAGCGGCGGCACCCAGAGCGCCGGCACCAGCTCGCGTCGGCAGAGCTCGGCCAGCACGCGCGCGTCGACCTTGTCGGTCTTGCACGCCAGCGGCGCGACATCGCGGACCTTGCCCGCGTGCGCGACCTGCACATCCCAGCCGGCCGCCGCCAGCCGATCGCGCACCCAGACCGCGCCGCTCATCATCTCCACACAGGCCCGAACGTCGACACCCAAGCGGAGCACGAGCCGCGCCAGCCCGTCCTCGTCCGCCGCCACGACACCCTCGTCGGCGGTCGCGCCGCTCTCCGACAACGCACACCACGACGCCCGTCGATACGCCCAATCGATCCCGTGCGCTAGCGGGATCCACCCTCGAGCCGGGTGAGGTACTTGTGCTCCCGGCACCACGGCCGGCAGTAGTTCTGATCCTTACGGATCGGCATGAACGGTTGGCCGCAAGTACGACATGTGCGCTCGGGAATGGGGGCGCGACGGCGGGCGGGGTTCAGGCGGTCACCGTGACGCTCCCGGTACTCCCGCTTCGCGACCGGGTGGCAGGCGCGGCACCAATAGCTTCGATCGTCCCGAGAGGCTCGCCGTACCGGAAACTCAGCAACGGGCTTGACGTCCCGCCTTTCCCGCTGCGCTTCGCGGCCATCCGGCGAGAGTGTCACGGCTGGCGCGTCCCTCGGGGGCTACACCCCCCCACGCGGCGGCTCACTCGTAGAAGAATTGCGTACGCGCACATGGCGGACCGCAGATCCCGCAATTTGCGGGAATCCACGATATGCGCCTAAGGCGGGCCTGATGCTTCGAACATAGCCTGGATCCCAACGGT
Organism: uncultured Thermoleophilaceae bacterium; assembly: GCA_963734025.1. Classification (GTDB taxonomy): domain Bacteria; phylum Actinomycetota; class Thermoleophilia; order Solirubrobacterales; family Thermoleophilaceae; genus JACVRW01. The sequence continues at coordinate 19,672 of CAVTFR010000012.1, forward strand.
CGCCGGGCGGTGCCTAGGACAGTGCAGAGATGACACAGGTGAGCCAAGGCCGTGGTACGGGCGGCGCGGCGATCGGTCGCCGAAGCCGCATAGCTCTAGGTGCGCTCACCCTTGCTCTTGCCTTTGCGTTGCTGGCCCCGCCCGCATCTGCGCAGGTAAGCGGTGGCGGGACGGAACCAGGGGTTGCCTCGGCAACCCCCGTAGGGGCCTCAGCACCGGATACAAACCCGGAGCCGCCCGTTCTCGAGGTGCCCACCCTTACGCCTGAACCCTCCGCCACGCAGCCGGCGTCGGGTCCCGACACGCAGGCCCCGACACTCGAACCCACGCCTGTGCCGACCCAGGAGACAGCTCCCCAGCCGCCCGCCCCGTCACCTGAGACAACCGAGGTCGTCCAACCGCCGACCGAACCATCGGCCCCGTCCAGCGGCCCTCAGCTCCCCGCCGCGAGCGAGCCACCGCCCGTCGAGACCCGCGCGCCGCCGTCAGAGACCGCACCGGATTCGTCCGTGCTCGAGCTCCCTGGTCCGACCGCGGACGCGCCGGCCGAGGCGCTTCCCGAGCCGGTTGCCGGCTCCCCACTCCGGGCGGAGAGGGCAGCGGAGGCCATGCTCCCCGAGGCGCTCAAGCTGATGGGCGATCTTGCCGGGGTGAGAGGCGCGATGACCATGTTGGCGGCGGAGGATCAGGTCCCGGCTGCTGGCGTGTCGCCGTCGCGGCCGGATTCCGGCCCGGCCCCCGAAGATCCGTCACCGGTGCCGTCTCCCGACCCACCTCCGCTGACCGCGGGTGCGGCGTCCGGAGCAGCGGGAGGCGTTTCCTCCGGTGGCGGATCCGCCGCCCTCTATGCGCTCCTGATGACCGTTGCCGCGTTCGCCCTCGGACTCTGGGGCCGGTTGCAATTGGTTCCCGTTCGCTGGCGTTCAGTGACAATCGTCGCTCTGAACGAACGGCCCGGCTAAGGCCTCCAGGCCAGCCAGCCCGAGCCGGGTGCCGTAGGCGCCCGGTGCACCGTTCGATTCAGGAGTAGGACCGTGAAAGAGAGATACTGCGTGGGGGGCACCAAGTGGCGACCCTCCTGGGCTGCAGCCTACGACCGGCTACCGTCGGTCAGGCCTCCACGCATCCGAGCCGGGGAACCGGAACGGCGGCAATCCGGAGGTGCGGCGTGAAGCGGGAGAGATGGCTGCCGGCTAGGCCCGCCAGCGCCCAGGGCGCGCGTTCGATCGTGCGTGAGGCGGCCGCCGAGGCCGGTCTCGAGAGCGACTCCGCGTGGGATCTGATCGTCGCCTCGACCGAGGCGGTCACCAATGCCGTGCAGCACGGCAAGGCCTGGCCAAACGACTGCATCCTGTTCGCAACCGAGCCGTGCCCGCGTGGTCTGCGAGTGGAGGTCTGCGACCTCGGCAGGTTCGACAGCGCGCTCGAGCCCGCCCCGCTAGAGGCGACGTCTGGCCGCGGCATGCAGATCATCGCGGCGCTCGTCGACCGCCTCGAGGTGAGACACAGAGACGGGCGCACGCTCGTACGGTTCGAGAAGCACAGAGACCCGGCTCCCCGGCAGGCGACCGCAAGCGCGAGTAGGAGACGCGTGCGGGCAGCGTGAACGGGTGCCGCAGCTCACCCCGCGATCGACGAACACGCGGCCGGTCGGAGAGCGTCGAGCAGATTGAGCACTGGCGCTCATCCCCGGCCTTACACAGCCGCTACAAGCCGCCACACAGCCGGGCTAACGCGCGCACATCGAGGACCGAGCCAGGTTTCACCAGCTTGAGTCCCAACCTGCACATCCTCGAAGTCGTCCGCGTCGAGGAGCGCCTCGTGGAACTCCCGGCGCTGCCGGTCGTCCATCTCCGAGAGCGGCGGGTAGCCGACACCTTTCCCAACACGGCGGCTCAGCTCCGCGCTCGCCATTGGCAGAGCCTCGATCGAACGGGATACTGGGCGGGCGAGCCGGGTGCCGGCCGCTGTCGCGGAGTGCCGCATTCCGGATTGGGTCGGCTGATTATCCCCTGGCTCGAAGGAGGCCAGCATGAGCGTCGTGGTTCGCTACCACCCTGTGGCGTTGACCGCTGAGACGTACGACGCCACTACCAGCCGACTTGAGGAGGCCGGGGTCCAGTGGCCGCCGGACGGGCTCGACTATCACGTTTGCTTCGGCACGGATGGAAGCCTCAACGTCAGTGAGATTTGGGACTCGCGGGAGCAGTGGGAAGCTTTCGGCGAGCGCCTCATGCCGGTACTAAGCGATACCGGCATCGAGTTCTCCAGCGAGCCTGAGGTGTTCGACATCCACAGCATTACCAGGCGCTAGGAACTGGTCCCGTAACACCGAAATGAGGCTTAGGCTCTCGAAGCCGTGAGACCTGCGGGAGTAGGCGATGTCGCAGGAGAACGTAAGCGGCGGCTAGCTGACGACCTTCTCCACGCGGCGGCTCAGTTCCGCGCTCGCCGTTCGCGGAGCCTAACCCCCGGAGGGCGACCCACCCGGCGGTCTGGGCTGGGTGGCGCAGCTCACGGGCGACCGTCCCCCCCGGTGGATACAGGATCTACTCTCTGGGAACGCTGCAAATTCCGTGAGGTCTCGGGCTCGAGCCGGGAATGCGCTTCCTCCGACTGGGAAACCGGTTCCTGAGAGGTGGCCTGCCCATGCCAGCGATCGCACACATGATCTGTCACAGCTGCGGCGCTCACAGCGAGGGCTTGGCCTCCCGCACTGGATCTTCTGCAACTAGCTGTCCGTGCGGGGGTAGTCGCCAGGTCGTCCGGGTCGCTCGGCATCCGTGGGGCAGAGCCTCGGCGTCTCCGGAAGAACTCGAGCGCAGCTTCCAGGAGCGGGCAGACGATGAGACGTTGACGCCGGCCCCCAAGGTTGCGCCACTTGCGCAAGGGGGTAGAGAAGCGGTGCGGCAGGAAGTCGACGCGGAGGAGGGACGGCGTGGCTGGATCGGATGATCGGCGTGGAATCGCAGGCATATCGCTCGGCGGCATCATCGTGATCGTCGGGATCGTCCTGATGTTCGTATGGAGCCTTTGGATCGGGCTGATCATCGTCTTGATCGGACTGATCGCCTTCGGCGGATTCGCACGCGGCAAGTGGTACTGAGCGAAGCTCCCGTCGAGTAGCTCTGGGGATGCGAGGAGTAGGCGCCGCGGCAGTCCCTCAGCCCTCGATGCGAGCCAAATACCGATGCCTGCGGCACCACCGGGAGCAGTAGTTCTGGTCCGTCCGGACCTGCATGACGGCTGGCCGCATGTGCGGCACGTCCGTTCGGGAATGGGGTCGCGACGGCGGGCGGCGTTCAGGCGCTCGCGATGGCGTTGCCGGTACTCCCGGTTCGCCACTGCGTGACAGGCGCGCCAGCCGCTCGGATCGTCCGTAGAGGCTCAGCTGACCGGAAACTCGTTGAGGGGCTTGACATCACCGCACTTCCCGCAGCGTTTGTGTGTCATCCCGCCGACGACCCTTCTCGACGCGTCGGCATAGATCTGCGCTCGCCATTGGCAGAGCCTAGATCGAGCAGGTCCAGGGCTATCAAGAACAGAGCTGGTCGGACTGCTACTTCGCATGGAGGCTGTTGCACAAAGCCATCTCGGAAAAGGCGCTGCACGATCGCGGAAGTACACGCCAGGGCTGCCGTGCGCGTCGACGTGGCGACGGACGCTCTGCGTGCGACGGACGAAATGGCCGTTTTCAGAGCCCGCCCTTAGAAACGATCCAGCGAGCTCGCCGGGGGTTTGTGCGACAGCTCCATGGTGGCTGTTGCATAAAGCCGTCTCGGAAAAGCAGCTGCGCGATCGCGGAGATGGCCGCCAGAGCGGCTGGTTGTGACGACCTCGGGACGGACGCACCTCGCATGCCTGATGCGATGGCCGATTCAGAACCCGGCCTTAGAGACGATCCAGCGGCCTCGCCGAAGGTTTGTGCAACAGCCACCATGGAAAGCAGGAGTGCTGGTCGCTACCTGGCCTCGGAGCCGGTGCTGCTCGTCGTGCGTTGCGATTCGCGCTATTTGCGGTTTCTTCAGGAGGGCCGCCGACGGCCGCTTGCGTCTGGCTGGTTGTATTTGGGTGTCCGTTTTGCCTCAACCCTCGGCGAACGGGACTCTCCGGCTCCGACACTCGGTCGGTGTATGGGCGTAGCGACCTGAAACGGGTCTGCGTCATGACGATCAACGTCAGGAGCCCTCATGTCTGTCGTAGCCGAAAAGACAGCGGACGCCACAGCGATCCGTCCGTTCACGATCGAGTTCCCCGACGCGGACCTCGAGGACCTGCGCGCCCGCATCGCGGCCACGCGCTGGCCTGAGAAGGAGACCGTCGACGACGCGTCGCAGGGCGTGGAGCTGGCGACGATGCAGGCGGTCGCGCGCTACTGGGAGACCGAGCACGACTGGCGCAAGTGCGAGGCCAAGCTCAACTCGGTGCCCAACTTCATCACCGAGATCGACGGGCTGGACATCCACTTCGTCCACGTTCGCTCCAAGCACGAGGACGCGCTGCCGCTCGTCGTCTGCCACGGATGGCCCGGCTCGGTGATCGAGCAGATGAAGATCGTCGACCTGCTCACGGACCCGACTGCCCATGGCGCGAGCGCCGCGGACGCCTTCGACCTCGTGATCCCCAACATGCCGGGCTACGGCTTCTCCGGCAAGCCGGCCGAGACCGGCTGGGACCCGATCCGCATGGGGCGCGCCTACGTCGAGCTGATGAAGCGCCTCGGCTACGAGCGGTTCGTGGCGGCAGGCGGCGACTACGGCGCTCTCGTCGTCGACTACATGGCCGGCGGGCGCGACGCCCCCTCCGCCCCTGAGCCGGCGCCGCCGGAGCTGCTGGGGATCCACACCAACTTCCCCGGCGTTTTCCCGCTTGACGTCGACACGGCGATCAAGACCGGCGGCGAGCAGTCGCCCGATCTCTCAGCCGACGAGCGACGCGCGGCCGAGCACCTCGGGGCCGCGTACAAGCATGCGGCGTACGCCGTGATGATGGGGACGCGCCCGCAGACGATGTACGGGCTCAACGACTCCCCCGTCTTCCTGGCCGCCTACATGATCGACCACGACTCGACGAGCTACGCGACACTGATCGCTCCCGCCTTCGTGGACGGGGACGAGCGCGGCCTGACCCGAGACGACATCCTCGACAACATCACCATGTTCTGGCTGACCAACAGCGGGTTCTCTGCGGCGAAGTCGTACTGGGAGTACCTGGGGTACGGCAGCTTCGCCAACGTCCGCAACGTCACCATCCCGGTGGCCGTGAGCGTCTTCCCCGACGAGCTCTTCCGGGCCCCGCGGAGCTGGACGGAGAAGGCGTACCCGAACCTCGTGCACTACAACGAGGTCGACAAGGGCGGGCACTTCGCCGCCTGGGAGCAGCCGGAGCTGTACGCCGCCGAGCTGCGCACCGGATTCCGATCGCTTCGCTAGGGATGACCGTGTTCGAACGGGTGCATATGCCCTCGTTCGCCGGCGCGACCGGGCGGCTCAGTTCCGAGCCGCTCGGCCCCGGCGGGCTGCGCGGCCGCGTCGTGCTCGTGACCTTCGCGTTCGCGTTCGGGTAGCCGAGGTGGACGACTGGGTCCCAGTCAAGGTCGCCGGTAGCTAGGCCGAGGCCCAGCTGCTCTGCTCGGTCTTGCGTGGCGCCGGCATCGAGTGCCTGCCCCGGTTGACCAACAGCGGGGCCGGGGCTGGAGACGGGCTAGGCACCGTGGGGGCGCACGACATCATGGTCAGCCCGCAGGACGCGCAAGACGCACGCGAGCTCCTGCACGAACCCCGATGAGCCACAGGGAATGACAGCTCAACCGAACCAAGCGTCGGCCGTACACGCCTTAGCGCGATTGCTTTGGAGGAATTGCGGAAGCGCCACGTGAAGTGCGCACGGCTCTTGGCTTCGGCGAATAGCGCCAGGCCGGCGCGAATCAACCGTGTGCACCAGCAACGCCGAACGGCAGGCTGACACCGGGGGAGTCGGGCGGAGCGCGGTGTGTTGATACCACCGGATCGGGGAAACGTCAGTAAGACCTTCGGGATCATGAGTTCCCGCGAGACACAGCATCTGCGCGTGCTCATCGCCAACGAGAGGCGCGATCGACTCGCCCTCGTCGCCGCGATCGTGGCTGCCCTCGGACACGAGGTGATCGCGCGCGAGATCGACGTCGACGAGGTCGGGCCGGTCACCTCACGAGAGCGGCCGGACGTGGCGCTCGTGGGACTCGGCGAGAGCTCCCAGCATGCACTGCACCTGATCGAGAGGATCGTCAGGCAGGCCTTCTGCCCGGTGATCCTGCTGATCCATGAGGCGAATCCCGGCTTCGTCCGCGAGGCGTCGCGGCGCGGCATCTTCGCCTACATCACCGATGGCGAGCACGAGCACGAAGCATCGGACTGGCAGAGCTCGATCGACATCGTGCTGCGCCGCTTCGCCGAGTACCACGAGCTGGAGGGAGCGTTCGGCCGGCGCGCGGTCACCGAGCGAGCCAAGGGAATTCTGATGGAGCGCCACGCCGTCGGCGACGACGCGGCCTTCGATCTGCTTCGGAGCCACGCTCGAACAAGCAACCGGAAGCTCCTCGACGTCGCCACCGCGGTCGTCGACGGGCACGCGCTGCTGCCCAAGCAGGCCGCGCCGGCCGACTAGCACTGGCTGCCACGGGCGTGGGGCAATCGTGCACCGGATCGGCCTCGCCACCCTTGCGCTGCTCCCATCCCTGCAAAGGAGCCGTCTCGGCGCACCGGTGCGACCGTCCGCTCACTGTCGCAATGGACGAAAAGCGAGTGTCATCGGCGTCCGCGCCCGCGAGCTTCCGCTTTGCATGGGAAGCACAAGTGCGTCCTGTGGAGTTGCCCCGTTTTGGAGGACACTTGAGCGCTTCCGGTCGTAGGCCGGGGGAAGTGAGGTTTCAGGTGCCAAGGACGAGGCCGCCGTATCCGGAGGAGTTCCGTCGGGAGGCGGTCCGGCTTGCGTTGCTGGGCGACAAGCCGCAGCGCCAGCTGGCGAAGGACCTGGGGATCTCCGATGTCACCCTGCGGAACTGGATCAAGCTGGAGAAGGCCGAGCGGGGCGAGCGTCCTGGCGGCCTGAGCGGCGACGAGCGCGAGGAGCTGCAGCGGCTTCGTGACGAGAACGCGAAGCTGCGGATGGAGCGGGAGATCCTGGCAAAAGCAGCCGTCTTCTTCGCCAAGGAGAGCGACGGGCGGTAGGCGAGGCGTTCTCGTTCATCGCCGCGGAGAAGACCAACTATCCCGTCGCCGCGATGTGTCGTGTGCTTGGCGTCAACCGCACCTCGTTCCACGATTGGGAGCGCCGGCCGCCGTCCGACCGGGCGCTGGCAGACGCCTGGCTGAGCGAGAAGATCAAGCAGATCCACCGCGACAGCCGGGGCGTGTACGGCGCGCCTCGGATCCACGCCGAGCTGCGGCTCGAGCACGGGATCCGTGTTGGTCGCAAGCGCGTCGCCCGGTTGATGAAAGCCGCCGGTATCTCAGGGATCAGGCCGCGCAAGCGGTGGCGGACCACGATCCGCGTGCCCGGCGTCGAGCCCGCGACGGACCTCGTCGAGCGCGACTTCCGACGCGACGGGCCGAACGTGCTGTGGGTGGCGGACATCACCTACTTGCGGAGCGGGGAAGGGTGGCTCTACCTGGCCGCGGTGCAGGACACGTACTCGCGGGCGATCGTCGGCTGGTCGATGGCCACCCACATGCGCTCGGCGCTCGTCGTCGATGCGCTCCGGATGGCGCTCGCACGCCGGCGCCCCGGGCCCGGGCTGACCCATCACTCCGATCAGGGCTCGCAGTACGTGAGCCTCGCCTTCGGCCGCGCCGCGCGCCAGGCCGGGATCGCGATCTCGATGGGCTCCCGCGGCGACGCCTACGACAACGCGGTCGCCGAGACGTTCTTCGCCACGCTCAAGAAAGAGCTCGTCAACCGCCGCACGTGGCCATCCCGACACGAGCTCCAGTCCGCGGTGTTCGAGTACATCGAGGCCTTCTACAACCGCCAGCGCCGCCACTCCACGCTCGGCATGGTCTCCCCGGCTGAGTACGAGCAGACCCAGACAACCACGACATCAAGCAAAATCAAACAACCAACTACCTAACAACCCCGTGTCATCCGAACCGGGGCAGGTCCACCGGGTCAGATCGCGCTCGTGCTGTCAGGCGAAAGCGATAGTGAGCCGGGCTGGGTTTCGCGGAGACCGGATTGGTTGGGTCCCTCTGTTCATGTGAGGGAGATTTCCAAGGTACTGGGCTGGCTCAGCCTTTCGAACTCAGACGGTGGGAGGTCGTCGAGCGCCTGGTGGAGGCGGGTGTCGTTGAACCAGCCGATGTACTCGACGACGGCGAGCTCGAGCTGGGCGCGTGAGCGCCAGACGCGATCGCAGATCAGCTCGGTCTTGAAGCTGTCGACGAAGCTCTCTGCGAGCGCGTTGTCGTAGGCGTCGCCGACCGACCCGACCGAGGCGAGCACACCGTGATCGGCCAGGGTCTGGGTGTAATCGATCGACGTGTATTGACTGCCGCGATCGCTGTGATGCACCAAGGCGACGTCGGCGCCGGGCCCGCGCTGCCAGAGCGCCATCCGCAGTGCGTCGAGGACCAAGGTGGTGCGCATGTGGGCGGCGAGCTGCCAGCCCACCACCTTGCGGCTGTAGGCGTCGAGCACGAACGCGAAGAACACCAGCCCCTCCCAGCAACGCAGATAGGACAAGTCGGCGACCCAAAGCAGGTTCGGCCCGCCGGCGGTGAAGTTGCGCTCGACAAGGTCGGGCCGGCGCGACGCCTCGGGATTGGACCGGGTGCTGCGCCACGGCTTGCCCCTGCGCTTGGCGCCCTGGATGCCGTGGGTTCGCATCAGCCGCTTGACCCGGTCGCGACCGACCTGCACGCCCTCCCGCCGAAGCGCTTTCCAGCTGCGCCGGTAGCCGTAGGCGTGATAGTTGGCCGCCTGCAGCCGCTCGATCCTTCGAGCAGCCGCTCGTCCTCGACCCGACGCGCCGAGCGCGCGCCGGTCTTGCGCTGGTAGTAGGCGGACGCCGACACGCCCAAGGTCCGGCAGATCGGCTCAACCCCGAAACGGCCGCGGTGCTCATCGATATACGCGGTCACTTCGGACGGTCTGGGTCGAGCTCGCGCGCGAAAAACAACGACGCCGACTTCAAGATCTCGTTCGCGCGGCGCAGCTCATAGTTCTCCTTGCGCAGCCGCCGGATCTCCTCGCGCTCCTGACTGGCCAACAGATCCGGACGCTTGCCACTGTCGGCCTCGAACTGGCGCACCCTCTTGCGCAACGTCTCGGGGTGCATGCCGAGATCAGCAGCGATGTGAGCGATCGGCCGCTCCGACTCCATCGCCAACCTAATCCCGCGCTGAATCAGCTCATCGGGATACTTCTTCGGACGTGCCATAGCCGCGGAGCGTCTCCTCTCCCGAGGACAGAATCCTCGAAACGAGATCTCCGTCAAACCCAGCCTGGCTCAGGCAGGTAAGGCAGACAGGGTTGGGTGCAAGGCAAGGCAATGAGCTGGGTTGTGGAGCTGTTGGGACGGTGTGGGGGGAAGAGTTGGATGTGTGCGGTTCGGTAGGCGGGGTCGGGTGGCGTGAGCGGGGCGGGTTAGGCGGATAGCGGTGATGTAGCCCGGGTTGCGTTTGGTGGGCGGGGACTGTTGCGCCGTCAGGGGGCCATCTTTGCGTTTGCGCCCTCTCTCATACAGAACCATGTTCTTGACGTCCGCCAGCTCCAGCGCCTGCTCTGGCTCGGTGCCGCACCCGGCGCGCTGTACCCCTTGGCCCGGTGCCGCGACACGGAGCTGCGCCGGCGTCACGGTCGCGCGGCCGGCGCACCGCCGGCGTGGGCAGCGCCTACCGCCCGCCGCAACTCGGGGGGCCAAAACGACGCCCAGGCCGTCCTCACAAGTAGAAGCCATGCAACCGCCCGCCGCCCAGCCGGCCCATCCCAAGCCTCCCTCGCTCGCAGGTACCACCGCCCGTGCGCAGCGCCCGGGTCTCGGCGCGACATGAGCGATCGCCGATACGAACAGCCGGTGGCGGACCTGGCCTCAGTCGTCGCCATTCCCGGGCAAATCAGCCTGCCGGTTGACGCCCGCGCGCCCACACCAAGAAGCCCGAGTCGATCCGAAGGTTCGACGCGCGCGTCGGGTACGCCTCGTCTTGCCGTCACTCGAGCCGAGGCGGCTCGTGCGCTCGGGATGTCGGTCAACTCCTTCGAGCGCCACGTACAGCCGGAGCTCCGAATCGTGAGGCGAGGCAAGCTGCGCCTGATACCCGTTCGTGAGATTGAGCGTTGGCTCGAGGTCAACGCAGAGTCGACGGTAGAGCGCCTTTGACGACGCGATTACGCTCCCGGCGACTCAGGACCACAAAGGAGAGCACTCATGTCGAAGCGCCTCCCAGAGGGCATCTCCCTCCGTCACGCGCGCTCGTGTCCGAGCCGGTCGGGTGACCGCTGTCGCTGCACGCCTCGCTACCAAGCTCAGGCTTGGAGCCCGCGCGATCGCAAGCGCCTCACTCGCACCTTCCCGACGCTTGCGGCGGCCAGGAGCTGGCGCTACGACGCGCTCGTCGGCCTCCGACGCGGCACCCTGCGTGCCGCCGGCGGTGTCACCCTCAACCAGGCTGCCGACGAGTGGCTCAGCGCCGCGCAGGCGGGTCTCGCGCGCAACCGATCAGGCGATCCCTACAAGCCGTCCGCCCTGCGCGGCTACGAGCAGTCGCTGCGTGCCCGGCTCCTCCCCGCGCTCGGCGGCGCAAAGCTCAGCGACATCCGCCGCTCGGACGTTCAGCGGCTCGTCAATCGGATGATGAGCGACGGCCTTGGCGCGAGCACTGTCCGCAACTCGTTGATGCCGCTGCGAGCGATCTACCGGCAGGCGCTCGCGCTCGACGAGGTTGCCGTCAACCCGACAAGCGGCGTCCAGCTCCCCGCCGTCCGCGGCAAGCGGGAGCGGATCGCTTCACCGACCGAGGCCGAGCAGCTCATCGCCGCCCTCCAGCCGCGTGACCGCGCTCTGTGGGCCACCGCCATGTACGCCGGCCTGCGCTCGGGCGAATTGCAGGCGCTCACGGACGAGCTCGTCGACCTCGATGCCAACCTGATCCGGGTCCACTGGAGCTGGGACCCCAAGGAGGGACGCGTGGCGCCCAAGAGCCGCTCCGGGCGTCGCACAGTCCCGGTGCCGGCCGCCCTCCGCAAGCACCTGCTCGAGCACCGGCTCGCCCGCGGGCGCCGCGGCGGCCTCTTCTTCAGCCGGCCCGACGGCCGGCCGTTCTCGAACCAGGCACTCAGCCAGCGAGCAGCGAGGACCTGGCGAGCGGCCGATCTTCGAGCCGATCGGCCTCCACGAATGCCGCCACACCTTCGCCTCACTGATGATCGCCGCAGGCGTCAACGCCAAGGCCCTCTCGACCTTCCTCGGTCACGCCTCCGTGACCATCACGCTCGACCGCTACGGGCACCTCTTTCCCGGGCTCCGAGCAGGAGGCCGCGGGACTCCTCGACGGCTATCTCGAACGCTCGGTCAGAGGGGTCGAGCAATGAGGGTGCGCTGCACGTGCGCTGCACTGCGCTGCACAAAACGGGCCCTTTCTGGGGTCGAGAGGGGCCGCCTGGGGCCGAGCGACGCCACCCAAACGGCCCGCAAACTTCCTGCAAATCAAGCACTTCTACGGAGGGGGAGGGATTCGAACCCTCGGTGGACCGTAAGGCCCACAACGGTTTTCGAGACCGCCCCGTTCAACCGCTCCGGCACCCCTCCGGGGCGTCAATCGTAGAGGGCGCGCGCGGCCCGGCGGCGCTCAGCTGCCCGGGTAAACGCGGACGCGCCGCCACTAGCGCAGGATCTCGATCAGCAGCACCCAGGCGTTCGCCACGGCGCCGCTGATTGCGAGCACGAGGCCCGCCGCGATCCAGTAGAGCCCGCCGCCGGCCTCGGCGAGCAGGCTCACGGAGCCCACCAGCAGCGGGACGGTGCCGAGCGCGACCATGAGCCAGTGACTAAGGAGGTGCGAGAGGCTGCGGTCGTAGGCGGCCCGGCCGGGGCTCGTGAGCCAGAAGATGAGTCCGCCGAGCAGCAGCGAGACGCCGAGCAGCTCGAGGGCCAGCGCCGTCGTCGTCTGTCCCGGCAGCAGGCCTATCAGCGAGACGAGCACCACGCTCAGGAGCAGCAGGACCGTCGCGAGCGCGCGCTCGGGCAGCCCCTTGAACTGCAGGATCCGCTCGACGTTGATCGAGACCGCCACGAACACGAGCCCGGCAAGCGCGGCCGACGCGCCGGCGCCGGCCACGAAGAAGTCGGTCCACTCGCTTGCTTCGTAGGCGGTCACGGGTCCGCGGCTGACCCTAACCCCCCGAGCCTCCGTCAGAGCGGTAGCCCCGCCTCGAGCAGCTCGTCGAGCTCCTCGGGCGGCAGCGGCCGCGCGAACAGGAAGCCCTGGCCGATCGGGCACGCCAGCTCGCGGAGCGAGGAGGCCTGTTGCTCCGTCTCGATCCCCTCGGCCACGACGTCCATGCTGAGCGCCCGGCCGAGCGCCAGCGCTGCGGCCACGAGCGCCGTGTCGGATGACTCGGGCGCGATGCCCTGCACGAAGGAGCGGTCGATCTTCAGGATGTCCGCCGGCATCTTGCGCAGGTGGTCGAGCGACGAGTAGCCCGTGCCGAAGTCGTCGATCGCCACCCGCACGCCGGCCATGCTGAGGTCGGTCAGGGCGCGGAAGCCAGAGGTTCGGTCGGCGATCGCGGTGCTCTCCGTGACCTCGATGCAGAGCGAGGCGGCGTCTATGCCGGCGTTGCGCACCGCGCCGAGGACGGTGGCGACGATGTCCGGATGGGTCAGCTCGCGAGCGCCCAGGTTCACGGACAGCTGCAAGTCCTTGGAGACGCCGCGGCGCTGCCACTCGCTGAGGCGTCGGCACGCCTCGCGCACGACCCATGCACCGATGTCGACGATCAACCCGCTCTCCTCGGCCACCGGCAGGAACGCCGCCGGCGGGAGCAGGCCGCGCTCCGGGTGCTCCCAGCGCAGCAATGCCTCGGCGCCGGTCAGGCGCCCGCTCATGAGGTCGACCTGGGGCTGGTAGAAGAGCCGCAGCTCGCCGCGCTCGAGCCCGCGCTGGAGCTCTTGCTCGACGGTCATCGCCTCCACCGCGCTCTCGCGCATCGCCGCGTCGAACAGCTCCGCGCGTGCCCCGCCGCGCTCCTTCGCGCGATACATCGCGGCATCGGCGTCCTCGATCAGGCGCTCGCCCATGGCCCGCTCGCCCGCCTCGGCGAGCGCGAAGCCGATGCTGGCGCTGAGGCGCAGCTCGGCCCCGCCTGCGGTGATCGGCTCCGAGATCGGGCGCTGCAGCCGGTCCGCCACGCTGACGGCCTCGAACACGCCGCCGACCGACTCGCAGAGAATCGTGAACTCGTCCCCGCCGAAGCGGGCAACCGTGTCCTCGGGGCGAAGCGCGCTCTGCAGCCGGCGCGCGACCTCACGCAGCACCTCGTCGCCGGCGGCGTGGCCGAGGCTGTCGTTGATGCGCTTGAAGCGGTCGAGGTCGACGAAGTAGACGGCGGTGACACTCGTCTTGGCGCGCCTCTCGAGCGAGTGGCTGAGGCGGTCGGTGAAGAGGGCGCGGTTGGGGAGCCCGGTTAGCGGGTCATAGAGAGCGAGCCGCTCGAGCTCGGACTCCATTCGCTTGCGGTCGCTCACGTCGAGGAAGACGCCATAGAAGAGCGGGTCGAGCTGATCGCCCGGGCCGCGCACCACCGTCATCTCGTCGCGGATCCAGATCCAGCGATCGTCGGCCGTCCGGAGGCGGTACTCCTGGACGAGTGTCTCGCCGGAGCGTGCGCACTCCGCCTCGGCGGTCGTCACCCGGACGAAGTCGTCCGGGTGCACGCTCTTGTCCCACATCGTCTGGTCCGCCATCCACTCCTCGCGCGTGTAACCGAGCACCCGCTCGACCGACGGGCTCACGTATAGACAGCTTCCGTGCAGCCCCGGCTCGTAGATGTAGGCGACGGACGGCAGCCCTTCGGGTAGGGGGCGGTAGCGATCTTCGATCTCGCGCAGCACGCGCTCCCGATCAGGCGCCATCCGGACCTATATCGGCAGCAAATCGCGCGCTGTTAGCGCCGCGACGCAAAGAACGCGCGCAACAGGCCCGCGGACTCATCGGCGAGCAGTCCCCCGGCGGCCTCCGGCCGGTGGTTGAGACGGGGCTCGGCGAGCACGTTCATGACGCTTCCGGCAGCCCCGGCCTTGGGGTCGTCGGCTGCCCACACCACCCGCGGCACCCGCGCCAGCACGATGGCGCCCGCGCACATCGCGCACGGCTCGAGCGTCACGTACAGCACCGTGTCGAGCAGGCGCCAGCCCGACAGCGCGGTCGAGGCCTCGCGCAGGGCCAGGATCTCGGCGTGCGCGGTCGGGTCGCCGCGCAGCTCGCGCTCGTTGCGGGCCGCGGCGATCACCTCGCCCCCGCGCACGACGACGGCGCCGATCGGCACGTCGTCGTTCTCGAGCGCGCGTTCTGCCTCGCGCAGGGCGAGCCGCATGTAGTACTCGTCGCGCGGGAAGAAGCTCACGGCGCCACGAGCCTCCGGCCGACCCGCCGCTCGGCGGCGCGCAGCGGCTCGAGCAGCCCGGCCCGTCCCGCCAGCCTGACGCCGAGCGCCGCGAGCGAGAGCGGCGACGGGGACCCGTCCGCGAGCCGGCCGCTGTCGATCAGCTCGAGGTACCAGTCGATCGTGTCCGCAAGCGTGCGATCGAGCGGGCGCGGCCGGTAGCCGAGCTCGCCGCGCGCCTTGCGTGACGAGTAGCGCCAGCCGGCGCCCATCAGCACGAAGCCCTCGGCTCGGACCAGCAGCGGCAGCCCAAGCTCCTCGAGGGCGCGCGCGACGTCGCCCGCCTCGGGCGGCAGCACCACGACCGGATGGCGGACCCCGGACAGCTCAGCCACGCGCTCGAGCAGGTCGACCCAGCTGAGGTCGTGCCCGCCGAGCACGTAGCGTTCGCCAGGCTTGCCACGCTCGGCTGCCAGCACGTGCCCCTTCGCGACGTCGCGGACATCCACGACGTTCGTCTCGCCGTCGACGATCGCCGGCAGCCGACCGCGCAGGTAGTTGCCGATCATCCGCGTGGACGTCTCGCCGGGCGTGTCCCTGTCGAGCGCCGGCCCGAACACGTAGGACGGATTGACGATCACGACCTCGATCCCGTGACGGGCACCCGCGGCGAGCGCCTCCGACTCGCCCTCGTGCTTGGCGTCCGGGTAGGTGAGCCCGAGACCGCCGCCGCGATAGACGTCGTCCTCCGTGCCGGGCCGGCCGGGAGCGCCCGGGCCGATGCCGGCCACGCTCGAGGTGACGACGACGCGCCGGACCTTCTCGGCGGCCGCCGCCTCGACGACGATGCGCGGCGCCAGGGCGTTCATCCTCCAGACGAGCTCGGCCGGGCGCGCCGCCACCAGGCCGGCGCAGTGGATGACCGTGGTGCAGCCGCGGAAGGCCCGGCGCAGCGCCGCGCGGTCCAGCACATCGGCCCGCACCAGCTCCGCCTTGGTCCCGGCCAGCCGCGCGAGCCGGCCCTCGTCGCGGTAGGTCACCCGCACCGGCCCAATCCGCTCGGACGCAAGTTTTGCGACGTGCGCACCGATGTACCCAGTGGCGCCCGTGATGCAGACGCTCACAACTTCCTTCTCCGGCGGTTGTTTGTGTCTCCATACACTGCGACGCGCACCGTAGACCAATGCCGACCCGCCTCCTCGTCACCGCACTCGCCCTGGGCGCCCTTGCTCTTCCCGCATCCGCGGCGGCGAGCGGCTACGTCCCCGGTGAGGTGATCGTCCGTTACGAGGACGGTGCTACGGCGGGCGTCGCGGCGGCGGCCCAGGACGACACGGGCACGGCCATCGAGCAGACGCTCCCCGGCGGGTCCGAGCAGCTCGCGATCGAGGATGGCGAGTCGGTGCGTGAGACGATCGCCGAGCTCGAGAACGATCCGAACGTCGAGTACGCGGTGCCCAACTGGAGGGCGCACGCTGCCCAGCTGCCGACCGACGACCCTGGCGCGCGGCGCCAGTGGAACCTGTTCCAGCCCTGGGGCATCAACGTGACGGAGGCGTGGACGCTGGCGGCGCAACTCGGGGCGCCGGGGGGCCGCGGAGCGGTCGTCGCCGTGCTCGACAGCGGCGTGGCCTATGAGAGCCGCGGGCGCTTCAGGCGCGCCCCCGATCTCCGCCATTCGACCTTCACGAGGCCGTTCGACTTCATCGACAACGACCGTCACCCGAACGACTCGTTCGGCCACGGGACCCATGTGGCGGGCACGATCGCGCAGACGACCGGCAACGGCCTGGCCACCTCCGGGATCGCCTTCAACGCGAAGATCATGCCGCTGCGGGTGCTCGACGACCAGGGCTCCGGCGACTCGGCTGCGATCTCGCGCGCCATCCGCTGGGCCGCTCGCTACGGCGCCGACGTGATCAACCTCTCGCTCGAGTTCCCTGCGGAGGTGCGGGCCGCCGAGATCCCCGACGTGATCGGCGCGCTGCGCTACGCCCGCCGCCACGGCAGCCTCGTGGTCGGCGCCGCCGGCAATCAGGCCGACTTCACGGTCGCGTACCCCGCGCGCGCCACGTCCGTGCTGGCCGTGGGCGCGACCACCATCACGGGCTGCCAGGCGGACTACTCGAACTCGGGCCGTGACCTCGACGTCGTCGCCCCGGGCGGCGGCGCCGACGCCCCCAACAGCGACAGCGTCTGGGACAGCCAGCACTGCAACCCCGACGGGTTCGGGAAGCCGATCTTCCAGCAGACCTTCGTGTCGAGGGGCCTGCGCCGCTTCGGCCTGCCGGGCGGCTACGAGGGCACCTCGATGGCTGCCCCACACGTGTCGGCGATCGCGGCGCTCATCGTCGCGACGAAGCGACTGGGAGCGAACCCGTCACCGGAGGCAGTGGAGGCACACATCGAGGCGACCGCCCGGCCGACGGACCGCCCGGACCGCTACGGCGCGGGACTGGTCGACGCCGGGGCCGCCCTGCGCTAGCCCCCTGGACCGGCCAGTTCGCCCGGGTCCGGGGGCGCGAGCCCCCGGCTGACATCACCTACGTCGTCCGGATGATCATCACGCTGCAGGGAGCGTGATGGGAGACCTTGTTCGGGACGCTGCCGAGCAGGAAGCGCTTGGCGCCCGTCATCCCCTTGTTGCCGACCACGATCAGGTCGGCGTCCTGCTCCTCGGCCACGTCGAGGATGGCGTCGGCGGGGTCGCCCTCGCGGGCATGGGTCTCGACATCGATGCCGGCCGCGCGCAGGACCTCGGCCGCGCCCTCGAGGGTCTGGCTCACGTCCTCGCGCGGGTTGACCATCCACTGGAGGTCGCCCGGCACCTGCTGGCGCTCCTCGCGCAGGCGTCCCTCGGAAACCGGCTCGTACGCGCTGACCAGATACACCTTGGATCCGAGCTTGGCCGCCAGCTCGGTCGCCTGGCGAACGGCTTCGCCGGCCGTCTCCGACCCGTCAGTTCCCACCACTATCGAACCGAACAAAGGTCCTCCTCGCACACGGGTCCCAAAAAAGCATGCTGATCATAAGTCGTTGGCCGAATAGACAAATTGGCATTAACCTAGCCGGGATGTCCACCACCGTCAGGTGTCTGGCTGTGGACGATCACCCGACTGTGCGGCAAGGACTCGGCCACATGTTCGGGCAGGCGCCCGACCTGGAGCTAGTCGGGACGGTCGAAAACGGCGAAAGCGTGATCGACGCGTGCAAGAAGCTGCGCCCGCGGGTCGTGATCATGGACGTCCGCCTGCCCGGAATCGACGGCATCTCCGCCATCAAGCGGATCGCCGAATCGTGCCCGGACGTCGAGACGGTCATGTACTCGGCCTACGGCGACAAGCGCCTGCTGTCCGACGCGATCGCCGCCGGCGCCCGCGGCTACGTGATGAAGGGCTCGCCGCCCGAGGACCTGCTGCGCGCTGTGCGCACGGTGACCACCGGGAAGCCGTTCGTCGACCCGTCGCTGTCGCCGACGCTCTTGATGTCGGCCGTCGGCCCGGACGCTCCGCTATCCGAGCGCGAGCGCGAGATCCTGCAGCTGCTGGCCGAGGGGCTTCACACCGAGGAGGTCGCCCGCCGGATCGGCCTCTCGGTCGAGACGGTCAAGTCGGACACCAAGCGCGCGATCCTCAAGCTCGAGGCCGACACGCGCGTGCACGCCGTGGCGATAGCACTTCGCCAGGCGATGATCGAGTAGAACCTCACGGGTGCAGGAAATCCCGCGCTTCTGGATCGTCGTCCAGGTCCTGATCGTGATCTTCACCCTGATCGGCGCGGTGATCGCGATCACGAAGCTGGTCTGAGCGGTTTCGCCTCGCCCTCCCCGGGGCCCAGCTCCGTCTCGAGCGACTCGGGCAGGTCGATGTCGGGCCGGCTTCGCTCGGCGTGCGCGTCCTCGACCGGCTTGACCCAGAACTCCTCGACCGCGATCACGACGAGCGACAGGATCGGCACAGCCACGAACAGGCCCACGAAGCCGAACAGCTGGCCGACGACGACCACGCCGATGGCGACCACGGCCGGATGCAACCGGACCCGTTGCGCCATCACCACCGGGATCGTGACGTTGCTCTCGACCTGCTGAACCAGCACGTACGCGCCGAGCACGATCAGCGCCTTTCCGGGCGAGTCGGTGAGGGCGAAGAGCGTCGGCGGTATGGCGCCGGCGATCGCGCCGAAGTAGGGCACCACCACGAGCAGCGCCGACAGCACGGCGAAGAAGATCGCGAAGTCGAGCCCGATGATCGTGAGCGCGACGAGCAGCAGCACGAACGTCAGCACCATGTCGATCGCGACGCCCTCCATCCAGCCGACCCAGGCGCCGCGTAGCCGGTTGAGGACCTGCCGGACGTGAGCGCGGCGGCTCGGCGGCGCGAGCCTCAGGAGCCCGTTGACCAGCGGCTCTGGCCGCACGGCCATGTAGTAGGCCGTGATGAGGATGAGCACGAGCGCGGCGGCGATGCCGGCGAGGTTCAGCCCGATCGAGGTGATCGGGCCGATCAGGCGGTCCGGGTCGTCCGTCAGCCGCTCCGCGAACTCTTCGACCTGATCGCCGACCTCGCCGGAGTCCTGGCCGGTGAGGTCCGCGTACATCTCCTCGAGGTTCGTGATGATGCCCGGCACGTCGTCCACGAACTGCTCGGTCTGGTCGACGAAGGGCGGAATCAGCAGGTAGACGATGAGCGCGATCGCCCCGACGCCGGCGAGCAGCGCGAGGAGCGTGCCGATCGGACGCGGGACGCGGTAGCGCTCGAGCCGGTCCGCCACCGCGGCCAGCGGAATGGCCACGATCACGGTGATCAAGATCGCCAGCAGCAGCGTCACGAGCTGGCGGAAGAGCAGACCGAAGAGGAGCAGGCCGGCGGCCAGGAGAACCGCGCGGTAGACGACCTGCGGCGTGTTTGTCCGATGCTCCTCCATCGGGCCCTACGGTACGTCAGCCGGGAGCTTGGCGCCCCCGGCGATCAAAGGCAGAGGCTCAGGTGCGCCGCTCGAGGTCGGCGACCTCGTCCGACTTCTCGTCCACCCGCTCCTGGGCATCGGCAAGCTTCTCCTTCTCCTCGCCCTTGCGCTCCTCACGCCGGCCCTGCTGGCGCAGGCCGGCGTCGCCGGTCAGGTCGCCGGCGGCCTTCTTGCCGCGGCCCATGATCTTGTCGAGGATGCTCATTGCGGTCCGCCCCCTTGGGTCGTTGTTCCCGGCGCGGCTACCCGGCGCCCGAGGCCGGAAACGCGCCGCCGGCGATAGCGTCACGTCTCGTGACGAACGAGGAGGCCAACCGCCTCGCACGCGACAAGGGGGTCTCACGCGCGCTCTACGCGCTGGCCCGCGCCCTGCTCGTTCCGTTCATGCGCATCTACTTCCGCATGCACATCGCGGGCGCGGAGCACATCCCCGCCGAGGGGCCGGCCATCGTGGCGCCGAACCACAAGAGCTTCTATGACTCCTTCTTCATCGCCGTGTGCACCCGCCGGCCCGTGCGCTTCATGGCGAAGAGCGAGCTGATCGACGCCCGCTACGGGCGCCTGCTCGTCAGGCTCGGCGCGTTCCCGGTGCGGCGCGGGCAGTCGGACGCCGAGGCGCTCGAGACCGCGCGCACGATCCTGCGCCAGGGCGGCCTGCTCGCCCTCTTCCCCGAGGGCACCCGTGTACGCGATCCGGAGGGCCTTGGCCACCCTCACCGGGGCGCGGGCCACATCGCGCTCGAGACCGGCGCCCCACTCGTCCCCTGCGCGATCACCGGCACGGAAGCGCTCTTCGCCGGGCCGTTCCCGAAGCCGCGCCGGGTGCAGGTGGCGTTCTCGGAGCCGATCCCGGTGGAGCAGCTGCCGCCCACCCCCGAGGGCGCCGGCGAGCTGATCGAGGGCAAGCTGTGGCCCGAGGTCGAGGGCGAGTACCGGCGCCTGCGAGCGCGCCCGACGCTGATCGCGGCGGGGCTCGCCGCGCTCGGAATCGGTGCGGGCGCGCTCATCCGCAGCCGCCGCAGGCGCTAGACAGGCGCGCCGACCCCGCGCTCCACGGGAAGGCCCGCCTCGATCCAGTCGGCGATCCCCTCGGCGTACTCGCGCACGTCGGTGTAGCCGAGCGCGAGGAGACGGTTTGCCGCGATCTCCGAGTTGGCGCACGCCAGGTTCGCGCAGTAGGTGACGATCCTGGCGTCCTTGTCCGGCAACCGCTGCGGCGCCTGTTCGGCGACGCGCTCGTGGTCGAGCTGGATCGCACCGGCGATGTGCTCCCTGCGGAAGTAGAGCTCCGGCAGCGCGTGGACGAGCGTCACCTCGCCGTGCTCGATCAGCTCTCGAAGGTCGTCGCGCGTGATCTTCTGGGCCATCCCGATCTCCTCTCGGATCTATCCGGACTAACGTCCGGATATGGTTTCTCGCCGAGTCTAGCGGACCGTAGTCCGGTTGACGTGGGAGCCCATGCCTGCTTACGGTGAGCCCGTGGATCTCCCAGTCTCCGGCCGGCCGCGCGAGCGGAGCGACGCCGCTCGCAACCGCGAGCTGATCCTCGCGGCGGCCCGCCGCCTGTTCGACGAGGAGGGCCCGGCGGCCGTCTCGATGGATCGCGTGGCCGAGCAGGCGGGTGTCGGCAAGGGGACGCTCTATCGCCGCTTCGGCGACCGCGCCGGCCTGGCACTGGCGCTGCTCGACGCGCGCGAGTGCGAGTTCCAGGAGCAGGTGATCCGCGGTCCCGCCCCACTCGGACCCGGCGCGCCGCCGGTCGAGCGCGTAGTCGCCTTCGGGAACGCCTGGCTCGACATACTCGACACGCACGGCGACATCGTGCTCGCCGCGGAGAGCGGGCCGGTCGGCGCGCGCTTCCGCGGGAGCGTCTACGCGAGCCACCGCACCCACCTCGAGCTGCTGGTCGCGGAGGCGGACCCGGAGGCGGACGCCGGCTACCTCGCCGACGCCCTGCTGTCAGCGCTCGACTCCCAGCTGGTCCTCTTCATGCGCACCGACCGCGGCCGTTCGCTCGACGAGATCAAGGCGGGCTGGGAGCAGCTCGTGCGCCGGGCTGTCCGGGCGCCGGTCTAGCTTGCCCCGCGTGCGTCTGCTCGTCGCCCGCTGCGAGGTCGTCTACACCGGCCGGTTGACCGCGCTGCTGCCGGAGGCACTGCGGCTCGTCATGGTCAAGGCGGACGGCTCGGTGATGGTCCACGCCGACAGCGGCGGCTACAAGCCGTCCAACTGGATGACCGCGCCGACGATCATCGAGGAGGAGCCCGGCTCGATGACGGTCCGCAAGCCGGGCACCGAGGACCGGCTCGAGATCCGCATCGCCGAGGTGATCTCGGACACGAGCCATGACATGGGCGAGGCGGCCGCGCTCGAGAAGGAGGGCGTCGAGCGCGACCTGCAGGAGCTGCTGGCCGACGCCCCCGGCTGGTGCGGCGAGGGGATGCGGCTCGTCCGCCGCGAGTGGCCCACGGACATCGGACCGGTCGACCTCATGTGCCTCGATGCAGCGGACGACTACGTGGCGGTCGAGATCAAGCGGATCGGGACGATCGACGCGGTCGAGCAGCTCACCCGCTACCTGGAGCGCATCCACACGGCCCCCGGCCTCGGGCGCTGCCGGGGAGTGCTGGCCGCCCAGGTCGTGAAGCCGCAGGCGCGCGTGCTCGCGGAGTCGCGCGGGATCGCATGCGTCGAGGTCGACCTCGCGGTGCTGAAGGGCGAGCGCGAGCCGGACCTCACGCTGTTCGCCGCGTAGCGGCGTCGCGTGTCAGAGCAGCTCGGTGTACGCGTCGAGCTGGCGCTCGACCGCGTCGGGCTCCTGCGGCTTCAGGTAGATGTAGGCACGATGGACGCCGACGGCGGCGAGCCGCTCGAGGAAGCCCGGATCCGGCTTGGCGCCGAACACGGACACGGGCACGCGCCGCCCGGCGCGCTCGCGCAGCTCCTCTATGCGCGTGCCGAGCGCATCGGGATCGGTCACCCGGTTCGGCATCCACTCGTCGCCATAAGCGAGCACCCGGTCCAGCACCTTCTGCCCCGTGCCGCCGACGAGCACCGGCGGGTACGGCCTCTGGACCGGCTTGGGCCAGCACCAGATCGGGTCGAAGTCCACGTGCTCGCCGTGGTACTCGGCCTCGTCCTCGGTCCAGATCGCCTTCATGGCCTCCACCCGCTCGCGCAGGATCGAGAAGCGGCGCCGCGGGTCGGTCCCGTGGTTCGCCATCTCCTCGCGATTCCAGCCGGCACCCACGCCGAACAGGACGCGCCCGTCAGAGAGCGCGTCGATCGAGGCGATGGCGTTGGCGGTGATGATCGGATCGTGCTGGATCACGAGGCAGACGCCGGAGCCGACCTTGATCCGCTCGGTCACGGCGGCGGCCATCGCCATGGCGACGAACAGGTCGTGTGTGTGGCTGTACTCGGGCGGCAGCTCCCCGCCGCCCGGGTAGGCCGTCGCACGGCTCACCGGTATGTGGGTGTGCTCGGGGAAGAGCAGCGAACCGAAACCGCGCTCCTCGGCCAGCTGCGCGACGCGCGCCGGTGCCATCGTGTAGTCGGTGGGAAACAGCGCCAGGCCTATGTCCATCTGATCGGAAGCCTCTCCAGTCCGTAGATGCCGTGGATCGAGCCGAGCTCCGGCTCGCCGTCGAGGGCCAGGCCGGGCATTCGCTGCGGCAGGAAGCCGAGCGCCTCCTGCAGCTCGGCCCGAGCGAGGTTCGCACCGAGGCAGTAGTGGATGCCGGCGCCGAAGGTGAGCGGCTTCGCGTCGCCGCGCTCGGCAGTGATGTCGAACGCCTCGGGGTCGCCTTCGACGCCGTCACGGTTTCCCGTGAACGAGGAGACCATCACGATCGTGTCGGCGGGGAAGGTCACGTCGCGGTACTCGATCTCCTCGTGGAGGATGCGCGCCGTGAACGGCGTGATCGGCTCGTAGCGGAGCAGCTCCTCGACCGCCGCGGCGGCGCGCTCGGGCTGCCCGGCGAGCAGCTCCCACTGGTCGGGGTGAGCGGCGAACACCCGCAGCCCGTGCGCGAGCTGCGCCTGCGTCGTGTCGACCCCGCCGACGAGGACGTTCAGGACGAGGTTCATGCACTCGGCTTCCGACAACCGGTCGCCGTTCGACTCCGCACCCTGCGCAGCCGGCCGAGCCGGCTGCTTCGGGCCCCCAGCGGCGATCAGCGTCGAGATCAGGTCGGCACCGGGGTCACCGCGGCGCTTCTCGATCAGCGCCTCGGCCCACTCGTAGAACTCCTCACAGGCGCCCTCGATGAGCTCGCGTTCATTCATCAGGCTGGCCGGGTCGAACTGACGCTGGATCAGGTTCGACCACCTGTGCAGCTTCGGCGCGTCCTCCAACGGCGCGCCCATGACGGTCGCGATCGTCAGCGACGGATAGGGCTTCGCGAACGCCTCGACGAACTCACACGAGCTCGCGTCCGCGAGAGGCGCCCATAACCGCTCGAGGAACCCGCGCATCGCGGGACGCCAGCGGTCGGCGGCTCGCGGCGTGAAGGCCGGGTTGACGAGATTGCGCAGACGCCGGTGAGCCTCACTGTTGATATGGAGGATGTTGCGCCGCATCTGCTCGAGCAGCGCCCCCTCTGGCACCTCGAACATCTCCGCGATCCGCATGCCCGGGAAGGTCGCGCTCTTCGTGCGCAGGAAGAAGGCTGCCGCCTCGCGGTCGAGCACGATGAACCCGATCGGCGAGCTCGCGAGCCAGCTGTGCTCGCTGAGCTCGCGCATCGTGTCGTGGAAGTGCTCGCCCTTCAGGTCGGGACCGAGGTAGTCGAGCACCGGAAGCTCGAGATCCGTAACGAGGGCCATTGACGCGGGACACTAACCTCAACAGGTATGGCCTTCCTCTTCCGCAACAAGACCGATATGCCCGAGCGGGGCGACGCCCTGCCGGGCCGCGACACGCGCCCCTTCGAGGTGCCCGACACGCACTTCGTGCTCGGCACGCCGCTCGAGCCGCCCTTCCCGGAGGGCGTCGAGACGGTCGTGTTCGGGCTCGGCTGCTTCTGGGGCGCCGAGCGCAGCTTCTGGCAGGCGCCGGGCGTCTACACGACCGCCGTCGGCTACGCGGGCGGCTACACGCCCAACCCGACGTACGACGAGGTCTGCAGCGGGCGCACCGGCCACAACGAGGTGGTGCTGGTGGCCTACCGCCCCGAGGAGATCTCCTTCGACGAGCTCCTGCGGCTGTTCTGGGAGGGCCATGACCCGACCCAGGGGATGCGCCAGGGGAACGACGTGGGGACGCAGTACCGCTCCGGTATCTACGTGACCTCGGACGCCCAGCGCGAGGCAGCGCTCGCGTCGCGCGAGATGTACCAGCTGAAGCTGCGCGAGGCCGGCTACGGCGAGATCACCACCGAGATCGTCGACGCGCCCGAGTTCTTCTACGCCGAGGACTACCACCAGCAGTACCTGGCGAAGAACCCGAACGGCTACTGCGGGCTGGGCGGCACCGGCGTGTCCTGCCCGGTCGGCGTCACAAGGGCCTAGCGGCCAGCATCCGCGCCATCATCTTGAGTCGCTCGTCCGCCTCGGCGGGCCAGCCGTCGACGTCCGCGGGCCACCAGGCCCAGTCGTCGTGCTCGGCGTCAGGGACGGGCTCCGCGCCCTCGGGCACGACCGCGAGGCCGACGAGCATCGTCATGCCGTTCGGCAGCCCGACGAGCGCCTCAACCGACAGCCGCTCGGGCTCGAGCGCCCACTCCTCCCCGAGCTCACGCGTGAGCGTGAGCGCGGGGCTCTCGCCCAGGTCCACCGCGCCACCGGCCCCGAGCGCCCAGCGGTTCGCCCACACGGACACCCAGCCGGCGCGCCTTCCCGCCAGCCAGCGGCCGTCGGCCGAGCGCACCACGCAGAGCGCTGTCAGGCTGTCGCAGGCGCCGCCCTCGAGCAGGCGCAGCGCCCAGCGCACCGGCTGAAGCTCGAGCTGCAGCCGCCCGCCGTCGTCGCGCCAGTCGGCGAGCCGGGTGGCCATGCCGTCGTGCGCGGGCGAGCCGCGCTCGCGCAGCTCGTCGACGGCCGCGTCCGCCCTGCGCTCGATCTCGGGGGGCGGCTCGTAGGCGTCCTCGCGCCAGTGGGCGTCGACCTGCTCGGGCTGCCAGGGGCCGAGGGCGAGCAGGCCGGAACGGGGGCTTGTCACGCCCTTCAATCTAGTGTCGCGACGACCAGCGTTTCCTGCTCCGCATCGAAGCGGCTCAGCACCGACAGGAACGCCGCCACGACGCGCGGGTCGAACTGGCTGCCGGCGCAGCGGAGCAGCTCGCCGCGCGCGGCGCGGTCACCGATGCCGGGCCGGTAGACGCGGTTCGCCGTCATCGCCTCGTAGGCGTCGCCGACGGCGAGGATCTTCGCCTCGAGCGGGATCTGGGCCTCCTTCAGGCCGAGCGGGTAGCCGCGCCCGTCCGGGCGCTCGTGGTGGGCCATCACCCAGGCGCGCAGGTCCTCGAGCCCACGACCGCTCAGGATCTGCCCGCCGATCTCGGGATGGGTGCGGATCTCGGCGAGCTCCGCCTTGCCGAGCTTGCCGGGCTTCTGGAGGATCGCGTCCGGCAGGCCGATCTTGCCGATGTCGTGGAGGATGCCGGCGATCTCGATGCGCCGGATCCGCTCCGGCGCGAGGCCGAGCTCGCGCGCGATCATCGCGCAGTAGCGGCCGACGCTGCGCGAGTGGTCGGCGGTGCCCGTGTCGCGCAGGTCGAGCGCCTCCGCCAGCGAGAGCAGCGTCGCGAGCTGCACCTCGTCGGCGCTCCGCCCCGCCTCCGGGGCGAAGATCGCCGCAATCTCCCGGTTGAAGATCACGCAGCGGTTGCGGCCCAGTGCCTTGGCCGCGTAGAGCGCCTGGTCGGCGGCCTCGAGCACCGCGTCGGCGGAGCGGCCGTGCTCGGGGTAGGTGGCAACACCGAACGAAAACGTAAGCGCCGCCAGGTGGTCGTGGAACTCGCGCTGCACCGCCGCGCGCAGGCGCTCGGAGACGAGGTACGCCTCGTGCTCGCTCGCGCCCGGCAGGAGGATCGTGAACTCCTCGCCGCCGGTGCGCGCGATCGAGTCGCCCGCACGCCGGTGGCGCTCCAGGATGGCGCCGATGCGCACCAGCGCCTCGTCACCCGCGCGATGGCCGAGCCGGTCGTTGACCGACTTGAAGTGGTCGAGGTCGCCGATCACCACGCTGAGCGGCTCCTCGGCCCGCAGCGCCCGCTCGACCTCGGCGGTCAGCTGCTGGTCGAGCGACAGCCGGTTGTTGAGTCCGGTGAGCGCGTCCGTGAGGGCCGCCTCGGAGAGGCTGCGCACGAGCTGCGTGACGCCGTCGCGCACCACGCGCAGGAGCCCTGCGGCGGGTAGCAGGGTGCCGGCGAGCGTGACCCAGCTCGCCGCCACCGCATCGGGAGGCGCAGACGCGAGCAGCACGACGAGATAGGCGCCGGTCATCAGGGCGAGCTGGCCGGCCGCCTCGCGCGCGGGGAAGAAGTAAGCCACGTAGAGCCCGAGCCAGACGTAAAGCAGCTCGCCCGAGAGCGTCGAGCCGCCCCCCCATTGCCAGGCGTGCACGGAGACGAGCAGGGTGCCGAGCGCGACGCTCAGCTCGAGCCACGGAAGCGTCATCCGGTCTGCGAACAGGTGCAGCAGCACCGCGACGACGGCGCAGATCGCCGGGATGACGATGCGCGACTGCGACCAGGCATTTGGGTTCGGGAGCGCCGCCACCGCCAGGAGCACGGCGGCCTCGCCGCCGAAGATGCCCGCGGCCACGCGCGCGGCGAACCGGGTGCTCGGCTCGACCGACGTGAATGCAGGGGCGGGGCGCTCCCCCCGCTGTCCCGGGACCGGGGGCATGAGCATCTTGTCGGCTCCGCGGGGCTCCGCCCACAGCGGTATGGACGGATGTCCAGGTGCCGCGCCTCAGGCGCCGAGCTCGCGCCGCAGCTCTTCGAGGCCCTCGCGCAGCTCGGCGAGCTCGCGCTCGAGCCGCTCGACGCGCTCCACGAGCCCGTCCGCGGGGGCCGCCGCGGGCTCGGGCGCCGCGGGCTCGGGCGCCGCGGGCCCCTCGGCGGGCT
Organism: uncultured Thermoleophilaceae bacterium; assembly: GCA_963734025.1. Classification (GTDB taxonomy): domain Bacteria; phylum Actinomycetota; class Thermoleophilia; order Solirubrobacterales; family Thermoleophilaceae; genus JACVRW01. Next base: position 47,286 of record CAVTFR010000012.1, read on the forward strand.
CCGAGACGACCGCCTGGGCCGGAGCGATCGCCGGGGCGGGAGCGACCGCCGCCGCCGGGGCGCCCTCGCCGCCCTCCTCCAGGCCACCGCCGAGCAGCTGGCGGTAGCGCTCCTCGCGCTGCCCGGGCCGGCGCCCGAGCCGCTCGGCGAGCTCACGCCCGATCAGCCGCTCGAGCGTCTCCTCGAGCTCGCCCGCGTCGGCGAACCGGTGCAGGCGCTCGGTCCGCGTCCGCAGCTCGCCCGATGTCTGCGGGCCGCGCAGCATCAGCACGCCCAGCAGCGCGAGCTCGGCGTCATCGAGACCGATGGCCCGGTCCAGCGTGTGGCGGTACTTCATGGTCCGCCGGTTCGCCCAGCTGGCGAGCGTCGCCCACTTTCGCTGGACGAGCCGGTCGAGCGCGCGCCGCACGGTGCCGTCGTCGTAGTCGACGACCGGGTCGCGGTTGGTCGACTGGTTGCAGGCGAGCCGCAGCGAGTTGAGCGTCAGCGGGTAGACGTCGGGCGTCGTGCGCTGCTTCTCGATCAGGCAGCCGAGCACCCGGATCTCGACGGCGTCGGGCTCCATGGGGCTAGTGCATCATCTGCAGTCCGCCGGCGTCGGGGTCTTCTTCAGCACGCGCCCCCCACGACGAAGGTGATCGGCACCTGGAAGGCGACCATGCCGGGTCCGGGCGAGGCGCCGCCGAGGATCCACGCGGCGGCTCCCGCGATGCCCGGCGCCAGGTCGATGCGCGGCGCCAGTTCGTGGAAGCGGTCGACGGCCGCCCGCTGGAACGGCCACCATCGCGGCGGCGATGAGGGCTCGCAATGGCGTCCTGGTCACGGCGCGTCAAGCTAACAGGAGCGACGTGCAATGCTCAGCGGGTGGGGGTCTACGGGAGCATCCTGCGCGTGCCGGGCGTCGCCGCGATCGTGCTGGCGACGCTGATCGGCCGGCTTCCGATCGGCATCACCGGGCTCGCGATCCTGCTCTACGTCGAGGACGTGAGCGGCTCGTTCGCCTCGGCCGGAATCTGCGCCGGCGCGCTGGCGCTCGGCAGCGCCGCGGGCGCGCCCTTCCAGGGCCGGCTCGTCGACCGGCGCGGCGACGGCGTGCTGCTCCCGCTCGCGCTCATCCACGCCGGCGGCCTCTTGCTGATCTGGCTGCTAGGCGCCGCGAGCGCGCCCGTGGCGCTGCTGGCGCTCGCCTCGCTCGTGACGGGCGCGGCGCTGCCGCCGCTCTCGTCGGTGCTGCGCTCGCGCTGGCCGTACCTCCTCGAGGGGAAGCCGCAGCTCGTGGCGAGCGCGTACGCGCTCGACTCGGTGATGATCGAGTTGATCTTCGTGCTCGGGCCGCTGCTGACGACGGTCGCGGTCGCGCTGGTCGGCGCCCAGTACGCGCTCGTCGTGTCGGCGGCCTGCGTGCTCACGGGCACGGTGACGATGCTCGCCGGACTGCGCGCCTACCGCCATCCGGAGCGGACCGCCGAGGGCACCCGCGCGCTCGGCCTCGGAGCGCTGGCGGCGCCAGGGTTGCAGACGCTCGTGCTCGCCTCGCTGCCGGTGGGGTTCGCGCTCGGGACGATCGAGGTCGTGCTCCCCGCCTTCAGCGCCGACGAGGGCTCGAAGGAGCTCGCCGGGGTGCTGCTGGCGATCTGGTCGCTCGCGAGCGGCGCGGCCGGGCTCGCCTACGGCGCGAGGCCGGCCCGCGAGGGGCTCACGCGCACGCACATGCGCTTCGCGCTGCTGCTGCCCGCGGGCTGCGCGGTCCTGTTCGTCGCCAGCTCGCCGGGGACGATGGCGCTGCTCGTGATCCTCACCGGCCTCCCGATCGCGCCGCTGATCGCCTCGCGCAACCAGCTCGTCGAGCGCGTCGCGCCGCGCGGCACGGCGACCGAGGCGTTCACCTGGCCGCTGACCGCGCTCGTGGCCGGCGTGTCGCTCGGCGCGGCGACGGCCGGCTCGCTGGTCGAGTCGTACTCGTGGAGCGCCGGGGTCGTCGCCGCGGTGGTGGGGTCCTCGCTCGGCGCGCTCGTGCTGCTCGCGCGCCGGGACACGCTGAGCGCGCAGCCGCTGGCCGCCTGACGTAGGCTCGCCGCCATGGGAAACATCAGTGGTGAGCGCAGTGTGGAGATCGACGCCCCGATCGAGCGCTGCTTCGCGATCGCCGCGGACATCGACAACGCGCCGGACTGGCAGGGGTCGCTCAAGGACGTCGAGGTCCTCGAGCGGCACCAGGACAAGCGCGCGTCCCTCGTCGAGACCGAGTCCGACGCGAAGGTCAAGACGGTCAGGTCACTGCTGCGCTTCAGCTACGAGGAGCCGACCGCGATCCGCTGGGTGCAGGAGAAGGGCGACACGAAGTCACTGGTCGGCTCGTGGACGTTCGAGGACCTCGGCGACGGGCGCACGCGCGCTACCTACGCGCTCGACGCCGACCCGGGCCGGATGCTCGGCATCCTGCTGCGCGGGCCGGCCGAGGGCAAGGTGCGCGACTTCCTCCTGGGCGATGCCGCCGCAGGGCTGAAGGAGCGGGCCGAGAGCGAGGGCTAGGGGCTCATGGCCGACTACACCGTCGTCAACCTCAAGCGCGACGTGGAGGACATGGCGCCCAAGTTCGAGCTCGCTCCCGGGCTCGAGTCGCGCTTCGCGCGCGTGCCGCTCGGGCTCGCCAACTCCGGGGCGAGCTACTTCAAGATCGCCCCGGGCTTCCGCGTTCCGTTCGGGCACCGGCACAGCGAGCAGGAGGAGGTCTACGTCATCGTCTCGGGCGGCGCGCGGCTGAAGCTCGATGACGACATCGTCGAGCTCGAGCAATGGGACATGGTGCGAATCGCGCCGGGCGTCTGGCGCGGAGTCGAGGGCGGCCCCGACGGCACCGAGCTGATCGCGTTCGGCGCGCCCAACACGGAGAACAAGGACGCCGAGATGCAGCCCGGCTGGTGGAGCGACTAGGGCCGGTTCGCAAGCGTCGCCGGATAGTCGCCGCGCGCGAGCAGGGTCGCGGCCGCCTCGCCGAGTGACGCGTACGCGACTCCCATCGGACCCGGCCCGAAGCTGACGCGCGCCACTCCGGCGCCGGCGAGCTCGCTCAGCGGCGGCGACACCGGCAGCGCGAGCACGTTGACGGGCGCCCCGCCCAGCTCCTCGACGAGCCTGCGCGTGTCGCCCAGATCGACGAGGCCCGGGATGAAGAAGCAATCGGCGCCGGCGTCAAGGTACGCGCGCCCGCGCGCGATCGCCTCGTCGAGCCGGCGCTCGCCGAGCAGGTACTCGTCCGAGCGCCCGTTGATCACGAGCGGCACCCCCTCGCGCTCGCCGCGCTCGCGTACGGCGGCGAGGATGGCCGCGTGCTCGCCGGCAGGCCGCAGGCGATCCTCGAGGTTCACGCCCACCGCGCCCGCCGCGATCACCGCGGCCACCGTGTCGGAGACCGCGGCCGCCGTGTCGCCGAACCCGGCCTCGATGTCGGCGGTCACGGGCAGCTCGACCGCCGCGGCAATCCGCTCGATCGCCGCGAGCATCAACTCGAGCGGGATCTCCTGACCGTCGGCGTATCCGTGCGCGGCGGCGATCGACCAGCTCGCCGTCGCGATCGCGCGGCAGCCCTCGGCGGCCGCGACCGTGCGGGCGCCCGCCACGTCCCACACGTTCACGAGGATGAGCGGATCGCCGGGGCGATGGAGCTCGCGCAGGAGGTTCGCCTTGCCGGCGGTCATCGAGCCGCACAGTACCCCGGGCGCAGCCGGGTCGGCCGCAGGTGCCACGACTTTGTCACCTATAGCGGTACAAAGTCGTGGCACCCGGCCTGTCAGGCGGCCTCGGAGTAGGCGGGCTCGGCCTCGCCGGCCTGCTCGACCTCGACGGCCACCGGCGCGCGCAGTACCGTCACCGCCACCACGAGCGCCGCGAGCACGAGGCCCGCCGCGACCACGAAGGCCAGCTGGTAGCCGTCGGTCAGCGCCGACGCGCTGGAGCTACCGCCCGCCAGCGCGTCGTCCGTGCGGGTGCTCGCGAGCGTGGCCAGCACGGCCAGCCCCAGCGCGCCGCCGACCTGCATGGTCGTGTTGATGAGACCCGAGGCGAGCCCCGAGTCCTCTGGCGTCGCGCCCGACATCCCGAGCGTCATCAGGGCCGGGAACGAGACGCCGGCTCCGACGCCGATCAGGATCATCGAGGGCAGCACGTCGGTGACATAGCTGGCATCCACGGGCACGCGTGAGAACAGCAGCAGGCCGGCCGCGATCAGGCCCACGCCGGGCAGCAGCGTCGCCCGCGCGCCGAAGCGCGCCATCAGCTTGGCGGAGAAGCCGAGCGACAGCACGCCGATGCCGACCGAGACGGGCAGGAAGGCCAGGCCGGTCTCGATGGCGTCGTAGCCGAGCACGCCCTGCAGGTAGAGCGCGCCCAGGAAGAACATCCCGAACAGGCCGGCCACCATCAGGATCTGGACCAGGTTGGCGCCGGTCACGTTGCGCGAGCGGAAGATCCGGAGCGGCACGAGCGGCGTGCCCGTGCGCGCCTCGCGCGCGACGAAGCCGCCGAGCAGCGCAAGCGAGATCGCCCCGAGCACCAGCGTGCGAGCAGCGCCGAAGCCGTACTCGCTCGCCTGCACGATCGTGTAGACCATCAGCATCAGCGCGCCCGTGATCAGCGACGCGCCCAGGACGTCGGCGCCGCGCCGCAGCCCGATGCCGGGCACGCGGTCGACCAGACGGAGCGCGAAGAGCGCGGTGGCGATTCCGATCGGAAGGTTGACGAAGAAGATCCAGTGCCAGCTGATCGCCTGGGTGAGCGCGCCGCCCGCGAGCAGTCCGATCGAGGCGCCGGCCGAAGCCACGAAGCTGTACACGCCGATCGCCTTGGCCTGATCCCTCGGCTCGGGGAACATCGTCACGATCATCCCCAGGATCACGGCCGAGGTCAGCGCGCCTCCGGCGCCCTGCACGAAGCGCGCGCCGATCAGCACCTCCTGGCTCTGCGCGACCCCGCACAGGAGCGATGCCAGCGTGAAGACGGCGAGGCCGATCATGAAGACGTCCTTGCGCCCGACGAGGTCACCGATCCGGCCGGCCAGGAGCAGCAGTCCGCCGAAGGCGATCAGGTAGGCGTTCATCACCCAGGCCAGGTCCGACTGCGTGAAGCCCAGGTCGTTCTGGATCGCGGGCAGGGCCACGTTCACGATCGTCGAGTCGAGGATGATCATGAGCATCCCGACGCAGAGCACGTAGAGCGCCATCCAGCGCCTCCGGTCCGTGGCCTCCGTCTGTCCGCTGAGCACTGCCCCGATCTCGGTCATTGCCGGACCGTAGCAGATCATCCTGTCTCAGATCATCCGAATCCGGATGATTTAACGCACTATCTACAGCTTCGCGGTCGGCCCGTCGGTCACGAGCCGCATGAGGCCGCTGAGCATCCCCTCGCGCTCACGCGCCGGGAGCCGCGCGAGGACGTCCGCCTGCACCTGGTCGATCACCTTGCGCGCCTCGCCAACCTTCGCCTCGCCGGCCTTCGTCACCGCGATCACGCGGACCCGCCGGTCCAGCTTCGAAGGCCGGCGCTCCGCGAGACCGGCCTCCTCCAGCGCGTCGATCGTGGCGACCATGGTCGTCTTGTCGAGCCCGACCAGGTTGGCCAACTCGATCTGGGTGCGGTCCTGTCCGAGGGCCGTCGCGAGCACGCAGTAGCGCCGCGAGGAGAGGCCGAGCGGCTCGAGCGCAAGCGCCAGCTCGGCGGCGAGCGCGTGCTCGGCGCGACCGAGGAGCCAGCCGAGGTTCTTGCTGAGACAGTCGGCCGTGGCGGCCGGGGCCGCGTCCTCCGCGACGCTTCTGAGCTTGGTCGCCACACCAGTGATGCTAGCCGCAGCTCAAACCGACGGCTCGAAACGCACCCGCCGCTCCGCCGCATCCGGCGCCACGAATGCGAGCAGGCGCGCGCCCTCGGCGCCGATCTCGTCGACCACGTCGGGCGCGTCCGCCGGCGCCCGGGCGAAGCGGTCGACGGTCAGTGTGGCGACTCCGTCCTCCTCGGTGATCTCCCAGTAGGCACGGAAGAAGCCGTCCAGCATGACTTGCCCGATCCACTTCCCGGTCGGGTACGGGAGCCCCGGGCCGAGCCCGCACAGCACGCGCGAGCGGTCGGCATGCGCGAGCAGCAGGTTGTCGTACTCCGGGAGGAAGCGGACGGGCGCCGGGACCTCCGGATCGGCGAAGGCGCCGTCCGGCACGTCGAGGAGCTCCTTGCCGTTCTCGTCCCTGAAGCTGCGGAGCTGCGGCCGCAGCCGCGCGACGACCTCGCGCAGCCCAGTGATCCCCGACCAGGTGCGGATGTCCGCGACGCTCGCCGGGCCGAAAGCGGCCAGGTAGCGGAGGACGAGCGCATCGACCGACGGGCGCGGCTCGATCTCACCGCCGAGCCACTGCTCCGCCGGTGCCCAGGTGGCCTGGCACGTCTGCCCCCACAGGCCGCGCGGCGTCGTCTGCACGAGCGGCGCGTGGAGGGTCACGGCGTAGGCGAGCGAGAGCGGCTCCGCGTCGGGAAAGAGCTCGGCCAGGTGCTCCGAGAGCTGGGCGCGCGTCCGCGGCGCCTCGCCGAGCAGCTCGAGTCCCGCGGCGACCACCGCGTCGACGTCGGCGCCGTTCAGCTTCGCCGCGAACGGGCTGCGGAAGGTCTTGCCGAGGATCGGCAGTGTCAGCGGATGGATCGCGAGGCAGTCGCGCGCCGAGACGAGGTGGAGCGTCGAGCGCATCAGCCCCGCGCGCACGGCCTCGCGCTCCGCGATCAGGTCGCTCAGCTCCTCCGGCCGGAAGCCCTCGATGCGCGACCAGAGCGCCACATACGGGTTCTCGGGCACTTGCGCCTGCATGCCGACGAGCCGCTCGATCATCTCGATCGCCGGCGTGCGCGAGCGCTCGAGGAGGCCCTGGCGCTCGAGCAGGGCGCGCCCCAGCGCCCGCTGGCTCAGGACCGGCTCCGCCACGGTTAGGCGCGCAGCTCCGGCGCGGTCTCGCCGAGTGCCGCGATGAACCCAAGCGGGTCGTCGTCCGGAAGCGAGAAGATCAGCGCATCGAAGCGGAGCCGCCCGGCGAGGTCCGCGACGCGGTCCGCGTCGGGGCCGTCGCCGGCGCTCCCGAGCCCGACGTTGAGTGCCCGGACGATGTCCGCAGGATCTCGGCCCGCCGCGCGGGCGGCCTCGTCGATCACCTCGTGGCGAGCAGAGATCTCCCCTTCGGGGAGGTTGCCGAGGCTCAGCAGCCAGCCGTCCCCGAGCCGCCCGGTCAGGCGCAGCATCCGCGGCCGGTAGGCGCCGACCCAGAGCCCGATCCGGTGGACCGGCGCCGGCCCCGGCTTGGCCCCAGCGGCCCGGTAGTAGCGGCCGTCGAGCCGAACCGACTCCTCCATGTCGAGATAGGAGCGAATGATCCTCATCGCCTCCTCGAGCGCATCCACCGACTCGCCGGGCGACCGGCGCGGTCCGCCCATCGCCTCGACGGCGTCCCAGAAGGCCCCCGCCCCAAGGCCGAGCTCAACCCGGCCGCCGCTCAGGACGTCGAGCGAGGCGGCGGCCTTGGCGAGCACGGCGGGCTGGCGCAGCGGCAGGTTGATCACGTCAGGCAGCAGCGTGATCCGCTCCGTGCGCGCCGCGACGTACGAGAGCAGCGTCCAGGTGTCGAAGAAGCGGCGCTGGTACGGGTGGTCCTGGATACCGACGAGGTCGAGCCCGGCCCGGTCGGCGGCCACGATTCGCTCGATCGTCTGCTCAGGGTCGCGGGCGTCCGGGACGACGAAGACGCCGAGCTTCGTCACCTCAGAGCCACCGGGTCCGCGGCCGGCGCACGCGCGCGTGCCCACTCCGGCGGAGCCGGAAGCATCCGTGCGCTTGCCATCAGGCGGGCCGCGAACAGCCCAAGCTCGTAGCCCATCACCGCGCCCACGAGCACGTCGATCGGGAAATGGGCGCCGAACAGCACACGCGTGAACGCGATCATGACGACATAGGCGAGCAACGGCCTGCGCAGGACGGGAATCGCCGAGGCGGCCGCCGCTGCCATGGCGGCGGTCACGATCAGATGGCCGGACGGGTACGAGGCAAGATGGCCCCAGCTGCGCCCCTCCGCGAGCAGCACCTGGGCGCCCAGGACCTCCTCCGGCCGGGCGCGCTCGACGAACAGCTTGATGACCTCGATCGTGGCGCCGGCGAGGTACGCGGCCAGCACCACACCGAGCGCAGCGCCGATGACGTAGCGGGGCCGGCGCAGGACGACGACGCCGGCTACCAGCGTGGTGAGGAGGAGAAGGATGTAGTTGCGCGTGTGCGGGTCGAGCGCGTCGTAGAGCCGCTCGGGCCCGTCCCCCAAGCCGTTGACGCCAAGGAAGAGGGCGTTGTCGAGCGGCTGGAAGATGGGCAGCGCGAGCCCGAGCGCGATCGCCGCGAGCAGCCCGGTCGAGAGCCGTGGCGCCCACGCGCGCAGAACCACCAGCGCGTCCGCCGCGCTGCCCGTGCCGACGGTGCCGGGCGGGGTCGCCACGATGGCCTTCGCAACCCGCGCGGTGTCCGCCAGCGGGCGGAAGCCGCTCGGCTCGCCGTCGTAGATGGTCGGGATCTCGACGGAGCCGACGTGACGACCCGAGGCGAGCAGCGCCCGGAGGTGCTTGGTCTCGGCCTCGTATCCACCCGCCGGCAGCGGGATCTCGCGCAGCGCCGCCGCGCGGAACAGGCGCATGCCGTTCTGCGTGTCCGGCACCCAAGCGCGCGCCCTGACCGCCAGGAGCAGGCTGGCCAGCCGGTTCGCGAGCCGCCGCTCGAACGGCATGGCGCGGCGATCGCGACGGTGGCCGATGACCACATCGCTCGTTTGGGCGGCCTCCACGAAGGCCGGGATGCGCTCGGGGTCGTGCTGGCCGTCGGAGTCCAGGACGACGATCGCCTCGGGTGGCCGCGGCTCGTCGAGCAGCAGCTCGATGCCCGCGCTGACCGCGCTGCCCTTGCCGCCATTGTGCTCCAGCCGAAGAACGCGCACTCGCTCGTCGGCGGCGACCGCCTCGAGCGAGGCGGCGATCGCGGCCGGTGCGCCGTCGTCGACCAGGACGAGCTCGTCCACGTGGCGGAGCGCCGCGCGAGCCACCTGCGCCGCCCGGTCGGATGCGAAGACGGGGACCACCGCCGCCACCGTCGACGGCCGCGGCAGCGCGAGCGCGGGACGGCCCGCCCCGCGCTCGGCGAGGGTCAGCGGGACAAGCGCCACGAGCGCCGCCGCCCCGAGCCACAGGACCGCGTCGTAGCCGCCGCTCGCCTCGACGGCGAGGCCGGCGAGCGGAAGCGCCGCCGTGGTGGCGACGGCGCGCCCGGCGAAGAACAGCCCGCTGTAGCGGCCGGCCTCGCCGTCGGGCACGAAGCGCGCGAAGTAGGGGAATCCGAGCGCGGTCACGAGTCCCGCGCCGAGCGCGGCGACGGCGAAAGCGGGCGCCGCGGACCGGATCGCGTCGGCCGGCGCGGCGGCCAGGATGCCGGCCCCGAGCATGGCCGCGCCGGCGAGCAACAGCGGTCGCACCTGCTCGGGGCGAGCGCGGGCGCCGATCAGCATCCCCAGAGCCGTGAGCACGCCGAAGCCGAGCGGCAGCAGCCCCGCGGCCGCAACCGAGAGCCCGAGGCTGTCCTCGGCGTATAGGACGAAGAACGCGGGCAGCGCCGCATAGGCGAACACCCAGAGGGTCTGGGCCAGGAGCACCTCGCGCGCGCCGTTGCGCCGCAACGCATCTCGCAAGAGCGCCCGCTCGGGGCGTGTGCCGCCGGCAGGATCGCGTTCGCCGAGCCCGAGCCGCCGCCCCACCGTGAGCGTCGGCAGCGCCGCCAGCCCGACGACGACGGCCGCGAGCGCAAAGGCGGCAGCGGGCGCGGGCTCGATCAGCGCGCCGCCGATCGCGACCGCGACCACGGCGCCAACCAGCCCGGCGCCCTCCTGCGCGCTCGTGGCAGCGGGCCGGCGCGCGTCCTCGACGTCGTCCGCGACGATCGCCCGGTGGGCGGTCGTCAGTGCGTTCAGGCCCGTGTAGACGAGCCCCGCGGAGACGGCGAGCGCGAGATACGAAGTGCCGTTGCCGAGCCCGATCGCGGCGAGCCCTCCGACCGTCACCACGGCACCGCCCGCGATGAACGGGAGGCGGCGCCCGCGCCGGTCCGACCAGACGCCTGTCGCGATCGGGATCGCGAAGCCCGCGAGAGCGTTCACGGTCATCACGGCCCCGATCAGCGTGGGCGCGTCGTCGATGCGCTCGAGCAGCACGGGCAGGTACGTCGTGGTGAGCGCCCGTCCCGCTCCCGCGCCGACCGCGGCCAGCGAGAACACGATCAGGAGCCGCGGGCTCACGGTGCCGCCACCCTCAGGCGCGCGTGGTCGACGGTCACCGTGGCCGTCGTGACACCGAGCGGGACGGAATCGGCCACGAGCGGCAGCGGCTCCATCACGCGGGCGAAGCTGGCACTCAGCCGGCGCACACCGCGCCTGCCGATGTGGCGGCCGCGCCGGGCCGCCGCGAGCAGCCATAGGAGCCGTCGCCGCGTGCGCGCCTCGATCGCGATCGCCTCGAAGCGGCCGTCGGCGGGGTCCGCACCGGGGGCGACCTCGAAGCCGAAGCCGAAGTAGGGCAGGTTCGAGAAGAAGAGCTGGGCCGCGATCCGCGAGCGCAGCACGCCGCCCGGGAGCCGGACGACCGCGGCGTAGGTGTGAAAGCGCGCCACGGCGCGCAGGAAGGCGCGCGCCCCCTGGCGCAGGTCCGCGGAGTTGTCCGAGTCGTAGCCGGCGCGCGCCTCGGCCTGGAAGCCGGCACTGACCGACTCGACGGCGTACACGAGGCGGTCGGGCGTCACGACCCGCAGGGCGTCGAGCGGGCGCGCAGGCCTGCCGGCGGCAACCGAAAGCGCGGCCGCCGGCTCCACCGGGATGCCAAGCGCGCGGGCGATGTTGTTGGCGCGGCCGGCCGGCACCAGTGCGAGCTCGGGCAGGCGCTGCAGCGGCGCGTTGGCGGCCGCGTGCAGCGAGCCGTCGCCGCCCACGAGCACCACCCGCGTACCGCGCTCGGCCGCCCGCCGCAGCACAGCCCAGAGCTCCTCCTCGCCGGCCGTGACCATCGCCTCGGCGTCGGCGCCGCTCCGGCGGGCGAGGCCGGCGAGCTCAGCGGCGGTGCGGCGCGGATCCGCGATCCCGCTCGCCTGACCGTTGACGACGATCAGCAGCGGCGCCCGCCGCTTGCTAGCGTCCGCAGTTCTCGGGCGATGGCTTTCCTGCTCGACCTTGACCGTGCCCTCATCGAGGCCGCTCCGGCCTTCGAGCACCCCTGGCTGACTGCCGTCTTCATCGTGCTCTCCGCGTGGTGGGTCAAGGGGCCGCTGCTCGTGGGGCTTGGGCTGTGCTCCGACCTGCGCCGCCGGCGCCTGCCGCTCGCCTTCGCTGCGGCCGCGGTTGCCGTGGGTGCCGCGTCGCTCGCGTCCGACCTGCTCAAGCAGGCCTTTGACCGCGCCCGCCCGCCCGAGCTCGATCCCACGCTCGGATCGCTCACGGCGCTGCCCGACAACGCCTCGTTCCCGTCCGGCCACAGCGCCACCGCCTTCGCGGCCGCCACCGCCGTGGCCATCATCAGCCCGCGCCTGCGCTTCTGGGCGCTCGGGATCGCCGCCGCCGTGGCGCTCTCGCGGCTCTACCTGCGCGTGCACTTCCCGCTCGACGTCGCGGCCGGGGCCCTGCTCGGCGCCGGCCTCGGCGCCCTGTGCGCGCTCGTCGCGCTGCGCCTCGTCCGGCCCCCGGCCACCTCCTGACCGCAGCCCCCTCTCGATGAGGCGCTGTCGGCTGTTGCGGATCCGTTCCATCGTTCGAGGGTTATCGAAGTGTTAGCTACCGAGGTTAGTCACCGCTTGGCGTAGGTTGTGTGCGCCGTGTCACTCAACTTCGGCGTAACCGTCCTGCCCGACCCGCCCTATCAGCGCCTGATCGAGCTGCTGCAACTGGCTGAGCGCGAGGGCTTCGAGTACGGCTGGACCTACGACTCGCACGTCCTATGGCAGGACTCGATTCCGACGCTGGCGCTGGCCGCGAAGGCAACCGAGCGAATCAAGCTCGGGCACATGGTCACGAACCCCGGCACGCGCGAGCCGACCGTCGTGGCGAGCGCCTACGCGACGCTCCAGGACATCTCCGAAGGGCGGATGGTGATGGGCATCGGGCGCGGCGACTCGGCGCGGCGCTACATCGGCCAGCAGCCGGTGAAGGTCGCTCGCTTCGAGGCGGCGCTACGGATGATCAAGCCGTTCATGAACGGCGAGAAGGTGCACTGGAACGACACGGACATCGAGCTCGCCTGGGTGCGGCCCGAGCTGCCGCCGATCGAGATGCACGTGGCGGGCTACGGGCCGCGGGTGCTAGCGGTGGCGGGACGGGTCGGCGACGGTGTGATCATCCAGCTCGCCGACCCGGACATCATCCGCTGGACGATGGAGACCGCGCGCGCGGCGGCCGCCGAGGCGGGCCGCGACCCAGCCGCGCTCAAATGCATCGTCTGCGCGCCGAGCCACATCTCGAACGACCTCACGGCCGCCCGGGAGCAGGTGCGCTGGTTCCCGGCGATGGTGTCGAACCACGTTCGCGACCTGATCGCCCGCTACGGCGCCGACGGGCAGGTCGTCCCGCGCGCGCTGACCGATTACGTGCCGGCCGAGACGGGCTACGACTACGACGAGCACTCGCGCGTCGGCGCCCGCCACGGCGCGTTCGTGAGCGACGAGATCTGCGACCGCTTCTGCGTGCTCGGAACGCCCGAGCAGGCCGCCGCGAAGCTGGCCGAGCTCGAATCGATCGGCGTCGACCAGTTCAACATCTATCTCATGACAGAAGGCCAGGAGCGCACGCTCGAGACCTACGGGCGGGAGATCATCCCGCGCTTCGCCGGCGTGACTGGAGGTACAGAATGAGGACGCTCATCCAGGGCGGAACGGTGGTCGGAGCCGACCACGAGACGAGTGCCGACGTGCTCATCGACGGCGAGGAGATTGCCGCCGTAGGGGCGCTCGGCGAGGTGGAGGCGGAGGTCGTCGACGCGAGCGGCTGCTACGTCCTGCCCGGCCTGATCGACAACCACACCCACATGGCGATGCCGTTCGGCGGGACGGTCTCGATCGACAACTACGACACGGGCACGCGCGCAGCCGCGGCCGGGGGCACGACCTGCATCGTCGACTTCGTAATCCAGCAGCACCCGGGCGGCCTGCGCTCCTCGCTCGAGGAATGGCAGGAGCGCGCCGCCGGCGCCGCGCACGTGGACTACGGCTTCCACGTGGCGATCACCCAGGCCGACGACGCCACGCTCGACGACATGGGGCCGATGGTCGAGGAGGGCATCTGCTCGTTCAAGGTCTTCCTCGCCTACAAGGGCGCGATCATGGTCACGGACGACCTGTTCTTCCGCGTGCTCGAGAACACGCGCGACCTCGGCGCGCTCACGATGGTCCACTGCGAGAACGGCTGGGCGATCGACGTGCTGGTCGAGCGCGCGCTGGCGGCCGGCCAGATCGAGCCGATCTACCACGCTCACACTCGGCCGGAGGAGCTCGAGGCCGAGGCGACGAGCCGCTCCGTGCGCTTCGCCGAGCTGACCGGCGCGAGCGTCTACATCGTGCACGTGACCTGCGGCCTCGCTGCCGACGAGATCGCGGCGGGCCAGGCGCGCGGCGTGGACGTCTCGGCAGAGACCTGCCTCCAGTACCTGACCAACACGGTCCAGGACCTCGAGCGACCCGACTTCGAGGGAGCGCGCTACGTGTGCTCGCCGCCGCTGCGCGACGCGCATAACCCGGAGCTGTTGTGGGCTGCGCTGAAGCGCGGCGTGCTTGAGAGCGTCTCGACCGACCACTGCCCGTTCAACAGCGAGCAGAAGGCGCTCGGGCGCGACGACTTCTCGAAGATCCCCAATGGCCTCGCGATGATCCAGCACCGGCTCGTCAAGCTGTGGGACCTGGGGGTCGACGGCGGGCGGCTCACGCCCAGCGAGCTCGTCGACCTCACCTCGACCACTATCGCCCGCCGCTTCGGGCTGTCGCGGAAGGGTGCCGTGGCGCCCGGTAAGGACGCCGACCTCGTGATCTTCGACCCGGCCACGCCGTTCGAGTTCTCAACTCGGACCTCGCACATGAACGTCGACTACGACCTGTTCGAGGGCGAGCGCTCCACGGGCAGCGTGCGCCAGACGTACTGCCGCGGCACGCTCGTCTATGACCGCGGCGAGATCAAGACGCAGCCCGGGCACGGCCGCTTCGTGCCGCGCTCGCTCGGCGCGCCCGCACCCGTGGCTTCGTGACGGCTATGGACGCGGACCTCGTTCTCGCGGACCTGCGCGAGCTGGCCCGGCTGACCGGCGGGCCCGACGGCGCACGGCGCGTCTGCTGGACGGACGAGTGGGTCAGGGCGCGCGACTTCCTACGCTCGCGGCTCGAGGAGCTGCCGGTTGAGATCGAGGTCGATCCTGCCGGCAACCTCTGGGCCGACCTGCCGGGCGACGGCGAGGGCTTCGTGATCGTCGGCTCGCACATCGACTCCGTGCCGGCGGGCGGCTGGCTCGACGGCGCGCTCGGGATCCTCAGCGCGGTGGGCGCGCTGCGCGCGCACGCCGATGGGCGCCCGCCGGTACGCCTGCGGCTCGTCGACTGGGCCGACGAGGAGGGCGCGCGCTTCGGCCGCAGCCTGTTCGGGTCGTCCGCCTGTGCGGGCACGCTCGAGGTCGACGATGTGCGTGATCTGCGCGACCGCGACGGCGAGCGGCTCGAGGACGTGGTCGCCCGCCACGGCGTCGAACTCGACCGGGTGCACGAGTCCGGCGGCCCAGCTGCGCGGGGCCTGCGCCTACCTGGAGCTCCACATCGAGCAGGGGCCCGTGCTCGAGAGCCGCGGCGAGCCGGCGGCGACGGTGCTCGGCACCTGCGGCGTCGAGCGTCACGTAGCGGTCTTCACGGGCCAGGCCGCGCACGCCGGCGCCACCCCGATGGAGCTGCGCCGCGACAGCTTCGCCGCCACGGCCCAGGCCGCGCTCGCGATCCGCGAGATCGGCCTCAGCCACGAGGGCGGCGTGTGCACAGTCGGCGGGGCGACGAGCGAGCCGGGCGTCGTCACGGCGGTCGCGGGCCGGACCGAGATGCTGCTCGACCAGCGCCACCTCGACCCGGACGAGCTCGCCACGATGCTCGCCGAAGCGCGCCAGGCGTGCGAGCAGGCCGCCGCCGACCAGGGCTGCGAGGTCGAGCTGCGTCACCTGTGGTCGATCCCGCCGATCCCCTTCGATGAGCGCCTGATCGCCTCCGCGCGCGAGGCCGTGCAGGAATCGGGCGGCACGGACACCGCCATCCCGAGCGGGCCGCTCCACGACGCCGCCGAGATGGCGCGGCTGATCCCGACCGTGATGATCTTCTCGTCCTCCTCGCCGCCGGTGTCGCACACGAAGGAGGAGGACACGCCGGAGGCCGACCTGCGCGTGGCGATCGAGGCCTACGGCCGCACCGTCGACGCCACGCTCGGCCGCGCGGCCGCGGGCGAGCTCACGCCGCACGGGTGAGGGCGCTCCAGGAGCAGCTCGAGTACCTCGAGGCCGCGAGCCCGTTCTACCGCGAGCGCCTGCGCGGAGTGCGCGAGCAGGTGCGCGAGCCGGCCGACCTCGCCCGGCTGCCGTTCACCACCAAGGAGGAGCTGCGCGAGGGCCAGCGCGCGCAACCGCCCTTCGGCCCCCAGCTGTGCGCCCCGCCCGAGCGACTGGTGCGCATGCATGTGACCTCCGGCACGACAGGCGAGCCGGTGGCGGTCGGCTTCACGCGCGCCGACCACGAGGCCAACAGCGCGGTCGGCGGCGAGGCGTTCCGGATCGCCGGCGTGCGGCCCGACGACGTGGTCGCGCACTGCCTCAACTACGCCCTCTACGCCGGTGGCATCGCCGACCACATGGCGCTCGAGTCGAGCGGCGCGACGGTGGTGCCGGTCGGCACCGGCCAGTCGCGGCGCCTGCTCGACCTGATTCCGCGGCTCGGCATCACGGCGCTCTTCGGGACGCTTTCGTTCCCGGCCTACCTGGCCGGGCGGGCGCGCGAGGAAGGCATCGAGCCGCGCGAGCTCGGGCTGCGTCACATCGTCACCGCCGGCGAGCCGGGCGCGGGGCTCGCCGCCGTCCGCGCGGAGATCGAAGAGGCCTGGGGCGCGAGCGTGGCGGACACGTTCGGCATGTCCGACGTCTGGTCGACGATGGGCGGCGCTTGCGGCGAGGGCGAGGGCCTCCACCTGACCACCGCCGGGCACGCTGTACCCGAGCTGGTCGACCCGGTCAGCGGCGAGTCCCTGCCGCTCGAGGACGGGGCGGGCGGCGAGCTGGTCTGGACGCACCTGAGGCGCGAGGCCTCGCCGCTCCTGCGCTACCGCTCCGGCGACCTCGCGCAGGTCTGGACGTCGCCCTGCAGCTGTGGCCGCGAATCGCTGCGCATCCGCGTCGACGGACGCCGCGACGACATGTTGCGCGTCCAGGCTGTGAACGTCTACCCGCAGGCGATCGCCGCTCTGCTGGAGGCCGATGCCCGCTTCGGCCGCCACTGCGTGGTCGCCCACGGCGACCCCGTCGTGCCACCGGTCGAGGTCTACGTCGAGGCGGCGCGGGAGGTCGAGCTCGACGGCCTCGCCCAGCGCCTCCACGAGGCGCTGCGGGTGCGCTTCGCGGTCACGCGCCTCGACCCCGGCTCTCTGCCCGTGGCCGAGCAGAAGACACGCATCATCCACCGGACCGCACGCGGCGACGAGCTGCCGCCTGCGGTCGAGAGCCTGAGGAGAGAGACAGCCCCATGACCGTGACCACGAGCGATCAGGGCGCCGCGAGGGTCGTCAGCTGGGACCGCCAGGAGCGCCGCAACGCCTGGGACCTCGAGACGATGACCCAGGTCGCCGATGCCGTGGAGGCGGCGGGCGCCGACGCGGCGGTCCGCTGCGTCGTCCTGCGTGGCGCCGGCGAGCACTTCTCCGCGGGCGACGACCTGCAGGCGGCGATCGAGGCCGACAGCAGCGCCTGGGCGGCCACGATCGAGGCGTTCCAGCGCATGACCCGCGTCGTCCTCGCCAGCCCGCTGCCCGTGATCGCGGCGGTGGACGGCGTCTGCGTGGGCGGCGCTCTCGAGTTCGCGGCGAGCTGTGACGTCCGCCTCTGCACCGACCGCATCCGCGTGCTCACCCCGGAGGTCGGCATCGGTCTCGTGGCAAGCAACGCCGGCACGCTCTTCCTTCCGGAGGTACTCGGCGAGACCGGGGCCCGCGAGCTGCTGCTCGGCGGGCAGGAACGCGACGCTGCCTGGGCGCGGAAGCGCGGCTTCGCCACGGAGATGGTCGCGCCCGACGAGCTCGACGCGCGCATCGCCCACTGGGCCGAGGTCTTCGCGGGCAACTCCCGCGACGCCCTCGCGGCGACGAAGGCGATGCTGAACGAGCGCTTCGGCGATCTGGTCGGCGCGGCAATGGAGCGCGAGACGCACCACTGCGTGCGCCTCTTCGACGAGCCCGACGCGCGGACGGCGCTCGGCGAGTTCGCGAATCGCCGCCGGGTCTAGACGACGTACTCCATCAGCAGCTCGTCCTCCCACTCGCCCCTGACCTCGTTGAGGTTCGACCTGCGCGTGACGCCGACCGCGCGAAAGCCGACCTTCTCGTAGACGCGGATCGCGCGCACGTTGTCGACCGCGGTCGAGAGCGTGATCCGGTGGTGGCCGCGCTCCTCGGTCAGGTGCCGCACGATCAGCCGCATCGCCTCCGTGCCGAGGCCGCGGCCCTGGTGCTCGGGGCCGAGGAAGATGTCCACGTCCGCGTAGCGGCTGCCGGGATCGGTCTCCTCCCAGAACTGGATTGCGCCGACCGGCTCGCCGTCCACGGTGATCGCGAAGCGCTCGATGTCGGGCTCGGGCCCGAGCGGCCAGTTGTCGGGAGGCGGGTCCCACCAGCGCGCCACCTCAGGATCGGCACGGAGCTCGCGCAGGCGCTCGGCATGCTCGGGCCGGACCGGCTCGACCTGGAGTCGCCCACCGCTCACCGGGTACCTTGAAGACATGGCCGACAACGTAAACCGACTGCTAGAGATCGAGGCCTTCGGGCAGGCGATCTGGATCGACAACCTGAACCGCCAGCTGCTCGACGACGGCGGGCTCGAGCGGCTGATCGCCGAGGACGGCCTCACCGGCGTGACTTCGAACCCCACCATCTTCGAGAAGGGCATGGGCCACTCGGACCGCTACGACGACGCCTTCCGCGAGGCCGCCCGCGAGACGGACGACCCGCAGGAGATCTTCGAGCGGCTCGCCTACGAGGACGTCCGCGACGCGGCCGACCTGCTGCGGCCCGTGTTCGAGGAGACGAAGGGTCAGGACGGCTACGTCTCCTTCGAGCTGCCGGCGTCGCTCGCCTTCGACAGCGAGGGCTCGGTCGCCGAGGCTCAGCGGCACCGTGAGGCGATCGACCGTCCGAACGTGCTGATCAAGGTGCCCGGCACCGAGCCGGGCGTGCGCGCGTTCTGTGAACTCACCGCGCTCGGGGTCAACGTGAACGTCACGCTCCTGTTCGCCGTGCAGCGCTACCGCGAGATCGCGGAGGCGTTCCTGCGCGGGCTCGAGCGCCGGCTGGACGCCGGCGAGCCGATCGACCGCAGCGCCTCGGTCGCGAGCTTCTTCGTCTCCCGGGTCGACACCAAGGTCGACGCGGCGCTCGAGGAGCTCGGCCGCGAGGACCTGCGCGGGCGTGCCGCGGTCGCCAACGCGAAGCTCGCCTACGCCGAGTTCCAGGAGCTGTTCTCGGGCGAGCGCTGGGAGCGGCTCGCCGCGGCGGGGGCAAACGTCCAGCGCCCGCTGTGGGGGTCGACCTCGACAAAGAACCCCGACTACCCGGACACGCTCTACGTGGACGAGCTGATCGGCCCGGACACCGTGAACACGATGCCGGACGCGACGATCGAGGCGGCCCGCGACCACGCGACCCCCGCGCGCACGGTCGACCGCGACGTGGACGCGGCTCGGGAGCTGATGGCCGAGCTGCGCGAGCTTGGCGTCGACCTCGACGACATCGTGATGCGACAGCTCGTCGACGAGGGCGTCGAGGCGTTCGCGGGGTCCTACGACGACCTACTCGAGAGCCTTCGGCGCAAGGCGGGGGAGCTGGCCGGGACGCGCTGAGCTCAGGCGCGCGTGAGCAGGAAGTGCCACTCGTTCTCGAGCCGGTAGCCGCCGTCCGCTTGCCGGTGCTGTGCGAGTGCGCCCAGGGTCACGTCGGCCACGGCCCGCTCGCCGGAGTGCCGGATCGCGTCGGCGATCGGGCCCGGTGAGAGCAGGCCGCGCAGGAGCGAGCTCTCGTCCGGGAACTCGAAGGTCGTGCTGAGGTCGAAGCTCGCCTCCGGGGACAGGCCGGCTTCCGCGGCGATCCACTCGAGCACGCCCGGCTGCCAGAGCGGCGGCGGCGCGGCGGCCGGCTCGGGCTGCGGCGGCCGTAGGCTGCCGACCGCCGCGAGCATCGGCCTGAGCTCGCAGCGCTCGGGCCGGCCCCAGACCTGGATGAGCACGGGCGCGCCCGGCTTGGCGACCCGCCCCGCCTCGCGCAGGGCGGCGACCATGTCGTCCGCGAAGAAGAATGAGTTGAATCCTGTTACCACGTCGAAGAAGTCGTCCGCGTGTGGCAGGGACTGCGCGTCGCCAACCCTGATATCCGCCTCGGGGACACGCGCGCGAGCGACGCGGAGGAGGCCTCGCGACGCGTCGAGCCCGTAGGCGCGGGCGCCGAGATCCGTGACGGCGTGCAGGAACACTCCGGAGCCGCAGCCCACGTCGAGAACGCGGTCGCCGGCCTGCACGCCGGCGCGCCGGATGCCCTCCTCGTAGGTCGGCAGCTGCTGCTCCTCGACCTGTGCCCAGTCCTGCGCCCGCGCGCCCCAGAGCTCGCCCTGCCTCATGCCGCTTCCGGTCGCGGCGCTCGCTGTGGCCATGCCCGTCTCCTCACACCAATAGCCTATGGGTCGTAGCTATCATAAGCTATGGACCATAGTATGTCTAGAGAAGAACTGAGCCTGTTCTCCTACGAGGTCCTCGGCCTGGTCGGCCGCGGCGGCGCGGGCGCGCACGACCTGCTTCGACTCGCGCAGCGCGGCCGGATCCTGGCCTGGGCCGGTGAGAGCCAGTACTACGTCGAGCCCAAGCGGCTCGCGAAGCTCGGCTACCTCGAGGCGCGGCGCGAGCCCGGCAAGACACGCGAGCGGACGGTCTACACGCTGACCGACAGGGGCCTCGAGGCGCTGCGCGAGTGGGCGGGCACCCCCGCGCACGTGACCCCGGTGAAGAGCGAGCCGCTCCTCCGCATGCTGGTGGCGGACCTGGTCGGCGAGGGCCCGACGCGCGCGAGCATCTCGGCGCTGCGCGAGGACATCGCCGACCTCGAGGCCCGCCTCGACGCAAGCAGGGAGAGCGCGGAGGCGCTGCCGCACCGGCGCAAGTACCTGGAACTCGTCAACGACTATCTGCGCGACCTGCTCGCTCTCCAGCTCGACTGGGTGGAACGGGTCGAGGCCGAGCTCGACCCGCCCACCTAGTCGACGACCAGGTCGACGATCCCGGCCGATGAGTTCGCCGCTCGCCGGGGGTCCTAGGGACAGATCCGCCAACCGAGAGGAGAACCGTGAGCACCACACGATCGAGCGACGGCACCGGCATCGGCTTCACGCGGTCCGGCGAGGGGCCTCCCCTCATCCTCGTGGGCGGCGCCTTCCAGTACCGGGCGATCGACCAGTCGACGACCGAGCTCGTCGAGCGGCTGGCGCCCGCGTTCAGCGTGTTCCACTACGACCGCCGCGGCCGCGGCGAGAGCGGTGACGGCACGCACTACTCGGTCGAGCGCGAGGTCGAGGACCTGGACGCGCTGATCGCCGAGGCGGGCGGCTCGGCATTCGTGTTCGGCATGTCATCGGGCGGAGCGCTCGCGCTCGAGGGCGCCGCGCGCGGGCTCGCCGTCACGAAGCTCGCCCTCTACGAGCCGCCCTTCGCGCTCGACGAGAACGGCCACGATGCTCCCGACGACTTCCTCGACCGGCTCACGAAGCTCAACGCCGACGGGCGGCCCGGAGACGCGGTCGAGTACTTCCTGACCGCGGGCCTCGGCATGCCGCGCGAGATGGTCGCCGAGATGCGCGGGGCGCCCATCTGGCCCGGCTTCGAGGCCGTGGCGCACACGCTCGTCTACGACACGATCCTCATGGACGGTCAGGACGCGCTGTTGACGGAGCGCGCGCCGACGATCACTGCGCCGGTGCTGCTGCTCGACGGCGGAGCGAGCCCGCCGTGGGCGGCCGCGGCGGTGGACGGCCTCGCCGAGATCCTCCCGCACGCCGAGCGCCGGACGCTCGCGGGACAGACCCACGACGTGGCGGCCGACGCTCTGGCGCCGGCGCTGGAGGACTTCTTCTCGACGAGGGTCCGTGTGTAGAGGCGCGGTTTGGTGCCCGGCACCCGTCCGGTTTCTGGCGGGAACGGGCCCGATGCACCACACTGACGCAGTGTGAGGGACTCGCACACCTCGCACGGGCGGCGCAGCCGGCGCCTTCGCTTGCTCATGTTCGCCGGCACCGCGGCGGTGCTCACGGGATTCGTGCTGGCCGCGTACTTCGCCGACGTGCTCCAGGACTCCGAGCTCGACACGGTCGACGCGCGCTTCGCGATCCGCGGCGAGCTGGCGCCTCCCGAGGACATCGCGATCGTCGGCATCGACGACCCGAGCTTCCGGGAGCTGGGCGAGCAGTGGCCCTTCCCGCGCACCCTGCACGCAGAGGCGATCAAACAGCTGCGCGCGGACGGGGCACGCGTGATCGGCTACGACGTTCAGTTCACGGAGCCTTCGGAGAACCCGGAGGATGACCAGGAGCTGGCTGACGCGATCGCCCAGGCGGGCAACGTCGTGCTCGCGACCACGATCGTCAACGACCGCGGCGGCACGAACGTGTTCGGCGGCGACGACGTCCTCCGCACACTGCAGACGCGCGCGGCCCACGCGGGCTATGCCACCGACGCGGGGCGCGTGGTCCGGCGGATGGCCCACGACCTCGAGAAGCTCGACACGATGGCCGTGGCGATCGTCGAGCGCGACCAGCGCCGAGAGGTTCCCGAGTCGGCCTTCCCCGAAGAGCGTGCCTGGATCGACTACCACGGCAAGGCCAACGTCGAGACCATCCCCTTCTACCGGGTGGTGCGCGGCAACTTCCCGAAGGGCACCTTCGAGGACAAGATCGTCCTGGTCGGCGCAACCGCCCCGATCCTCCAGGACGTTCATCCGACCTCGGTCAGCGGCGACGATTTCATGTTCGGCGTCGAGGTGCTCGCCAATTCGGTCTCGACGCTGCTGCGCGACTTCCCGCTGCGGGAGGCGCCCGCTTGGACCACCGTGGCGCTGATCCTGCTGTTCGGGCTCATCGGCCCGCTGATCGCGATCCGCTTCGGCCCGCTGCGCGCGGCGTTGATCGGGCTCGTGCTCGCGATCCTGTACGCGGTCTTCGTGCAGGTCATCTTCAACGCGGGCGTGATCGTCGGCTTCCTCTATCCGTTGGCGTCGCTGGCGCTGGGCGTCGTCGGCGCCCTGGCGGTCGCGCTCGTCGTCAACGCCTTCGAGCGCCAGCGCGTGCGCGACCTGTTCTCACGCTTCGTGCCGGAGCCGGTGGTCGACGATGTGCTCCGCAACGTCGACGAGGACCTGCGCCTCGGCGGCCAGCGCGAGCTCGTGACGGTGCTGTTCAGCGACGTGCGCGGCTTCACGACGTTCTCCGAGAAGCGCGAGCCGGAGGACGTGATCGAGGTCCTGAACCACTACCTCACCACGATGACCGATGTGATCCTCGCCCACGGCGGCACGCTCGTGGCCTTCATGGGCGACGGCATCATGGCGGTGTTCGGGGCGCCGATCGAGATGGACGACCACGCGGATCGCGCCTACGCCGCCGCTCGCGAGATGGCCGGCCCGGCACTCGACGACTTCAACGGGTGGCTCCGCTCGACCGGCCGGGACGAGAGCTTCCGCATCGGCGTGGGCCTGAACAGCGGCGTCGTGATGGCCGGCAACGTCGGCTCCGAGAAGCGGCTCGAGTACACCGCGATCGGAGACACGACGAACACCGCTTCGCGGATCGAGTCCCTGACGAAGGGGACGCCGCACATGATCATGCTCGCCGAGTCGACCCGCATGATGATGCTGCGCGAGCAGCCGGAGCTCGAGCGGATCGACTCGATGAGCGTCAAGGGGCGGCGCGAGGAGGTCGTGATCTGGGCGCCCGCCACGGTGGACGGCCCCGAGGCGCTCGACCTCACCGCTCAGCCGGCCAGACCGGCGGCAGGCCAAACTGCCGAAACAGGCTCGCGCCGAACGTCGTGACCTCCGCGATCGCGCCGTCCTCGACGCGGATCACGTCGAGCTTGAAGGCGCGGTACTCGCTGTCGCCGTGCGCGCGTAGGTAGCTCGCCGCGGTCGGTTGGCGGTTGGCGCGCGTGGGGACGAGCAGCCAGTCGCCGTCCGTCTCCGGGCCGAAGGCCCGCTCGAGCAGCGGCACCATGGCCTCACGGCCCTCGAACAGAAACGGATGCGGAGGCATCGTGATGCGAATGTCCTCGCGTACGACGGCGAGGGCCTTCTCGGCGTCGCCGCGCTCGTGAGCGTCGATGAAGGCGGCGAGCAGCCGGCGCTCGTCGTCCGTCAGGTCCTGCGCCGTCCGCCGGCCGCGATCCGTCGGCAGCAGGTCGCGAACGGTCTCGCGGGCGCGCTGGAGCGCGCTGTTGGCCGCCGCCACCGTCATGTCGAGGAGCTCGGCGGTCGCCCGGGCGGTCCATTCCAGGACGTCGCGCAGGATCAGGACGGCGCGCTGGCGCGGGGGCAGCACCTGGATCACCGCCACGAACGTGAGCTCGATCGTCTCGCGCGCCACCACCACCGCCTCCGGCTGCTCGTCCGGCGGCGCCATCTCGTCGAGCAGTCGGTCCGGGTAGGGCTGCAGCCACGGCACATCCCGGAACGACTCGACCGTCGCCACCCGCCGCTTGCTGCGCCGCAGCTCATCGAGGCAGACGTTCGTCGCGATCCGGTAGAGCCAGGCCCGGAAGAGCGGGCCGCCCTCGAAGCCCTCGCGGTGGCGCCAGGCGCGCAGGAGCGTCTCCTGCACGAGGTCCTCGGCGGCCTCGAACGAGCCCAGCATCCGGTAGCAGTGCACGTGCAGCTCGCGCCGGTGCGGCTCGACGAGCTCCCCGAAGGCGGACTCGTCGCCTCGCTTCGCCGCGGCCACCAGCCGCTCGACGGTGGTCACGGTGCGGCCACCAGCCCACAGGTGACGTTGGCCGTCGAGGCGGTGATGCCCGACGCCCGGTCGGAGGCGAGGAAGGCCGCCGTCTCGGCGACCTCGGCGAGCCGCGGCGCGCGCTTCAGCAGCGCCATGCCGGCGATCATCTCGATCACCTGCTCCGGATCCGGCCCGCCCTGGTTGACGTGGTCCAGCTTGCGACTCGTGAGCGTCTCCTGCACGCCCGCGGTGTGGATCGTGAGCACGCGGACGCCGCGCGAGCCCGTCTCCGCCGCGAGGTAGCGCAGGAACGTCTCGGTCGCAGCGTCGGCGGGCCCGGTGCCGCCCATCCCGGGATGCAGACCCTTCGAGGAGCCGCTCGTGACGGTGAGGATCACGCCTCCGCCCTGTTCAGACATCACGCGAGCCGCCGACGTCGCCGTGTTGAAGTTGGCGTGCAGACCGTTCGCCACCGGGCGGTTGAAGTCGTCCCAGCTCATCTCGATCAGCGGGATGCCCTGGATATCGTCGCGAGTGACGAGGTTGAACGAGATGTCGACGCTGCCCGCCTTCGCGGCAACGGCGCGGACGTGCTCGTCCACTGCCTGCCCGTTGAGCGCATCCAGCACCTCGATCTCGGCCGCGCCGTTCAGCTCCTCGGCGACCGCCTGAAGCGGCTCGCGCGTGCGCCCGACGAGGAAGACCCGCGCGCCCTCGCGGGTGAACGTCCGGGCCACGCCCGACCCGATGCTGCCGCCTCCGCCGTAGATGATGCAGTTCTTACCCTCGAGCAACATGTCCTGTGCCTCCATGGTCGTTGTGGGCGTCTAACGACGAGGCCCAACGCAACTGATCGTTCCTCCGCTTACCCATTCGGAGTGCATCGGCCGGAGTGTCGGTGACGGGCTCGGCTAACGCGGTCCGGTACGCTCGCGCCCGTGAGCGGCGGGAGCCAAATCGGCGTCACTGGCCTGGCTGTCATGGGAGCGAACCTGGCCCGCAACATCGCTCGCCACGCGGTCCCGGTGGCCGTCCACAACCGCACCGCCGCGCGCACCGACGAGTTCATGGAGCACTACTCAGCCGAGGGAGCATTCCAGGCCTCTCATTCGGTTGAGGACTTCGTCGCCTCGCTGGAGCGGCCGCGCCGGATCATCGCGATGGTCAAGGCAGGGCCGCCCGTCGACGCGGTGATCGACGAGCTGACGCCGCTGCTCGACGACGGCGACATCATCATCGACGCAGGCAACTCGCACTACGCCGACACGCGCCGCCGCACGAGCGCGTGCGCGGAGCGCCGCCTGCGCTTTCTCGGAATTGGCGTGTCGGGTGGCGAGGAGGGCGCATTGCTCGGGCCGAGCATCATGCCGGGCGGCGAGCACGACGCCTACGGCGAGGTCGAGCAGACGCTCACCTCGATTGCGGCGCAGGTGGACGGCACCCCCTGCTGCACGTACATCGGCTCGGACGGAGCCGGCCACTACGTGAAGATGGTGCACAACGGCATCGAGTACGCCGACATCCAGCTGATCGCCGAGGCCTACGACCTGCTGCGCAACGGCGCCGGCCTCGACGTGCCGACGATCGCCGGCATCTTCGACGACTGGAACAGCGGGGACCTCGAGTCGTTCCTGATCGAGATCACGGCGAAGGTGCTCGCCAAAGAGGACGCCGACACCGGCGAGCCGCTCGTCGACGTGATCGTCGACCAGGCCGAGCAGAAGGGCACCGGACGCTGGACGAGCCAGGACGCGCTCGAGCTGGGCGTTCCGCTCACCGGCATCACCGAAGCGGTGTTCGCGCGCTCGCTGTCCGCGCTGCGCGACCAGCGCCGCGCCGCCTCGGAGGCACTCGCCGGGCCCCGTCCGGGCGCCGGCGGCGGGGGCGACGACCTCGTCGACGACATCCAGCGCGCGCTCTACGCCAGCAAGGTGGTGGCCTACGCGCAGGGCTTCGAGCAGCTCGCGGCCGCGTCACAGGCGTACGACTGGAAGCTCGACATGGGCTCGCTCGCGACCATTTGGCGCGGCGGCTGCATCATCCGCGCGCGCTTCCTGAACCGCATCCGCGACGCGTACGCCGAGAACCCGGACACCGTCAACCTGCTGATGGTGCCCTACTTCCGCGACGCCGTCTCCGAGGCCCAGGGCTCCTGGCGCCGGGTGATCGCGCACGCGGTCGAGCTCGGCGTCGCCGTGCCGGCATTCAGCTCGTCGCTCGCCTACTACGACGGCTACCGGCGCGAGCGCGGCCCCGCACACCTGATCCAGGGCCTGCGCGACTTCTTCGGGGCACACACCTACCGCCGCGTCGATCGCGGCGGCTCCTTCCACACGCGCTGGGCGCAGGACGGGTCCGAGGTCCGCACCGACGGCTGAGCCCTGCCGCGCCGCGACCGCGCCGCCGCGGGCTCGCGATTAGCCTCCCTGCCTGCAATGCCGGGTGCCGAGACGTTCCGCGCGTCGGCGGACGCATATGACCGCCATGTCGGCCGCTACGGCGGCGAGCTGGCACGCGCCCTGATCGAGTTCGCGGGGGTCTGCGGGGGCATGCGGGTGCTCGATGTCGGCTGCGGTCCCGGGGCGCTCACCGGCGTGCTCGTAGAGCGGCTCGGGGCGGACTCCGTGTCCGCCGTCGAGCCCTCGGAGCCGTTCGCGCAGGCCTGCCGCGAGCGGCTTCCCGGCGTCGAAGTCGCCGTCGCGCCCGCCGAGGAGCTGCCGTTCGCCGGCGCGAGCTTCGAGGCCGTCCTCTCGCAGCTCGTCGTGAACTTCATGAGCGACGCGCCGGCCGGAGTGCGCGAGATGGCGCGCGTCACGCGGCCGGGCGGGGTCGTCGCCTCGTGCGTGTGGGACTACGCGGACGGCATGGAGCTGCTGCGCGGGTTCTGGGACGCCGCCCGCGAGGTCGAGCCCGAGCGTGCCGCCGCCGCAGACGAGGCCGTCGTGATGAGCTGGTGCCGCGAGGGAGAGCTGGCGGGCCTCTGGCGAGACGCGGGCCTCGCGGACGTGCGCTCCGGAGAGCTGTTCGTGCGCGTTGCCTACCCGTCATTCGAGGATCTCTGGGCGCCGCTCCCGACCGGCGTCGCGCCCTCAGGCGCGTTCTGCAAGTCGCTCGACGCGGACGGCCGCGCGGCGCTTCACGACGCCTACCGGCGCCGCCTCGGGGTCGGTGATCAGCCGTTCGAGCTCAGCGCGCGGGCGTGGGCGGTCGCGGGCCGCGTGCGGGGGTGACATGTCGCTGCCGGGCTTCGACGAGGCGCGCCGCGTCGTCGGCGACACCGACCTCCATTTCGAGAGCGCCGGCGATGGGCCGCCGGTCCTTCTCCTCCACGGCTTCCCGGAGACGAGCCACTGCTGGCGCGCGGTGGCGCCGTTGCTCGCGGGCGCGCACGCGGTCGTCGCGCCGGACCTGCGCGGCTACGGCTCCTCGGTCGCCCCGGCCGGCGGGCCGCACGGCGAGGGCTACAGCAAGCGCGAGATGGCCGCCGAGATGGTCGAGCTGATGGCAGCGCTGGGCCACGAGCGCTTCGCACTCGTCGGGCATGACCGCGGCGCCCGCGTGGCCTACCGGCTCGCACTCGACCACCCGGCCGCCGTGACGAGGGTCGCCGTCCTCAACACCGTTCCGACGATCGAGCAGTTCGAGCGGATGGGCGCGGGGCCGTCACTCGGCTACTGGCCGTGGTTCCTCCTTGCCCAGCCCGCCCCCTTCCCCGAGCGGCTGCTCGCGGGCGCCGGCGACGCCGTGCTCGAGCACGTCTTCGCGACCTGGGCCGGCGATCCAGATGCCATCGACGCGGAGGCGCGCGCCGCCTACCGGCAAGCGATGGACGACACGACGATCGCCGCCATGTGCGCCGACTACCGGGCGAGCTTCCACATCGACCGCCGGCACGACGCCGACGACCGCGAGGCCGGCCGGCGCATCGAGGCGCCGCTGCTCCTCGTCACGGGCAGGGAGGAGCTCCAGCTGGCCGAGGCGCCCGAGATCTGGCGCAGGTGGGCGAGCAACGTGACCGCAGTCGAGGTGCCGGGCGGCCACTTCGTGCCTGAGGAGGCGCCCGGCGAGCTGGTCACGGCGCTCCGGGACTTCCTCAGCTAGCGCGAGTACTCGAACCGGGTCTGATCGCTGAAGCTCTCGAGCCCGGACGCGTTCGTGGCGTCGGCCCATGCCTTGCCGCGCACCGTGCAGCCGGAGCCGCCGGTGTCGAGCCGGACGTTCGCCCGGCGGCGGCGCTCCGCCGGCGCCGCCGAGCCCGGCGCCAGCCGGACCCGCGCGATCTCCGAGGGCGGGAAGTGGAGCGTGCGGCGGACGACCTCGCCGGCGCAGGTCCGGACGTATTTGAGCGATACCCGGACGCGACCGGTGCCGCCGTCCTGGTCGCGAGTGATCGCCGTGAGCGCCAGGGCGGGGCGGGCCAGCCGAACTGGCGCGTCGCGGTCCGCCCACACAGGCGCCACCGAGCTGACGACCCGCTCGCCGGACCGCAGCAGCAGCCCGGCCGCGGGCGGGGTGCGGTCGGTCTCCGGCACGCGGACGCTCGCCACCTGGCCGGCGGCGGGCTTACGCGTGGCGACGATCTCGGTCCGCCAGGGCTGCGCCTGCCCCGCTGTAGCCGTCAGGTTGAAGGTGACGACGCCTGTGGTCGACAGCCCGGGCAGGAGCGCGCTGAAGCGACCGTCGGGCGCCACGTTGACGCGCGCGACACGCGTTCCCGATGCGGCTACGAGCTGGAGAGCCGCTGACGGCGGCTCGACCCGGCCGCGGACGATCGGGGCGGCGCGGCCGGCCTGGAGGAGGTAGCGCTCGGCTCCGTGCCCCGCGCGGGTGCCGGCGTCGGGCGCGCCGGCCGCGGGCCGCGGCAAGTCGAGCTCGACTCGCACCCGCTCCGGCGCCGGCGGTCGGCCGGCGCCCCCGCCGTCGCTCTCCTCACACCCGCTCACGACGAGCGCGGCGACGATTGCGATCGCGCACCATCTCGGCATTCGGCCCACCATAGCCGCGCGCTGCCGGGCCTTGAGAAGACCTGGCGGCGCTCAAGAAGCAGCTGCAATGACCGGCTGCGACGCCCTTCGCGCCGCCGCCGCGAAGCTCCGCGCCGGCGGCGACAGCTCCCCGTCGAGCGCCGCCGGAGTGATGAGGTCGATCCGGAAGAGCGCGCGGTCCTCGAGCGGGATCGTGCGGATGCCGCGCAGCGTCGACGCGGCCGACACGCGCGTCGTGAGTCCGACGCAGTCGCCGCTCCGCACCGCGGTCTCCCACGCCATCGGCCCCGCCGGCCGCTCCGCCGGCTCGGGCTCGAAGCCCGCCGCGAGGCATAGCTCACGCACGGCGCCGTTGTAGCCCGGGCCTTCGAGCGGATCGACCTGGGCGAAGCGGCGGCCCGCCAGCTCGCGAAGCGCCACGGCCACTCGCCCGGACAGCGGGTGGTCGCTCGCCACAGCGGCCACCGCGGGCACCTCCGCGATCGCCTCGAGCCGGACGCCGTGGGCCGGCTCCGTGGCAAAGCCGAGACCGATCTCGAGCGTCCCGTCGGCTACCTGGCGGGCGACCGCGCCCGTGTTGGCGGCGATCGCCCGCACACGCACGTGCGGGTCGCTCTCGGCAAGCGTCGCGAGCGTCCGCTCTGCCAGGTAGTGCACGCCGGGCGAATGCCCGACCGCGAGCGTGGCCTCCGGCGAGCTCACGGCCTCGCGCGCCGCCCGTTCGACCGCGGTCGCCGCCGCCACCGCCTGGCGCGCGTAGGGGAGGATCGCCTCGCCCTCCGCGGTCAATGAGACGTGCTGCGTGCTGCGCTCGAACAGGCGCACGCCGAGCTGGTCCTCGAGGCGCTGGAGCTGCTGGCTCACCGCCGGCTGGGCCACGTGCAGCCGCCGCGCCGCACGGCCGAAGTGAAGCTCCTCGGCCAGCACGGTGAACGCCCTGAGCAGGCGCGGATCGAGAGCCCCGCCGGACGACATGGTCGAGCCATCGTAGCCCGGGTAACCGCCCTCAGAGCCGAAACGGAGGGTCGCCAACCTTGGGATCCTGCATGACGGACCGCGAGCGGGCCAGCGTCCGGGTCCACTCGTAGGCGAGCCCCTTGCAGTGGTTCAGCTCGACTCCCGCGCTCGCCATCCGTGCCAGTCCGCGGGCGTGCATCTCCCCCGGGGAGAAGACGGCGTCCTCCACGGCCACGACGCGCATGCCGAGTTCCTTCAGGCCGACCGCCGACTGGGCGATGCACACGTCGGTCTCGAAGCCGACGATCACGGCGGTCCGCCGGCCCGTCCGCTCGATCCGCTCGACGATCTCCGGCGTGCCGGTGAGCCCGAAGGTGGGCTTGACCACCGCGGCGACGTCGTCGAACACGTCGGCGAGCGGCGCGTATGTCGCTCCGTTGCGCTTTGGGTCCTCCTCCGTCATGACGCCTGGCACGGCCAGCCTGCGCGCGACCTTCGCGAGCCACGTCATGCGGGCCAGCGCGTCCTGGGCGCGATCGCTCTCGTGCGGCGCGAGGTCGCCGCGATAGAAGCCCTCCTGCGCGTCGATGACGACCAGGACGCTGTCGGCATGATCGACCAGCGGCATCGCTCAGCTGAGGTTGACCTGGTAGGTCTCGATGCGGCCGATGGCGTCGCCGTTGAAGGTGAACACGTCGCTGAAGACGAACTCGAGCGTGCCGCCGCCCGCCTTGGCGGCCGCCCCCGAGCCGACGGCCACGACCACCTCGCCCTCCTCGACCAGGCGATCGACGGTGAGTGCCGGGCTGCCCTGGAACCCCTCGTTCTCGATCTCTGCGTCGAACGCCTCCTTGCCGGTCAGCGTCGTGTGCCCGTGGATCTCCCAGAGCACGTCATCGGTCAGGCAGGAGAGGATCAAATCGTGGTCGCTGCGGCGGAAGCCTTCGAAGTAGCGCTCCACGATCTCCTTGCGCTTCGTCATGGCCTGATCCTGTCACTCGGATCGCCGCCGTGTGTGAGACCGAACGGTCTACTCAAGACCGCTTGCAGGACAACGAGATCACCGCCGAGGTGTTCCTGCTCGAGCCGGCGCTCGTCCTCCCGGACGAGCCGGTGACGCCGCAAGATCAGCACGCTCAGCTGCGCTGACCCGGTCTCGATCCCCCGCAATTGGGGGTAGCTCGCCGCGCTGCGCGGCTAGGGCGCTTCGCTCAGCACGCTTCCGAGATCCTGGCGGCGCGAGACGCCGAGCTTGCGGTACGCGTTCTGCAGGTGATTGTCCACCGTGCGCACCGACAGGACGAGCCTCTCGGCGATCTCGCGGCTGCTCGACCCGCCTGCGGCCAGCAGCGCGATCTCCCGCTCGCGCGGCGTGAGCTCTGCCGCCGCCGGAGCGGCGAGCAGCGTCGGCGGTCGCGCGCCCTCACACTTCGTCAGCCACAGGGCGGCCCGGGCATCCGCGGCGCGGGAGCTCGAGAGCCGGCCGGCCTCGCGGTGCGCCGCGGCCGCGGCGGCCGCCGCCTCGGCGGCTACGAGCAGCGCGTCCGCCGCGGCGAAGCGCTCGGCGACCTCCATCAGGGCAGCCCCGTCCCCGGCGACGAGCGCTGCGGCATGCGCGGCTGCCGTCCCGGCAAACGGCCCGTCCACCCGTGCGGCGAGGTTGGCGAGCTCCGGCGCGGCGCGCGCCCGGGTCGCCGAGCCGGCACAGCTCGTGCAGCGCGCGCACGGCGTACGCCGCTTGGCCGCGCGACTCGGCGAGGGCGCCCGCCTCGGCGGCGAGCAAGCGTGCGCGTGAGAGCTCGCCACCTGCCGCAGCGCCCCACGCCCGGGCGAGCTCGACCTCGACCTGAAAGCCCTTGTGCAGGAGAGGGGTGCCCTCCATCTCCGCGAGCATTTCGCGCGCCTGCTCCGGTTCCCCGGCCTGCGCCGCCGCTTGGACGACGCTCGCGCGGGCGAACGCCAGCATCCCGGTGCCGTCGGCATCCCGCAAGAGCGCCGATCCCTCGCGGCCGTAGCGGAGCGCCGTCCGCACGCGGCCGCGGGCGAGCCAGATCAGTCCCAGCGAGGTCGCCTCCACCGCCGTGCCCTGCGCCACTTTCTTCGTGAGGAGGAGCGCGTAGGCCTGCTCGGACCGCTCAGTCGCCTCGGCCAGGCGGCCGGCGAGCCGCAGCGCAATAGCGCGCATGCTGAGGAGCACGACCTCGGCGTGCGGGAGCTCGTCCCGATGCCGGCGGGCGATGGGCAGCACCGCCTCGACGAGCGCGACCGCCTCGCCGATCCGCCCGGCCGAGAGCATCGCCTCGACGACGCCCATCGCGGCGGTGGTACGGGCCCGGCCCGCGACCGAGTCTCCGAGCAGCGGTTGCCCGGCTGCCAGCGCAGCCTCGGGTCGACCCTGCGCGGCCATGAGCCGCACGCGTTGCGCCGCCAGCTCCTGCCGCAGGGCGTGCGCGTCCACGAGCAGCTCGGCTCTGCGCAGAACCGCATCCGCGTCCTCGGCCCGGTCGAGGCCCCAGAAGAGGTTGCGCGCGGACGCCATGGCGACGGCGGCGCGCTCCTCGTCGTCGCGGGCCTCCGGCTCGAGCCCGGCGAACAGCTGCTGCGCCTCGGATGCGCGTCCGGCTCCGGCGAGCGCGCGCCCGAGCGTCAGCGTCGGGCCGAAGCCCCCGCCCGCCTGCACCGCCGCTCGCGCGAGACGCTCCGCCAGCACCGGGTCGGGCGCCGCCATGGCCCTTCCGGCGGCGCGGCCGAACAACTCGGCGTCGCCGCTCGCACCCGCCTCGAGGCGCCAGACGGCCATGCGCAGCAGGTCGCCGCGTCGGCGCGCGCCGCGCGCCTCGAGCGCGTCCGCGAGCCTGGTCTGGATCTCCTCGAGGCGCGTTGGCGTCAGCTGCGCCCGCACCGCCTCGCCGTGCAGGGGATGCGCGACGTCGGCGAAGCGGCGCCGGCCGTCCGTCCGCCGTTCGACGAGGTCACGGCGCTCGAGCCCGTCGAGCGCCTCGAGCTCGCCCGGCTCCAGCAGCCCGACCTCGAGCGGGGCCGCGACCGCCACCAGCTCGAGGACGCTGCGCCCGCTCGCGCCGGCGTCCTCGATGCGCAGGTCGACCAGCTCCGCGAGCCGTGTCACCGATCCGGCCTCCCCGCGCCAGCGCCATACCCCCTCGTTCCGCATCAGCACCCCGTGGTCGATGCCGTGCCGCACGAGCTCACGCAGGAACAGCGCGTTGCCTCGGGTCAGCTCCCAGAGAGCATTGACGCTGCGGCCGTCGACGGGGCCGCCGAGCGCGGCTTCGATCAGGCTCTCGACCTCGCGGCGGGACAGCTCGGCGAGCTCGAGGGGCATGCACAGGTCGTCCTTCCAGAGGGCCCTCAACGCATCGGGCACCGGTTCGTCCCGCCGCAAGCTCACGACCGCGAACGCCTCACCGGCAGCGACGAGCTGATGCACAAGCGCCGCCGACGCGTCGTCGAGGAGCTGCCCATCGTCCACGCAGAGGACGAGCCGGCGGCCGCCGGCTCGCTCCGCCAGCGCCTGCCGTGCGCTCGCCAGGAGCTCGAGCCCCGAGCGCCCGTCAGCGGTGGGCATGAGCGCGGCGAAGGCGCCCAGCGGGATCGTCCTGGCCGAGCGTGATGCTCGCGCCCACTCCACTGCACAACCCTGTGCGCCGGCGAGCTCCGCCGCCTCCGAGGTGAGGCGCGTCTTGCCGACTCCGGCGGGCCCGGCGATCACGACCCCTTGCGCCGAACCACCGGAGAGCGCCGCGGTGACGAGCTCGAGCTCGGCTTCGCGCCCTGTGAACGGCCAGCGCATGAGCCCAGTCTGAACGACCGCCCAAGCGAATTGAGTAGCCGTTGCTCAGGTGAGCCGGCCCCGTCGCCTCCACGATGACGCCCATGCCCTCCTCGGACTCACACGACACCCCCGTGCTCGTAGTCGGTGCCGGCCCCGCCGGCCTCGCCGCCGCCGCCGAGCTGGCCCGGCACGAGATCCCCTGTCTCCTCGTCGAGCGCCGGACCGAGCTCTCGTCCCATCCGCGCGCCACCGTGCTCAGCCTGCGCTCGATGGAGCTCGTGCGGGCGTGGGGACTCGAGCCCGACGTGCGCGCGCGCAGCGCCGACGTCGACTGGCGCATGCTCGAGGCCGAGACGCTGGCCGCTGCCGCGGCCGGTTCGGCGATCCCGGTCGGCTACCCGAACCCCGACCAGAGCCGAATGCTGAGCCCGACGGCGCCGGCCTGCATCGCCCAGGACGTCGTGGAGCCCCTGCTGCTCGACCACCTCCGCGCGTCGCCGCACGCCCGCATCGAGCTCGGCACTCAGCTGACCGGCTTGTTCGCGAGCGCCGACGGGGTGCGGGCCGATCTCCGCGACGTCCGCACAGGCGCCCCGCGGACGGTGCACGCCCGCTACGTGGTGGCGGCCGACGGCGCGCGCAGCGCCGTCCGCAGCGCACTCGGCATCCGGATGATCGGCCCGGACAAGCTCATGGAGGGGGTGACGACGCTGTTCCACGCGCCCCTGTGGGACGTCGCCGGCGAGCACCGCCACGCGATCTATTCCATCACCCACCGCGATGCTCCCAGCGTCCTCATCCCGACCGGCCCTTCGGACCGCTGGATGTTCGCCGGCCTGGACGACACGGCGCGCGACGAGGCGCGGACGATCGAGCTCATCCGGCTCGCCGCGGGGGTGCCCGACCTGGCTGTCCAGGTCGGTCGCTCCCGCTACTTCTCTGCGGGCGCGCAGCTCGCGGAGCGCTGGAGCCTCGGCAGCGTCTTCCTCGCCGGCGACGCGGCGCATCGCGTAACGCCGCGCGGCGGAACCGGCCTCAACCTCGCCCTGCACGACGGCTACGACCTCGGCTGGAAGCTCGGCTGGGTGCTGCGTGGTTGGGCTGCGCCTGCGTTGCTGGACAGCTACGAGTCCGAGCGGCGGCCGGTCGTCGAGCACACCGCGGCCCGCTCGGCGGACCCATCCGGCTCGAGACGCCCGGTCGAGACCGAGGTGCGCGTGGACCTCGGCGGCCGGATCGCCCACGCCTGGGCCGGCGAGCGTTCGACCCTGGACCTGCTCGAGCCGGGCCTGACGCTGTTCGCGGCGCGTGAGGACACCGGCTGGGTCTCGACGGCGGCGGCGCTGCCGGGACCCGTGCCCGTCGGCGTCCGGCTGCTCGACGCGGTCACCGCCCGTGCGATCGGTGTCATGGGAGGCTCGGCGCTGCTTGCGAGGTCGGACGGCACGCCCGTCGACGTGCTCCCGGCGGGCGCAACCCGGAGGCCGGAGCTGCGGGTAGCGGTGGTGGGTTGAGCCATGTTCGCGCGGCTTTTCATCGGCCCGCTCGCCTTCTACGCCGGCGGCTACCGGATCTGGCTTCTCAAGGGCGCTGACAGCTCGACGCGGAAAAGTCCGGGTCGGCTCCGCGGCCTCCCGGAGTCAGATCGAGCAGCTGCCAAGGCGGCCGGCGACCGTCGGGGATGGCGCCGCTCCAGCTGACGGTGTAGAAGTGCCGGTCGTGAGCACCCTGCGGCCCTTTCACCAAGTCGACGTCTTCACCACCGTGCCGTACGCCGGCAACCCTGTGGCCGTGGTGCATGAGGCTGACGGGCTCACCACCGAGGCGATGCAGCGCTTCGCGCGCTGGACGAATCTCTCCGAGAGCACGTTCCTGCTGCCTCCCACAGACCGGGCCGCGGACTACCGCGTGCGGATCTTCACACTGGTGAAGGAGCTGCCATTCGCCGGGCATCCCACGCTCGGCACCTGCCACGCGTGGCTCGAGGCCGGCGGCGAGCCGAGCGAACCGGGAACGATCTTGCAGCAGTGCGAGGCGGGGCTGATCCAGGTGCGCCGCACCGAAGCCGGGCTGGCGTTCGGCGAGCCACCGCTGCTCCGGTCCGGTCCAGTGGACGAGCCCACCGTCGCGCGTGTGGCCGAGCAGCTGCGTATCGAGCCCGCCGCGATCGTCGACGCGCAGTGGGCGGACAACGGACCCGGCTGGGTGGCGGTACTGCTCGAGAGCGCGGCGGCCGTGCTGGCGCTGCGGCCGGGGCCGGTCGACCTCCACATCGGCGTGGCGGGGGTCCACCCGAACGGAGCCGAGGCCGCGCTCGAGGTGCGTGCCTTCTTTCCCAAGGACGGCTCGACGACCGAGGACCCCGTCACCGGCAGCCTGAACGCCTCGCTGGCAGGCTGGCTCATCCGCAGCGGCCGGCTGAGCGCGCCCTACGTCGCGAGTCAGGGCACCGTGCTCGGCCGGTCGGGACGTGTCCACCTGTCGGTCGACGACGACGGGGCGATCTGGGTGGCGGGTGGCACGGTCACCTGCATCACGGGGGAGGTGGCGCTGGATGCGAGCCCGGGCGGGTAGAAGTGCGAAGCTCGACGACGCTCCAGTCCGGCTTCAGCCCATGACGACCCAAAGGGGACTCCGCATGAAGCATGTCGCTCGTCTCGCAATCCTGCTCGCGCTGCCGGTGATCGCGGGCTGGGGAGGCGACGACGACCCGCCGGCCGCCGACGCGGCTGGAGCGGCAGCGTGCTCGGCGAGCATGTCGGTTCTGAAGTCGCCGCTCGTGGGTTCCCGAGAGGTTCAGGCGAAGGCGTTGAACGATCGCGGTGATGTCGTCGGCTTCGCCGATGCCAGGGATGGGACGGATCACGCGATTCTGTGGAAGGGCGGCAGGGTCGCGCGCGCGGTCGATCTCGGGGTGCTGCCCGGCTACGTCTCATCAGAGGCCTACGGCGTCAACAACGACCGCGTCGTGTTCGGCCTGCTCTACGACAACAGCGAACGCACGTTTCCGTTCCGCTGGGAAGACGGCCGCATGACCGTGCTGAGAGGCCCGGACGGGCGCAGACAGCAGGCGGATGTTCCGGACCGCAACGCCCTCAACGAACGTGGCGAGATAGCCGCAACGCTGATCAGCGCCGGCCGCCGGCGGGCGGTGCGCTGGACCCGCGAGGGAAAGGCGACCTTCCTCCCCCCGCTGCCGGGACACGCCTGGACGAACGCATGGAGCATCGGCAAGGACGGCGTCGTGTCCGGGTGGTCGCGAAAGCTGCCCAACGACGACGGCGAGAACAACCCTGTGATCTGGACGAAATCCGGCAAGGTCATTCCGATGAAGACCGCGCCGGGCCGTGCAGATGGAGCAGCCGAAGCGACCAACCGCTCCGGCTTGACGGTCGGATACCTCGGCAACCTCGGCACCGACACAGACCCCGAGAACGACCAGGCAGCGGTGTGGCGGACTCGAACAGCCGAGCCGCGGCTGATCGGCCGGACGGGTGCCTACGCCTACGCGGAGCTTGTCGATGTCAACGAGCGCGGACAGGCCGCGGGCATGGCTGGCACATTCACCAAGGACCTCTTCCCGGTCGTCAAACCCGCGATCTGGCGAACCGGCTGGGCCGACCTGCGCACCCTGCCCGTCCCCGCCGCGTCCCGGGCTCACCGTGTCGTCTCCACACAGCTCAACGACATCAACGCCCACGGAGCGATCGTGGGCGACGTCTACGGCCTCGCCGGCAAGGCTTACAGCGCGCTCCGCCGGGTCTACCCCGTCCGCTGGACCTGCCCGTTCGGACGCGACTAGGAGCAGCGCCTGAGAGGATTCGGACGCGGCTACGCAGACGTGCTCGCCGCGCGCTCGCCCTCGCTGACCGTGTCGGCGATCGCCACCGCGACGAGCACGGCACTCGACGCCGCGATCCCGACTATGAGCGTGAGTGGCGCGGTGGCGACCGCGAGGATTGCGAGGGTCGCCATTCCCAGCGGCCGCGAGCGCGGGATGTACCCGAACACCGCGCGATGGAATAGAAGCTGGGCGAGCAGGAACAGCGCCGGCCCGCCGAACGTGAGGATCGTGAAGCCGAGGGTCGGCTCGTCGCCGGGATGGGCGATCGCCAGCTCGTCGGCGACGGCGATCGCGATCAGCGCGAGCACGATCAGGGTCAGCGCCCACGTGGCCCACAACCCGATGCCGCCGGCGTCATCGGCACTCTCGATCCGCTCTTCACCGAGCGGTTCGGCGCGCTGGAAGTAGCACCACCAGAGCGCGACGGTCCCCGTGAAGCCGATCGCCAGTGCAAGCAGGCGCTCGAGCTCGAACGGCTCGTCGGTGAACGCCGTGCCCATCGTCAACACCGTCTCGCCCAGCGCGATGATGAAGAACAGCCGGAAGCGCTCGAGCAGGTGCGCGCCCGCGATCTCGGTATGCCCGATGTCGATGCGCCGGCCACGCCCGGGCAGCCAGTGCAGGAACGACACAGCGACGTAGGTGGCGCCCACCGCGAGCCCCCAGAGCACGAGGCGCGCGTCGCCGTCGGCGATCGCGCCGGCCACCCACAGGCAGCCGGTGAGGAGCTCCCAGACGAGGTCGTTGACGAAATGCTCCCCCTGCGGCCGCCCGCGCAGGGCGACGATGAGGTACGCGGAGCGCCCGAGCTGAAGGAGCAAATAGCCGCTGACGAACAACCACGCTCGGTCCTCGAACGCATCGGGGATCGCGACCGACATCAGCAGGCTGGCGAACATCAGCCCGATGAGCATCAGCTGCACAGGGCGCCGGCCCGGGTCGAGCCAGTTCGCCCCCCACGCGGTCATGTACCAGGCGTAAACGACCGCCAGGGTCAGGATCACGGTCTCGGCGCCCGTGCGCAGGTCGACGTGCTCGAGCAGGTGGTGTGAGAGCTGCCCGATCGCGAAGACGTAGACGAGGTCGAAGAACAGCTCGAGCGGGGTGACGACACGCTCCGTGCCCGGTGCCCGCGAGACTGCGACCCTCATCGGCGCGATCCTAGACCGGCGCGATCCCCTCAGCCCGCGCGGCTCCTGCCCCTAAAGGGGTCAGGCATGCGACGATTGCACGCATGCCGACGCTCAAGTCGACTGGGCGACTCGGGCTCGTCCTGCATCCGCGCAGCGACCCGACGCCGGTAGTCGAGAGGCTCATGAGCTGGGCGCGGTCACACGGCAAGCAGGTGATGGTCGACGCCCGGGACGCCGCGCGCATACCCGACGGTGTAGAGCCGGTGAGCGAGGCTCAGCTGGTCGACGAGGCCGACGCGTTGATCAGTCTCGGAGGCGACGGCACGATGCTCGGCGCACTGCGACTCGTCGCGCGACGACCCGTCCCGGTCCTCGGAGTGAACCTCGGAAACCTCGGCTTCCTGGTCGAGGTCCAGCCGCATGAGCTCGACGGTGCGCTGGACCGGCTCGACTCGGGCGACTTCACCATCGAGGAACACAGCGCAGCGGTGCTGACAGACGGATCCGACGAGTCGATCGCGTTCAACGACATCGCCCTCGCCAGCGTGCCCGGCGAGGGGGCGGTACAGGCGTCGCTGACGATGAGCGGGCGCCCGAGTGGGCGATACCGCTGCGACGCCCTTGTCATTGCCACGCCGATCGGCTCTACGGCCTATTCGTACGCGGCGGGAGGGCCGGTCGTGTCGCCGATGCTCGACGCCGTGGTGATCAGTCCCGTGGCGCCAATATCCGGCATCTCCCGACCGGCTGTGATCTCGGCCGCCGAGCCGATCGTGTTGGCGCTGCTGGAAGGCAGCGGCCAACCGGCGCTCCAGGTGGACGGCACGATCATGCGGCGGATGCAGCCCGGCGAGGCGCTCGAGGTTCGCCTGCGAACGCGGGCAGGCCTCGTGGTGCGGGTGGACCCCGAGCGCTACAAGCGCCGCAGCGAGGTGAAGCTCAGCCTGCTCGACCTGCCCTACCTGCCCGACGAGATGCGCGACCTGATCCCCGGTGGCCATCCTGTCGCGTTGACCGTGGACACGTAGCGCTCGGGCGGCAACACCATCTGTCGATTACCCGTATACCACTCGACGAAAGGGACGCGACCGTCACCGGCCTTCAGCGCCCAACTGACGGAGCCGGCTTCGGTTGTCCGTCTGCACCCATTCCTCCGCGAGCCGTCCTTGCTCGTCGTACCGGAAGATGTTGATGAGCTCAGACACGACCCGGCGGCCATTGGGGGGAAGGGGGCCGACCGGTGAGTGCGTGAACTCGCGCACGAAGGTTCCGGTGATCGTGGTCTGGCACGCGACATAGTCGCCCTCGACGACCATGATCCCGCGGCTGATGGTCAGGTCGTCGAATGCCGCTCGCAGTGATGCGAAGTAGCCCTTGAGGCCTTCGTAGTCCAGCTCGGCGCCGTCCGGGCCGTGGAAGGCGAAGTCGGGCGCGAAGTAGGCGTCGACTTCCGCTTCGTCTTCGCCGGTCAGTTCTTGCTCGCCAACGCGGATCAGGCTCTTGACGAGCTGTTTTCGACTGGGTTGCCGTGCCACCGCTTGCCATTCCTTTCTGGCGCGAGTGCAAGGAACCCCGGGCTGTCCGATGTTTGAAGCTTGGGCCCTACAGCTGGATCAAAGCTTCACCGGAGGTGACACGCCCGCGCACCTGCATTGTCCGGCGGGCGCGGCGCTGCCTCACCCCGGGCCCATCTCGGCCTTGATCTCGCAGCGGTCGATCGAGGCGCGCGTCCCGGGCGTGTCCCCCGGGTCCATCGCTTCGAGGGCGCCCTCAGCTGCCGCCATATCGTCGGCTGTCTTGAAGAGCTGGATCACGACCGCGGTGCGCTGGTCCGGGTCGTGGAGAATCTGGACGCCTGAGGCCGGGATGTCCACGGGCGGGCCCTCGCTGGCCTCAATGTCGGCCAAGCGCCCGGCCAGGTGATCCGGATCGACCTCCGTGAACCTAACCACGCGTGCGTACATGCCTTCTCCTTTTCGGTCGCCGGTGAGAACCTACACCGTGATCGTTAGGTCGGAGCGGCGAATCGGTGCTCTCCCGGCGCACGTCCTCGGGGGATCTCATCGAGTTCGGTCATCGGTTCTCCCTTCAGGGTTGATGTGCCCCGGCCCGGCGGCGTGCGGTGTTTCGCGGCCGGCGCGTGGCTGTCGATTCAGTCAGCGACGGCTCGTCCGGCGCAGACAGGCTCAGGACGGTGCCGGCGACCGCAGGAGACGCGTCGATCTTCGCTTCCAGCGCGCGGAGCCGGACGGCGACGTTCGACTCGGTGTTGTCGCCGGTCAGGTCGACGTCTCCGATGACCGAGACGAGGCGCGGGCCGACGAACTCGATACGTAGGTAGGTCACGCGCTCGACCTCAGGCTCGGCGAGCAGCGCTCGGATCGTGGCCGAGCGGACTCGTGGATCGGCCTCCTCCCCGATCAGGAACTCGCGATTCCGGTCGATGAGAAACGTCGCGACTGCCGCGAGCAGGACGCCGACGAGAATGGCTCCGACGGCATCGGGGGTCGAAGAGCCCGTCAACTGGTGGGCGCCCAGACCGACGGCTGCGATGGCCAGTCCGATGAGCGCAGCGGAGTCCTCCGCGAATACGGCCCGAAGCGTCGGGTCGCTGGTGGCGAAGACCGCACCGATGAGATCCCGCTCCATCGAAGCAGCCGTTGGACGCGCTTGCCGGACAGAGCGCAATAACGAGATTCCCTCGACCACGAAGGAGAACGCGATCACGACATAGCCCACGACGTAGTCCGTCGCCGGCGCGGGATGGATGAGCTCCTGTACGCCGTGCGTCACCGAGACGGCGCCGCCGGCCACGAACAAGCCAAGTGCTGCGAGCAGCGACCACACGTAGGCCTCCCGGCCGAAACCGAGCGGATGCGCGCGGTCAGGCGGTCGGCGCGACCGACGGTAGGCAATCAGCAGGAATACTTCGTTGCCTGTATCCGCCCAAGAGTGCGCCGCCTCAGCGAGGATCGACGCTGACCCGGTAACCACCGCTGCGACCGACTTCGCGACAGCTACGAGGAGGTTGGCGGCGAAGGCGACGAGAACCGTCGTGAGGCTCGCGGAACCAGCGGCACGCGCCGCGCCCGAGAGTGGGCCAAGAAACGCCTCTGACTTCTCAGGAGCATCACGGTTAGAGGGCGGCATCATTGCCTTGATCACGTTTCAGATGCAGGCGAATGAGCGCGCATCGCTGGGTGGCGCGCCGCGTTTTCCCGACTGACCACGGTTAGCCGGGCCCGCTCTCATCGCCCTCGGCGGCAGGTGCCGCGCGCGCACTGCGCTGGAGCACATGCCGTGCGAGCTGCGTGCGCGACCTGATTCCGAGCTTGCGGAAGGTCTTGCGCAGGTGGTAGTCGACCGTGCTGGCGCTGATGAAGAGCCGTGCCGCGATCTCCGCGTTGGTGGCCCCGTCCGCCGCGAGGCGGGAGATCTGGGTCTCCTGGGGCGTGAGCTCGTCGCGTGTCTCGACGGTCCGTTTGCGTGCGTGTTCGCCCGTGGCGTTGAGCTCGACCCGCGCGCGCTCGGCGAAAGCCTCCATCCCGAACTCGGTGAACAGCTCGTGTGCGCGGCGCAGCTGCTCGCGCGCGTCGAGGCGTCTGCGCTCCCGTCGCAGCCATTCTCCGTAGAGCAGATGGGCGCGGGCGACGTCGACGCGGAGGCGGGTGCGCTCGAGCGCATCGATCGCCTGGCGATACGACGCCTCGGCGGATTCGCCGGCGCTCAGCAGCGCTCGCGAGCGCGCCTCGGTGCCGAGCGCCCAATCGGTCCCGCTGGCGCGCGTGGCGTGCGAGAGCCGCTCGAGGGCGTCCGCCGCTCGATCGGCCTGCCCGCTGCGGCTCGCCGCCTCGATCAACTCGACCAACCCCCAGGTGGAGAACCACTGCTCGCGCGTGGCCTCGGCGGCGTGCCGCGCCGCGGCCAGCGCGTCCTCGTAGCGGGCGAGGCCGTTGTAGAGAACCGCCGTGGCCCACTGGACGAAGGTCTGGCCCTCTCCCTCGCCTCGGCGCAACACCTCCGTGGTGGCGGCCTCGATCATCTCCACGGCCTCGGCCTCGCGGCCGCGGAAGACAGCCAGCCCGAGGGCGCCGTAGGGCGCGATGCTGCTCGCGGTCACTTCGTTGACGGCGTCCACCTCCTCCACCAGCGCACCAGCCATGGCCAGCTCGCCCGCGAATAGGTGGACCCCGGCGCGCGTGCTCAGGGCGATCGGGAGCACGTTGAGCGCGCCGGCATCGGTGGCGAGCCGGATCAGGCGGGCGGAGAGCACGTCCCAGCTCTCGTAGTCCCACAGGAGCCCCGCCGTGTGGCATGCGACCCAGAGCCAGCGGAGGCCTTCCTCCCCGGAGATGTCGCCGCCGCGGAAGGCACTCAGCGCCTGCGTCATGATCGGTGTGCCTGCGAGGTGCCCGTCTGTGATCAGCAGGGCCAACCCGTCGAGCAGGAGATCCGGCGCGCGCGCGGGGTGCGGCGACGCTTGGACCGCGCGAGCGGCCTGGGCGACCTCCGCCGCACCGCCGCCGCTGGCCAGACGGCCGGCGAACAGCGCCGCTGAAAGGGCATCGAGATACGTCTCGCGCGCCAGTCCCACATCCAGCCGCTCGAGTCGCCTGGCGGCCTTGAGCAACAGAGGGGGAGCGTCGCTCCCGCGGTTCGAGGCGAATGAGACCTGGGCGCGAAGCACGTCCGCCTGGGCGCGCTGGAACTCGTCCAGCGGTCCCGACTCCGCCGTCGCCACCAACCTCAGTGCCGCATCGAGCGCGCCGGCGTGATGCTTGGCCTGTGCAGCGGCCAGCGCGCGCGTCGCCCGCAGCGCCGGATCGACCGTCAATGCCGTCGCCCGGTCCAAGAACGCTGCCGCCGCCGCCAGCCCCCCGCGCGCCTGCGCGCGGCCCGCCGACTGCTCCAGCTCGGAGGCGACCTCGTCGTTGGGTCCGCAGGTCGCCTGCGCCCGATGCCAGGCACGGCGGTCGGGATCGACGGCGGGATCGGTCGCCTCCGCCAGCACACGGTGAGACCTCCCGACGCTCCGGGGCCGA
This sequence comes from uncultured Thermoleophilaceae bacterium, assembly GCA_963734025.1. Lineage (GTDB taxonomy): Bacteria > Actinomycetota > Thermoleophilia > Solirubrobacterales > Thermoleophilaceae > JACVRW01. The sequence goes on from CAVTFR010000012.1 coordinate 91,358, forward strand.
CGCCGCCCGATACACGGCCGAGCGTACGAGCGGATGGCGAAAGGTCACTCCGGCCCTGACCTCGAGCAATCCCTCGTCCTCGGCGGCGTCCGCCGCCGAGGGATCGATCCCGAGTCGCTCGGCCGCCCGCCACACCAGCGCCGGCTCGCCGACCGGCTCCGCCGCTGCGACGAGCAACAACCGCCGCGTCGTCGGCGGAAGCGGCGCCAACCGCCGCCGGAAGCTCTCCTCGATCCGCCCCGACAGCGCCGGCGCGACCGGCAGGCCGAACCCGCCAGCAAGCTCGGCGGGCGTCAACCCGCGCGGTAACTCGAGCAACGCCAGCGGATTCCCGCGCGTCTCCGCAACGAACCGGTCCCGCACGAGCTCATCCAGCGGACCCCGCAGCACCGAGCCCAGGAGCGCCCGCGCGTCGCCATCGCGCAACCCGCGGACGGGAAGCTCCGGGAGGCCGGTCAGCGCTCCGCTCGGACCGCGTGTCGCGAACACCAGCGCGACCGAGTCGGCAAGCAACCGCCGTGCGACGAACGCAAGCGCCTGCGCCGACGCCTGATCGAGCCACTGGGCGTCATCGACGACGCACAGAAGCGGCTGTTCGCCGGCCATCTCCGACAACAGGGTCAGCACCGCGAGCCCGACCAGGAACCGATCCGGCGGGTCCCCCGGACTCAGGCCGAAGGCCACGCGAAGCGCCCTGCGCTGAGGTGCCGGAAGCTGCGCGAGGCGATCCAGCATCGTCGCGCACAGCTGCTGCAGGGCAGCGAACGCAAGCTCCATCTCCCCCTCGACACCGACGGCCCGCACCACCCGGAAGCCTGCCGCCGCGTCGATGGCGTACGCCAGCAGCGCCGTCTTGCCGACCCCGGGCTCGCCGGCCAGCACCAGCACCCCGCTCTGCCCACCACGCGCGGCCTCGAGCAGCCGGTCGAGCACCTCACGCTCGCTACGCCGGCCGAGCAACCGCTCTCCCGGCCCATTCGTGGCCATGCCGAGTCCGAACATACCGCGCCGTCGGTCGCGGACTACGTGTTTCCCTGATTCGAGGCCCACTCCTCAATGCCACGATCGCTCACCCCCAACCGAAGGAGCGAGCAGGTGTCTACTAGCACGAGCCCGGTCGCCAGCCCGGAAGTACTGCGATCCGGCATCACCGGCGACGCGTATGTCCCAGGCGATGACGGCTACGACGAGGCGCGCCGAGTCTGGAACCTCGCCGCCGAGCTCCGGCCCTCGGCGGTCGTGTTCCCCGAGTCCCCCGCCGACGTGGTGCGGGCGGTGCGGTTCGCCCACTCGCGCGGGATGCGCATCGCCCCGCTCGGCACAGGCCACGGGGCAATGCCACTGGAGTCGCTCGAGGGCGCGCTGCTGCTCAACACGTCGCGCATGCGGCGCGTGGACATCTACCCGGCGACCCGCACCGCGCGCGCCGAAGCGGGAGCTCAGTGGCAGGACGTGACCGTCCCCGCGGGCGAGCACGGCCTGGCCGCGCTCGCAGGCAGCTCGCCGAACGTGGGCGTGACGGGCTACACGCTCGGGGGCGGGATCGGCTGGCTGGCCCGCCGCTACGGGCTCGCCGCGAACAGCGTGACCGCCGCCGAGATCGTGACCCTGGACGGCCGCCTCGCGCGCGCCGACATCGAGCAGGAGCCGGATCTGTTGTGGGCCCTCAAGGGAGGCGGAGGGAGCTTCGGCGTCGTCACTTCGCTCGAGATGAAGCTCTACCCGGTCGACGAGGTGTACGCCGGAGCGCTCTTCTTCCCGCTCGAGCGCAGCTCGGAGGTCATGCACGCCTGGCGCGAGTGGATCGACGCGGTGCCGGACGAGGTCACCTCCGTGGGCCGCCTCCTGCGACTTCCGCCCCTGCCGGAGCTTCCCGAGCCCCTACGCGGCAGGGCGTTGGCGGTCGTGGAGGCCGCCTACCTCGGCGACGCGCACGCGGGCGCCGAGCTGACCGGTCCTCTCCGGGAGCTCGGACCGGAGCTCGACACCTTCGCGACGATCCCCGCGCCGGCGCTCCAGAAGCTCCACATGGACCCAGAGTCGCCGGTACCCGTCGAGAGCGACGGCGCGTTGCTCGCGAACGCCCCCGCCGGGGCGATCGACGCGCTGCTGGCGCTGGCCGGGCCGGACGCAGACATACCGCTCCAGAGCGTCGAGCTCCGCCAGCTCGGCGGGGCGCTCGCGCGCGAGGTGCCGGGCGGCGGGGCACAGGCCACGGTCGATGGCGAGTTCGTGATGTTCGCCGCGGGCATCGCGGCGACGCCCGAACAGGGCAACGCGGTGCGCGCGCACCTGCGGGCTTCCAAGGAGGCGCTGGCCCCCTGGCGCGCCGGCCATGACTACTACAACTTCGCCGAGGCGCCGGCCGACGCGGACGCCGTACTCCCCGACGACGCCTATCGCCGCCTCCGGGAGATCAAGGCGACGTACGACCCGGACCAAGCGATCGTCTCCGCCCACCCCGTTCGGCCCGCCGGGCACTGACGTGAGCCAGCTCGCGGTTGCGACCGAGGAGCGGACGCCGGAGTCGATGTGGCAGGCGATAACCGGCAGCCAGATCGGTGACGAGCTGCTCGAGTGGCCCCCCGATCTCCTTGCCCTCACCGAAATGATCCTCGAACGCTCGGAGGCCTATCGCTTTGCCCTGTCCCCGCCGGGTGGCGAAGAGTGGCCGCCGGCCCGCATACCCGGATGGGCCGACGCCGTGGTCGACGCGGGCCGGGGCTGGAGCGGCTGGGTCACGGATGGAGAGGGGCCGGTCCCCGATCTCCTGGGCCAGGAGTGGGAGGTTTTCCGCGAGGCGAGTGCGCTCCCGCTCGAGCACCTAACCGAGGCCCGTGACTGGCGGCTCTGTGGGGCGCTGCTGACCCTCCACGCCATCGCCGACGAGGCGTGCGCCGGCCTCGCCGTCGCGCTCGATGCGGCCGACGGCTGCGGCTTCCTATATCGAGCCTGCGGCAGAGAGCTGCTCGCCAGGACGGGGTCCCTTAGTCGCATCCCCTGCGACCTCGTCCGGGTACTGCCGAAGATCCTGAGGCCGGCCAACGGCACTTCTTTGCGCTCGCTCTCGCGCTACGCGAGCGTGCACGGTCCCGGCGTAGAGACCCGGTGGCACAAGGTGCGTGGCCGCCGCCCGGCCGATCGTCCCTACGACATGGGGGTCAACTACCTGCTGCTGCCCTGGCCGCTGAGGGTGCGGGAGTCGGATTTCCGACCGCTCGCGCGGTCGGTGCGGGGCCTTTCCAGGGAGCCGTTCGGCTTCTTCGAGTTCGCCCCCTCCGAAGGGCTCGATCTCGACCTTGTGGATCGAATGGTCGTCGCGGCGCGGGAGGAGGTCGATCGCGTGAACGTCGTCGTTCTACCTGAGAGCGCCGTGGACGACGGCGAGATCGACGCGCTCGAGGCGCTTCTGGACCGGCACGGAGTGATCGCCCTGATCGCCGGCGTCCGCCGGCGCGCGCACGCGCCCGGCAGGCTTCCAGGCAACTGGGTGCACATCGGCGTGTCGAACGGCGAGCACTGGGTGCACATCCGCCAGAGCAAGCACCACCGATGGTCGCTCGACGAGGAGCAGATCTACCAGTACCACCTGGGCGGCGCGCTGCACCCCCATGTCCGCTGGTGGGAAGCGATGGAGGTTCCTCGCCGATCGATCCAGTTCGTGGAAGCCGGCGGGGCGACGCTGGTCTCGCTGGTATGCGAGGACCTGGCCCAGATCGACGACGTGGCCGATGTCCTGCGTGCCGTCGGCCCGACGCTGGTCATCACACCCCTCCTCGACGGACCCCAGCTCAGCTCGCGTTGGACAGCCCGCTATGCCAGCGTCTTGGCCGACGATCCGGGCTCGGCAGTGCTGACCTTGACCTCCTTCGGCATGGCGCGGCGCTCCCGGCCGCGCGGCCAGAGCTACTCCGCCGTGGTCGCGTTGTGGAAGGACCCAGGCCGGGGGATGCGCGAGATCCCGCTCGAGGATGGTGCCCAAGGCATCCTCATCTCGACGAGCACCGATCGTGCGACCCGGCGGAGCTCCGACGGCCGCCGGCCCGCAAAGAACGGGAGCGAGGTGTTCGACAAGAGCATCTACCAGGTCCGGGCCGCAGCCAGCGGCTCGGGACTACTGAGCTCCCCGTCCAGGTCGCCGGCCCGGCCTTTGCTGGAACCCGATGAGTCGACCATCCTCGCGTCATGGGCGGAGGCGCTGGCAGAAGCCCTGGCGTGGGCGCCCGAGCGCGTGGAAACTGCGCTGGCCGACGCTCGGGCAGGCGCGCCATGGCGGGCGACGCTCGGTATCGCGGAGCCATCGGCGCAGCTGAGCCAGGCGATCGGTTCGATGGTCCGAGCCGTTCAATCAGCCACCGCCGCGGCGGGCGACTCCGCACTTGACGCGGTCATTCTCGCGATCCGCGACGCTCAGCCGAGCGAACCAGGCCTCGACCGGCTGGTTCGCCGAGTGCTGCGATCGGCGCTCGAGCAGCGCCAGGCTCGACAGGCGAGGGAAACATGACCAAAGCCAAGACCGCCGCACCGATCACCACTCGCTTCGGATTCGACTCGACCGCCGCCGAAGTGATCGCGGGCATCGACCTCTCGGGGAGGCGCGCGATCGTGACCGGCGCCTCGTCGGGCATCGGGATCGAGACCGCACGGGCGCTCGCCGACGCGGGCGCCGAGGTCACGCTCGCCGTACGCGACCCCGCCGCGGGCGACCGGAGCGCCGCCAACATCGCCATCACGACCTACAACACTGCCGTCCACGTCCGGCGGCTCGACCTCGCCGACCAGGCGTCGGTCGCCTCCTTCGTCGCGAGCTGGGACGGGCCTCTCGACATCCTCGTCAACAACGCCGGCGTGCTGCTGCCCGATCTGGAGCGGAGCCCGGAGGGCTGGGAGCTGCAGTTCGCGACCAACCACCTCGGCCACTTCGCGCTCGCGCTCGGCCTGCACGACGCGCTCGCCGCCGCCGGCGCCGCGCGGATCGTCGCGGTCAGCTCCGAGGCGCACCTGCGCGCCCCACTCGACTTCGACGACCTGAACTTCGTCGCCCGCCCGTACGACGCGATGCTGGCCTACGGGCAGTCCAAGACCGCCAACGCCCTGTTCGCGGTCGAGGCAACGCGGCGCTGGCGCGACGACGGCATCACCGCCAATGCGGTCCACCCCGGCGCGGTCGAAAGCGGCCTCGCGCGCCATCTGGACGCCGCCGCCCTGGCGGACGCGCTCGCCACTGGCGGCTACGAGATCAAGACGCCCCAGCAGGGCGCCGCCACGAGCGTGCTCGTCGCGACCTCACCAGAGCTCGAGGGCGTCGGCGGCCGCTACTTCGCCGACTGCAACGAAGCGCCGGTCGTAGGCCCCGACTTCTCGTCGGCGCCCCGGGGGTTCGGCGTCGCCCCCTACGCGCTCGATCCTGACAACGCCCGGCGCCTGTGGGAGATGTCGTTGGAACTGCTTGGGAGAACGCCATGAAGGAGATCGACATGGAATATCGCCAACTCGGCCGCTCGGGGCTGCGCGTCTCCGCCCTCACGCTCGGAACGATGACCTTCGGAGGGCGCGGCATGTTCGCAAACGTAGGCACGACCGACGTCAAGCTCGCCACGCGTCAGATCGACCAGTGCATCGACGCCGGCGTCAACCTCGTCGACACTGCCGACGTCTACTCCGATGGCCTGGCCGAGGAGATCCTCGGCGAGGCGCTCGCCGGCCGTAGCGACCGCATCCTCGTCTCAACCAAGGCTCGCTTCCCGACCGGCTCGGGACCGAACGACGCCGGCCTCTCGCGGCACCATTTGATCGCCTCGTGCGAGGCCAGCCTGCGGCGCCTGCGGACTGACCACATCGATCTCTACTACGCGCACGAGTGGGACGGCATCACGCCTGTCGAGGAGACGCTCGAGGCGCTCGACACGCTGGTGCGGTCCGGCAAGATCCGCTACCTCGGGTGTTCCAACTTCTCCGGCTGGCAGACGGCGAAATCGCTCGCCGACCGCCGACCGGCTCGGCTACCAGCGGTACGTCAGCTCGCAGATCCACTACACGCTGCAGGCGCGCGACGCCGAGTACGAGCTGCTGCCGGCTGCGATCGACCAGGGTCTCGGCGTCCTCGTCTGGAGTCCGCTCGCCGGCGGCCTGCTTTCAGGCAAGTTCCGCCGCGGCCAAGAGGGCCCCGCGGGAGCGCGGCAGGTGCTCGGATGGCACGAGCCGCCGGTGCGCGACCCGGAGCAGCTCTATGACATCGTCGACGCGCTCGTCGAGATAGGCGAGGAGCACGGCGTCTCGGCGGCGCAAGTCGCGCTCGCGTGGTTGCTTACGCGCCGAGGCGTCACCTCGGTCGTGATCGGCGCGCGCACCGCGGAGCAGCTCTCCGACAACCTCGCGTGCGCATCGGTGCACCTGAGCGCGGAGGAGCTCGACCGTCTCGAGCACGTCAGCCGCCCGCCGCTGATCTACCCGCACTGGCACCAGGCGGCGGGGGCCAAGGATCGGCTCTCGGAGGCGGAAAAGGCGTTCCTGGAGCCACTTGATGCCTCACCGCGGTCCCCGTTGAGCGGGGAGCTCCAGGTCGTGCGATAGCCGGGCGGCTCCCAGTCGGCCATCACGCGGCCTGGCGCGGCCGGTACACGTGGATGGCGGCTCCGGTCGGGTAGACGTGTGCCTTGAGCGTGCTCCTCGCACCCTCAACAGAGCTCGAGGGCGTCGGCGGCCGCTACTTCGCCGACTGCAACGAAGCGCCGGTCGTCGGCCCCGACTTCTCGTCGGCGCCCCTGGGGTTCGGCGTCGCCCCCGACGCGCTCGATCCCGACGACGCCCGGCGCCAACCGCACCCGGGCTACCCGTTTGCGCGAACCGTTGTTCGGGCTCGGACCCGCGGAGATCTGTCTTCGCCCTGCTCGCTCGGGAGGCGACCGGCGAGCGCGAGCCGCTCCACGGCACGTATCCGCTGAGGCGATGGACGTGGATGCTCCCAGAGCTCGACTTCGATCCCCTCCGAGCTTCGAGAGACACGCACGTGCGTCTGCACGAAGCGTCCAACGTACACGGGCGGCGCGCCCAGGTGCGCGGCCATCGGCTGCAGCTGTCTGAGCCAGCATCCGGAGTTGACGAGGCCCCCGGCCGACCCGCTTCCGCACTGAACTGTCAGCGACGGTGGCCGACGGTGTCCCGTTGGAGGACGGGTCGGCGGGACTCGGTGGGCGCGCTACCGCGTCGGGGCGAGTGCGACGGCGAGGATCGCCGCCGGATTGCCGGGTGGCCAGCCGGGAAGCGGATCGATGGTGTCGAGCTGGATGAACCCGCGAGCGAGCCAGAAGGCACGCGTCGCGTCGTAGGGGGCATAGCCGGCGGACGGATCGAGCGTCTTGACTTCGACGATCTGCACGCCGTCCGCGCTCAACTCGTCCAAGACGTGGTTGACGAGCCGGGTGCCGAGGCCCGCTCCTCGGTGATCGGCGGCGACCGCGGCCCACAGGATCTCCGCCGCGCGCATGCCGCGGCGCTGCACGATGGCGAAGCCGACGACGCCGCCTGCGTCGTCGATGACCCAGCCACCGTGGTCGCGCAGGTCGCTTCGCACCTTGTCGGGCACGTCATCGGTAAAGAAGTCGGGCAGGCCGGCGACGATCGCCGCGCAGGTGCCGGCATCGTGCGCGGTGGCGGCCCGTACCGACGCCATCGCTCGTCAGCGACTCCGATTGACCGTCTGCGCGTGCATCCGCGAAGCACACCACACGCTGGGCAACCCGGACAGCTCGCCGTCCGCAAGGCGCGCGCCGTCTTGGGCACGGCGTGAGTGGCCGGTCAAATGGGGAGAGGTGTTACTCATCGCGCCACACCGCCGGAGCGACCGAGGAGTAGAAGTCTCAAGCGGCCTCCCGGTGGTCGTCCATGGCGAGATCCTGCAAAGGGCCAATGAAGCGCCTCCCTTCATGCGAAGCGCAAGCGGGCCGGGTGACGTGTGTTGACCGAGCGGGCAAGCCTGGGGCGCTTGGCGCGTGATGTCAATGTCTTAGTGGCGTCGCCGGGCCGTGATCAGCCAGGAACGCGCATCGAGGACCACGCCGCGCTCGTCGTTGTGGTGCGCAGCGAGCATCTCGCGCAGGCGCGCGACGGTACGGTCCGCCTCGCGGTCGCTGAGGCTTGCGAGGGCCGCGCTCGTGCCCTGAAACCCCCGGACGAACGCGAGCGCGGCGTCGAGGTCGTGTCCGTAGAGGACCGGCTGGCTGACGTCCTCGAAGCGCATCCCGTCGAAGCCGGCGCCCTCGAGCATGTCCGCGGTGGCTTCGGCATCGCCTAGCGAGAACGGGTCCGCGCTCGGCTGCGGTGGCTGCGCCGCGTCGCCCAGCGCGGCGTCGATCGCCCGCGCCCATTCGTTGTGCTCGTGTCGCTGCCAGACGAGCAGCACCAGGCGCCCCCCGGGTCGAAGGGCGGCGGCGATGTTGGCGAAGGCGGCGGCCGGATCGGAGAAGAACATCGTCCCGAAGCGGCTGATCGCGACGTCGAAGCCGGCGGGGTCGAAACGATGCACCTGGGCGTCGCCGAGCTCGTAGCGGACGTTGCCGAGCCGTTCGGCCGCCGTCGTCTGACGGGCGCGCTCGAGCATGCGCTCGGACACGTCCACGCCGAGAACGCGGCCCGGCGCCGCGGCGCGCGCCGCCTCGCGAGTCGTGAGCCCGGTTCCGCACCCGATGTCGACTACCTCGTCACCGGGGCTGATCCCGTAAGCCCCGCGCAGGTGCTGGTGGTGAGCGCGCAGCTCGGCGTCGTAGAAATCCAGGCTGTCCCGCGAGGACACCGACGCGATGCTAATTGTCAGGGGCGCCGCGATCCGCTCCGCCCGCGCCTCGAAACGGCGGCGCTCCGTCGACCGCCGGCGCCGACGGTTGAGCACGATGCGAGACACTGGCAACGCGGTGTCACAGCAGAACATCGAACTGGCCCGCCGACTCTATGCCGAGCTTGCGAGCGAGGGCTCCACACAAGAGTTCGAGCAGCGCATGTCCGATGACGCGCTCGGCCGTTTCTTGGATCCGGAGATCGAGTGGGTCCCGGTGACCGAGTCATTGCTTGCCGTCGACAGTTACCGCGGCTTTGACGGCGTGCGGCGCTTCTGGGGTGAGTTCCTCTCGGCTTGGGAGAGGTACCGGGTTGAGACGCTGCGGTTCGACGACGCCGGTGATCAGATCGCGGTCGTCGTGCACATCGTCGGCCAGACCCACGAGCTCGAAGTCGATGAGACCCGATCCTCGCTCTTGACCGTCCGCCACGGGCGGGTCGTCCGCGTCGAATCCTTTGCCGACCCCGACGGGGCGCGCCAAGCCGCCGGGTTGCCGCCCTAGGCAGAGCCCGCAGTGCCGCTCGCGCGACCAGGAGCACCCTCGACGTCCGCCGCCCGCGTGTCGTCCGCAGCAAGCGTCTCGCGAGCGTCGGCTCAGACGACCGCGCCCAGGCGGACGCGGTAGTTCTGGCACGTACCCTTCGGCGATGCGCGTCCTGCTCACCGGGATGTCCGGATCGGGGAAGTCGACGCTTGTGCAGGAGCTGCGGCGGCGGGGCTATGCGGCCTACGACGCCGACGATGACGGCTTCAGCGAGCCGCGTGACCGACGGTCGGTGGGGCTGGCGCGCTGATGCGGTCGCGTCGTTGCTCGCTCAGATCCCGGATGGGGACATGCTCTTTTTCGCCGGGTGCTCTGAAGAGCAGATCGAGCTGCCGTTCGACTATCGAGTCGTGCTGACGGTGCCCGAAGACGCGATTGTGATGCGGCTGAGCACGCGAACCTCGAACGCCTACGGACGGAAGCCGGCAGAGCGGAGGCAGGTGCTTGCGGATCTCGCGCACATCGAACCGCTTCTTCGGCGCTCCGCTGACCTGGTCCTGAGCACTACCTCACCGGTGGCAGAGGTCGCGGATCGGCTGCTCGCACACGTTGTGGATCGCGCTGCGGGCAGCACATAGCGCTTCTGCCCCGAGGCAGGAATCAGGGCGTTGCCGTCGCTTCTCTCAGCCTTCGAGCGTTCCCCAGGTCTGGATCAGGGTGAAGGTCGTACCCCATCTACCCGACTCGGCCAACTCGCTGTCGGCCTCGCGGCGCAGCGAAGCGAGCTCGTCCTCGCTCACTGTCTCAAGCAGCCGCGACTCCAGCGCCGCGCTGAATTGAAGCGGTAGACGTAAGTAGGGGTGCCCTGGTTTGAGTGCGATCACGTGCGCGTCGGTTTCTGGATCGGTAATGCCCGCGTCTCGCAGCAGCTGGGGAAGTCCGCGGCCCGCCTCACCGCCCAGGCCCGCGAAGATGTCCGACAGCAGTCGGATCAGTCGCTCGGCCGCCGGCGCTGGAGGATTGAAGTGCCAAGAGCCCAAATCCCACTCCTCCAGAACCAGCGTGCCACCCGGCCTGAGCAACCCCTGGTGCGCCGCGACCTGCTCGGCGCCGCGTCCGAGAGGAGCGATCAGGTAGCGGGCATGGACGAGATCGAAAGAGTGCGGCTCCAACTTGCTGTTGAACAGATCATCGACGACGAGCTCCACGTTGGAGATCCCTTCTGCCGCCAGAAACGAACGGGCGGCAGCGAGCAGACTCTCGTCGATGTCGGCGCCCACGACCTCGCCGGACGCGCCAACCCACTCGCCGAGGATCCGAAGCCAGCCCAAGGCTCCGCAGCCCACGTCCAGAACGCGTCCCCCGGATCCATCGCCGATTTGCGAGAGGAGCCGGCGCCCACTCGGTTCCCATACACGCGACTGCAGCTGCAGGCGCTCCAGCTCCGAGGGCTGGTCGGCCAGCAGGTACTGCTCATGCGACATCCCTCGCGCTATCCGTCCGCTCGCCGGCGCGCGCCGAGTCGCGGCTGGACGACGCTTGTTCGTGGCGGGGCCATGAGTCTTGCTCGGGGTCGGGGCGCAGGTGACACGGTCTTTGTCTTCCCTACGACGCGTGGCGGGCCCGATTATTCCCAGCCCGACTCGACCGGGCGCAGCGGGCCGACGATGACCGCCAGCCGATCCCCTTACCGCACCGGCACGGTTCCCGTGTGCGGAGGCAGCCAGCCCGCGAAGAAGCGAGCCGGGTACGGGACCAGTGGTGGCAGCTCGTCCCTCGCTTAGGTGGGTGTGGCGTGGAGGGATCCGTCGGGGCGCGCTACCCCTGCGCCGCCGGGCCGTCGCGGATCACAGCGCGCACCTCGTCGACCGATACAGCGTCCCAGGGGAACTCGACGAGCCACCAGGTGGCGCCGGCGGCGGCGTAGGGCGCCGGATCGCTGCCGGGCGGGAGCGCGACGACGACGTCGTAGCGCTCCGCGGGGTCCCTGCCGGCCTCCCGGCGCAGCGCCGCGAGCTCGGCGACGACCTCGGCGAGCTGTTCCGGGTGGTCCAGCCCGAGCGGGAAGAAACCCTGGTGGCGCGCCGCCCGGCGCGCCGGCCTGCGCTTGCCGTAGTAGCCCGCGACCCACACGGGTACGCCGGGCCGCTGGACCGGCCGGGGCAGGAAACGCATGCCATCGACCGTGTAGTGCTCGCCGCGGTGGCGCACCGGTTCGCCCGACCAGGCCGCCGCCAGGATCTCGAGCGACTCGTCGAGCATGCTCGCGCGTCGGCGGTCGTCGAGCTCCTCGCCCGTGATCGAGTACTCGCTCGCGAAGTGGTCGCTCCCCAGGCCGACGCCGAGCGTCAGCCGGCCGCCGCTGAGCCGGTCGAGCGTCGCCGTTTCCCGCGCGACCTTGACAGGCCTACGCCGTGCGAGTGGGGTCACCAGCGGGCCGAGCCGGATTCGCACTGTGGCCGTGGCCACCGCTGCCAGCGTGATCCATGGGTCGGCCACGTCGACCACGGGCTCCTGAAAGCGCAGGTTGTCCCAGACGAAGACGCCGTGCCAGCCCGCCTCCTCCGCCTCCGCCGACAGGCGCGCGACAACCGCCGGATCGGCCAGCTCATCGAATGGCGGCAAGAACAGTCCTGAGCGCATACCAGCCACACGCTACGAGACCGCGCGCGATCAGGTACCTGAGCCGCTTCGATCGCCTCGAGGCGGTAGCGGCAGTAGCGGCCCAAGGTCACCGTCGGGATGCGGCCGGCCCGTGACTGCTCGTCCACCCAGGTACGCGGAACAGGAACTTCGTGAGCGCGCCCGACAGGATTCGAACCTGTGACCTTCGGTTCCGTAGTGCTCGACGAGGACCGGGCTCGCATCGTGGAGGCCCCCCGATGCGACCCGAAGTGTTGATCACCCAGCCCTCAGAACCCGACCGACTGTCGGATCAGGACGACGTGGATGCGGCCGGGCATCTCCTGGTGGATCTCGAGGATCTTTCCGACGGCGCTGTTCTGCCCGTAGGCGGCGTAGGCGCGGGCGTCCTCCAGCTTCAGGCTGTGCTCGAAGATCCGCTCGCGTCCCGCTTCCGGGGAAGGGACGAGCTTCTGCGCTCCGACGACGAGGACGACGTTGGCGGCGCCCCAGGCGTAGGCGGCGAGCTGGCTGCCGGACGCCGACGCGATCAGGACAGCTCCCTCGCGGGTCACCGCGTGCACGCTGCCGAGCGCGTAGTCGGCCTGACCGGCGATCGCCTTCATCTCCCGAGCCTGGCTCGCGTAGTCGAGCGCCAGCATCCTGTTTCGCACCGAGTCGTACGGCCCGCCGTCGTTGATCGCGCCCGCGATGCCAGTCTCCTCGAGCGTCACCGAGGTGTTCGTCATCACCGACGATCCCTCCGGGATGCGCGCAAGGACCGTTTCGCGCGCGGCGTCGAGATCGTCGACGACCTCGACGCTGAATCCATGTTCCTCGAGCGCAACAACGGTCGCCGCGAGCGTCTCGTCGTCAGGCAGACTGGTGAAGCGGTCAGATGCGTGAGTCGTGGTCATGCGCCGAGGATGAGACCGGCGGAGCACGCTCGCATCGGTGAGTGCACCGGCCGGATGCCCCAGTCCGCACGAGGTGTAACGTCGGCGCGGGCCGATGGCCACAGGGTCGCGAATCGGAGGACGCGCTGCAGCGCTGAAGGGCCGGCGCCGGGAATGCGACGTGCTCGACCGGCTCATCGAAGCTGTGCGCGCGGGTGAGAGCCGGACGCTGGTCGTCCGTGGCGAGCCCGGGGTGGGCAAGACCGCGCTGTTGGAGCACTTAGTCGAGCGCGCGTCGGGCTGCCGCGTGGAGCGTGCCGCCGGCGTCCAGTCGGAGATGGAATACGCATTTGCCGGCTTGCATCAGTTGTGCGCACCGGTGCTGGATCGCCTTGAGGGTGTCCCCGTCCCGCAGCGTGAGGCACTTCGGACGGCGTTGGGTGTCAGTCCGGGGTCGGCGCCGGATCGCTTCCTCGTCGGCCTGGCAGTGCTGAGCCTGCTCTCCGATCTGGCCGAGCAGGAGCCGCTGATCTGCGTAATCGACGACGAGCAGTGGCTCGATCGCGCCTCGGCCGAGCTCCTCGCGTTCGTTGCGCGGCGCCTCGAGGCGGAGTCGGTCGGCCTGGTCTTCGCGGTGCGTGCCCCGAGCGATGATTTGGCGGGGTTGCCGGAGCTCGTGGTCGAGGGCCTGCGCGAGGGAGACGCGCGCGCGCTGCTGGACTCGGTCCTTCCAGGGCCCCTGGACGAGCGGATTCGCGACCAGGTCGTCAGCGAGACGCGCGGCAACCCGCTTGCGCTGTTGGAGCTGCTGCGCGGGTTTTCGCCGGCGGAGCTGGCGGGCGGGTTCGGATTCCCCCAAGGGGCACCCCTCTCGAGAAGCATCGAGGAGAGCTTCCGGCGACGACTCGACGGTCTTCCGGCCGATACCCGGCGCCTACTCCTGCTCGCGGCGGCCGATCCGGTCGGCGACCCCGTGCTGGTGTGGCGAGCAGCCGACCGGCTCGGAATCCCGGCTCAAGCCGCGATGCCCGCAGCCGAGGCCGACCTCCTCGGCTTCGGCACCCGCGTGCTGTTCCGGCATCCGCTTGTGCGTTCGGCGGCCTACCGGTCGGCGTCGCCTCAGGAGAGACAGGAGATGCACGGCGCCCTTGCGGAGGTCACCGATGGAGAGGTTGATCCCGACCGCCGCGCCTGGCATCGCGCCCAGGCCACGCCCGGTCTCGACGAGGACGTAGCCGAGGAGCTCGAGCGTTCCGCTGGCCGAGTGCAGGCGCGCGGGGGCTCCGCCGCCGCGGCCGCCTTTCTCGAGCGCGCGGCGAGGCTGACGCCCGAGCAGGGTCGCCGTGCGGAGCGCCTGCTCGCGGCTGCCAGGGCGAAGCGCGACGCCGGTGCGCTCGACGCGGCACTCGGGCTGCTGGTTGCGGTCGAGGCCGGCCCACCTGACGCCCTGCGGAACGCCGAGGTGGAGCACCTGCGCGGCCAGATCGCGTTTGAACAGCGACGCGGCAGGGACGCTGCTCAGCTCCTCCTCAGCGCGGCCACACGCCTCGAGCCGCTCGACGCCGACCTGGCGCGCGAGACGCACCTCGAAGCGCTCGAGACTGCGATATGGACCAGCGGCCTCGACAGCCCCGACGGCCCCCTCGAGGCGGCCGAGGCAGCGCGCGCCGCGCCCCCCGGCCCCGAACCGCCGCGTTCGGTCGATGTCCTGCTCGATGCGTTCGCGCTGCGCTTGACGGAGGGATACGCAGCCGCCGCGCCGACGCTTAGACGAGCACTCGATCTTGTTCTCGCTCCGACGGTCGGCCCCGACGACCCCGCCCGCTGGCTCTGGCTCGCTCGCGGAAGAGCCGGCGTCATGATCGCCACCGAGCTCTGGGACATTGAGTCCTGGCACGCCCTGGCCGCTCGCCACGCACAGGTCGCCCGCGACATGGGCGCGCTCGTGCAATTGCAGTTCGCACTCAACTCGCTCGCCTGGATCCGCTTTCTCAGCGGCGAGTCGACCACGGCGGCGCAGCTGCTCGAGGAGGAGCGTCTGATCGCTGAGGCGACCGGGAACCCGCCGATTGCGTACACAGAGATGATCCTCGCGGCCTGGCGCGGCCAGGAAGCAGAGGCCTCTGAGCTAATTGAGGCCATCTTGCAGGAGGCGGCCGCAGGCGGTCTGGGCGCAGTCTCCGCGACCTACGCGAGCGCGGTGCTCTCCAACGGCCTCGGTCGCCACGACGCCGCGCGTGACGCCGCTTGGCGAGCGTTCGAGCACGATCAGCTGGCGTTCGCGGTCTGGTTGGTCCCCGAGCTGGCCGAGGCGGCGTCGAGGACTGGCGACGAAGCGCTTGTAAAGGCCACGCTCAAGTGGCTTTCCGAACGCACGCGCGTGACGCCCAACGACTGGGCGCTGGGTATCGAGGCCCGCGTCCGCGCCTTGCTGAGCGACGGCGAGGTCGCAGACGGTCTCTACCGCGAGTCGATCGACCGGCTCGGCCGTACGCGCGTGCGGGTGGAGCTGGCCCGTGCGCATCTGCTCTACGGCGAGTGGCTGCGCCGCGAGCGCCGCCGTACTGACGCGCGCGAGCAGCTGCGCACCGCCCACGAGATGCTGGACACGATGGGCGTCGAGGCGTTCGCCGAGCGGGCCAGGCGCGAACTGGCGGCCACCGGCGCGACGGCCCGCAAGCGCGCCGTTGAGACCCGCGACGACCTCACCCCTCGGGAGGCCCAGATCGCACGGCTCGCGCGCGACGGACTCTCCAACCCGGAGATTGGCGCCAGGCTGTTCATCAGCCGCCGCACCGTCGAGTACCACCTCACCAAGGTCTTCGCGAAGCTCGACATCAGCTCACGCAACCAACTCCACCGCGCTCTCGACCGCGATCCCAGCCTGGCGCCGCAAATCGACGGCAATGCCGGTCAGGGGGCCTGAGCTGGACCCGCGAGGCCCCTCCCAAGGCCGCCGTCACGCTCTTGAGGAACCGCCATGAACCGTCACCACCGACCGAAGCATCTCCAGGCTACACCGCCGGCAGCGCCCGATGTCGCGACGAGATGCGGTCGTCGGCAGCGTGTTTCTCGGAGCCGCGTCCGGCGCCCGCAGTCAGCTGGGCGTGGCGACCGTGGTGGCGCGCTCGGACCCCTCGCTCCCCCCGATATTCCGGCAGCCGTGGACCAGACGACTCTTGGTGGCGGCGGCGGCCGGCGAGCTCGTTGCCGACAAGCTGCCGACTACGCCCAGCAGGCTCGAGCCGCCCGGGATCGCCGGCCGACTGGCCCTGGGGGCTCTGGCCGCCGGCCTTTTCGCGCAGACCCGAAAAGCACCGTGGCTTGCGGCTGCCGCCATCGGAGCCTCCAGCGCCGCGGTCTCGGCCAAGGTCGGCCACGACGTGCGGGCGCGACTCGCCCAGCATGCGCCGGACCCGGCCGTCGCCGTCGTCGAGGACGTCCTGGCGCTCGGCCTAGCCGCCGCGGGCGCCTCACGCTGACGTGCGCTGACTGGGGAGTGGGACTGGGGAACTCCCAGACGAGACCGCGCCGCGGAGCCGTCACGTTCTCAAGCGTGAACACATGGTTGAACGGTGCCATCAAGCCGCAGTACCGGATCATCGACGGGCTGTCGATCCGTTCGGCCGAGAGCGAGGACCGCGACGATCACGCGCTCCTGCTGAGCCCGTGGCCGGAAAGCCTGTACGCCTTCGAGCCGACGTGGCTCCGCCTCGCCGAGCACACGCACCTGGTGGCGATCGACCTGCCCGGGTTCGGCCATTCCCAGCGTAGCGACGCGCTGCTGTCGCCGCGGGCGATGGGCGAGTTCGTGATTCTCGTCGCCGACGCGTTCGGGCTCGAGAAGCCGCACGTCGTCGGTCCTGACGTTGGCAGTGCCGCCTCGCTCTTCGCCGCGGCCATATATCCGGACCGCCTGCGGAGCCTCGTTGTCGGCAGTGGCGGCTCGGTGGTTTCGCCCGACCTCGAGGACCGCGACGCTGACCCGCGGCAGCTCGTCGCCGGCGCGCTGACCGGCATCGAGCGCTACGCGCTTCCCGACCATGTCCGCGAGGACTACCTCTCGTCCTACGAGGGCGACCGCTTCGTCGAGTCGATGCGCTACGTGCGCACCTACCCGACGGAGCTTCCCGTCCTCCGCGATCTGCTGCCGGAGATCCAGACGCCGGTGCAGATCATCGCCGGCGGGCGAGACACGGCGGTGCCGCCGGTCAACGCCGAATTTCTTCACGAGCGGCTGCCCAACAGCAAGCTCGACGTTCTCGACGCAGGGCACTTCACGTGGGAGGACAGCGCGGACGACTACGCGGCGCTGGTCACGAACTGGTGGGGCGGTGGCTACGCCGCCATGAAGAACTAGGAGGCAGAAATGGCCGTCGCAGTCACAATCGATATCGCCGGCGGAACCCCGCCGCTCTACGAGCAGGTCATCGCCGAGGTCTTTCCGGAGGGCAAGCTCCCCGAGGGCTGGCTGCTGCACGTCGCCGGCCCGACCGAGAACGGCTGGCGGGTGGTGAACGTCGTTGAATCACAGGAGCAGTTCGAGACATTCGCTCGCGAGCGGCTCATCCCCGCCACCCAAAGAGTCGGGGACCCACCACCGGAGGTGGCGTTCTTCCCGGTCTACAACCTGATCCGCAACTAGCGATGATCCGATGTTCGGCCTCGACGAGACAATCGCCGAATCCTCCGGCGGCGCTTCGATCTGGATCGCTCTCGCTGTCGCGGTTCTTCTCGGGCTACGTCATGCGACCGACCCGGATCACCTCGTCGCCGTGACGACGCTCGTCGCGGGCGGAGGGGAGCGCGCCGCCCGTCGTGCCGGGGAGCTCGGTCTTGCCTGGGGCCTTGGCCATGCGGCGACGCTGTTTGCCTTCGGACTTCCCATCCTCCTCCTCGACAGCGTTCTTCCGCAGCGAGTTCAGCAGGCGGCGGAGACGGCGATTGCGTTCGTCATCGTCTACCTCGGTCTCCGCCTCCTGGCCCGCTGGCGACGCGGTGAGCTCCGCTTCCATACGCACCCGCACGCGCACGCTGCGCGCTCGCGCCGGGGTGCCTTCGCGATCGGCCTAGTACACGGCGTGGGCGGAAGCGCGGGCGTGGGCGTGCTCGTCCTCACGTCGGCTCCCTCGACGGGCATCGCGGTGATCTCGCTCGTGCTCCTCGCCACCTTCACCGCCGTTTCGATGAGCGCCGTCTCGAGCGGGTTGGGCTCGGTGGTCGCCGCACGTCCGGCCGGCGCCTCGTTGAGCGCAGTTGCGCCCGCCTTGGGCGGTGCAAGCCTTGCTTTTGGAGTCTGGTACGCGACGGCTGCCTGGAGCCTTGCTCCATATCCGTTCTAGACGGACCAGACACTGGCGGCGGTATCGAAGCAACCGAACCAGGTGCTCGACCGACTCGAGAGAGGAGTTCGCTATGACAGCCGAGGAGAGCGTCGGCCGCGGGCTGCGCGAGAGCGGGACGGTTAGGTCTCGAACTCCGATGCGAAGAGGTAGCTGACTGCAAGGCTGCGATATGGGCGCCAGCGCTCGGCGATCTGCAGCACCTCCGGCTCGGTCGGCATCTGGTCGAGGCCGTAGACGTTTCGAATCGCCCGGCGGAGTGCGAGGTCACCCGCCAGGACAACATCGGGACGGTCGAGGGCGATGATCAGAAAGCCGTGCACCGTCCAAGGACCGATGCCGGGGATCGAGGTGAGCGCCGCCTCGATCTCCTCATCGGAGCTCTGCAGGAAGGTCTGGTCGCTGAGTTCACCGGTGGCAAATCGCCCAGCGAGTGCCCGTAACGTCTCGACCTTGCGCCTGGACAGCCCTGCGCGCCGGAGCGCCTCTGGGTCGGCGTCGAGGACCTCCTGTGGCTCAGGCATGCGCCCGCCGAAAAGAGCCTCCAGACGGCCGAGGATCGCTCGCGTTGCGCGCACCGATAGCTGCTGCCCGACGATCTGGAACACCAGCGCTCCGTAGGCGTCCATCTTCGGGAGCTGTGACATCCAGGCGCGCGGGTCGAAGTTCGGGTCCTTGTCGATGAGCTCCGCAAGCACCGGGTCTGCGTCGCGTAGATGCTTGCGTGCCGCGGCGTAGCGCTCGGTCATGAGCTCATGGAACACGAGATCGGGATGGCAGGCGACTGTGGCATCTCACCGGGGACTTCACGGACGCGATCACCGGTCGGGCAAGGGAATCTGGTCGCACTGCATGAAAGCGCACCAGAGTCCTGAAGGAGGGCCCACATGAGCGACCACAACAACAGCCCCCGCGGAGTGGCCGAGCCGGCCATCGACATCGGCGACGGCTACGCCTTCCCCAGCCCGTCCCGGCCGGACCGGTTGGTGCTCGTCATGACTGTCTTCCCCAATGCTCAGCCGGGAGCGCTGTTCTCGGACGCCGCCGGCTACCGGTTCCGAGTCCGACCCGTGACGATCCCGGCGGGCGGCCCCGGCTCGAGCTTCGAGGTCGGCACGGATGAGTACGAGATCACCTGCACGTTCGCCGCGCCCGTGACGATCGACAGCTCGGAGAACTCTGTGCAGGAGGGCATGTGCACGCTCCCGAACGGTTCGACGGTCTCGTTCCGGGTGAACGACGAGCAGGGCGCCGAGGCACCCGGCGCGCGCGTCTTCGCCGGGCTGCGGATGGACCCCCTCTTCAACGACTCCACCGCGTACGTCGAAACGCTTGCGACCCGGCGGCTCGCCTTCCAGGAGAACGCCGCAAATGGGGCCGATGGATGGGACATCCTGGGCATCGTCGTCGAGCTCGACGTCGCCCCGATGCTTACGGGCGCGCCGGGGACGTTGTTCGCCGTCGCCGCGGAAACGGTCACGGTCGGCAAATTCCCGGTGCGCCTCGAGCGGTTCGGGCGTGCCTTTGTGAAGGGCCAGATGCTCGGCGAGCTCGGAGACGACACGGTCAACCGCGACCTCGACGTCCGTGAGCTCTGGAACCAGGAAGACCCCTTCGAGCTGGCGCCGAACTACCTCGGCGCCTACCGCGCCCGGCTGAACTCCAACCTGGCCGTCATGGACGGCATCGACGGAAAGATCGACTGGCCCCTGCAGCCGGATGGGACGCACCCGCTGACCGAGCTGTACCTGGGCGACTACCAGGTCGTGGACGTCTCGAAGCCGTACGCCGAAGACAGCTACCTCGAGATCGAGCAGGCGCTCCTGCAAGGGCGGGCGCACACGACCTGCGGCGGCCGCTCGCTCAACGACGACGCGGGCGACGCGAATCTCACGTTCGTCATCACGGGCGGGAACGGCCCGCGCATCAGCGACGGTGTCGACCAGGCGACCGTGCGCGCGTCGGACAGCTTCCCCTACCTGGCAGCGCCGAATCCCGACCCGGCCGTCGCGGGCAGGATCCTGGCCCCCTCCAAGGTCGCCGACCAACTCGGCTTTCTCCAGGCAGCCGGTCTGGCGAGCCGTTGATAACGGACAGCGGCCCCGTGACGACGGCCGGGGTCATCGCCGTGGGGAACCTCGAGGTGCGGATCGACGGTCAACTCTCACAAGCGACGGCGGGACGGCTGACGGTCGCCGAGCGCGCCGAGCTGGTCGAGCTACTCGCGTTGCGGGGACACGTGCTGGGCAGCATTGCCGACTCCGAGCGGGCCGCGGCGATCGCGGACGAGCTCGTCGACCAGGTACCGAGCGACGCGCGGTCCTTCCTGGCGCGCGCAAGGATGAGGGGCGCGTTCCACCGGTTCGCGTCGGCGCTGACGGACCTCGACACTGCCGCCGCCCTGGGCGGCGATCGCGTTGACCTCGATGCGGAGCGCGCCGCGATCTATCAGGCGCTCGGCCGCTACGACGAGACGCTCGCGATCCGTCGACCGGCCGTTGACGGTCATGCCGACTTCAGCGGTCTCGCAGCTCTGGCAGGGGTCTACGGCGAGCGCGGGGAGCTGGACCAGGCGGAGCGCTGGTTTACGGCGGCGACTCGTTGCTACCGCGACATCTCGCCGTTCCCGCTGGCGATGCTGGAGTTCCAACGCGGCAAGCTGTGGATGCAGCACGACGATCTCAACCTTGCACGCGCCTGGTGCGCTGCGGCGGTTCGCCGGCTTCCGGCCTACGTCCCCGCGCAGGGCCACCTGGCCGAACTCGACGCGGCCCTGGGTGAAACCGCAGCTGCCATCGCCCGCCTTCGGCCGCTGGCGCTCGCATCCGACGATCCCGCTTACGCGATGCAGCTCGCCCGCATCTTGGGCGACGACGGCGAAACCGAGGAGGCGCAAACCTGGCGTGCCAAGGCGGAAGCCCGGTATGACGAATTGCTCGCGCGTCACCGAGACGCGTTCGCCGGTCACGCCGCCGAATTCTGGCTCACGATCGGGGGCGATCCCGAGCGAGCGCTCTCGCTCGCGCGGGAGAGTCTTTCTCTCCGCCAGACCCCTCGTGCCCGCGCGCTGGTGCGCCGCTCGAGCGGCCACAGACCGGACTAGCGAGGGATCCTCGACCCTGGCTACGCGCCGAATGCTGAGATCGGCCACCTGGCAGGGATCACGGCAGCCGCAGGATGCGGTCGTCGCCGCTTTGCGGGCTGCCCCGTCCGTCGCGGTTCGAGGTGGTCACCCACAGCGAGCCGTCGGGGGCCCGTGCGACGGTGCGAATGCGCCCGTAGGCGTCTTGCAGCAGTGGGCTGAGCTTCCGCGCACTGCGTCCGCTGATACGAACGCGCAGCACCGCCTCGCCCTGGAGCGCCCCGATGTAGAGCGTGCCGCGCTTGACCGCCACGCCGCTCGGCGACGCCTCCGAGGTCGACCAGGTGACATTCGGGTTCGTGAAGCGCCCGCCGTCCGTGGAGCCGCGCCCCTCGACCTCGGGCCAACCGTAGTTGCGCCCCTTGCGAATCAGGTTCACCTCGTCGAACTCGTTCGCGCCGAACTCGCTCGCCCACAGGCGCCCGCTCGAGTCCCACGCGAGCCCCTCCACGTTGCGGTGCCCGAGCGTCCACACATGCGAGCCGGCAAACGGGTTGTCGCGCGGGACGCTGCCGTCGGCGTTCATCCGCAGGATCTTCCCGTTGAGAGAGCGCGGCTCCTGCGCGAGCTCGGCGTCGCCGCCCTCGCCCACGCCCGCGTACAGCTTGCCGTCCGGGCCGAAGGCAATCCGGCCGCCGTCGTGGATGAAGCCCCGCCGGATCCCGGTCAGGACGGGGCGCGGCCGGCCACCGAGTCTGAAGCGGACGATGCGGTTGTCGGTGGCGCTCGTGAAGTAGGCGTAGACCAGCCGGTCGTGGGGGTAGCGCGGCGACAGCGCCAGGCCGAGCAGGCCGCCCTCGCCGCTGTCGGTGTCGACTCCCGGTACGCGCATCACCGTCCGCTTGCGTGACCCGTCGCGCGAGATGCGCAGGATGCGCCCGGTGGTCCGCTCGCTCACCAGCGCGTCGCCGCTCGGCAGAAAGGCGATTCCCCAGGGAACCCGCAAGCCGGTCGCAATCGTGCGCGTGCCGCTAGGGGCCGGGCTATCGCGCGACTCGCCACCCCCGCAGGCCGCCAAGACGGAGACGGCCAACATCAGCACATGCACTCGCAGCATCGGACGAATGCTGGCACCGGCAACGTGGCCGCCCATGCCGTCCACGAGCCGGCGCGTCACAAAGGCACTCGCACGCCGGTCAGTTCCTCGCTCAGCTGCCAGAGCCGGCGGCGCACGTCGGGCTCGTAGGCCTGCCGGTTGGCGCGTGCCTCGCGCAGGCCGTCGAAGTAGCGCCCGCTCACGCCGTCGAGCTCGGGGTCGGCGATCAGGCGCAGCGTCGCTTCCGCCCCCTCCTCGACCGAGCTGCGAGCCCCTCCGAGGTGCTCCCTGACCATCCTCGTGTCCATGAGCGTGGCGGGATGCAGGGCGTTAGCCGTCACGTCCCGCTCGCCCAGCCGCTCGGCCAGCCCGAAGCTGGATATCACCTGTGCGAGCTTGGAGCGCGCATAGGCGGTGTAGCCGTCGTAGCCGCGCCGGAACTCGAGGTCGTCGAAGTCGAGCGGCGCCTGGCCGATCGAGGAGACCGTCACAACGCGCGCCGGCTCGCGCAGACGAGGGCATGTAGGCGCGCACTTCAGCGCTTCGTCACGGCCTCCTGGGCCGACCTGGCGCACCTAGCCGGTGCCCCGAACCTGCATGAGCACACCGTATGTATATAACCGCGTAACCGCGCCACCCTGGGGCGCTCCACGTAGAGAATGGTGGCTGCCTTGGAGACATCGCCAGAGCTGTCCAAGTCTGACGGATTGCTGGGCGTCGCGGCGGAGCACGCGACCGAGAGCGTCCCTGTGGCTCGGCGGGACCAGCGCGTCGGCGAGGTGAGAGGGGAGCTTGTTGGGCGCGAGTTTCGGTGCGCCGAGGATGTCGTCGTTCTCGCGTCGGGGAGGCTCGTCGGGCTGGTCTCGATCGAGCGCCTTCTGGCCGCCGACTCGAACGCCGGCGTCGAGGACGTCATGGACCCCGACCCGCCGAAGGTCGCGCCCGACACCGACCAGGAGCGCGCCGCCCGGCGAATGGTGGAGCGTCACGAATGCAGCCTGGCTGTGGTCGACGACGATGGCCGGTTCCTCGGGCTGATCCCGCCGTACCGGATGCTGCGGGTGCTGCTCGACGAGCACGAAGAGGACCTTGCGCGCCTGGGCGGCTATCTGGTCGGGACTGCACGCGCGCGCGGCGCCGCCGAGGAACCTGTCGCGCAACGCCTCTGGCACCGGCTCCCCTGGCTGCTTGTCGGGCTGCTCGGGGCGATGGCCGCGACCGCGATCGTCGGAGGCTTCGAGCAGCAGCTCGAGTCCAACGTCCTGCTCGCCTTCTTCATCCCCGCCGTGGTCTATATGGCTGACGCGGTCGGCACCCAAACCGAGACGGTGCTGATCCGGGCGCTCGCGGCAGGGGTCACCGTCCGCTCGGTGCTACGCCGCGAATTGCTCACCGGCCTCGTCATGGGCATCGTGATCGGCGGAGCCTTCCTTGCGTTCGCGCTGGTCGGCTGGGGTGACCCAGAGGTCGCCGTGGCGGTCGCGCTGGCGATGTTCGCGAGCTGTTCGATCGCGACCCTCGTGGCGACGGCACTGCCCGCCGCGTTCCAGCGCCTCGGTAAAGACCCAGCCTTCGGCTCCGGGCCGCTGGCCACAGTTTTCCAAGATCTGCTCTCCATCACTGTCTACCTGGCGATCGTGGTGGCGATCGTGGTCTGAGATGAAACGCGGCTACCTCGAGGACGGTCAACCAGGGAAGCTGCTTCGCTCGGCGCCGAGATCCACCGCGACGACAACTCCGACCTGGTCACCGGTCCCCTTGCGGCAATCGCGAGGCTGGTACGCCCGCTACTCGACGAGCCGCCGCTCCTCGCCGACGATCTGGACGGAAGCACGCGTTGTGGTCTACCGGGTAGGCGACTTCGACGCCGCAATGACTCAACGCTCGGCGAGCAGTTCGTCGGGCTCGGCGTCTTCGAGAGCCGAGCCGAGGTGCGGCAGCAGCCGTCCGGGCGGAAAAAGAATTCCTCGCTCGTACCCGCGCAATATCCGCAGGCTGAGCGCATCGTGGCACGGGCCAGCCCCGCAACGCTGAACGATGAGCATCAGGGTCTCCTGATGCGCAGCCCTGTTACGGGGCGGGCTCCGGGAAGTTGGCCGGGTGGGAGCGAAGGTCGCGCAGGAGCAGCCGGGTTACTAGCGCGCACGTCGCCAGGAGGCCCACGAGCAGCCCGGCCTCGGCGGGGTCGTGGTTGCGGGCGAGCGCCACGGCGGCGACAAAGCCAGCCAAAGCAACGAGCATTATGGCGATCACGCGGTGGAAGCGTCCGGCTTCGGAATGGGGCCAGGGGTCGAGCGGGCGGACTATCTCGCGGCCCTCGTCGGAGTCCGTGCAGCCCTCCTTGAGGGGGCAGCGGTTGCACACGTGCGCCCGCGCGCGGTAGCGCACCAGCCGCCGCTCATGGTCGAGCTCGTGTGGCCAGAGATCCTCGCCCTCGGGGCAGACCCAGACGTCATGGTCCGGTTGGTAGTCGAACCCGGCGGTGCGGTAGCGCAGCGACCGCCGGTGGGTGTGCGCCGACAGCCACTCGAGCACACCGGCGGACAGAAGCAGAGCGAGCGAGTAACCCGCCGCGAGCAGCGTCTCGGCGCTCATGTCACCCTCGCCGCGGCGGCCTCGTCGGAGCTGACTCCGCTCACACCGCCGCGATCGTCGATCTCGGTGAACAGGATGCCCTCCGGTTCCTCGAGCGTGACCCGCTTGACCGTGTGGCGGATGCCGATGAACGCGATGTAGAGCACCGGGAGGGCGCCACCCACAACAAACACAATGTCGCCGGGCAGGCGCAACCATTCGATCAGGGTGTTCGTGTCTTCGGTGAGGAAGTTCAGGTCGCGCGCTTCCCAGTAGCCGTCGTTGACCGACTTGTAGAGCTGGGCGATCCCGAGCGGGAGCAGCGTTGCGAAGCACATCCAGGCGAGCCCGATGTTGGTCGACCAGAACGCGATGCGAGCCCACTTCTCGGGCCAGCGCTCGGCCGGGATCAGGTAGCGCAGGCAGAACAGCGCCAGCCCGATCGCCAGCATGCCGTAGACGCCCATCATTGCCGCGTGGGCGTGGTTGGCGGTGAGCGCGGTGCCGATCTCGTAGTAGGAGACCACCGGCAGGTTGACCAGGAAGCCGAAGATGCCCGCGCCAAGGAAGTTCCAGAAGCCCACAGCGACCAGGAACATCACCGCCCAGCGGTGCGGGAAGGGTGTGCGGGACCGCGACTGCTGAGCGGCGCCGAGCTGAAGGAACGACCACGCCTCGACGGTCAGAAACGTCAGCGGGATCACCTCGGCGGCGCTGAAGAAGGCACCCAGCGCCATGTGCTCGGCCGGCTCACCGGAGAAGTAGACGTGGTGCATTGTGCCGATCACCCCGCCCGCCGAGTAGAGGCCTATGTCGAGCAGGATCACCGTCAGCGCAACCTTTTCGCGCACCACCCCGAGCAGCACGAACATGTAGGCGACCATCACGGTCGTGAACAACTCGAGGAAGTCCTCCACCCAGAGGTGCACGACCCAGAAGCGCCAGAACTCGTTGACCGTGAAATGCTGGCCTGTCTGCGCGATCAGGCCGACGGCGTAGAAGGCGGGGATGGCGAGCGCGGCCATGAAGAACAGCCAGGGCATGTTGCCCGCGTGCTCGCTGCGCAGGCGCGTGCGCAACACGCGCCAGAGCATGAACACCCAGACGAACAGCCCGATCGAAAGCAGCACTTGCCAGACGCGCGCGAGGTCGAGGTACTCGAAGCCCTGCAGCCCGAACCAGTTCGTCGCCGCGTCGCCGAGCGCGCCGTGAATGCCCAGGAAGGAGCCGATCAGAGTTCCGAAGACCACCACTGCGAGCGCTCCGAGCAGCATGAAGGCGAGCTTGCCCTGGCCGCGCGGCTCGCGGCGGGCGATCATCGGCGCGAGGAAGATGCCGGCCGCGACGAACGAGGTGGCGACCCAGAAGATCGCGAGCTGCACGTGCCAGGTGCGCATCAGGTTGAAGGGCAGAAGCTCGGCCAGGTTGATCCCGAAGAAACTGGCCAGCTCGGCGCGATAGTGCTGCGAGGCGGCGCCGACGAGCGTCTGGATCACGAAGAGAGCCGCCATCACGAAGAAGAACCACGCGCAGGCCCGCTGCGCCGGCGTGAGCGCCACATCGCCCGGGGTGCGGAAGCTCAGCGAGGCCTGCTCGCGTCCGTGCCAGCCGAGGATGTTCCAGCGCCCAAAGGCGGCGAACAACAACCCGATGCCGCCCAGCAGCGCAATCAGCGACAGCACCGACCACACGACCACGTTCGCCGTCGGCTGGTTGTCCACCCGCGGCTCCGGCGGCCAGTTGTTGGTGTACGAGTAGTTGTGACCGGGCCGCTCGGCGGCACCGGCCCATGCCGTCCAGCCGAAGAACGCCGTCAGCGCGGCGAGGTCCCCGCGATCGGTGATCGCGTCCGGCCGCAGCCCGTGCTTGGTGGTGGGCTCGGAGAAGAAGCGCGAGTAGTGGGCCACGAGCCGGCGGTGCGCCTCGGCCTGGGGCTCGGTCAGCTCCAGCACCCCCGTCCGCTCGTCGTAACGGTTGGTGCGGAAGTCCTCGATCGTGCGCCGCCCGGCGGTGTCGGAACGCTCGCCGCCGTAGCTGCGCTCAACGTGGTTCGAGGCTCTGCGAAGGTAGTCGGCGGTGTAGTCGGGGCCGAGGTAGGCGCCGTGGCCGAAAACCGACCCGTACTCCATCAGGCCGTTGTTGAGAAAGACCTCCTGGCCGCGCTCGACATCGCGCTCGGTGTAGACCAACTCGCCCGCCGGGTCCACCACGCGCTCGGGAATCGGGGGCTTGGCCTGGTAGGTGCGATACGCCAGCAAGCCGAGCACGAAGAACCCGAACAGCACGACCAGGGCAACGGCCTGGACCCACCCCTTCGACACGAGCAGATCTCTGCGACTTGCCGCCACGCACCACTCCTCTTCGAGCAGCTGAGCAACACACCGGATACCGACGCGCGCGCATCATCG